>NZ_JAPEMC010000001.1:3987500-4587500 GCF_026343115.1 Streptomyces sp. NBC_00102
GGTTCTCCCCGAAATGCATTTAGGTGCAGCGTCGTGTGTTTCTTGCCGGAGGTAGAGCACTGGATAGGCGATGGGCCCCAACGGGTTACTGACCTTAGCCAAACTCCGAATGCCGGTAAGTGAGAGCGCGGCAGTGAGACTGTGGGGGATAAGCTCCATGGTCGAGAGGGAAACAGCCCAGAGCATCGACTAAGGCCCCTAAGCGTACGCTAAGTGGGAAAGGATGTGGAGTCGCAGAGACAACCAGGAGGTTGGCTTAGAAGCAGCCACCCTTGAAAGAGTGCGTAATAGCTCACTGGTCAAGTGATTCCGCGCCGACAATGTAGCGGGGCTCAAGCGTACCGCCGAAGTCGTGTCATTCCAGCACATACCCCCAACGGGGGCTGGGATGGGTAGGGGAGCGTCGTGTGCCGGGTGAAGCAGCCGCGGAAGCGAGTTGTGGACGGTTCACGAGTGAGAATGCAGGCATGAGTAGCGATACACACGTGAGAAACGTGTGCGCCGATTGACTAAGGGTTCCTGGGTCAAGCTGATCTGCCCAGGGTAAGTCGGGACCTAAGGCGAGGCCGACAGGCGTAGTCGATGGACAACCGGTTGATATTCCGGTACCCGCTTTGAAACGCCCAGTACTGAATCAGGCGATGCTAAGTCCGTGAAGCCGGCCCGATCTCTTCGGAGTTGAGGGTAGTGGTGGAGCCGATGAACCAGACTTGTAGTAGGTAAGCGATGGGGTGACGCAGGAAGGTAGTCCAGCCCGGGCGGTGGTTGTCCCGGGGTAAGGGTGTAGGCCGTGTGGTAGGCAAATCCGTCACACATTAAGGCTGAGACCTGATGCCGAGCCGATTGTGGCGAAGTGGATGATCCTATGCTGTCGAGAAAAGCCTCTAGCGAGTTTCATGGCGGCCCGTACCCTAAACCGACTCAGGTAGTCAGGTAGAGAATACCGAGGCGTTCGGGTGAACTATGGTTAAGGAACTCGGCAAAATGCCCCCGTAACTTCGGGAGAAGGGGGCCATCACTGGTGATTGGATTTACTCCATGAGCTGGGGGTGGCCGCAGAGACCAGCGAGAAGCGACTGTTTACTAAAAACACAGGTCCGTGCGAAGCCGTAAGGCGATGTATACGGACTGACGCCTGCCCGGTGCTGGAACGTTAAGGGGACCGGTTAGCTGACTTTCGGGTCGGCGAAGCTGAGAACTTAAGCGCCAGTAAACGGCGGTGGTAACTATAACCATCCTAAGGTAGCGAAATTCCTTGTCGGGTAAGTTCCGACCTGCACGAATGGCGTAACGACTTCTCGACTGTCTCAACCATAGGCCCGGTGAAATTGCATTACGAGTAAAGATGCTCGTTTCGCGCAGCAGGACGGAAAGACCCCGGGACCTTTACTACAGTTTGATATTGGTGTTCGGTTCGGCTTGTGTAGGATAGGTGGGAGACTTTGAAGCGGCCACGCCAGTGGTTGTGGAGTCGCCGTTGAAATACCACTCTGGTCGTGCTGGATGTCTAACCTCGGTCCGTGATCCGGATCAGGGACAGTGTCTGATGGGTAGTTTAACTGGGGCGGTTGCCTCCTAAAGAGTAACGGAGGCGCCCAAAGGTTCCCTCAGCCTGGTTGGCAATCAGGTGTTGAGTGTAAGTGCACAAGGGAGCTTGACTGTGAGACCGACGGGTCGAGCAGGGACGAAAGTCGGGACTAGTGATCCGGCAGTGGCTTGTGGAAGCGCTGTCGCTCAACGGATAAAAGGTACCCCGGGGATAACAGGCTGATCTTCCCCAAGAGTCCATATCGACGGGATGGTTTGGCACCTCGATGTCGGCTCGTCGCATCCTGGGGCTGGAGTCGGTCCCAAGGGTTGGGCTGTTCGCCCATTAAAGCGGTACGCGAGCTGGGTTTAGAACGTCGTGAGACAGTTCGGTCCCTATCCGCTGTGCGCGTAGGAATATTGAGAAGGGCTGTCCCTAGTACGAGAGGACCGGGACGGACGAACCTCTGGTGTGCCAGTTGTCCTGCCAAGGGCATGGCTGGTTGGCTACGTTCGGAAAGGATAACCGCTGAAAGCATCTAAGCGGGAAGCCTGCTTCAAGATGAGTATTCCCACCCCCTTTGAGGGGTTAAGGCTCCCAGTAGACGACTGGGTTGATAGGCCAGATGTGGAAGCCCGGTAACGGGTGGAGCTGACTGGTACTAATAGGCCGAGGGCTTGTCCTCAGTTGCTCGCGTCCACTGTGTTGGTTCTGAAATAACAACCGCCGTGTTTTTCCGGTTGGTTAATTTCATAGTGTTTCGGTGGTCATTGCGTTAGGGAAACGCCCGGTTACATTCCGAACCCGGAAGCTAAGCCTTTCAGCGCCGATGGTACTGCAGGGGGGACCCTGTGGGAGAGTAGGACGCCGCCGAACAATTTTTCCGGGAGACCCCCGTGCCTTGTGGCACGGGGGTTTTCTGCGTTCTGAGCGTCTAGGCTCGAACCATGCGCTACGAACTGGTCATCTTCGACAACGACGGCGTGCTCGTCGACAGTGAGCCGATCTCCAACACGATCCTCGCCGCGTACCTGACCGAGCTCGGTCACCCCACCACGTACGAGGAATCCCTGCGCGACTACATGGGGTCCGCCGTGCACCGGGTGCACGATCTGGTCCTGGAGCGTACGGGCGGGAAATTGCCCGACGACTTCGAGACGACGCTCAACGCAAGGCTGTTCGCCGCCTTCCAGGAAGAACTCGTCGTCGTCCCCGGGGTCGAGAACGTGCTGGAGTCGCTCGTCGCGGAGGGCGTGGACTACTGCGTGGCCTCCTCCAGCGGGCACGAGCGCATTCGCGTCAGCCTCCAGAAGGCCGGGCTGGACCAGTGGTTCGAGGAGGAGTGGATCTTCAGCGCGGAAGACGTCGGCCGCGGGAAGCCGGCCCCGGACCTGTTCCTGCACGCGGCACGCTCGATGGGCGTCTCCCCCGAGCGCTGCGTGGTGATCGAGGACAGCCCGCTCGGCGTCGAAGCCGCCCGGGCCGCGGGGATGGACGTCTACGGCTTCACCTCGATGATGCCGGCGGACCGGCTCACCGGAGTGACCGGGCTCTTCTCCGACATGGCCCAACTCCCCGATTTGCTGGCCTGATCCGTCTACCCACGGGTAGATCCTGGCCCTACGCTCCCGCCATGACAGATGCGCGGTTGCGGTACGGCAGGGGTTCGTTGGCGTTCAGCTTCTTCGTGCAAGGGGTGACCTTCGCACTGCTGGTGACGCGTATCCCCGCCATCCAGGACCAGTACGGGATATCCGACGGGCTGCTGCCCGTCTTCCTGGCCGCCGTGCCGATCCTCGCCGGGGTCGGCAGCGTGGTCACCGAGAAGGTGGTCGCGCGGGTGAGGCCCGGGACGGTCCTGCGCTGCGCGCAGCCCCTCGTCATGCTGGCCCTGCTCGGGGTCGGTGCGGGAGACGCGGTGTGGCACGCGGCCGTCGCGCTCGCTCTCTTCGGGCTCTCCGTGGGGGCGCTCGACGCCTCCATGAACATGATGGGCGTCAGCCTCCAGCGGGCCTACGGCCGCAGCATCATGCTCGGCTTCCACGCGGTGTTCAGCCTCGGCGGGATCGTCGGGGCCTCGCTCTCCTGGGCCGGGGCGCACTGGGACCTCTCCCTCCTCGTCTCGTACCTCCCGGCGGTCGTCGTCCTGCTGCCGGCCGCGCTGATCGGCAGCCGGTGGTACACGGAGGGCGCGGCGGAGTCCGGCAAGGCCGGTGGAGCCGGCGGGGCCGCGGCGCCCTCCGTGCCGTTCCGGCTGCTGCTGCCGCTCTGCCTGGTGATGTGCTTCGCGTACATAGGGGACTCGACGGTCTCCAACTGGAGCGCCAAGTACCTCCAGGACGTGCTGGGGAGTTCGGAGCAGCTGTCGACGGTCCCGTACAACGTCTACATGGTGACGACGCTGCTGGGGCGGGCCGTGGGGGACTACGGGGTGCGGCGGATCGGTGCGGCGGCCGTGGTGCGGGCCGGTTCGCTGGTGGCGGCCGTCGGGTTCTCGGTGGTGGCGGTGGCGCCGGACCCGTGGACCGGGATGGCCGGGTTCACCCTGCTCGGGTTCGGGCTGTGCGTGATCGTGCCGCAGACCTTCGCGGCGGCGGGGCGGTTGTTCCCCGGCGCCAGTGATGTGGCGGTCGCCCGGCTGAACATCTTCAACTACGTCGGCTTCCTCATCGGTTCGCCGCTCGTGGGGGCGCTCGGCGACGCCTGGGGTTACCGCGAGGCGATGGTCGTGCCGATGGTCCTGGTGCTGGTGACGCTCGTGTACGCCCGGTCGTTCGGCGGTGACGACGCCCGATACGGTGGCGGGCATGAGCGGGCGCGCACAGCTGATGTGGGATGACGCGGTAACGGGGTACGACTTCGGGCGCAGCCATCCGATGGACCCGGTACGCCTGGCCCTGACGATGGGGCTGGTGCGGGCTTTCGGCCTCGACGGGGCCGTGGACGTGCGGTCGGCCAAGGCCGCCGGGGACTCCACGCTCCGCCTGGTGCACCGGCCGGACTACGTGGCGGCGGTACGGGCGGCCTCGGCCGACCCCCTCGCCGCCGACCAGGGCTACGGGCTCGGGACCGTCGACGACCCCGCTTTCGCGGGGATGCACGAGGTCTCCGCGCTCATCGCCGGGCTCTCCGTGGGCGCCGCCGAGGCCGTGTGGCGGGGCGCGACCGACCACGCGGTGAACTTCACCGGCGGCCTGCACCACGCGATGCCCGGAGCCGCCGCCGGGTTCTGCGTCTACAACGACCCGGCGCTCGCCATCGCCCGGCTGCTGGAGCTGGGCGCCGAACGCGTCGCGTACGTGGACGTGGACGTGCACCACGGCGACGGGGTCCAGGCGGCGTTCTGGGACGACCCCCGGGTGCTGACCGTGTCGCTGCACGAGCACCCGCGCACCCTCTTCCCGCACACCGGGTTCCCGCAGGAGACCGGAGGGCCGGCCGGTGAGGGCGCGGCGGTCAACGTGGCGCTGCCGCCGGGGACCGGCGACGCGGGGTGGCTGCGGGCCTTCCACGCGGTGGTGCCGGAGCTGATCGCCGACTTCCGGCCGCAGGTGCTGGTGAGCCAGCACGGGACGGACACCCACTTCGACGACCCGCTCGCCCATCTCGCGGTGACGCTGGACGCGCAGCGGGCCGTGATGGAGGCCTGCCACGAACTCGCGCACGCGCACGCCGAGGGCGGGCGGTGGGTGGCGCTGGGCGGCGGCGGGTACGCCGTCGTCGACGTGGTGCCGCGTTCCTGGACCCACCTGGTGGGGATCGCCGCGCACCGGCCGGTCGACCCGGAATCGGTGATCCCGGCGTCCTGGCGGGACGAGGTGCACGCCCGCACCGGGCAGCCGGGTCCCGAGCGGATGACGGACGGGCGCACCCCCCGCTGGCAGTCCTGGGACTCGGGTTACGACCCCGTGGACCGGCTGGACCAGGCGGTGCTGGCGACGCGCCGGTCCGCGTACCCGCTGCGTGGACTGCTCGCCTGAAAGGGCCCGGTGCGCAAGGCGGCTGACGGGGCGTCGGGCGGGGACCCGCGCATGTGTGTTACGCCAACGGTGGTGCGGTGTACGGGTTGTGGCCCCCGGGGAAGGCCTGTAGGGAAGCATGGCACGGGTGTTGAGCACCGGGGCGCTACGCGCCCACCTGCTGGCGGCCCGGCTGGCGGGGCCCGTCGCCACCTCGCGCGAGAACAGTCTGCGCAGCTACCGGCTCTTCGCCGCCGGGGACCCCCGGGTGACCCTGGGGGTGCGCCCCGACGGGGTCTGGGGGGAGCGGGAGCTGCTGGGGCTGATGGCGGAGAGGTGCGGGGTCTCGGGCGATCCGGGGCGGGTGACGGGGGCCGACACGATCGACCCGGAACGCACCCTCGCGAGGCTGGACGCGTTCGCCGGTCGGCTCGCGGAGGCGGCCGCGCGACGCGCCCCGGTCCTGTTCGGTACGGGGCACCCGGAGCGGCTGACCGGCTTCTACGCCGGGCTGGCAGACGCTCTGTCGGCGGCCGGCTGTACGGTCCTCACCCCCGGGCGGGGCCGTCGTGTCGACATAACGACTCGATTCGGCGTACGTCCGTACCGGCTCGATTACGTACGCGGGGTCGCGTTCGTGCGGGAGCCCGGCGCGCGCGGCGGAAGCGGGGGGCCGGGGGCGCACACCCACTCCCCGCTGCCCGTGCGGGCCGCGCTGGAGAGTGCCGCGGAGGACTCCCGCGGGCTTCCGGAGCTGGTGATCGGCGACCACGGATGGGCCTGCGGCGCAGGTCAGCTGGGCTTCGAGGCGATGGGGCCGGCCGATGTGAACGACCCGGCGCTCTTCGTCGGCGAGGCGGAGGGCCGGGTGTCGGTGGCCGTACCCCTGGACGACGCCGTGGCGGCCGAGCACTACCTGCCTCTGACGCGCTATGTGCTCAATCGGGCCTGTCTGTCACAGTAGGCGCCCGATCGCCTCACCTCTTCCCCACTCGCATCACGCGCCCCTAATCTGGGCAGTGAGCGCACAACGACGAAGAGTCACCGGAGGGGAAGCCGGTGCGCGTCGCCTGCGGAAGGTACAGGTGGGTCATGGCTGCTGGGAGCGAGAGACCTCTGAACGAGGTCAAGTTTCTGACCGTGGCGGAAGTCGCCTCGGTCATGAGAGTGTCGAAGATGACCGTGTACCGCTTGGTGCACAGCGGTCATCTGCCGGCGATCCGGGTGGGCAGGTCGTTCCGGGTGCCCGAGCAAGCGGTTCACGAGTACCTCCGCGAATCCTTTGTGGGGGTCGAGTCCGCCTGACGTCTTTCCCTCGGATTACGTCCCTCACCAAGTGACGGGTAGGCTAGGCCGACGTAGGTCGTGTGGGCCCAGACGCCCCGCACCAGGATGAGAAGTGAGCGAGGGTAGTCGTGGGCTCTGTTATCAAGAAGCGGCGCAAGCGGATGGCCAAGAAGAAGCACCGCAAGCTGCTCAAGCGCACGCGCGTTCAGCGTCGCAACAAGAAGTAAGCGAACGCAGTTCGTGTCTCCGCAGCCCCTCCGTCGACATGGCGGAGGGGCTGCGGTATTTTTCCGCCGCTGTTTTTTCAGCGGGTCCCCGACGGTGCCTTTCCGCCCCGGTTTCCGGCTCCGTCCGCGACGAGTTCGTCAAACCCCGGTCCGGGGAAGCCGCAGGGAAACATCCACCCGCTACGGTGACCGGCAGGGGACGGCCCTTTTCGCGGGCGTCCCGCCTCGTGGACCGACGGAAGGCGCTGATCTTGGGGAAGGTCGTGCTCGTCACAGGAGCGGCCCGGCAGTTGGGAGGCCGCTTCGTGCGGCGCGTCCAGCGCGATCCCGGAGTGGACCGGGTGATCGCCGTCGACGCCACGGAGCCCGCGCACCGGCTGGGTGACGCGGTGTTCGTACGCGCCGACATCCGGCAGCCCGCCATCGCACGGGTGCTCGCGGAACACTCCGTGGACACCGTGGTCCACCTCAACGTCTCCGGCAAGGCGCTCGGCGCGGCCGGCCGGACGGCGATCAAGGAAACCAACGTCATCGGCACCATGCAGCTCCTCGGTGCCTGCCAGAAGTCGCCCACCGTCCAGCGACTGGTGGTGAAGTCCACCACCAGTGTCTACGGCGCCGCCCCGCGCGACCCGGCCGTCTTCACAGAGACGACCCCGCCGAAGTCCCTGCCGAGCGGCGGCTTCGCCAAGGACGCGGTCGAGGTCGAGGGGTACGTACGCGGCTTCGCCCGGCGCCGCCCGGACGTCGCGGTCACCGTCCTGCGCTTTGCCAACATCCTCGGCCCGATGCCGGACTCGCCGCTCGCGGACTACCTCGCGCTGCCCGTACTGCCGACCGTCCTCGGGTACGACCCCCGGCTCCAGTTCGTCCACGAGGACGACGTGATCGACGTCCTGGGCATCGCGGCGAGGGAACCCCGGCGCGGAACCCTCAACAGCGGCACCTTCAACATCGCCGGCGACGGGGTGCTGCTGCTCTCGCAGTGCGCGCGCCGCCTGGGCCGGCCCACGGTCCCGGTGCTGCTGCCCGCCGTCACCTGGGTCGGTTCGGCACTCCGCGCGGTCGGCATGACGGACTTCTCCCCGGAGCAGATCCGGCTGCTCACCCACGGCAGGGTGGTCTCCACCCTCCAGATGTACGAGACGCTGGGCTTCCGCCCGAGATTCACCACGGCGGAGACCTTCGCGGAGTACGGCCGCAGCCGCGGTCCCGGGCTGCTGCCGCCCGAGACGGTGGGCCGCGCGGTCGACCGCCTCGCCGGGCTGCCGCTCGTCGGCCCGGCGCGCCGGTCCCGGCCGGCCGTCCCGGCGGCGGAGCGTGGCGCAGGGCAGACGACGCAGACGACGCACGGCGCCAGGTAGAGGAGCGCATCGACGATGGCGGACGCCAAGGTCATTCCGTTCGACGACGACCGGTCCCGGTCCGGGGGCGGGTCACGCTCCGCGCGGCGCCGTACCGGCTCCGGCGCGCACTCCGGGCGGGCCGAGGGCGCCGCGGCGCCCGTGAGCGCCCTGCCGGGCGCCCAGGTCCCCGGACAGGCGCGCGCGGGCACCGAGCCGCCCCAGGCGGCGCACGGACCCCAGGAGGGGCCCGGGGCACGCGAGGAGGCGGCGACGCCCGGGACGCAGGAGGCGGGGGAGACCCGCGGGAGCACGGCACGCGCCGACTGGGACCGCCGGATCGCGGGCGGACTCGCCTTCCTGCGGCGGCGCGTGACCGGCGATTACGAAGTGGACGAGTTCGGCTACGACGCGGAACTGACCGACCAGGTCCTGATGTCGCTGTTGCGGCCCCTCGCGGACAAGTACTTCCGCGTCGAGGTGAAGGGGATCGAGAACATCCCCGAGGACGGCGGCGCGCTCGTCGTCGCCAACCACTCCGGGACCCTGCCCCTCGACGGGCTGATGCTCCAGGTCGCCGTGCACGACCACCACCCCGCCGAGCGCCACCTGCGGCTGCTCGCCGCCGACCTCGTCTTCCAGCTGCCGGTCGTCAACGAACTGGCCCGCAAGGCCGGTCACACCCTGGCCTGCGCGGAGGACGCGCAGCGGCTGCTGGAACTCGGCGAGATCGTCGGGGTGATGCCGGAGGGCTTCAAGGGACTCGGCAAACCCTTCGGCGACCGGTACAAGCTCCAGCGGTTCGGCCGGGGCGGGTTCGTCTCCACCGCGCTGCGCGCCGGGGTACCGATCGTGCCCTGCTCGATCGTGGGCGCGGAGGAGGTCTACCCCATGCTCGGCAACGCCAGGACCGTCGCACGGCTGTTGGGCTTCCCGTACTTTCCGGTCACTCCGACCTTCCCCTGGCTCGGCCCGCTCGGCCTGGTGCCGCTGCCGACGAAGTGGACCATCCAGTTCGGCGAGCCCATCCCGACCGACGGCTACCCGCCCGAGGCGGCCGAGGACCCGATGCTGATGTTCAACCTCACCGACCAGGTGCGCGAGCAGATCCAGCACACGCTCTACACGCTGCTCGTCCAGCGCCGCTCGGTGTTCTTCTGACGGCGTTCCTCAGCGCGCTTCCAGGGGGCGGGCGTCCGGTGTCGATCCGGATGCCCGCCCCCTGGTGTCGTACGGACGGAAGGGCTACTCGTCCGCGTCCTCCGCGCTGATGCCCAGGCCGGGGAGGAGGCCGGGCAGCAGCGGAGGCAGGGTGACGTCCGGCGTGCCGGAGCCGTCGGATCCGCCCGGCTCCTCCGACTCGTCCGAGCCCGACGGCGAGCTGCCCCCGTCGGTCGGCAGGCCGTCCAGCAGGCCGTCCGTGCCGCCGAGGAGACCGTCCCGCTCCTCCGGCGACGCCGAACCCGAGGGCGAGGCGGAGCCGCCCTCGGCCGAGGAGGCCGCGGAGGAGGGGGCCGACGACGGGGCCGCGGACGGAGAGGTCCGCGAGGAGCCACTGCCCCCCTGCGGGACCCCGGACCGCTGCGAGGCGCCCCCGCCGCTCCTGTCCGGAGTGCGCGGCAGCAGCGATTCCAGCGGCGCGACCTCTTCGTCTATGGCCGCCAGCACCGAGCTGACCTTGTCCCCGACGTCGGTGAGCTGGACCGGCAGCCGGTCGCGCAGGCTGCTCCAACTGTCGCGGTGCGAACGGGAGAACGAGTCCAGGGTCTGGATGGGACCGAGGGTGCCCTCGCGTTCGTACGCGGCGTGGAGCAGCCGGTGCCCCTCGGAGGCGTCGTGCGACATCCCGCTGAGGGCGCGCCTGATCTCACCGAGCGACTCGTGGTCCAGGTGGCCGGAACGGCCGCGTTCCATCAGGCGGCGCGCCTCGCTGAGCCGGGTCGAGGCCTGGTCGAGGAATGCCTCGCCGCGGTCGGTGTCGCTGTCGGCCATGGAGCGCTGGATGTCCTCCATGCCCCGCTTGAGGCCGTACAGCGAGTCACCGGGGAGGGCGTCGGAGCTGGCCGCGGCGACGCCGCCGAACGCCCCCGCCGCGACACCCACGGTCAGCCCGCCTGCGGTGAGCCCCTTCGCCCAGCGGGAACGCGGACGGAGCTTGCGGAGCGGGGAGGCCCGGTGGGCTCCCCTGGGGCGTTGCTCGGGCACCGTGGGGCCCGTGGACGCCCCGGCCTCGGCGGCCTCGGCGAACATCGCTTCCATGGCGGCGACGAGCTGCGCTCGCTGCACCACTTTGACTTCGGGATCGAACTGCGGCGACGGCAGTTCACCGAGGCCGTTCGCCAGGGCCAACAGTGCTCCGTGGTCGGCCTGTTCGGCCGGTTCCTCGGGCTGTACGGCCGCCGCACCCTGGGGGGACTGTTCCTCCAGGGCCTGGGCGAAGGCGTTCGCCCGCCGGTGTGCCGAAACGTTTGCGATCACTGGCGGCACCTCCTCTCGTCATGACGGTCGACTCCCCTGAGGGTCCGGAAGGTTGTACACCCGGGGTCGATGCCACTCGATGGGGTGAGTGACGCCGGTCGAGGTGTAGCTACAGGGGGCCTGCATCCGGCACAACGAGCGGCGCGGCACTTGGGTTACGGACGAAAGATGATCGGACCAGTGCGTCATGAACGCGACATACCGGAGGGCCGGGGCACGCCCCGGCGGCGGCGGGCCGCGTCAGCGGGCGTCGTCCGGCAGCAGGCGGGCGAGGGTGCGGACGGCCCGGTACTGGAGGGTCTTGATCGCGCCCTCGTTCTTTCCCATCACGCGGGCGGTCTCCGCGACCGAGAGCCCTTGCAGGAACCTGAGCGTCACGCACTCCTGCTGCTGCGGGTTGAGGCGTCGCACGGCCTGGAGCAGCGCGGCGTTGGAGAGGGATTCCAGCACGGAGTCCTCGGGGGAGCGCTCGACCTCGTTGGCGTCGAGCATCTCGCCGGTGGTGACCTCCAGCCGGAAGCGGCTGGACTTGAAGTGGTCGGCGACGAGGTTGCGCGCGATGGTGACGAGCCAGGCGCCGAAGTCGCGGCCCTGCCAGGTGAACGTGGAGATGCGGCGCAGCGCGCGGAGGAAGGTCTCGCTGGTGAGGTCCTCCGCCGTGGCCTTCCCGCCCACGCGGTAGTAGATGTACCGGTACACGGTGTCGCTGTACTGGTCGTAGAGGCGGCCGAACGCGTCGGCCTCGCCGGCCTGCGCGCGCTCGACGAGGTCCATCATGCGGGCGCTGTCGCTGTCGGCGGTGGGACGGCGGACGGTCGACGTGGCCGCGGCCGCGGCCGAGGACCCCGAGGACGCTGGGGACCCTGAGGACGCCGGGGACGCCGAGGACGCGGTCGAGGCGGCGCGGGTGCCGCGTCTTCCGACCACCGCACCGCGTTCCGCCAGGGCATAGCAAGGGCCGGCAGGTGCGGCTGCAGGGGTGGCGAGCGCGGGTACGGCGTACGCGGTGGGGACGAAGCCGCGCAAGCGGTCGAGGACCGTTGCACGCAGCGTAGCCAGGCCCGAGGCGTCAACCCCGACGTGTGGGTACACGGGACTCCCAGAGGCAGAGCTTCCATCACGAGCAGTTCGAAATCCGTCCCCTTGTGGAGGAGGGTGGCGGGCTCCGTCATTGCGTTTGAGGAGAATAACGCTTCGTACAGGCGGCACTACACCGAGTTGCTAAAATCACCGGTTGCGCCAATTCTCGTACCGCTCGGTGACTATTCCGATCGCGGATGGTGACCGGTAATTGATCGAATTGCTTCGCCATCTGTCTCTGCTCGGTACCGGTTGTGGTCGGTCACCGTCCGTCGGGCCCTCGCGGGCCGGGCGCCGCAGGGCCTGCGGGGTTCTTCCGTACGGGGTCTCGCGGGTGGGCGGTCCCGGGCGTGGCCCCTGCGGGGGTCGCGGGCCGGCGGAGGGGGAGTGCGGGGCGCACAAAGGCGCGCGGGCGGAGTGTTCGGAGGGCTGCCCGGAGGCGCACAGATGTCCGTGCCGGCGGAAGGGGTACCGGGCAGCGGACCGGGCGGCTGCGCGTGCGTACGGGCGTGCAGTGTGTACGGGCTGCGCGGGGCCGGGGACGCGGCGGCGGGTGTGCGCGGCATCGCGGGCGCGCGGAGTACCGGGGCGGGCGCGTGCGGGCGGGCGAACGCCCGCGCCCGGGCGTTCGGTCGGCCGGACGTCGGGTGGGCGCGGGCGGAGGTGGCCGCGGGTGTGGGGCGGCGAACCGGCTGCGGGGGCAGCCGTGGGTCAGCGGCGGCGGCGGTGCAGGGCGACGGCGGCGACGGTGCCGCCGGCCAGCGCCCCGACCCCGGCCGCGGCCGGGAGTGCGACCTGCGCGGCCTTGCGGCCGGTGCGGTAGTCGCGCAGCCGCCAGTCGTGGGCGCGGGCGTGCTTGCGCAGCTTGGCGTCGGGGTTGATCGCGTAGGGGTGGCCGACCAGCGAGAGCATCGGGATGTCGTTGTGCGAGTCGCTGTACGCGGCGCAGCGCCCGAGGTCCAGGTTCTCGGCCGCGGCCAGGGCGCGTACCGCCTCGGCCTTCGCGGGGCCGTGCAGCGGTTCGCCGACCAGGCGGCCGGTGTAGACGCCGTCGACGGACTCGGCGACCGTGCCGAGCGCGCCGGTGAGGCCGAGCCGGCGGGCGATGATCGTGGCGGTCTCCACCGGGGCGGCGGTGACCAGCCAGACCTTCTGGCCCGCGTCGAGGTGCGCCTGGGCCAGTGCGCGGGTGCCCGGCCAGATGCGGTCGGCCATGTACTCGTCGTAGATCTCCTCGCCGATGGACATCAGCTCGGAGACGCGGTGTCCCTTGACGATGGAGAGGGCGCTGTCGCGGGCGTCCTGCATGTGCTCCGGGTCTTCCACGCCGGCCAGCCGGAACCATGCCTGCTGCCAGGCGAACCGGGTGAGCTCGCGGCGCTGGAAGAACTTCCGCTTGTAGAGGCCCCGGCCGAAGTGGAAGAGCGCGGCGCCCTGCATCACGGTGTTGTCGAGGTCGAAGAAGGCGGCGGCGCGGTCGTCGCCGGCCACCGGGAACGCCGGTTCCTCGGGTGCGGCGTCCGCGTCCCGGCCCGTTTCGAGGAGGGTGTCGCCGTCCCCGTGCAGCGTCGCCTTGCGGGCGGCTTCGGCCGCCGCCTCGCCCGCCAGCACGCTGCGTGCCGTGGCGGGGCGCCTGCGAGGTGTGAGCCATCCAAGAGAGGCCATGCGGCGAGCATAACCATTTCACCGGGCACTTCCCGTTCCGCCGGGTACCGGGCACGTGAACTCTGCGGAACTCGCAGGGTGCTGTGGGCGGGCGGGAGAGACGCAGGGTGGGCGGGCGGGAGAGACGCAGGGTGGGCGGGCGGGTGGGGGAGAGGGGAGGAGGGCGTGCGGCGGGGTGCCGGGGCGGGGCACGGCGGGCGGAGAATGGGGCCATGAGTGCCCTGCTGCGTCGTACCAAGAAGAAGCCCGCCGACCGGATCGTCACGCTGCTCGGGAAGCCCGGCTGTCATCTCTGCGAGGACGCGCGGGCGGTGGTCGACGCGGTGTGCGCGGAGACCGGTTCGGTGGTGGAGGAGAAGGACATCACCCAGGACGAGGAGCTGTACGCGCGGTACTGGGAGCAGATCCCGGTGGTGCTGATCGACGGGGAGCAGCACACCTTCTGGCGTGTCGATCCGAAGAGGCTGCGTGCGGCACTGGGTGCCTGACTGGTTCCAACCGGTTCCACCGTTTCCGCGGGGCGGACGGCGGGTGGAAACGCCGGACGCGGCATTGAGTGCCTGAGTCAACGATTTTCGCGTACCATCATGGGCGTTTTGAGTGGTCTCGGGGGCTTGATCATGAGGAGTGTGTTCGGTTTTGCCCCCTTCGAGCCCGCAACGGGTTGATGCGATCCGTGGTTCCGGGATCAGGCGGCGAATTCGCGTGACCCCGGTCACTTTGACCGGACAAAACGGACACAATCTTTGTGCACGTGTTCACAAAGACATAGCCTGCATTCGACGGGGCGGTCTTGGGACATACGGCCGCCTACAGCCCCGCTCATCCCGCAGGAGCACCGTGGCAACTGGCCGAACTCACCGACCGGCGACCCGAAGCCGAGGAATTCCCGAGGCCACTGTCGCCCGACTCCCCCTGTATCTGCGCGCACTGACCGCGCTGTCCGAGCGTTCCGTTCCCACGGTCTCGTCCGAGGAACTCGCCACGGCCGCGGGGGTCAATTCCGCGAAGCTCCGCAAGGACTTCAGCTACCTGGGCTCCTACGGCACCCGGGGTGTCGGGTACGACGTCGAGTACCTCGTCTACCAGATCTCCCGTGAGCTCGGCCTCACCCAGGACTGGCCGGTCGCCATCGTCGGCATCGGAAACCTCGGCGCCGCCCTCGCCAACTACGGCGGGTTCGCCTCCCGTGGCTTCCGGGTCGCCGCGCTGATCGACGCGGACCCCGCGATGGCCGGTACCCCGGTCGCCGGGATTCCCGTCCAGCACACCGACGACATGGACCGCATCCTCACCGACAACGGTGTGTCCATCGGCGTGATCACCACCCCGCCCGGCGCCGCCCAGCAGGTCTGCGACCGTCTCGTGGCGGCCGGTGTCACCTCGATCCTGAACTTCGCGCCGACCGTCCTCTCCGTCCCCGAGGGCGTCGACGTGCGCAAGGTCGATCTCTCCATCGAGCTCCAGATCCTCGCGTTCCACGAGCAGCGCAAGGCCGGCGATGACGGCACGGCGGACGAGACCGACGAGGCCGCGCCGCCGATGCGCGCGACCCCCGTGAACCGGAAGGGACCCGACGGGGACATGCCCGCCGTGATGCCGGCATGAGCCTTCTCGTCGTCGGACTGAGTCACCGCAGCGCCCCCGTCTCCGTGCTGGAGCGGGCCTCGCTCGCCCAGGACGCCCAGGTCAAGCTGTTGCAGGACACCCTCGCCGCGGAACCCGCGGCCGAGGCCACCGTGCTGGCCACCTGCAACCGCATCGAGCTCTACGCCGACGTGGACAAGTTCCACGCGGGCGTCGCCGAGCTGTCGACGCTGCTCGCCCAGCACAGCCAGGTCGGGCTGGACGAGCTCACTCCCCATCTCTACGTGCACTACGAGGACCGCGCCGTCCACCACCTCCTTTCGGTGGCCTGCGGGCTGGACTCGATGGTCGTGGGCGAGGGCCAGATCCTCGGCCAGATCAAGGACGCGCTCGCCCTGGGGCAGGAGCTCCACACCGCGGGCCGGCTGCTGAACGACCTGTTCCAGCAGGCCCTGCGCGTGGGCAAGCGCGCCCACAGCGAGACAGGGATCGACCGCGCCGGACAGTCGCTGGTCACCTTCGGCCTGGAGCAGCTCGCCGCCGGACAGGACGTCGACACCTGGGCCCGGGGCAAGCGCGCCCTGGTCATCGGGGCCGGTTCGATGTCCTCCCTGGCCGCCGCGACGCTGGCCCGTACCGGAGTCGGCGAGATCGTCGTCGCCAACCGGACCCGCGCCCGCGCCGACCGTCTCGTGGAGATCCTCGGCCAGGCGTCGGGACCCGCGCTGCGGGCCCGCGCCGTGGAGATGAGCACCGTCACGGACGAGCTGACACGTGCCGACATCGTGGTGTCCTGCACCGGTTCGACGGGCCTGGTGCTGACCGCCGAGGCGATCGCGAAGGCCGTCGGCGCGGAGTACGAAGCCACGGCCGTCCCGGCGCCGAAGGCCGCCTCCGGCGCGCCCGTGGACGCGCTGGACCAGCACGCCGCCTGGGTGGAGAACGGTTCCGCCCCGGAGGACGCCGCCGGTACCGACGCCGCCGGTACCGACTCCTCGAATGCCGGCGCGGGCGCGCGGGTGACCGTGCCGCGCCGCGCCATCCCCGCGCAGAACAGCGGACCCGTGCGGCTCGCCGTCCTCGACCTCGCGATGCCGCGGGACGTGGACAGCGGTGCGCACCGCATCGACGGCGTGCGCCTGGTCGACATCGAAACGCTCGCCGAGGCGTCCGCGGACGCCCCGATGGCCGCCGACGTCGACCGGGTGCGGGGCATCGTCTCCACCGAGGTGGCCGCCTTCGGCGCCGCCCAGCGCGCCGCGCACATCACCCCGACCGTCGTCGCCCTGCGCACGATGGCCGCCGACGTGGTGGCCGGCGAGATCGCCCGGCTCGACGGACGGCTGCCCGACCTCGACGAGAAGACGCGCGCCGAGATCACGCAGACCGTGCGACGCGTCGTCGACAAGCTCCTGCACGCGCCGACCGTGCGGGTCAAGCAGCTGGCGAGCGAGCCCGGCGGCGCCGGGTACGCGGACGCGCTGCGAGAACTCTTCGACCTCGACCCGCAGACGGTGGCCGCCGTCTCCCGGGCAGACCTGAACGACCCGAATAGAGGGCGGTCATGACCGACAGCTCACCCCAGGGTGGGACCGACAACACGCCGCTGCGGCTCGGCACCCGGCGCAGCACACTCGCCATGGCCCAGTCGGGCCTGGTCGCTCAGGCGGTCAGCGAGGTGACCGGGCGCGACGTCGAACTGGTGGAGATCACCACGTACGGCGACGTCTCGCGCGAGGACCTGGCACAGATCGGCGGCACCGGAGTGTTCGTCGCCGCGCTGCGCGAGGCGCTGCTGCGGGGCGAGGTGGACTTCGCGGTCCACAGCCTCAAGGACCTGCCGACCGCGCAGCCCGAGGGCCTGGTGCTGGCCGCCGTGCCGCTCCGCGAGGACCCGCGCGACGTGCTGGTGGCACGCGACGGGCTGACCTTTGAGGAGCTTCCGGCCGGGGCCCGGGTGGGTACGGGTTCGCCGCGCCGCATGGCGCAGCTGAACGCGTACGCCCGGGCGCACGGCCTCTCCATAGAGACCGTGCCGATCCGCGGCAACGTGGATACGCGCATCGGGTTCGTACGCGACGGAAAGCTGGACGCGGTGGTTCTCGCCGCGGCCGGTCTGAGCCGTCTCGGCCGGACGGACGAGGTGACCGACTTCCTGTCGCCCGACACCGTCCTGCCCGCTCCCGGCCAGGGAGCACTGGCGATCGAGTGCGCGGCAACGAGCACCGATCTCGCCGCCGCGCTCGCGGAGCTCGACGACCCGTACACCCGGGTCGCCGTCACCGCCGAGCGTTCCCTGCTCGCCGCCCTGGAGGCCGGCTGCTCCGCACCCGTGGGTGCGTTGGCCGACCTCCTGGTCGACGGTCAGGCTGTCAACGAACTGCGCCTGCGCGGTGTCGTCGGTTCCACCGACGGTTCCTCGCTGGTGCAGCTGTCCACCACCGGTCCCGTTCCCACGTCGCAGGACGACGCGGCGGCCCTCGGACGCGAACTCGCGTCGGAGATGCTCGCCAAGGGTGCGGCCGGTCTTATGGGGGAGCGAGCACTTTGAGCCCCACCGGCCCCGCCGTGTCCGACTTTCCGCTGCTGTCCGCACAGGGACACGTCACCTTCCTCGGCGCCGGTCCCGGCGACCCGGGTCTGCTGACGCTGCGCGCCGTCGAGGCGCTTGCGAGCGCGGACGTTCTTGTCGCAGAGCCCGAGGTGCTCGACGTCGTGCGCACACATGCGCGGGCAGGCGTGAGCACCCCTGAGCTGACCGTCGTTGACGTGATGTCAACAGCCGCCGGAGTACCTGTACTCAGGGACGCGGCCAATATTGTCATGGAGGCCGCGAAGGGCGGCAGGCGGGTCGTCCGTGCTGTCGCCGGTGACCCGGGTCTGGACGGTGGCGCGGGGGCGGAGATGCTCGCGTGTGCCGCCGCCGGGGTTCCCTTCGAGGTCGTCCCGGGTGTCGCCAACGTCGTCGGCGTGCCCGCGTACGCCGGTGTCCCGCTGCGCGACGCGCAGGGGACGGACGTGCGTTTCGTGGACGCCCGTACCGCGACCGACCGCTGCTGGAGCGAGGTCGGCGCGAGCGACGCGACCGCCGTCGTCTCGACCACCCTGGACTCGGTCGCGGCGGCCGCGGGCGAGCTGGTCTCGGCGGGCCGCAAGCCCGACACCCCGCTGACCGTCACGGTCGCGGGCACGACCACCCGTCAGCGGACGTGGACGGCGACGCTCGGCACCATCGCGCAGCTCTTCAAGCAGACGAAGGTGCTCCCGTCTCCGGACGGGCACCAGCCGGTCATAGCCGTGGTCGGGGACCGTACGTCGGCCGCCCAGCGCGACCAGCTCGCGTGGTTCGAGTCCAAGCAGCTCTTCGGCTGGAAGGTGCTCGTCCCGCGGACGAAGGAGCAGGCGGCCTCCCTCTCCGACCAGCTGCGTTCCTACGGCGCGGTGCCGCACGAGGTGCCGACGATCGCCGTCGAGCCGCCGCGTACGCCCCAGCAGATGGAGCGCGCGGTCAAGGGACTGGTCACCGGCCGGTACGAGTGGATCGCGTTCACCTCGGTGAACGCGGTGAAGGCCGTACGGGAGAAGTTCGAGGAGTACGGGCTCGACGCCCGCGCCTTCGCCGGGATCAAGGTCGCGGCCGTCGGCGAGCAGACCGCCGCCGCGCTGGTCGACTTCGGTGTGAAGCCGGACCTGGTGCCGTCGGGCGAGCAGTCCGCCGCGGGTCTCCTGGAGGACTGGCCGCCGTACGACCCGGTCTTCGACCCGATCGACCGCGTCTTCCTGCCCCGCGCCGACATCGCCACCGAGACCCTGGTGGCGGGCCTGATCGACCTGGGCTGGGAGGTCGACGACGTGACCGCGTACCGCACGGTCCGCGCCTCGCCGCCCCCGGCGGACACCCGGGAGGCGATCAAGGGCGGCGGCTTCGACGCGGTGCTCTTCACCTCGTCCTCGACCGTCCGCAACCTGGTCGGTATCGCGGGCAAGCCGCACAACGTGACGGTCATCGCCTGTATCGGCCCGGCCACCGCGAAGACCGCCGAGGAGCACGGCCTGCGGGTCGACGTCCTCGCGCCGGAGCCCTCGGTGCACAAGCTGGCCGAGGCGCTGGCGGAGTTCGGCGCGCGGCGCCGGGACGCGGCCAAGGAGGCCGGCGACCCGGTGACCCGCCCGAGCGAGCGGCGACCCGGTGCGCGGCGGAGGCGTACGACGACCTGACCGGTCGGCACGGACGTACGGGCCCGGCGGCTCCCTGGTGGAGCTGCCGGGCCCTTTCCGCGCTCGTGCCCGGTGGTGGTTCCGGAGCGCGGGCGCGGGGCCCGTTTTTCCGGCAGGGGTGTCGGTAAGAGACCGATGTGGGCGGGTCTATGGTCAAAGAATGACTGCGTACGGAAACTTCCCCGGCTCCCGCCCCCGGCGGCTGCGGACGACCCCGACGATGCGACGGATGGTCGCCGAGACCCGCCTCCACCCCGCCAACCTGATCCTGCCCGCGTTCGTCCGCGAGGGCATCGACGCGCCGGTCGAGATCTCGGCGATGCCGGGCGTGCGGCAGCACACCCTGGACACCCTGCGGAAGGCCGCCGTCGACGCGGTCGAGGCCGGGGTCTCCGGGATCATGCTCTTCGGCGTTCCGGCCGACGAGAAGAAGGACGCCCGGGGCACGGCGGGGACGGACCCGGACGGCATCCTCCAGCAGGGCCTGCGCGCGGTGCGCAAGGAGGTCGGCGACGACCTCGTCGTCATGTCGGACCTCTGCCTGGACGAGTACACCGACCACGGCCACTGCGGTGTGCTGACCGAGGACGGCCGCGTCGACAACGACGCCACCCTGGAGCGGTACGCCGAGATGGCCCAGGTCCAGGCCGACGCGGGCGCCCACACGGTCGGCCCGAGCGGCATGATGGACGGCCAGATCGGTGTGATCCGCGACGCCCTGGACCAGACCGGGTACGAGGACGTGTCGATCCTCGCGTACACCGCGAAGTACTCCTCCGCCTTCTACGGCCCCTTCCGGGAGGCCGTCGGCTCCTCGCTCCGGGGCGACCGCAAGACGTACCAGCAGGACCCGGCGAACATCCGCGAGTCCCTGCGGGAGCTGGCGCTCGACCTGGAGGAGGGCGCCGACATGGTGATGGTCAAGCCCGCCGGCCCGTACCTCGACATCCTCGCCAAGGTCGCCGACTCCGTGAACGTGCCGGTCGCGGCGTACCAGATCAGCGGCGAGTACTCGATGATCGAGGCCGCCGCCGAGAAGGGCTGGATCGACCGCGACGCGGCGATCCTGGAGAGCCTGACCGGTATCCGGCGCGCGGGTGCGTCGATGATCCTGACGTACTGGGCGACGGAGGTCGCGCAGCGGCTGGGCGGGCGCTCGGCGTAGCCGTCACCGTACCGGCGGGGGCCCGGCGGGCGTGTCCGTGCGGATGGCCTGCCGGGCCTCGCCGTACCCGCTCGACTCCGGCCCCCGGCATACGGGTTCGGCGCGCGGGGTACCGGCCTGCCGGGGTGGTGGCACGATGCCCGGGTGAACCACTTCTCGCGCTTCGCCAAAGGTCCCAGCCCCGGTAGTAGCGGGATGCGAGAGCCCCCGGAACCCGTGCCGACCGAGCCCGGGCGGTGGCCGAAGCTGGAGGCGGCGCTCGCCGTGGTCAACCGCGACCTGCTGGCGACCCTGCCGGACCAGGACGCGCTGGTGCTGATGGGTGTCCCGTCGTACGAGCCCGCGTCCCGGGCGTTCACCGGCGAGGAGCAGGTCTACGTGGCGATGTCCGACGGCCGTTGGCAGGGCAACGCGGTCAACGCGTCGGACCTGGAGGAGGGCGACCCGCCGGAGCCGGGCGACCCGCACACGGTCCTGGCCGTCGTCGCGGAGGCCGCGCAGGACACCCTCATGGAGCTGCTGTGGCAGGCCTGGCCCGTCTGTCCGGCGCACGGGACCGGCATGCACGTCCAGGCCGCGGGGACCAGCGGCGGTTGGCCCCACCCAGACGATCCGGATCCGGTGGGCCCGCCGGTGTGGTGGTGCGGTGGCGGGCGGGACGGTGGGTGTCATGATGCGTCCGCGGTAGGGGAGTTGGCCGTCGACGGTCCGACCGGGTCGTCCGGTGAGGGGCGTTGACGGGTCGGGAAGGGCGCTCTCGGTCGCTCGGGCTCCCGGACCGTGTCCCATGTGGTGGGTCGGACGAGACGTTTCCAGCGGCGGGGAGCGGCCGCGAGTCCCCCGTACCGGTTTCTCGGACACTCGCTCACGCGGATTCGACAGCGACTCCTCCTGCCCGGATGGTCTGCCGGCGCTCCACTGCGGCCTTCACCAGACCGGCGAAGAGCGGGTGCGGGCGGGTCTGTGACCCAGAAGTTCCATCTCTCGTTCATCTGCAACTTCACCCCGGACGACTGGCAGGGCCCGTTCGGCACGGGCGGCTCCCCGTGGGACGGCAAGTTCTACACCGAGGTGGCCCAGGACCTGGAGCGCGCCTGCTTCGACTACGTGATCATCGAGGACAAGCTCATGGTCCCCGAGAGCTACGGAGGCTCCTCCGAACGGGCCCTGGGCCAAGGCATCGTCGCGCCGAAGCACGACCCGGTCCCGCTCGCCGCCGCGATGGGGCTGGCCACCTCTCACCTGGGCATCGTTGCCACTCTGTCGACGATGGCGTACCCGCCGTTCATCACGGCGCGGCTCTCCTCGACGATGGACAGCATGCTCGGGGGCCGATTCGGCTGGAACATCGTCACCAGCGCCGAGAACCTGGCCGCCCAGAACTTCGGGCTGGCGGAGCTGCCGTCGCGGGAGGCCCGTTACTCGGCGGCCGACGAGTACGTCGACGTGGTCCGGCAGCTGTTCGCCTCCTGGGACGCGGACGCCGTGGTACTCGACCGGGAGAAGGGGATCTACGCCGACCACACCAAGGTCCGGCCGATCCACTTCAAGGGCGAACACTTCCAGGTGCGCGGCCCGTTGAACACCGTGCCCTCCCCGCAGCACAGGCCCGCGTTCGTGCAGGCCGGCGCCTCACCCCGGGGCCGGCGGTTCGCGGCCCGCAACGCGGACTCGGTCATCGCCGTCGCCAACGGCGTGTCCGGCATGAAGCAGTTCCGCGACGACGTGCGCAAGCACGCCGAAGAGGCCGGACGCGACCCCGACGACGTGAAGGGGCTGTTCTGCGTGACGCCGACCGTCGGCGAAACCGAACAGGACGCCCGCGACAAGTATGAGCGGGCGGTCTCCTCGCCCCAGTTCATCCACGACATCCTCGCCGAGACCTCCGCGCTCACAGAGATCGACTTCGCGCAGTTCGACCTCGACAAGCCACTGCCGTACCGGCTGGAGACCAACGGCGAACAAGGTTCATCGGACCAGCTGCAGCAATGGGGCAGCGGGAAGACCCTGCGCGAACTGGTCATCGACGGCGCCGGAGGGCTCGTCTCCTCGCTGGAGCTGATCGGCACGCCGGACCAGGTGGCCGAGCAGATGGGCGCGGCGATGGAGGAGGTCGGCGGCGACGGGTTCATGCTGACCACTCCGGTGCTGCGGCTGAACCGCCGCTGGATCGCCGACATCACCGACGGACTGATCCCCGCGCTCCAGCGCCGGGGCCTGACCCGGACGGCTTACACGCCGGGCAACACGCTGCGGCAGAATCTCAAGGAATTCTGAGCAGGGCCGTAGCGATCGGCACCCGCCGGTTCCTTCGGCCTTCGCCCCGGATCACGCCGTGGGGTGAAGGCCGAAGGGTGCCTCGCGGCGTATCGTCTCGCGGTACCAGCGGCCCCATTTGTCCAGCTCGTCGGTGATGGACTCCAAGCTCTGCCCGACCTCGGTGAGCGCGTACTCGACCCTCGGCGGCACCTCGGCGTACACGGTGCGTGTCACCAGGCCGTCGGCCTCCAGTTCCCGCAGCTGGCGGGTGAGCATGCGCGGGGTGACACCTTGCAGCGCGTGCCTCAGCTCACCGAACCGGTGGGTGCCCGAGACCAGCTGTTTGAGCACGGCCAGCTTCCAACGCCCCCCGAGCATCTCCATGGCGAACTCGACCGCACATTCCTCCGGGACGTCCTCGACGCCAGAACGCACTGCTGACCTCCATTGGTATGCAGAATGTGCCTAGGGGACATCAAAGACCGTACTTGTGACGGGTGTTGGTACTCCCTGAAGCTGAGCGTATGGCAAAGAAGCAGGCACCGTCACCGGTGCGGGTCACCGGGAAGACGGAAAACACGGGGCCTTCTCAGCCCCCGTCCACACGGCGATGGCTGGTTCTGGCCGTGGTGTCGGGAAGCCTGCTGCTGTGCGGCATCGACCTCACCGTGCTGCACGTCGCCGTGCCCAGCATGAGCCGGGAACTCAATCCCACGCCCTCGGGGCTGCTGTGGATCGTCGACGTCTACTCACTCACGCTCGCGGCCCTGCTCGTCACCTGCGGCACGCTCGGCGACCGCCTCGGTCGGCGCCGCATGGTGCTCAGCGGGTTCGCCGCCTTCGGACTGGCCTCGGCGGCGGCGGCCTTCTCCACCTCGACGGCGCAGCTCATCGCGGCGCGGGCCGCGCTCGGAATCGGTGCCGCCATGATCATGGCATCCACAGTGGCGATCATCAGGGTCGTCTTCACCGACGACCGTGAGCGCGCCTTCGCCATCGGGATCTGGACCTCCGCCCACAGTGCCGGTGCGACGATCGGCCCGCTGATCGGCGGTCTGGTCACCGCGCGGTGGGGCTGGGGTGCGGTCTTCCTGATTAACGTTCCGATCGTCGTCATCCTGCTGGCCGTCGGTGTCAGAGTCATTCCCGAGTCGAAGAATCCCGTCCCCCGCCGCTGGGACCTGGCCAGCGTGGCGCTGTCCGTCATCGGTCTGGCCTGTGTGGTCTACGCGCTCAAGCAGGCCGGCGAACACGCGGGCGTGAACTGGCTCATTCTCACTGCGGCCGCCGTCGGGAGCTTCCTGCTCCACCGTTTCGTACGCCGCCAGCGACGCATCGAGGAGCCGCTCCTCGACTTCTCCCTCTTCGGCGAGCGTCGCTTCACCACCGCCACCCTGTGCGTGATCGGCTGCTTCGGCTCTTACGTCGCCCTGCTGTTCTTCCTCACCCAGTGGCTGCAGCAGGTGGGTGAGTACACACCCCTGCGCGCTGGACTGGCTCTGATGCCCCTCGCGGCCGCCAACGCCATCGGCGCGATCACCGCACCCTGGGTATCGAGCCGATGGGGCAACCGGTGGGCGCTCACCGGAGCACTTGTCCTGTTCGCCACCGCCCTTCCGCCATGGCCGCCACCGGCGACACCGGCCACTACGGCGTGCTGCTCCTCCCGCTGCTCGGCGCGGGATACGGTGCCGGCATCGTGATGACACTCGGTGCCGACTCGATCATGGGCGCCGCCCAGCCGGAGCGTTCGGGGGAGGCGGCGGCGATCCAGGAGACCTCCTTCGAACTCGGCGCCGGCCTCGGTGTCGCCGTTCTGGGCAGCGTCCTCGGCGTCGTCTACCGGACCAGTCTTCCCCCCCTGCCGGATCTCGATCCGGTCCAGCGCGCAGCGGCCGGTGAATCGTTCTCCAGCGCCGAGAATGTCGCCGCCGGCCTCCCGTCCGAAACCGCGCGGGAACTGCTGCGCACGGCACGGCAGGTCTATGACCAGGGCTTCACCACCGTGCTGGTCATCGCCGCCCTCGGCCTGATCGCCACGGCTGCCGCCGCAGCCGTGATGCTGCGCCCGCCGGAGCACCCGTAGAGCGACCTGCCAGAACCGGCCGGGCGAGCAGGCGCCGGCTTCGAGCGGCCCACGACGGCACCTCGGAGGGCTCCCTGACCATCCGGCTGCGAGGGGCACGGGGGCACCGCACGTGGGGCGCCGCGCCCGGTCAGCACCGGGCTGATGAGACCGAGCGGCCTGCGGCCGTCGCGCCGTACGACGGTCCGGCCGGGCACACCGCCCTCAGCCCCTCGGGGCCCAGAGCTCGTCGCCCTCACCGCGGTCGAGGTGCTCGGAGTAGACGCCGATCTTCCAGACGATGACGGAATGGCACTCCTCCAGGGCCCGGATCTGTGCTTCGACGCGCTTCTGGTGGGCATCGAGGAGCTGGAGCCGGTCGGCCTCGTTGCCCGGCCCGTTCCGTACGAGCTCGGCGAACCGCCTGAGTTCGGCGAGCGGCATCCCCGACTCCCGCAGTTTCACGCAGACCATCAGCCATTCCACGTCCGCCGCGGTGTAGCGGCGCCGGCCGGCCGCGTCCCGTCCCACCGGTCCGACCAGCAGGCCCTCACGCTCGTACAGGCGCAGGGTGTGCACGCTCAGGCCGGTCCGCTCGGCCACCTCGCCGATGCTCAGCGGCACTTCGCGGGTCCTGGTAGTCGTCATGCCCTTCAACCTAATCGCCGTCCGCGGTTGTTGGCGGATGGTCTGCTCGCGGCTGGCGGCGGAGTTGACCTAGACCGCGCTCCAGCTCGTAGCGTCCTTCGCATGACCATCAGCGAACAGCAGCCGCTCGGCTCGCCCTTCTCCGCCGCCAGCACCGCCGAGGACGTCCTGGCCGGGACCGACCTCTCCGGGAAGACCGCCGTCGTGACCGGGGGCTACTCCGGGCTCGGCCTGGCGACCACCCACGCCCTGACGGCCGCCGGAGCCCGGGTGATCGTGCCCGCCCGCCGCCCCGAAGTCGCCGAGGCCGCCCTCGCCGACGTGAAGGGTGCCGAGGTCGTCCCCATGGACCTGGCCGACCTCGACAGCGTGCGGGAGGCCGCCGCGCGGATCACCGCCTCCGTCGCTCGGCTCGACCTCCTCATGGCGGTGGCCGGTGTAATGGCCACCCCCGAGCGGCGCGTCGGGCCCGGCTGGGAGAGCCAGTTGGCCGCCAACCACTTCGGGCACTTCACCCTCGCCTGCGAGCTCTATCCGCTCCTGGCCGGTGCCGGTGGTGCGCGGGTCGTCGTCAACAGTTCCGCCGGACATACCCTGACCGGCTTCCGCCGGCACGACCCGCACTTCCGCACCGGCTACGACAAGTGGCTGGCCTACGGTCAGTCCAAGACCGCCAATATCCTGTTCGCCGTGCACCTCGACGCCCTCGGACGCGAGGACGGCGTCCGGGCGTTCTCCCTCCACCCCGGCAAGATCATCACGGGGCTCCAGCGGGAGATGGAGCTCCAGGAGCAGATCGACCTCGGGTGGGTGGACGAGCACGGGAACGTCGTCGGAGCCGGTTTCAAGTCCCCTTCGCAGGGGGCCGCCACCGGTCTGTGGGCCGCCACGTCCCCGCTCCTCGACGGACACGGCGGGCTCTACCTCGAAGACTGTGAGGTCGCGCGCGTCTCGGCCCCGGACGAGGCCATGGACGACGGTGGGGTCCGCGGGTACGCCGTCGATCCGGATGCGGCCGCACGGCTGTGGGAGCTGTCACTCGCGGCGACCGGGGCCACTCCGATCGGCCGGTGACGCTCCGGGCCGCGGGGCCCGCGGACGGGACAGCCCTCAATCGGCCGCCCGCTGCTCCCACCCCGTGAGGATGCGGGCGGCCTCGTGGCCGAGGTGGGCGTCCTCGGAGAGTCGGCGGAGCACCTCGGCCCGGCCCTCGCTCGGACCTGCCTCGCTGAGTGCCGCCAAGGCGTTGTCCCGTACGAGCGGGTCGGGGTCGCTGAGTACGGCGTCGGCCAGGGCCGCGAGGACGACGGAGTCGTCGGCGTACGAGCCCAGCGCCATCACCGCGTACTGGCGGACCAGGTCCTCGTCCGGGTGTTCGACGGCCGACACCAGGACGGCGCCCGCGAGACGCCAGGTCTCCGGGTCGGACGGGGGCCAGAGCCGCAGTACCTTCGTCGCCTCGACGCGCGCGAGGTCGAACGCCTCGTAGTCGGCGACGACCTCGATGAGGAACGACAGAATGCCCGGGTGATCCGGCTCGGTGGAGAGCACGCCGCCGAGGTCGTAGACGATTTCGCGCCTGCGGTCGCTCTCCTGGGGCAGCGTTCCGTACTCCGTGATCAGCTTTTCCGTCCGGTTCATGGGATATGCGTTTCCCCCGACGCGAAGTTCCACGCATCCGGCCGCTTTCCGGGTCGGTCGGGCCTTGAGCCGTGAGCCGTGAGCCGTGCGGGGCGTACGGGGCGTGCGAGGCGTAAGGGGCGTGCGGGTGTGGCGCGGTCCGGCTTCTCCCCTCGTGGAAGCCGGACCGCGCGTCCGGGGTGGCCGGTCACGGCCGCTCGGTCCCGGCCGGCCGGTCACGGCCGGTCGCGGGCGCTCGGGACCGTCGGTCAGGGTCGGGTGGTCAGGCCAGGTCAGGTCGGGCCGGGGCGTCCGGGCGGGCGGTCAGTCCCACCAGAAGGTCCAGCAGTCGCGGTTCATCAGGTGCTTCTCGGCGTACGCGTCGAGGTTGTACGGCGGGTTCTGGTTGATGTTGTCCGGGCAGAAGGCGTAGTGCTCGGCCGCGACCGCCCGGGCCTCGGCGAGGGTGGCCGGCGGGCGGCCGACCGACACGGTCAGGGTGTCGAAGCCGAGCATGACGACCCGGATGTCGAACCGGTCCTCCCAGGAGCGGAGTACCGCGCAGAGGCGGGCGACGTCGTTCTCGTGGTTGACCGGGCCCGACCAGCCGATGGCGGCGGGGATGTCCGCGCTGCGCCGGGCGGGTACGAGGGCGGGGCGCAGGCCGGTTCCGTCCTCTTCGAGGTAGGCGCTGCCGATGACGTCCGCGAGCTCGGCGGCCAGTTGGTCGGGGTCGCCGATGCCGGCGGCGGGGACGGGGGCGAGTCCGGGCCACTCGGGGGTGCTGCCGGACCCGGCCGGGCCACCGGCCTCGGACGTGTCGCCGGACTCGGCGTCCCCGTCCCCGAGTTCGTCGTCGGCGTACGGCTCCCAGAAGCTCAGGAGCACCTCTTCGGCGTCGTGGTCACCCGGGTACGAAACGCGCTCGGGTGCGAGATCCCACGCGCTGGGCGGCTCCCGGCGCGGGCCCTCGTCGATCAGCACGGGCAGCAGTCCGACCCGCCGGCCGGTGGCGCGCAGGGCCGCGAAGTCGCCCGGGGCCGCCGCCGTGTTCCCGTACCAGAACAGGGGTTCGTGCCAGGGGCCGTCGACGGTGGCGTCCACGAGGGATCCGGACGGCAGATCCAGCCCGTGGGAGGCAAGGGACGGGAGGGGGTTCGGAAGCGTCGCCATGCCGCAGACACTAAGGGGAACCACTGACATTGATGCTGATACTCAGGTTCCGGTGGTCGTGGCTCTGCCACTGACTGACGCCCTGCTGGGCTGTCCTCAAGTTGTTCTGTCCGGCCGCCGGAACCTGTTCTCATGGCTCCGGCCGGGCGGAACATGACCTGATAGGAGCTTGGTCAGAAGCCCCCTTCAATGTCCTGTCTGCGCCACCCGGCCGGCGCCCACCTCCGGTTGGGAAGGCACTATCAGCATGACATCAGAGGTCGCAGAGGAGACTGTGGACCAGGCTGTGTTCGGCGGGGTCGACTCCCATGCCGACACCGTGCATGTCGCGGTTGTCAGCGACAACGGCGGGCACCTCGCCGATGCCGAGTTCGCCACCACGGCCGCCGGATACGCGGCGGCCCTGGCGTTCCTGGACGCCCATGGCCATGTGAGGGCGATCGGTGTGGAGGGCACTGCCTCCTACGGTGCCGGATTCACCCGTGCCGCCCGCTCACGCGGGCACCGGGTCGTCGAGGTCAACCGGCCCGACCGGGCCGAACGCCGCCGGATCGGCAAGTCCGACCCCATCGATGCTTACGCCGCCGCGCGAGCCGCACTGTCCGGACGGGCTTCCAGCGCGCCCAAGGACGACACCGTCACCGGCATACGGGCCATGCACAACACCGCCCGCTCCGCTGTCAAAGCCCGCACCGCCGCCCTGAACCAGATCACCCACATCCTCATCACCGCCCCCGAGGACATCCGCGCCCGATACGGACAGCTCAAAGGGAATGCCCGCACCGACGCCCTGGCCCGGTTGCGACCGGCCGGAGACGCGGTCCACATTGCGGTCCTCACCGCGCTGAAGAGCCTCGCCCGACGCGTCAACGGACTTGCCGCGGAGCACGAGGCTCTCACCAAGGCGCTGGACAGCGAGGTCACCGCGCACAACCCCGGGCTGCGGGCTGCTTACGGAGTCGGCCCCGACACTGCTGCCCAACTGCTGATCACGGCCGGAGGCAACCCCGAACGCATGCGGACCGAGTCCTCCTTCGCAGCCCTCTGCGGAGCCGCGCCGGTCCCCGCCTCCAGCGGCCGGACCAACCGTCACCGCCTCTCGCGAGGCGGTGACCGGGCAGCCAACGCCGCCCTCTACCGAATCGCCCTCGTCCGCATGTCCAGCGATTCCCGCACCCGCGAGTACGTGGTCCGCCAGACCGCCGCCGGCCGCACGAAGAAGGAGATCATCCGGCTCCTGAAACGGGCCATCGCCCGGGAGATGTTCCGTTGCCTCACCACTACGGTCACCGTTCCCGGCATCGCCGACCTGCGACCCCTGCGGCAGTCCAAGAACATCACCCTCACCACCGCGGCAAGCCACTTCGGCCTCTGGCCGGCCACCATCTCCACTCTCGAACGGGGAATCCGCCGGGACGACGACCTGGCCAGCACCTACCGGGACTGGCTCCAAGCAGCATGAGTCCTCAGAGAACGTCCGACCCCCGGGGCCACTGAAGGCCCTCAGGGGAAAACTTCGGCGGCCGGCTAAGCCGCACGAAGTCGCGGTACTCGTCCTGGACGACGTTCTCGTTGACCCACCGCCCCCGCTCGGCTCCAGTGCGATCTTCGGCAATGATCAGCGCGGCCAGCGGGTCCTCAGCCATGCCCAGGAACCGGCCGAACTCGTCGGCCTCCTCATCAGGATCGAGCGGCGGGAACTCGCCCAGGTCCAGGAAACTCTCACTGCCGACGTCCTCGACCGCGTGGAGATAGACCTCATAGGACGCCTTCGCCGGACGAACCTCTACATAGCGCACGCCGGGACGCTCGGCCGAACTCCACGGCCCAAGGAACTGCTCAACCGCGTGACCCCGCCGCAATGACCCGAGGATGAACACTTCCGCCAAGTACCGCACCCGGCCACCATACGGCGCAACGACCCGCCTCAGGCCCCTCGAAAGACTTGACGACCAATAGGAGCATCAACGTCCCCGGCGGTGCCGTTGGCACTGTTACCAACAGTGCGGTCCAGAACGGCCTGAAGTGCTCGAACGCCCCCGTATCAAGCTCTGATTCGCGCGACAATCCCTCTTCGGGGCATCCGTGGAGCCCTCGCCGCCGAAGAGGAGACATGGCCCCTCAACCGAAACAACCCGAACAACCCGAGCGACCCGAGCAGTCGAAGCGACCCGAGAGGTCCGGACGGCCGCAACGCTCCGGACCGGCCCGACAGGGCGACCAGAGGCGTGATCCCGGCCAGGATCGCGAGAGCAGCCAGGGCGGCCCCGGCAGTCGGCAGCCCAACCGGGGCAAGCGGACGAAGACTTCGCGTCTCGCCGACGGCCGGCTGCTCATCGCGGACATCGATCTGGAGCTCCCCCCGGGCCGCAGCCCGCTCCAACGGGCCCTGCGTACGGCCGACATCAACCTCCCGCCCGCCCGCTCCAGGGCGGGCGTACCGACGGAGGCGGGCGGGCCCGCCGGTGAGGCCGGGAAGACTGCGTCGGTGGACGGAGTCGCTGCGGGGGAAGCCGCCTCAGGAGGGTGAACCGGGTGTTCGCACGGCCGGTTCAGTCGGCTTTCGGCGTCGTCGCGTACGTGAACGGGCCGACGACGCCCGCACTGTGGTAGGCCGCCGCTTCGAGTGCGGTGGTGATCCGCTGACGCGGTTTCAGGCCGAGAGCGGCGGTGGCGTGGAGCGCGCCGAGGGCGATGTCGTCACCGCAGCCGACCGCCGCGTACTGGTCCGAGGGCTCGCCGACCTGGTAGTCCGAGTGGATGGTGTAGAGCCGCCCGGCTATCCCGACGAGGAACGTACCGGCCTGCTCCTGCTCCGAGTCCTTGCGTGCCCAGCCGCCGTCCTTGAGGCAGGAACGCAGCGCGTCGATGAACTTGGTGACCATGAACCGGTCCAGGTCACCGCTCGGATGCGGCACTTCGAACGCGTACCGCAGGAGCTGTCCCATGCGGAACGACGAGGTGAACCCCATGACGTAGGGGCCGTTCCGGAACACCTTGAGGTCCCGGCGCACGGTGATCGAGAGGCCGGCGACCCCTGCCGAGTCGCCGCCGAGGTGGACGCGGTTCTTGTGGACGAGCCCGACGATCACGGTCATGCGAAGGCAACCTCACGGGGGTGTGGTGGGGTGGGTGTACGGATGTCAGAAGAGGCTTCCCGGGCCGGGTCGTCGCAAATCGCTTGGGCGCGGGGCGAGTTCGAGGCGCGCGGGAGGCGCGGCGGGGCGTGCGGGGGCGCGGAGCGCGCATCGCGGCGCACTCGTGGGGCTTCTCCGTCGCATCCCGTGGGGCCGTCCGGTACCGGCGTCCGCCGCGTACGGGTGGTCGAACCTCCGGGCGGGGGTGTCCGCCCGCCGGTCAGGCGACCGCGTCACCGGGGGTCGTCGGGCCGGTCCAGGTGATCTCGAAGTACCGGACGCGCTCGTCCTGGCCGGCCGGTCGCATGCCCGCCGCGATCATGACGTGCTGGGACGCGAGGTTGTCGTGGTCGGCGTCGCCCTTTACGCGGGTGACGCCCTGTTCCCGCGCGAACAGCAGCAGGCCGCGCAGGGCTTCGGATGCGTACCCCCGGCCCCGCTCGGACGGGACGAGGCCGTAGCCGATCGTGACGCTGCCCTCGGCGTCGGCGGGAGCATGGAAGCCCACCCCGCCGATCGCCCGGCCGTCCTCGCGCCGGCGGATCTCGTAGTTGCCGAACGGGTGGGGGTCGCCGGTGTCCGCGCAGGCGCGCAGGTAGCGCGTGGCCGCGGAGACGTCTCCGGCGGTGGGGTAGCCGGGCGCCCATCGGGCACCGGCGTCGGGCTCGCCCGCCACTATGCGCTCGGCCTCGCGGACGGTCGTCGGGTGGAGCAGGAGCCGTGCTGTCGCGAGATCGCTCATGGCAGGGAGGAGTATCACGCGGGCCGTACCGGCCGCACGAGGATTACCGGGGCGTGCGTGCGGGCGGGCCGAGCCGCCTGCGTCAATTCTGTACCTACTGGTATGTACACTCCTCCACCATGAGTACTGCCATGAGCACCGCGGACCGTCTCGTCGAGAGCACCCGGGAACTGCTGTGGGAGCGCGGATACGCCGCCACCAGCCCGAAGGCCATCCAGAAGAGGGCCGGGGCGGGGCAGGGCAGCATGTACCACCACTTCGCGGGCAAGCCCGATCTGGCGCTCGCCGCGATAGTCCGTACGGCCGAGGAGATGCGCGCCAAGGCCGAAGCGCAGTTCTCGGCTCCGGGTACGGCCGGAGGGCGGATCACCGCGTATCTGCTGCGTGAGCGCGAGGTGCTCAAGGGCTGCCCGATCGGAGGGCTCACCCAGGACCCGGAACTGATGGCCGACCCCGTCCTGCGGGCCCCCGTCGAAGTGACCCTCGGCTGGCTGCGCGGCCGCCTCGCCGAGATCGTCGCCGAGGGACGCGCGAGCGGTGAACTGAGCGCCGCGCTGGACCCGCAGGCCACCGCGACGACGATCGTGGCGGTGCTCCAGGGCGGCTATGTGCTGGCCCGCGCCGCCGACTCGGTGGACCCGTTCGACCAGGCGATCTCCGGCGTGCTGGGGCTGCTTGCCGCACACACCACGACCGTCGCCGCGCACACCACGACCGTCGCGGAGGAAACGGCGGCCGGGGAGACCGCCGCCGAGTGACCCCGCCGGGGAGACCACCGCCGAGTGCCTCCCCGCCGAGTGCCTCCCCGCCGAGGAGACCCCCGCCGAGGAGACCACCGGCAGGCGGCGCCGCGTCGAGGACGCCGCGACAGTACCGAGAGAGGCAGCACCTTCATGTACGCCACGCAGTACGAGATCACCCTGCCCGCCGACTACGACATGGGGATCATCCGGAAGCGGGTGGCCGTGGGCGGCCCCACCATGGACGACCGTGCCGGACTCGGACTGAAGGCGTTCGTGATCCGCGAGCGCGGTCTCGCCGGCTCGCCGGTCAACGAGTACGCGCCCTTCTACCTGTGGAACGACACCGGCGCGATGGCCCGATTCCTCGTCGGCGGCGGTGGGTTCCAGAACATCGTCCGCGACTTCGGGCGACCCGCCGCCCACCACTGGGCGGGCATCGCCTGCCACGCCGGTCCCGCCCGCGCCACGGCCCCCCGATCCGCCTCGCGCAGGCTCACCCCCATCCCCGCCGACCCCGACCAGCGCCGCGACGGCCTCGGGCCGGCCGCGCTGATCGAGCGGGAGGTCGAGCAACTGGCCGTCCTCGCCCGGCGCGGAGGTGTGCACACCGCCGCCCTCGCCTTCGACCCGCACTCCTGGCAGCTGGTGCGGTTCGTCCTCTGGTCGGACGCCGTGGCGCCCGACGAGGAAGCCACCGAGCGCTACGAGATCCTGCACCTCTCCGCCCCCGGCCTGGCCGGCCTCCCGGAGGGCCGCGCCTGGTGAGCGGCGCGGCCGACCGGGACTTCCCCGGCGTTACGGGTCAGGAGGCGTCGACCAGTCTCCGCACCTCGGGCGCGAGGTCCGGGCCGGATTCGACGGCGAAGAGCGTGGCCGTCTCCGGTGTGTCCCCGATGGCGATGGCGACCTCGGGAGAGACGCCGACCACCTCGTAGGCGGTCCCCTTCACGTCCGGATCGTCGCTCCGGTCGTCGCAGGCGGGCTGGGTGGCGACGCCGAGCTTCTTCCCCGGGGTGATCGTCGCGTTCGCCACGTCCACGTACGAGCGGCCCTGGTAGGTGTACTGATTCGGGCAGAGGACCTCTCTGCCCTCGACCGAGCACGCGGCTACCGACATCACCAATGCCGCCGCCACTGCCGAGCCGGTGATTCGCGCTGTCCAACTCATCTTGTTCCCCCCACGGTTGTCGATGCGCGGAGGAGGGATGCCTCCACCGCGCCGAGTGGCCCCGCCGCTGCTCGGCACGGGGGTGAGACCGTGCCGGCGGTGAGGCTCTCGTGAATCCGCGGTTCGACGTGGGCACCTCGGATCTGGTTCCGCCAGGAGCGTGATTCCTCAGGGGCGAGATGTGATCGTGATCTTGAGGGCTGGGGCGGGCGGCCGAACCGGGGAACCGGCGGGCGCCGACATGCCGTGCGGGGTACGGGTCACGGGCCGGGCGGCTCCGCGCGCGTAACGTCTCGGGCCACCCGCACGCCGTGCGCGGTAGCCCGTACACCGCACATGGTGCGGTGTACCCACCGATACGCGAGGCCGCCGATGCGCAAGCTCATCCTCTCCATCTCCGTCTCCCTCGACGGCTTCTTCGAGGGGCCGGACCACGACATCGAATGGCACTTCGTGGACGAGGAGTTGCACCAGCACTTCAACGACGAGCTGGGGCGGATGGGCGCGTTCATCCACGGGCGGGTGACGTACGAGCTGATGGCCGATTTCTGGCCCACGGCGGACGAGGACCCGGCGAACGCGGGGACGGTGGCCGAATTCGCCACGATCTGGAAGGACATGCCGAAGTACGTCTACTCCCGCACCCTCACCGAGGCGGGCTGGGGCTCCACGATCGTGCGCGAGGTGGACCCCGACGCGATCCGCGCCCTGAAGGCGGAACCGGGCGGCGACCTGGTGGTCGGCGGACCGACGCTGGCGGACGCGTTCCGGCGGCACGGGCTCATCGACGAGTACCGGATCTACGTCCACCCGGTCCTGATCGGGCGCGGCAACCCCCTCTTCCGCGACACCGACACCCGTACCAACCTGAGCCTCGTGGAGACCCGGCGCTTCGGCAGTGGGGTGGTGCTGCTGCGGTACGAGGCGGGGGGTCGCAGCACGGGCGCGGACGGGGCCGCGAGCTGAGCCGTTCCGGGAACCTCGCACCGCAGATCGTCGTCACAGGGCTCCGAACGCCTCCGTGACGGCCGTGCAGGTCGCTGCGAGGTCGTCGTCCGTGATGGCGGCGGAGACGAACCAGCAGGCCATGGGGAAGGCGTTGGCGTGGATTCCGCGTTTGAGGAGTTCGTGGCGGAAGGCGTGCGACCGGGCCTGGTCGACGCGCAGCAGGTCGCGGTAGTTGCGCGTGGGCAGGCCGTCGGAGGTGAAGACGGTCTGGAACATGGCGCCGACGCCCTGCACCGAGCAGGGGATTCCCCGGTCGTGGGCGGCCTTCTGCGCTGTTTCCATCACCTGGCGGCCGGTGTCCTCGATGCGCCGGACGACGTCGGGGTCGCCGAGTTGTCGCAGGGTCACGAGGGCGGCCGTCGCGCAGAGCGGCGAGGCGTTGTACGTGCCGCCGTGCTTGACGCGTCCGGAAGCGAGTTCTTCCATGATCTCCCGGCGTCCGGCGAAGGCGGCGATGGGCAGTCCTCCCCCCAGGGCTTTGGAGAACACGGCGAGGTCGGGCACGACGGCGAAGAGGCTCTGTGCACCGCCGGGGCCTGTGCGGAAGCCGGTGCAGACCTCGTCGAAGATCAGCACGATGCCGCGGGCGGTGCACTCCTCGCGAAGGGCTTCGAGGTATCCCGGCTCGGGCATGGTGCAGGCGTTGTTGGCGACGATCGGCTCGCAGATGACAGCGGCGAGAGTCCCGGCGTGGGCGTCGAGGACCATGCGCAGCGCGGTCAGGTCGTTCCACGGACACACCACCACGTCGTCCACGACACCGGCGGGGATCCCCGGGGAGTGGGGCACGGACCGTGGGGCCGTGTGAGGGCCGGCTTCGGTTTCGGTGGGGCGGTTCGAGATCGCCAGGGTGTCCGACCACCCGTGGTAGTGCCCTTCGAACTTCAGGATCCGGGAGCGCCCGGTGTGGCCGCGGGCCGCGCGTACGGCGCCCTGTACGGCCTCGCTGCCGGAGTTCGCGAAGCGGACGAGTTCCGCGCAGGGCACCATCCGGCAGATCGTCTCCGCGAGTTCGACCTCCGGGACGTTGCAGGTGCCGAACATCGTGCCGGTGTGCAGTACCCGGGTGAGGGCGTCCGTCAGCACGGGCGGGGCGTGGCCGAGGATCGCGCTGCCGTAGGAGATGAGGTAGTCGACGTACTCGTTGCCGTCGACGTCCCGGATGCGGGAGCCCGCCCCGCTGGTGATGTAGAGCGGGTAGGGGTGCGGGCCCGTGGAGGTGAGACGGGAGGAGGAGCTGATCCCGCCCGCGAGTGACTGCTTGGCGCGTTCGAACCACGATCGGCTGCCGTCCGTGCCGTGCAGGGCCTGTAAACGGTCATTCATGGTCGCTCCTGTTTGCTGGGTCATGCCCGGGGACACGCTGTTGGATGTTCGTGCCCGGTGCTGCAGAGGGTGTTGGCGAAGGGGTGGTGCGGTGTGGTGAGGACTGCTGTGGTCACGGGAGCGGGCAGCGGTATCGGACGGGCCTGTGCCCTGGGCCTCCTGGCCGACGGATGGACGGTCGTGCTGACCGGCCGACGGGAGGAGCGGCTGCGGGAATCGGCGCGCCTGGCGGACGCCTCCTGCCGCGCGCGTGCGGTGGTGCTGCCCGCGGACGTCACCGACCCGCAGTCGGTGGACGCGCTCTTCTCCGCGGTGGTGGAACGGTGGGGGCGGCTGGACCTGCTCTTCAACAACGCGGCCGACCTGATGCCGTACACGGCCACCGAAGACGTGGACGTGGCGGACTGGCACCGGGTCATGGACTCGGTCGCCACCGGGGCTTTCCTGTGCTCGCGAGCGGCCTTCCGGATCATGAAGACACAGACTCCCCGGGGCGGACGGATCATCAACAACGGTGCTCCCTCGGCGCAGATACCGAGACCCGACTCGATCGCTTTCACCGCGGCCAAGCACGCCGTGGCCGGCATCACGCGCTCGCTCTCTCTCGACGGCCGCCGTTTCGACATCTCCTGCGGGCAGATCGACATCGGCAACGTGACTCCCGCCGACCGCCCCCAGCCTGCCGTCCGGCAGCCCGACGGCTCACTGCGGGTGGAGCCCACCATGGACGTCCGGCACGTGGTCGACACGTTCCGGGCCATGGCCGCCCTTCCGGTGGGGGTGAACATCCAGTCCGTCCTGGTGATGCCCAGCGCCATGCCCTACGTCGGCCGGGGGTAGGCCCGCCACGTAAGCCTTCAGGGTCCGGCCGGGTACCAGCAGACCGGCCCGCTCCCAGGCCAGCATCCGGTGCAGCCCGTCCAGGTGGATCAGCCCTTCCCGGACAGTCAGCCGTTCGTAGTCCGGACCTCCTACCGCCCGGGCGCTCAGGAACACCGCGGTGGGTACGGCGCGCGACTGGCGGTCCAACTTGTGTGCACACAGCGGGTTGGAAAGGGTGTACGCGTCCCCGAGCGTCGTCAGCCGGGCGGCGGCGACCCGCACGGTGAGACCGGTTCTCGGGATCAGTTCGACGTCCCCTCCCTCGCCCAGATGCCAGGGCAGCACCACACCGCGGACTTCCGGTCCCTCCAGCAGCACTTCGTGCCAGCGGCCCTCCGACAGGGTCTGCGCGTTGCGGATGTGGCGCTCCGCCTCGTCGTTGGAGTTGGCGGTGTCCCCGGGGCGGTACGGGTGGTGCCGCCCGAAGTGGCTCAGTACCTCGTCGAAGGAGACGGCCTGGAGAATCCTCATGCCGCACGCCCGGCGCCCTGCGATTCGTACGCGCTGAAGTGACGTTCCTCGAAGAGTTCCTGCCACCGTTCCTGCCCGTCCCGGAGCTTCCGGCCGGCTGCCAGTATCCGCCGCCAGTACGGCTTGACCGGAGGCCACGGCTCCCCCGTGCGGCAGTACGACGCGTCGATCAGGTAGCGGTCCGGCTCCCCGGGCGCGGAGGCGCCCGCGGCGCGTCGGGTGTGGAACAGCGCGGAGTGAAGGACCACGGCGGACCCCGGGGGCAGTTCGGTGATCAGCGCCTCCCCGGGCAGGACCCCCGTCCCCAGATGGCTGCGGGCGTCCTTCTCCGCGACCTCGTGGTGCGAGCCGGGCAGCACGGCGAGAGCCCCCATGCCCGGCCGCAAGCCCTGGACGTAGTGGAGGACGTGAACCATCGGAAGCCGCCGATGGCGCTGAGGCCGCTGCTCGTAATCGTGGTGCCAGGGCTTGCCCGGAGCTCCGGGCGGTCGGCGGTCGCTGTGGAGGTGGTGGAACACGAAAGCGGGGCCGAGCAGGTTCTCGTTCTCCAACAGCTCCAGCAGTGGCGGGTAGGCGACCAGCTCGCCGTGCGCCGCCATCTCCAGCTCGACCGCTTCCGGCTCGGGGGACCGTTCGGGGCATAAGCAGGCGTCGATGGAACGCTGCCTGAGACCCGAGTCCACCCAGTGGTCGACCTCCTGTGTCAGGCGCCTCACGAACTCGGCGGGCAGCAGGCCTCGAAGGACCAGGAAGCCCTTCTCGTCGAACTCGTCGATCTGCGTTGCGGCATGCGAAGAGACGGTCACGCGGCTCGACCTCCGATGTACGCCGATGGGTGACCCGGGGGGTGGCACGGGTCTTGCCATCCATATCCCGGCCCCTCCGCGACCATGCCGTCACGCAGCGGAATGGCCGATCACCGGCGCCTGCGGTGTGACGCCGGTGTCTCGGAGAGGCGGAGAGGGTTTGCCGAAACGGGTGATGCACCGATGTTCGCGGGAGGACGGCCGGAATGCGCACTGGGGGACGGGAGCCGGTCCGACGTGGTGTGGCCCCGGGGCCCTTCTCCGAGCCGGGCAGCGTCTTCGAACTGCCGCCGGTCGACCGGCGACGCCTTGACCAACGGGCGCATCGTCACGCCGGTTGCGCGCCGTCAGCCGACATCGACGAGAGCGTGCCGCGAGCTCTTACGCGGAGGCCGTGGCCGCGTAGGCGGCGAAGGCGCTCCAGGTGCCGGTGGCGACGGTGAGGACGGGGCCCTCGGGGTCCTTGGAGTCGCGGACGTGGATGGCGGTGGGGTGGGCGGCGATTTCGACGCAGGCGCCGCCTTCCTCGTCGCTGTAGCTGGACTTGATCCAGGCGTGCGTAGTGATCATCGTTCTCCTAGAAGACTTTCCAACAGGCCCCTCGTCTCATCCGTATTGAGGGCCTGCGTTCGCAGCATCCCATATTTCTGGACGAGGATGGCGACCTCGTTGGGCTCGGGGACAATCCGACTTCCGCGCTGCGTTTCGGTGTATCCGATGCGCTGAAAGTCAGGGGTCTCCAACACGATGAAGGGTCCTCCGAGCCCAGCGTGACTCGTTCGCCCCAGGGGCATCACCTGAAGGGAGACCCCCGGCAAATCGGCGCACGTGCGCAGGTGCTGAAGAGTTGCGAAATACACCGCGTCGCCGTCGAGGCGATCCCTGATGATCGCCTCCGCAATGACAAAGCTCAAGGTGGGCGGGGTGTCGCGATTCAAGATTTCGTGCCTCTTCACACGTGTGGCAACCCGGTTCTCGATCTCCGCCGCGCTGAGAGCCGGAACTCGGTTGCGAAACACCGCCCGTGCGTACGCCTCAGTCTGGAGCAGCCCCGGCAGGACCGCGTTCTCCCACCACGACAGTGCCAGCGCCTCGCGCTCCAGGTCCATGTACTGCTCGGCCCAGGCCGGGATCAGGTCCACCTCCGGCAGGTTCTCCACCGCTGTCGCCAAGGCGCCCTTGGTGTCGAGTAGTTCGTCCAGACGGTGTGCCAGATCGGGGAGGAGGGCGCGCCTGCCCTGCTCGATCGAGGCGATCGTCTCGACCTGAACGCCGACGCTTGTCGCCAACTGGGCCTGGGTAAGCCCTGCTTCGATACGGAACAGGCTGACCAGCTTGCCGACGAGCTTCATGGCTGACGCATTTCTGCGCTGCCGATTCCTGGTGTGCATGCCCTCCCAATCCCCACGGGGACCCGTACGTCACGCGCGCGCGACCCGTACAAAAGATTTGTACGGGTGCGCGCACTGCATCACTGTAGTCACTGAGGGTGACTCTTGACCGGTGAATGAATCAAAAGGGACCACCCCTCACCTCGCGCCTCCCGCTCTCCCCGTGCGCCCCAGGCCCGCCGTCGCTGTCCGTGAGCTGCTCTTCTGGCGGCGACGCGATTCGGTCGCTGCGGTGAGGGAGTTCGTGCGGCGGGCCGCGCAGGAGTGGGGGCTCGGTGAGCGGGTGGGCGATGTCGTGCTGTGCGCGAGCGAGTTGGCGACCAACGCGGTGCTGCACGGGGTGCCGGCCGGGCGGGGGTATCTCGTACGGGTCGAGAGGCTGGGCGGGGCGGCCGGGCTGCGGATCGAGGTCCACGACAGCGGCGACGGCCGGGAGTCGGTACGGGCCGCTGCCGGGGAACCGGCGCCGACCGAGGACGAGCCGGGTGAGGAGTCGGGGCGCGGGCTGATCATCGTCGACGCGCTCGCCGATCGCTGGGGTGCGGCGGTAAGGAACCCCGGCAAGATCGTCTGGTGCGAGTTCGCGGAGGGTGTTCCCCGCCGGTGAGAGCTCGTGCCTACGGCCCGATACGGGTCGGTGGGTGCCGGCTCGCGCCCGGCACCCGCCGCCCCGGCCCCGGGCGGTGTCCAGAGACTCACGACCGGATGGAGGGCGCGGGCTCTCAGAACGAAGTGGCGGTCTCGAAGTCGGACTGCCAGTACGTGACCACGGCGGAGCTATCGATCCAGACCGACTTGCTGAGCGGAACGGTCACCTGTCCGTCGTTGAAGCCGCCCAGGTTGTCCTGGAAGCTCACCCGCAGCGCCTTCACGTCGAAGCCGCCCTCGCCGCTGCCGTCCGCCGCCGAGGTGCGTACGGAGGCGTAGGCGGACTGGCCGGGCTCCAGGGCGATGACCGACTGCGGCACGCTGTTGTGGTCGTACGCCATGACCGCCTGGGCGCCCTCGTAGCCGATGCCCGGGTAGCCGACCGCGTTGCAGGTAGTCGAGCCGGTGTTGGTCACCGTCAGCAGCACGTGGTTGATCGGGCGGCTCAGGATGCTGCCCTTCACCTTGCTGTTCGTACCGTCGCAGCTCGGGTAGTTCGGAGTGTCGTCGTCGCTGTCGGAGGAGCCTCCGGACGAGCCGTTCGACGAGTTGCCGGAACCCTGGGAGGTGCCCGAGGACGACGTGCCCGAGCCGGAAGCGGAACCCGAGGACTTGGAGCCGGAGGAACCCGAGGAGCCGGAGGAGCCCGAGGACTTCCCCTGCGTGGAGGTCTTGCCGTCGGTCGCGGCGGCGTCGGTGGCGAGGGGGGCCGGCGAGGCTGCGGAGTCGGCGTCCGCCTGGGACGAGGCGACGGCCCGGTCGATCGTGGCCCGGTCCTCGTCGCTGCAGGCCGTCAGGGAGAGCGCGCCGATCAGGGCGGCGACACCGAAGACGGAGGTACGGGTGATGCGGCGGGTGCGGAGCTGACGCATGGTGGATTTCCTCTTTCTGAGAATCACGTGGTGGAAGAGCGGCGCCGGTTGGGCGTCCTGACGGCGAACCGGTGTACTGGACAATGACGTGGGTGTCAGTGCCGCAGGAGTGCGAGGGCCGCCGCGGAGACGGTGATCAGTGCTCCTGCGAACACGGTTCCGATGAGGGCTGCGAGGCCGGATCCGGGCATGACGACTCCGTGTGTGAGGTGGGTGGGTTCGTGCCGTTCGCGGTCGGCGACCCGGCATGGCCACATGCTGTCCGGGTCCTCATCCCAGCGGCAATGGATCTCGGCCTACATGGGACGCCGGAACGCTGGAATGGCCTCTGACCTGCGGGTATGTGAGGTCCCTGGAACGCTCTTCCGGGACGGGAACGAGGGGGGAACTGTCGGGTGGGCACGGAAATCCAGGACTTCGCCGCAGCGCTGGTCGCGCTGAAGGAGCGGTCCGGCATGAGTTACGGGACGCTGGCCAAGCGGCTGCACATGAGCACGTCCACGGTGCACCGCTACTGCAACGGCGACGCCGTCCCGCCCGAGTTCGCACCCGTCGAGCGGATGGCGAGGCTCTGCCGGGCGACGCCCGACGAGATGGTCGAGCTGCACCGGCAGTGGATTCTGGCGGACCAGGCGAAGAAGCAGGGCGGAGCGCGGAGGGAACAAGCGCCGTCACCCGTCCCCGCTGCTCCCGCTGCCGCGCCTTCCTGGGCCCGGCCCGCCGAGGCGGAAGCGGAATCTGCCGAGGACGGTCAAACGGAGCAGGAAACGGAGGCGGGACCGAAAGCGTCCTCGGACGCGGCTCCGATCGTGAGTCCGGCCCCGGCCCCCGCCCCGATCCCGGCCCCGACTTCGATCCCGGCCCCCGCGCCGCTCCCGGCCGCATCCGAAGCCGAGGGACCGCTGGTGACGGGGCGGCAGGACAAGGCGGGCGGGCCCCGCCGTCCGCGGTCCCGGCGCACGCGCGTCCTGCTGGCCGCCGCCGTCGTGGTCGCGCTCAGCGTGCCGTCCGCGATCGTCGCCCGTAACCTCGCGGGCGGCTCCGACGACGGCCGGAACGCCGACGCCACCGGAGCCACCGCGACCGCCGTACGGAACGCCTCGCCGACCCCGTCCCGCAAGCCGTCCACCAAGCCCTCGGCGAGCGCCTCGGCCTCCGCGTCGCCGTCTCCTTCGGCGACCGCGTCGGACGGTCCGGACGCCACGGCGTCCCCGGCGAAGAAGGGGACGGTGTCGTCGGACGAGGTGCCGCTGCGCGCCACCATCACCTCGTACAACTGGGACGCGCCCTGCGGGCAGTACACCCTGCTGGACGACGATCCGTCCGACGTACCGCCGCCACCGCCCCCGCAGAGCAGCCGGGGCTGGGCGAAGGCGCTGGGCGGGGTGGACGGCGGATCTCAGCTGCTGGAGGTGACGCTCCAGGGCTCCTCGTCCGAAGCGGTCGTCGTCAGCGCCCTGCACGTCCGGGTGGTGACGCGGAAGGCGCCGCTCGCCTGGAACTCCTTCTCGATGGCCGAAGGATGCGGCAGCAGCATTTTCCCGCAGAGTTTCGACATCGACCTCGACGACGCCCAGCCGAGGACGAAGCCGGTAGCCGGGAAGCAGGGGGACGAGGTCGTGCCCGCGCAGGACTTCCCGTTCCGTACGAGCTCCACCGACGTCCAGGTCCTCAACCTCGACGCCCATGTGGAGGGGCACGACGTGTCCTACTACCTGGAGCTCGACTGGACCAGCGGGGACCGCAGCGGCACCCTGCGCGTGGACGACCACGGCGAACCGTTCCGTACGAGCAGCGTCAAGGCCCGGCCCGAGTACATCTACTGGCAGGACCGGGCGCAGTGGATGGACAAGGACTACACCGATCCGGCCATGGCCGACGAGGGGGAGTGACCCCGGAATGAACGACCTGTACACGGTCTCCGAGGACGTCGGGATCGCGGCGGCCGGGGCGGAGGCGGGCGCCAGGGTGGTGCGCGCCCTCTACGGCCGGCGGCTCGCCCGCGTCGACAAGGGCGGCGGGGACTTCGCGACCGCCGCCGACCTGGAGGCGGAACGGGCGATCCTCGACACCCTTCGCGCCGCCCGGCCCGACGACGCGGTGCTCGGCGAGGAGGGCGGGCAGCAGGGCGCGGCCGACGCGGCACGCCAGTGGCTGGTGGACCCCCTGTGCGGCACGCTGAACTACGCCGCCGGGACCCTGGTGGTGGCCGTCAACGTGGTCCTGCTGGACGGGGATTCGGGCGGCGGGGCGGCCGCGGTGGCGGACCCCTTCGGCGAGGAGGTCTTCCTGACCGACGGCCGGAGCGCCTGGGTGCGCCGCGAGGGGACCGACGCGCCCCTGGAACCCTCCTCGGCCACCCGTCTGGTGGACGTCAACCTCGATCCGCCGTTCCCGAGTGCCCCCGGATTCCGGGCGGTGGACCTGCTGGCCCACCCCGGGTTCGGCGAGCGGTTCCGGCCCCGGGTGGTGTCCTCGACGCTCGCGGTGGCCTGGGTCGCGGCGGGCAAGCGTGCCGCGTACGTCACCGACGGCGGGGACCTCTCGGGCAGCGTGCACTTCGCCGCCGGAATCGCCCTCTGCCGGGCGGCCGGCTGCGTCGTCACCGACCTCGACGGCGCCCCGCTCGGCCCGGCGGCCCGAGGGCTCGTGGTGGCCGCCGACGCCGAGACGCACGGGCTGCTGATCGGGATGATCGGAGGCAGAGAGCGTCGGCCGCGTCCCTCCTGGCCGACCGCGTCCAACCCCTTGAGCGGAGCCGGATCGAATGACGGATGAAGTCGCCGCCTACCACTACCTCTGGGACGGCTCCGAAGATGGCTGGGTCGTCCTCCGCACCCGGGTCGCGCTGGGCACCATCTTCAACACGCGGGAACGCGTCGCCCTCGTCATCGAGGACGACGCCGTGTACGCGCGGGTGATCCAACTCATGAGCACGCACGGGCGCCCGTTCCTGGACACCATCCCGCCGGAATAGGGCCATGTGGCCCGCCTCGGGCGCAGACCCGGGCCGCGACTCCGCTCCCCGGTCGTCCTGTCGGCTACCCGGTCGTCGCGTCCGCTTCCCGGAAGGTGACGACCGCCTCGCCGTTCTCCCGCGCCCACGCGGTGAGCATCCTGATGGGCTCCTCCAGGGTCCGCCCGAGCTCGGTCAGGCTGTACTCCACGCGTGGCGGGGCCTCGGCGTACGCGTGCCGCTCGACGAGCCCGTTGGCCTGGAGGCGGCGCAGCGTCTGGGTCAGCACCTTGCGTGAGATTCCGCCGCTCAGTTCGACCAACTCGCCGTGGCGCAACGGGCCGTCGGTCAGAGCGAAGAGCGTGACCATCGACCACTTGCTTGCGATGATCTCCATGGCGAGGAGAGCGGGACAGTCGGCGAGGAAGATGTTTCCGGGTCGCAGGCTCACGTCCCGAAGGGTACCTGGAGGTACCTGACGGCTGCCTATCGTCGGTGAGGTGCGCACGCCTCCTGCCCGCCTCCCGCATGATCGAGGTATCCCGTGTTCCTCTCCCTCGTCGTCACAACTTCCCTCATGGCAGCCGTACTCCTGACCTCGGCCGGCGCCAAGTTGCTGCGGACGCGCCACATCACCGAGCAGATGACCACCCTCGGAGTGCCGCAGGGCCTGATGCCGCTCCTGATCACCGCCCAGATCGCGGGCGCGGCCGGGGCGCTCGCCGGGCTCCGGTGGGGCCCCCTCGCCATAGCCGCCGAGATCGGTCTGACGCTCTACTTCGCCGGGGCCGTCGCCTTCCACCTGCGTGTCCGCGACCACAAGGGCGCGCTACCGGCAGCGGTCCTCACCGTGGCCGCCGTCGCCCTGATCGTGCTGCGCGCCGCCACCCTCTGACCCGCCGCCCGCAGGAGTGCCCCGCCCCATCCCGGGCATCCGGAACGACGGCCGTCCCCGTCCCCCGGCCCCCGGTACCCGCCGGGGCGTCGGGACGCCGCTCGCGAACACCGGAGGGTGATCCATGACCAGCAGTACGCTCGACGCCGCGCCCTCCGGCAGCGGCGTTACCCGGGAAAGCGGGCAGAGCATCGACCCCGAGCTCTCCGCCGAGCGGGTCCAGCGACTCAGACGCCGGCTGGAACGGCTCATCGGGATCGCCGCGACCGAGGGGAACGAGCTCCTCCCGCTCCGCAACGGCGACGAGATATTCGGCGCGATGCTCGGGGCGATACGGGCCGCCGAGCACACCGTGGACATGATGACCTTCGTGTACTGGCGTGGGGACATCGCCGCCCGGTTCGCCGAGGCTCTCGCCGAACGCGCGCGGGCCGGGGTCCGGGTGCGGCTGCTGCTCGACGGTTTCGGCAGCCGGCTCATCGAGAAGGACCAGCTGGCGATGATGAGCGACGCGGGCGTGCACGTCGCCTGGTTCCGCAAGCCGCTCTACCTCTCGCCGCTCAAGCAGAACCACCGCTGCCACCGCAAGGTCCTCGTCGTGGACGAGCGCACCGCCTTCACCGGCGGGGTCGGGATAGCCGAGGAGTGGTGCGGCGACGCCCGCAACGAACACGAGTGGCGGGACACCCACGTCCGGCTGCGCGGTCCCGCCGTCGACGGGCTCGCCGCCGCGTTCGCGCAGAACTGGGCCGAGTGCCACGAGGAGTTGTTCGACGCCGACGACCGGTTCGTACCGGGCGCGCCCGAGGGCGACGCGATCGTGCAGGTGGTGCGCGGCTCCGCCAGTTTCGGCTGGCAGGACATGCAGACCCTGATCCGGGTCGTCCTCGAATCCGCCGAGGAGCGCGTCCGCCTCACCACCGCGTACTTCGCGCCCGACGCGTACTTCACCGAGCTGCTCTGCGCCACCGCCCGGCGCGGCGTCGAGGTGGAGATCCTGCTCCCGGGCCCGTACACCGACAAGCGGGTCTGCCAGTTGGCCGGGCAGCGGTTCTACGAGGACCTGACCGCGTGCGGGGTCAAGATCCACCAGTACCGGCCGACGATGATGCACACCAAGACCCTCACCGTGGACCGGGTCGCCGCCCTCATCGGCTCCACCAACTTCAACCGGCGCTCCCTCGACCACGACGAGGAGGTGATGCTCGCCGTGCTGGACCCGGAGTTCACCGCCGTGCTCGACGGCCACTTCGAGCAGGACCGCGCGGCGAGCGACCTGATCGACGGCCGCCGCTGGCGCCGCCGCTCGCTGCTGCAACGGGCCCGCGAGGCGTCGGTGTACCCGATCCGCCGGTTCCTCTGAGCCCCGCTGAACCAGCCGCAGGTGTGGCGCGGTCCGCTCGGGGCAGACGGAAGGCCCCACCCGCCGTACGGCCTTGGGGGCGTCACCCGCCCCGCCCCCGGGCCGTACGTCACCTGAAGGGAGTGGCCCATGAGCGCGTTCGCCGACACTTCACGGGAAACGACGGCGGCGGTGATCACCGAACCCCTGCCCGATCTCCAGCTCCAGCTGCTGATCCAGCTCCTCGACCGCGAACTCCGCTCCAGCCTGCCGCTGACCCTCACCGTCGCCGGAGGCGTACTCCACGGGGACGTCATCGGGCACGAGGAGTGGAAGGCCGAGTGGGCGCGGAGCCTGCGCCAGGTGGAGGGCGAGGGGGCGAACCTGCTCGCCGAGTTCCCCGAGACGGTCGACCAGGGGCTGAGCGAGTTCGGCGCCGACGAGGACCCGGGGCTGCCGCGCTGGATCCACCTGCGGGACGTCACCCTCAGCGTCGGCGGGGTGAGCCCGGTGCTTCTCCCCCTCTGGCGCGGCCGGCTCTCCGACGTGTCGGGATGGGCGCTGGGGCGGCCGCAGTAAGGGCATCCGCGGCGCATCCATCCACGCCGAAGGCCCGGCGGATCAGGTGATCCACCGGGCCCTCGTACGTCAGGCGCGTGCCACCGTCACAGGCGCTCGGGCGTCCGGATGCCCAGCAGCTCCATACCGGTGTGCAGGGTTCGGGCGGTCAGCTCCACGAGGAAGAGCCGGTTCTCGACGACCTCGGGGGCGTTGTCGTCGCTGAGCACCTGGCACTGGTCGTAGAAGGTCGTCAGGTGCGACGCCAGCTGGTAGAGGTACGCGGCCAGCTTGTGCGGCTCGTACCCCGCGGCGACCTCGTCCAGCGTCTCGCCGAACCGGTCCAGGTGCAGACCGAGCGCGCGCTCCGCCGGGGCCAGCTCCAGCTCCGGGTGGGCGACGGGCTTCGCGTCCCCGGCCTTGCGCAGGATCGACCGGATACGGGCGTAGGCGTACTGGAGGTAGACCGAGGTGTCGCCGTTGAGCGAGACCATCTGGTCCAGGTCGAACTTGTAGTCGCGCACGGCGGACGTGGACAGGTCGGCGTACTTCACCGCGCCGATGCCGACGTACCGGCCGTTCTCGACGATCTCCTCCTCGGACAGGCCCACCTTCCCGGCCTTCTCCCGCACCACGGCCGTCGCCCGGGAGACCGCCTCGTCGAGGAGGTCCTCCAGCCGGACCGTGACACCCTCACGGGTCTTGAACGGCTTGCCGTCCTTGCCGAGGACCGTGCCGAAGGCCAGCTGGTGCGCGGTGACGTCCTCGCCCAGCCAGCCGGCCCGGCGAGCGGTCTCGAAGACCATCTTGAAGTGCAGCGACTGCCGGGCGTCGACCACGTAGAGCAGGGTGTTCGCCTTGAGGTTCTGCACCCGGTCGCGGATCGCGGAGAGGTCGGTCGCCGCGTAGCCGTAGCCGCCGTTCGTCTTCTTGACGATCAGCGGGACCTGGTTGCCGTCCGGGCCCTTCACGTCCTCGAAGAAGACGCACAGCGCACCCTCGGAGCGCACGGCGACGCCGGTCTCCTCCAGGATGCGGCAGGTCTCCTCCAGCATGTCGTTGTACCCCGACTCGCCGACGATGTCCGGGTCGGAGATCTCCATGTCGAGCTTGTCGAAGACCGAGTAGAAGTAGACCTTCGACTCGTCCACGAACCGCTGCCACATGGCGAGCGTCTCCGGGTCCCCGGCCTGGAGCGCGACCACCCGGTCCCGGGCGCGGGCCTTGAACTCCTCGTCGGAGTCGAAGAGCGCGCGGGACGCCTTGTAGAGCCGGTTCAGGGAGGACATCGCGGCCTCGCCCGCCGACTCGGCGTCGGTGTCCGCAGTGTCGTGGCCCAGCTGGTCCGGGTGCTCGACGAGGTACTGGATGAGCATGCCGAACTGGGTGCCCCAGTCGCCGATGTGGTGGCGCCGGACCACGGACTCGCCGGTGAACTCCAGGATGCGCACCATCGCGTCACCGATGACCGCCGACCGCAGGTGGCCGACGTGCATCTCCTTGGCGACGTTCGGCTGGGCGTAGTCGATGACCGTCGTACCGGCGTCCGCCGAGGACGCCACACCGAGCCGGCCCTCCGCGTCGGCGGCCCGCTCGGCCAGCGTCCGCAGGATCGCCTCGTCGGTGAGGGTGATGTTGAGGAAGCCGGGGCCGGAGACCTCGATCTCCTTGATCAGGTCACCCGCCGGAATCGCGGCGGTGACCTGCGACGCCAGCTCGCGGGGGTTGCCCTTGAGCTTCTTGGCCAGCGCGAGGATGCCGTTGGCCTGGAAGTCGGCCCGGTCGCTTCGTCGCAGCAGCGGGTCGGCGGCGCCGGCGTCGGGCAGGGCTGCCGTCAGGGCGTCCGCCAGCTGCTGCTGGAGCGTGGAAGCGAGGGAAGGGACCGAGGCCATGTGCCGGCTGCCGTTTCCGTAGGGGGTAATGGGTTTCCCCAAGTATCCCACGGGCGGTGAGCGCGTTCGCAAGCCATTTGAGCGGGCTCGCAAAGTCATTTTCGCGCTCCGCCGTGTACCTGGGAGAATGGCAGGGCCCCCGAAAGATTCCTGTACGAGAGAAGGGCGTGCCGACCGTGGCCGAGAGTCAGACAAGCACCGAGACCGACTGGGTCTCCCGCTTCGCGGACGATGTCATCGCCGAATCGGAGCGTCGTGCGCCTGGCAAACCGGTCGTCGTCGCGTCCGGCCTGTCCCCGTCCGGCCCGATCCACCTCGGCAACCTCCGCGAGGTCATGACCCCGCACCTGGTCGCCGACGAGATCCGCCGCCGCGGGTACGAGGTCCGCCACCTGATCTCGTGGGACGACTACGACCGGTACCGCAAGGTCCCGAACGGCGTTCCCGGCATCGACGCGTCCTGGGCCGAGCACATCGGCAAGCCGCTGACCTCGGTGCCCGCCCCGGCCGGGTCCGCGTACCCGAACTGGGCCGAGCACTTCAAGGCCGCCATGACCGAGGCGCTGGACGAGCTGGGCGTCGAGTACGACCCCATCAGCCAGACCGAGCAGTACACCGCCGGGGCCTACCGCGAGCAGATCCTGCACGCGATGAAGCACCGCGCGGACATCGACGCCGTCCTCGACCGCTACCGGACGAAGAAGGACCCGGCCGCCGCGGGCAAGGGCAAGCAGCAGCAGAAGAAGGTCGACGAGGCCGAGCTGGAGGCCGCCGAGGGCTCCGGCGCGGCCGACGAGGACGACGGCGGCAGCTCCGCCGGGTACTTCCCGTACAAGCCGTACTGCGGCAACTGCGGCAAGGACCTCACCGTCGTCACCTCCTACGACGACGACAGCACCGAGCTGAACTACACCTGCTCGGAGTGCGGCTTCGCCGAGACCGTGCGGCTCAACGAGTTCAACCGCGGCAAGCTGGTCTGGAAGGTCGACTGGCCGATGCGCTGGGCGTACGAGGGCGTGATCTTCGAGCCCAGCGGCGTGGACCACTCCTCGCCGGGCTCGTCGTTCGTCGTCGGCGGCCAGATCGTCCGCGAGGTCTTCGACGGCGTCCAGCCGATCGGCCCGATGTACGCCTTCGTCGGCATCTCCGGCATGGCGAAGATGTCCTCCTCCAAGGGCGGGGTGCCCACCCCGGGCGACGCCCTGAAGATCATGGAGGCGCCCCTGCTGCGCTGGCTGTACGCCCGCCGTCGGCCCAACCAGTCCTTCAAGATCGCCTTCGACCAGGAGATCAACCGGCTCTACGACGAGTGGGACTCCCTGGAGCGCAAGGTCGCCGACGGCACCGCGCTGCCGGCCGACCTCGCCGCCCACGGGCGTGCCGTCCGCACGGCCGCCGGTGAGCTGCCGAGCACCCCGCGCCCGCTGCCGTACCGCACGCTGGCCTCCGTCGCCGACATCACCGCCGGCGCCGACGACCAGACGCTGCGCATCCTCAGCGAGCTCGACCCGGAGAACCCGCTCACCTCGCTCGACGCCGTACGCCCCCGCCTCGACCGCGCCGAGAACTGGATCACCACCCAGGTCCCGGCCGAGGCCCGCACGATCGTGCGCGGCGAGCCGGACGCGGAGCTCCTCGGCTCGCTCGACGACCAGGGGCGCGAGTCGCTGCGCCTGCTGGTGGAGGGCCTCGACAGCCACTGGTCGCTGGACGGGCTCACCACCCTCGTCTACGGCGTGCCGAAGGTGCTGGCCGGACTCGAGCCCGACGCCAAGCCGACGCCCGAACTCAAGGTGGCCCAGCGGTCGTTCTTCGCGCTGCTCTACCGTCTGCTGGTCAGCCGGGACACCGGCCCGCGCCTGCCCACCCTGCTCCTCGCCGTCGGCGCGGACCGGGTGCGGGCGCTGCTGGGGGCGTAAACACCCGCGCCACGCACGACACGAGGGGCCGCCACCCGGGACGATCCGGGCGGCGGCCCCTTCGCGTGCGCGCTCCCCGGCGATACCTGGGTGCGCTGGATACCTGTGCGCGCTTCCCGTTGACACGGTGATCACTTCGGGCGTTCGCTGGGGAGCGGAGGGGCCGCGCACGCCGGTGCGGCGCCCGGGACGAGGGTTTCCATGGGACAGGCGTGGCAGTCGTGGTTCGTGCTGACAGGCGGCGTGGTGGTCGCGACGATGGGCGTCCCGCACTTGACCGGCCGGAAGACGGCCGGTTTCCGGCGTCCCCGGGTGGGAGGCTGGGCATGTTCGACGGGGGGTGCGGGTCTGGTCTTCGGTGCGCTGCTGGACCTCGTCGGGGTGGGCGGCTTCGCGCTGCTGGTCCCGTTCTGTCTCGTCTTCCTGGCGCTGGTGCTCCTCCTCTGCGGCGGACCGGTCGCCAGGTCCTCCCGGCACCGGGCGTGACGGAGCGGAACACGACGGCCGCGGGCCCCGCGCTCGGTGCGCGGGGCCCGCTTCTCGTACTCGGTGCTTCCGGTGCTCGGTGCTTCCCGCTCAGGCGATGTGGTCGGCCGCGAGCTCGGCGTCGTAGCGCTGCTTGAACTCCGGCATCAGGCGGCGCAACAGGGCGGCGCTGCGCGGGTGGTGGACGTTCTGGCCGTCGGCGAGGTGGATGGCGAGGACGTCGATGCTGGGGTAGCCGCTGTTCGTCGAGACGAACGTACGGAAGACCTGGTACGCGATCTCGGCGTACTCCGCGTCTTCGGCGGTCTCCGGTTCGGCCGACGCGGCCCGCTCGGCCCGCTCGGCCTCCCGTACGGTCTCCTCGGCCTCCTGGACGGCCTCCCGCGCGTCCTCGTCGGCGTCGGCCTGCTGCTGGGCGCCGCGCTGCTGCGGGACGGCGCCGATGGTGCCCACGTTGCCGAGCGAGCGGGTACGGCCGCCGGGGCCCAGGGGCACCTGGGCGGGCGTGCGCTCGACGTCCTCGTAGTCGGGGTCGTAGCCGCCCTGGTACTCCTGGTCCGACGGCGGCTTCGCGAACCACGGGCTGCCCTGCGCCTCCGGGTCGGGGTCCACCGGAACCCAGTCGCCGCGCTCCTGCTGGACGGTGTCCTGCGGGTACGGCCCCTGCGGGTACGGGTCCTGGGGGTACACGTCCGGCGGCACGTCGTCCTGGACGTAACCGCCCTGGACGTACCCGCCCCGGGCGCCGTCGTTCCGCTGCTGCGGCAGGGCCGCGCGCGGCGGGAGGTCCCGCTGCTGCGGGTGGGGCGCCCCGTCCTGCCGGCGCTCGGTGCCCTGCGCGTGCTCCGTGAAGTCACCGGGGGCGAGTTCGGGCTTCGGCGCGGGCGGCAGCAGCACCGGTTCGATCCCGGCCGCGGCGAGGCCCGCCGGGGCGGTCTCGGCGAGCGGTACGCCGTACTTGGCGAGCCGCAGCGGCATCAGCGCCTCGATCGGGGCCTTGCGCCGCCAGCCGCGGCCGAAACGGGCCTGCAGCCGGGCCTGGTAGATCAGCCGGTCCTGTTCGAGCTTGATGACCTGTTCGTAACTGCGCAGCTCCCAGAGCTTCATGCGCCGCCACAGCTTGAACGTGGGCACCGGGGAGAGCAGCCAGCGCGTGAGGCGCACGCCCTCCATGTGCTTGTCGGCGGTGATGTCGGCGATCCGGCCCACCGCGTGGCGGGCGGCCTCGACGGCGACGACGAAGAGGATCGGGATCACCGCGTGCATGCCGGTGCCGAGCGGGTCGGGCCAGGCGGCCGCGCCGTTGAACGCGATGGTCGCCGCGGTCAGCAGCCAAGCCGTCTGACGCAGCAGCGGGAACGGGATGCGCAGCCACGTCAGCAGCAGGTCCAGCGCCAGCAGGACGCAGATGCCCGCGTCGATGCCGATCGGGAACACCAGGGAGAAGTTCCCGAACCCCTTCTCCAGGGCCAGTTCGCGCACGGCTGCGTACGAGCCCGCGAAACCGATCGCGGCGATGATCGCCGCTCCGGCGACGACGAGCCCGATGAGTACTCGGTGCGTGCGTGTGAGCTGCATCGCGGCCACCCGCGATCCCCTCCCCGACCTCTGTTCTCCGCCCGGCTTCCGACATCCGGCGGTGCCCAGCCTGGCACACGCGTACGAGGCGTGATGCGCGGGGAGGCCGGGAGGGCCGTGCGCGGGGGCGTCCCGGGGGAGTCCCGGATTCCGCAAAGGGGGCTCTGGGCTGGGACGTTGGCCCGGGGGCGATTTTCGGTCACGACTTGGGAGCGGCCGAGGGGATCGGTTCCGTGCGGACCTACGCTGTGGTCGCGACAGGGCGCCCATGGCCCTCTCGGTCCCTACGAGCAGCCCTGGTGATGACCCATGAACTCGGACGTCGTCTCCGTACGCCCCCGTGCCCTCCGCGCGACGGCCCTCGCCGGCCTCTTCCTCGTGCCTGCCGCCTTCAGGGCGTTCGTGAACGGCGGGGTGCTCGAACGGTGGATTTTCGTCGGTGGGGCAGTGATGCTCCTGGCCGTCTTCGTGTCCGTCCGCTTCGGATTCGGCGTCACCGTCACCCCCGATACCGTCACCGTGCGACAGCCTCTGCGGACCGTCTCCTTCAATCTCGACAGGCTGCGCTCGGTGTCCGGCCGTATTCCCGGGTCCGGCAGGAAGCCCGGCGTGGAGTCGCTGACGTTCGAGGGCGCCGACGGGACCCGCACCTCGCTGGGCATGACGTTCTTCTCGTGTCCCGACCGCGTGCGGCTGCTGGCCGTCCTCACGGAGCGCACGGCGCCGGACGTGGTGCGGTGGGACGCGCCGATGCGCGCCATGCTCGCCGGAGGGCGCCCGGACACGCCTCCGGGGTCCGGCTCCCAGGAAGCAGCCGGACCCCGGAGCGGGGCCTGAGGAGTCTCCTGACCTGACGGAGACCCCTTCGGGCGTCAGGACTTCGTCGTGGCCTTGGGCGTCGCCTTGGCGGTCGCGCCGGAGTCGGAGTCCGTGGTGCCCTCGTCGTCCGAGCCGGCGCTCTCGCTGCTGCTGGTCTTCGGGCTGTCGCTCGCGGCGGCGCTCTTGCTGCTGCTCGTCTTCGGGCTGGCGCTGGTGGTGGCGCTCGGGCTCGCCGACCCGGAATCGGTGCTGCCGCCCGTACCGCCGCCGACGGCCGCCACGACCTCCTTGGCCGCGGTCTGCGCGCCGGCCGTGATGTCCGCGACGGACGGGGCCTTGGCGCCCGCGTAGCCGGTGCCGTTGTAGTTCACCGAGACGACGACGTTGGCCGTACGCACGACGATCGTCGCGTAGGAGAAGTCCTCGCTCGTCTTGTTCAGGGTGTACGTGATCGCGGTGGCCTGGTCGCCGATGCCGGAGACGGGCGCGCTCTTGAGCGACTTCGCGCCCTCGGCGGCCTGCGCCTTGGCGACCGACTTGGTGTAGTCGGTGGTCGCGCGGTCCGCGCCGCTGCCGAGCGTCTCCTCGGAGTCGTACCGGACGAGGCCGATGTCCAGCCAGTGGTAGACGGAACCCTTGACGCCCTTGTCGTCCAGGCCGTTCCAGGAGCAGCTGCTCCGGGCGTCCTCGTCGCTGGACTTGCCCAGGGTGCCCGAGGCCTTCTTCGCGGACGGCACGAGCTTCTTGACCGTCTTGGCGGAGACCGCCTTGCACGCATCGGGCAGCCCGGCGAACTTCGCCGGTTCCACGGTGGGGCTCGCGGAGGCGGCGGCGCTCGACGAACCGGAGGCGGTGGAGCCGGAGCCGGCGCTCTTCTCCTTCGCGTCGCCGGAGTCCGACGAGCAGCCGGCGGCGACGAGCATCACCGGGACGGCGGCGCAGAGGAGTATGCGGGACAGGCGCGGGGCTGATCGGTGCATGGTTCCTTCACTCGGACGGGACGGCGATCGCGGTCGTGCGGTCGGGCGGGCGTTCCCGGGGTCGGGCGGTGCGGGTGCGTGTTCCGGAGAGCCACCGTACGACGGACGCGGAATACGCGCGGCCACGCCGGCCGCTCGCGAGGGGGCCCTCGCGGGTCCCCCCGGCGCCCGTGGAGCGGGTCTATTCGTTGATGTTCTCGTCCAGTCCGCGGGCCAGTGCCTGGGCCTTCTCCTGGAGTTCCGCACTCTCCGGCACCTCGGCGGCGTCGGTCGTCTCCTCGGCGTACCGGACGGTGACGACCACGTTCGATGTGCGGAAGACCACGCTGACGGTGCGGTGCTGCGGAGCGGAACCTCCACCTTCGAGTGCATCGTCCAGGAATGCGGCATTTCCGAGGTTCTTCAGTGTCCGCGGCGCGAGGGTCGCGCCGCCGTCACCGTCGCCCCCCGTGTCGTTTCCGGTCGGGTTCAGCGTCGCGGGGGTCGTGGGGGAGGCGGAGCCCTGGGGCGCCACGCCGTCCCCGGCGGACGGGGACGCGGTCGCGGAGGGCGACGCGGAGCCGCCGTCCGAGCCGCTCTCCGGGCCGTCGGCCGGGTCGTCGGCCGAGGGGGAGGGCGCGGGCAGGCCGACCGCCTCCGCCTTCTTGCCGTACACCGTGGCGGCGCTGTCCTCGTCGCTCACCGAGGGGTCGTAGGAGACGACCCGCTCGAAGTCGACCACCAGGGTCCGGGTGGAGTCCGCGGTGCGCGACTGCCAGGTGCAGCCGCCCTTGCGGTCGGTGTCGTACGTGACCGACGCCTTGCCCCCGTACGCGGCCTTCTGCTGGTCCGCCGGGAGATCGGCCAGGCCCGGCAGGAGCTGCTTGAGCGTGCCGGTGCTCACGGACCGACAGGCCTCGGGCAGGGTCTGGTACTTGCCGGGGGGTGCGACCGAGACGGTGGGGCTGCCGGGCTTCGCGTCGGTGGTGGCGTCCTCGGTGCCCGAGCCTCCGGTGCAGCCGGTGACCAGCGCCGCGAGAAGCGCGATGCCGGGAACGTACGCCATGGGTCGCAAGGTCCCAGGCCCCCTTCGGTACGAAAACGGGTTGCCGCGCGAGGGCGGCCGGTGGACACAATGTGTATCGCACGTGCGGCTGTGAATGCCGGTCGGCCGAGATGTTTGCCGACCTTGGCACCGGTTTTGCGTTTTATGTCTTTTGGGCCCTCTCGGGCCGTTTTGCTGTCTGTCCCGTCCGTCTGTCCCGTCGAGGCTCCGAAGGGCTTCCGCGGGGCTTCTGCGGGGCTCTGTCGGACTCCGTCGGGGGAAAACGAGGAATCATGTCGTACGTGGAGATGCCGGGCGCGCAGGTGCCGATCCGGATGTGGACCGACCCCGCGTCGGTCGAGGACGTGGCGATGCAGCAGTTGCGGAACGTCGCGACCCTGCCGTGGATCAAGGGTCTGGCCGTGATGCCCGACGTCCACTTCGGGAAGGGGGCGACGGTCGGCTCGGTGATCGCCATGCACGGCGCGGTCTGCCCCGCCGCCGTCGGCGTGGACATCGGCTGCGGTATGTCCGCGGTGAAGACGTCACTGACCGCCAACGACCTCCCCGGCGACCTCTCCCGGCTGCGCTCCCGCATCGAGGAGGCCATCCCGGTCGGGCGCGGGATGCACGAGGAGCTGGTGGACCCCGCCGCACTGCCCGGAGTCGGAGCAGCGGGCTGGGACGACTTCTGGGGCCGGTTCGGCGGCATCGCGGACGAGGTCAAGTTCCGCCAGCAGCGGGCGGTCCGGCAGATGGGCACGCTCGGCGGCGGCAACCACTTCATCGAGTTCTGCCTCGACGAGGCGGGCTCGGTCTGGCTGATGCTGCACTCCGGCTCGCGCAACATCGGCAACGAACTGGCCGACCACCACATCGGCATCGCCCAGAAGCTCCCGCACAACCAGGACCTGATCGACCGCGACCTCGCGGTCTTCGTCGCGGACACCCCGCAGATGGCCGCCTACCGCAACGACCTGTTCTGGGCGCAGGAGTACGCCAAGTTCAACCGCGCCGTGATGATGGGCCTCTTCCAGGACGTGGTCCGCAAGGAGTTCCGCAAGGCCAAGGTCGCCTTCGACCCGGTCATCTCCTGCCACCACAACTACGTGTCCGAGGAGCGGTACGACGGCATGGACCTGCTGGTCACCCGGAAGGGCGCGATCCGGGCGGGCTCCGGCGAGTACGGGATCATCCCCGGGTCCATGGGCACCGGCTCGTACATCGTGAAGGGCCTCGGCAACGAGAAGTCCTTCAACTCCGCCTCGCACGGCGCCGGCCGGCGGATGAGCCGGATGGCGGCGAAGCGCCGCTTCACCACCAAGGACCTGGAGGAGCAGACACGGGGCGTCGAGTGCCGCAAGGACTCCGGGGTGGTGGACGAGATCCCGGGCGCCTACAAGCCGATCGAGAAGGTCATCGACCAGCAGCGCGACCTGGTGGAGGTCGTCGCCAAGCTGAAGCAGCTGGTCTGCGTCAAGGGCTGAACGCCAGGGGCTGAACGTCAGGAGCTGAACGTCAAGGGCCGAACGCCAGGGGCTGGGACGGGGTGCGCGCCCACGGGCCGGGCCGGTGGGCGCGCAGTCGTTCCTCAGAGCGTGCGGTGCACCTTGCTGTTGGAGGCCTGGGCGCGCGGGCGCACCACGAGCAGGTCGATGTTGACGTGGCTGGGACGCGTCACGGCCCAGCCGACGGTGTCGGCCACGTCCTCGGCGGTGAGCGGGGCGTCGACGCCCGCGTACACCTTCGCCGCCTTCTCCGTGTCGCCCCGGAACCGGTTGGTGGCGAACTCGTCGGTCTTCACCATGCCGGGCGCGATCTCGATGACCCGAACCGGCGTCCCGACGATCTCCAGCCGCAGCGTCTCGGCGAGGACGTGCTCGCCGTGCTTGGCCGCGACATAGCCCGCGCCGCCCTCGTACGTCCCGTGGCCGGCCGTCGACGTCAGCACCACGATCGTGCCGTCGCCGCTCGCGGTGAGGGCCGGCAGCAGGGCCTGGGTGATGTTGAGGGTGCCGACGACGTTCGTCTCGAACATCTGGCGCCAGTCCGCCGGGTCCCCGGTGGCGACCGGGTCCGCGCCGAGCGCCCCGCCCGCGTTGTTCACCAGCACGGCGAGCGACGCGAAGGCGGTGCCGAACTCGTCCACCGCCGCGCGGTCGGTCACGTCCAGGGCGTACGCGGTCGCCTGGTGGCCCGCCGCGTTGATCTCCTCGGCCAGCGCCTCGATCCGGTCCTTGCGGCGGGCGGTGAGCACCACGCGGTAACCCTCGGCGGCGAGCCGGCGGGCGGTCGCGGCACCGATGCCGCTGCTCGCACCGGTGATGACGGCGATGGGGGTGGCGGCCATGACGAACTCCCTCGGACAGGTGACCGGTACCCGGCCAGGATAGGCAGACCCCGCCCGGCGGTCTCAGGCGGCGTCCGGACCGCCGAACTCGCGCACCGCGTCCGCGACCACCGTCTCCAGGTGTCCGTGGTGCGCGCCCCGCCAGTACACCCGCTCGCAGACCGTGCACTGCGCGAACACGTCGTACGCCGCCTGCGTGCCGTGCTCCAGCCGGTCGGCCACCGCCTCCTTGTCGGCCTCCCGCAGCGGCCCGTTGCACGCGGTGCAGCGCGACCACGGAACCAGCACCGGCGCGAAACGCCCCAGCACGTCACGGAGCTGCTCCTCGGGCCGGTCGCTGTAGACGTAGGCCCCCGCCCAGAGCTCCCGCCGCCGCAGCAGCCCGCGGTCCCGTGACAGCATCACCCGCCGCTCGCGCGCGGAGAGCGCCGCCAGCGCGGGGTCCCCGATGTCCTCGCTCTCGTACGCCGCGTCGACCCCGAGCAGCCGCAACCGCCGCGCCAGCGTGCCCAGATGCACGTCGAGCAGGAACCGCAACGGCGCTCCCGGCACCCGCTGCGGACGCTCCACCGCGCGTACGGCCAGGTGCTCCCCGGTACGCGGGACGTGCGACACCGCCACCTCCGCCCCGTCCACCACCAGCGCCCCCGCCTCGGTGAGCGGCACCCCGAGCGACTCCACGACGTGCCCGAGCGTCGACACCCCGTCCGTCGCCAGCGCGGTCACCCCCTGCCGCCGCTCGTGCGCGACGAACAGCCGCAACTCGGGGGCCACTTCGACGGTGATCCGCTGCTTGGTCGCGGGCGGCCTGGACACGGGAGGCTTGGTCACCCGCCCAGGATGTCACCGGGCAGGGCGGCGGAGCGAGGAGTTTGTGGGCGGGGCGGGCCAGGCACCCACGAGGCGGAGCTCAGACCAGCACGCCACTGCGCCGGGCGAGACTGCGCAGCTCCGTACCGGTGGGGCCGGACACCAGGAGCGACGAGACGAGCGACTTCACGGCGGGCCGGGCGTGGGTCTCCTCCGGAGCGTGGTGCTCGGCGGACAGGAGCGTCCTGACGCAGTCCTGGCGGCGCCCCAGCCGTTCGAGGGCCGTGGCGACGTCGGTGAGGCAGCGGGACCGGCGTTCGACGCTGGGCAACGCCTTCAGAGAGACGGTCCTGGCCGCGGCGAGAGCGGCCAACGGGTCGCCCGCGTGATTCTCGGCGGAGATGCGGTGCAGCCGCACGGTGAGTGGGCTGAAGCCGCCCCCGTGGTCACGCAGTAGCGTCGCCCCGCCGAGTTCCTCGGCGATGGCCGCGGCTTCATCGGTGAGTTCCCGCATGCCGTCGCGGTCGCCACGCCGGGCGACCGTGTAGGCGGCGGACTGGATGAGTAGTCCGCGTTCCGCCGTGCCGGCGCGGCCGACGGCCCGCAGATCGGGATGGTCCGCTGCGGTGAGGGCGATCGACAGCGCCTCCGTGTGCCACCCCGCCTTGCGTGCGAGGACAGCGAGCTGGCGGGCGGACTCCGCGACGGCGAGGGCGTCGCCCCCGGCCGTGGCGAGCCCGTGGGCGCGGTCGGCAGCCATCCAGCCGAGCTGCTGCTCGTCCATCTTGATCAGCATGCGGGTGGCCAGAAGGTAGCTCCTGGCGAGCAGGCCGCAGCTGTCCGGAGCGCCGGTGGAGGCTTCCGCGTGACCGGCGCGGATCAGGCGGGGCAGCCGTACGGTGAGGCCCGAGTACCGGCAGGCGTCGAAGTCCGCGAGAGCACGGGTGAAGTCGGAGGAGAGTCCCCCTGCCGGCAGGGCGGGGCCGAAGCCGCCCAGGCCGAGCATCGCGTCCCTGATCCCGGCGACCAGCAGATCACCGAGGACTCCCTCGTCCGCGTGGGCCGACCGGTTCCCTGAACCGGGGGATACCGCAGTCGCCGCTGCCGCGGCCGCCATGCCCGCCAGTAACTTCCTCCGCCGCACCGGATCTTCACCGTCCTCGCGCTCTGAGCCGATCAGGCTGACCACCCTAGGGCCGGGCAGCCGGGGGAAGGTCGTGGTTGCGGCGATCCGCTGGCCGTGTCGTGTATCGGAGCGTGGCGCCGGCGGAACCAGGCCGAATGCCTGATGCGGAAGGTCCAGGGCATCCGCGAAGGTTCGTAGCACGTCCACGTCTGTAAGGGGTGAGATGCCGCGCTCGTAGCGGGAGACTTGGGCGGCGGAGAACCTGGTCAGTTCTCCCAGTTCGGCGAGAGTCAGTCCCTTGGCCTGTCGAGTCTCCCGGACGAGATCCCCGGGCTTCACATCGGCCCCGTAGGTCTCGTGCGCCCTGTTAATCGCATCTATGCCCCGTCTCTGAAGGATGGTCGAGATGGCCCCGCCCCGACCGTAGCCCCGGAAACGCCTGCTTGGGCAGGGGCTTTGCATGAGACGCAAACGGGATTGCGTGCCAGAGCGGTACCTCTCCCTGTCCGGGCATGCAGCGGCGATCGTCGAAGTCCGTCGGCCGACCAGGCCGTCGGCTCTTCTCCTCGCGGAGGTTCCGATGCAACCCGTGCCTTCCACTCCGTCTCCGACGGCAGCCGGCGATGTTCGCCTCACCCCCGGCTACTACTTCCGGTCCGACGATCTCGGCTCCCGCGTCACCAGCCTGCTGGAGTGCTCCAGCGTCTTCGGTATCAAGGCCGCCATGGTCGAACTCTTCTCCAGTGCCGCGGCCGGGCTTCGTGACGAGCACTGCGGTGTCGTCGAAGAAGGGGCCCTGCTGCAGGGTGACGTCATTGTGCAGGCAGGTGCCCGCGTGGAGGCGGGCGCACAGGTCGTCGGCCCGGCCCTGATCTGCACGGGCACTGTTGTCGCGGCTGGAGCGCTGATTCGCGACAACAGCGTCATCGGACCCGGGTGCAGGATCGGCTTCGGCGCGGAGGTTACCCGGAGCCTGCTGACGGGCTACGTCTTCATGAAGCACCCCTGCTTCGTCGGAGACTCGGTGATCGGACGCCGAGTCAACCTCGGCTCGTTCTGCTCCACGACCGGACTGCGGTGTGATCGTGGACCGATTGCGGAACCGGCTGTCGAGGAGATTTCGATCAACCTTGGCGGGCAGCGGATTCTCACCGGGCAGACGAAGTTCGGCGCAGTGATCGGCGACGAGGTCTCCTTGCCGGCCGGAACCGTTCTGTCGCCGGGCACGCTGATCGGGCCGGGAACGGTGGTCTACCCGCGCGATCACATCGGGGGCTTCCTGCCTGCCGGTACCCGGGTCCGGTGACAGCCATGAACGCAGTCAGCGCACCCGGCACCTTGGTCCAAGTGGTCGGCGGGCGGCCGCTGGTCGGACGCGTTACCGTGCAGGGCAGCAAGAACATCGCCCTGCACCTGTATGCCGCCGCGCTCTTGACCGACGCCCCTCTCGCGTTGACCGGTGCTCCGGCGATTCTCGACACCGAGGTGTGCGCTGGGATCCTCCGGCACACGGGCGCGCATGTCGACCTCCAAGCGGGCCGCTTTATGGTGAGTCAGGGAGGCAACATGCGCCCGATCATCCATCCTGAACTCGGCCGCAAGGTCCGAACGACCGCCGTTTTGGCTGGAGCGGTACTCGCCCGGACCGGACAGGTAGCCTTCCCCTACCCCGGAGGCGACGCCTTCTGCCCTCGCTTCATCGACCGACACCTTGCGGCGATGCAGGCCGCCGGCGCCGATCTGACACTGAGCGGAAGTGGCATCAGTGCCCGATGCGAAAGCCGAGGAGTGCGGCCGTTCACCGTGGATGTGAACACGCCGTTCGGACCCAGCCTTGGGGCGACAGTGACCTCGATGCTGCTCGCCGCTCGTGCGCCGGGAACGAGCCTGATCACCCATCCGTCCATCGAGCCGGAGGTCGCCGAGACTGCCCGGTTTCTCCAGGCGCGAGGGATTCACATCGCCTTAGACCAGGACGGCTTGCACGTGACGGGTAGCGACAGCGTGGGCGGAGGCACTTTTGCCGTGGCAGGCGACCGCATCGAGGCAGCGACCATGATGATGGCCGGGGCCGCGACCGGGGGGAGCGTCCATCTCGACAACATCAGCGTCGGCGATCTCCCGACAGGGCTGACGGACGCCCTGTCCCGGGCCGGACTCGTCCTGACCGACGACGAAGCCTCCGGCGGAGTTCGCTCCTCTCCGGTTGGACTGTTGCGTGGGGTGGAAACGGCGACGGGGCCGCACCCTGGGCTGCCCACCGACAGCGCGCCCCAGCTTGGCGCCATGCTCACGCAGGCCGAAGGGGCCTCGCTGATCTCCGAGCGCGTCTACCCGCAGCGTGACACCCATGTGAGGGGACTTCGCGCCTTCGGCGCAGACATTTCCTCCTCCGGCTCCTTGATCCGGATTCGAGGACCCGTGCGACTGCGCGGTGCGGACGCGGAGGCCGCCGACATTCGCGCGGTGACCTCTCTGCTGATTGCCGCCCTTGCAGCAGACGGGACCTCTACGATCCGGGGGATCTACCACCTCCGGCGCGGCTACGGCAACCTCCTGGACAACCTCGCCACGCTGGGAGCCGTCATCGCAACGACCCCCGGAGGCCCTTGATGTCTGTTGTCCCGTTCACTGCCGAAGACGCCGCTCGACTCCAGGACTCTCTCGAGCAGGTCGTTGCGGACGGCGCTACCCCTGGTGGTGTGCTCGCCTTCGGCACCCTGGACGCCGTCCCCAGGTTCCTGTCCGCCGGCCGAATCGCATTCGAGTGCGGCGACGCGGAGCCTGACCGGCACACTGCGTACGACATCGCCTCGCTGACAAAGGTGGTAGCCACCTGGCCTCTGATCGGTCAGGCTCTCCAGGATGGCCTTCTTGACCTGGACGCACCGATCCGCGACTTCCTGCCTCCGATGCGCAGCGAGACGCCCAGCGCTGAGCCCTCCGTCCGCCAGCTTCTCGCCCACACTTCGGGGCTGCGGGCTTCCACTCGCCTCGATCACTACCGCGGCGCAGAACTACCGTTGCATGAACTTCTGTGCCGGGAGCCCCTCGAAGACACGTCAGGACAGCACCGGTACATCAACCGCGGCTACATTCTTCTCGGCCTGGCTCTCACTCACCTTCGCCACCGCTCGCTCGACCAGCTCACCGACAGCCTGTGGCACGCCCTCGGCATGAACGACACCGTATTCGGGCCCGTTACCCGTACTCGTCAGGTCGCGCCAACGGAGCAGCGCATCCCCGGCGCCCCGCGCATCTGGGGCGCGGCCCATGACGACAACGCAGTTCTTCTCGGTGGCGTCGCTGGCCATGCTGGTGTCTTCTCCACCCCTGCCGACCTTGCCGTCTACGCGCAGCGGCTGCTGACCGCCCACGTAGGGGGTGACGAGACGGCGCTCGGCTCGTGGCTGCAGGACAGCCTCGTTCCCCAGACTCCGATCGAGCCGGGCCTGGATCGAGGCCTGTCCTGGATCCTCGCCGCCGGGGGACGCGTGGCTTACCACCACGGCTTCACCGGTACCAGCCTCTACCTCGCCCCCGACACCGGCCGCTACCTCGTCCTCTGCACCAACGCCGTTTATCACGGCAACGCCCGCACGCGCATTGCACCGCTCCGCGCTCTCGCGATCAAGACTGTCTCTGCCACCTGACCAAAGGAGGCCCCCATGGGCGAGCTCCTTGCCGACCACACCACGTTGCGTCTCGGTGGACCTGCCGATCGGTTCCTTACCCATACCGACCCCGCTGCCTGGCCCGATCTCGCCCGCGCTCTGCGCGATGACGATTCGGCGTTCTTCGTGCTCGGCGGTGGAAGTAACACCCGGGCAGCCGACCTTGGTTACCCGGGCACTGTTCTTCGTATGGCCACCCGGGGCATCACCGCGCGCCCCCTCGGTGACGGATTGATCGAGGTGGTTGCCCAGGCAGGAGAACCACTCGCGTCGCTCGTCGCCTTCAGCGTCGCCGAGGGGCTGTCCGGCATCGAGTACCTCGGTGGTATTCCGGGCACCTGCGGCGCCGCCCCCGTCCAGAACACCGGGGCATACGGCCAACAGATGTCCGACACCCTCGTCCGCATCACCGTTCACGACCGGTTGCGCGGTCACACCGTTGAACTCAGTCCTGAGGATTGCGGTTTCAGCTACCGCACCAGCATCTTCAAAGCTTGTCCCGGCCGATGGACGATCCTCGCGATCACTCTGCGTCTCATCCGAAGCGTGTGGGCAGCTCCCGTCCTGTATCAACACCTGGCCACGGCCCTGGACGTTACCCCCGGGGCTCGGCCGCCGCTTGCCGAGGCCGCCCATGCGGTGATTGCAGACCGGTCGAATCGCGGGCTGGCGTTGCCGGCTTCCGGCCCTGACGCCCGTCAGGCGGGCTCGGTCTTCCTGAACCCGGTAGTTGACCGCGCGCAGGCCACCGCTGTCCGTGCTGCTGGTGGTCCGGTCCGCCGTGATCAGGCAGGTCAGCTGTGGGCGAGTGCCGGATGGCTCGTGGAACAGGCTGGACACCGACCCGGCAGCAGAGTCGGGCTGGGCGTGTACTGCTCCACTGTCCGGAGTCTGACGTTGACCGTCCGCCATGGGGCCACGTCCCATGCCTTCAGCGAGGCTCTCCGGATGCTGGCCGACGAGATTCATGGCACGTACGGCATCCAGTTGCGGCCTGAACCCGTCGTGCCCATGAGCGGCAGAGCTAAGCGGTAGTTGACCAGGGAGCCGTAGCGGGGCGGCCCACGTGATGAACCAGAGCCCGAAGCGATCCAAGCGAAGGTCCCTGACCCTGCCGGTCGCGGCACGCGAGCGAGGAGAGATTCAGCCGCCAGTTTTCCGACCGGACCGGGTGAGCTCGGTGGGAACTCCAGATCGCACGGTTCTAGGACGAAGCCCGTTCGGCGGCGAGCACTGCTGATCTTGTCCGTGTCAGACCTGCGGGGCCGAGTCGGAGCTCCGGGCCGTGACGCGCGCGCCGGGGCCGGTGCCGTGGGTGTCCGCGCCCGCGACGGGCGGGGCGTAGAGCGGCCCGAACGCCGCGTACGCGTCGTCGAGGATCTCCTGGGCCGTGACCAGCGTCCGCTCCCCGGCCAGGCGGAGCGCCTGGTGGGTGTACGGGGAGGGCGGGGAGGGGTGGCGCCGGCGCCACCAGCTCGCGCCCACGGCGTACGCGCCACTGGCGAGGACCACGGCGGGGACGGACAGGATCGGCAGCACATCGCCCACAGCGGGACCTCCTTCAGCGGATGTCCTCTTGTGTCGGCAGGTTCCGGGGCCCGGCTGGAGATCGTTCTTCGGCCAATGAATGGCCGGATGACTACTGATGGATGCGCAGGGCGAGCAGCCGCGCTCCGGTGCACCCCGGCGTGCGCGTGAGCGTCGCGTGCGTCCGGCAGGTCGTTCGGTGCGCCCAGTGCGTCGCTTGCGTGCGTGCGGTGCGTCCAGCGCTTCGCGTGCGTCAGGGCCACACCAGGCAGTACGCCTGGTGGCCCGCGTCGTGCAGGCGGACGGAGAAGTCCTGCCACTCGTGGAGGAGGCGGTAGACGTTGAAGGCGTCGCGCGGGCCTCCCCGGTCGGGGACGGTCGACCATATGAAAGCCGCCGCGCCCACCGTCTCCTCGCCCACGTCACGCAGGGGGTCGACCACGGTCATCGGCAGCTTCACCACCGCGTAGTCGGGGTGGAGGACGACGAGCTCCAGCGGCGGGACCTGGTGCAGCGGGATTCCCTGTATCCCGGTGAGGACCATGGCCGCCACCGTCTCCGGCTTGATCTTGGTGAACATGCCCCCCATGCCCAGCTCGTCGCCGCCCAGCTCCTCCGGGCGCATCGAGATGGGCACGCGTGCGGCGGTCGCCCCGTCCGGGGCGCCGAAGTACTTGTAGGTCACCCCCACCCGGCCACCGCTCCTGATCCCGGGACCGCCGCCGGTCTCCGGGACCGGTCTGCTGCCCTGTACGCGTTCAGCATCGCGCCGGTGCCGCCCCCGCCGCGCAGGCTCGGGCCCCAGGCCGTCGGTGCCTTCGCCCACTCCGCCACCGCGATGCATATTTCATCCACCCGACTACTTCTTAGGAGACACAGCCCCACCGCGCAACCCGATCATCGTGTCAGTGACCTCCCCACCAGGCGTGCGGCGAAACACCTGCCCGCGAGTCCGCGCGCGCCTCTGACACCATGGCATGTGTGAGCTTTCCCCATGACGCCCCAGTTTCGCAGACGCGAGGGGGCTGACGCCCTTTCGTGATAACAGGGGTGCGCGCTCCTCGCTCACCGGTGGCCGCGAAGTCCCCACCAGCCCTCCGACCCCCCGAATCGCAGATCAGGACCAAAGTGGCGTATTCATACGAAGCCCCAGTTTCACAGTCGCTCTTCGACCGCGCGTCCGCCGTGACGCCCGGTGGCGTGAACTCGCCGGTGCGCGCCTTCAACGCCGTCGGCGGTACGCCCCGGTTCATGGTGTCCGGCACCGGTCCGTACCTCACCGACGCCGACGGCCGCGAGTACGTCGACCTCGTCTGCTCGTGGGGGCCGATGATCCTCGGCCACGCCCACCCCGAGGTCATCGGCGCCGTTCAGGCGGCGGTCGGCCGGGGCACCTCCTTCGGTACGCCGGGCGAGGGCGAGGTCGCGCTCGCCGAGGAGATGGTCGCCCGCGTCGAGCCCGTCGAGCAGGTGCGCCTGGTCTCGTCCGGCACCGAGGCGACCATGTCCGCGATCCGGCTGGCCCGCGGCTTCACCGGCCGGGCCAAGGTCGTGAAGTTCGCCGGCTGCTACCACGGCCACGTCGACGCGCTGCTGGCCGCCGCCGGCTCCGGCGTCGCCACCTTCGCGCTGCCCGACACCCCCGGGGTGACCGGCGCGCAGGCCGGGGACACCCTGGTGCTGCCGTACAACGACCTGGAGGCCGTCCGCGCCGCCTTCGCCGCGCACCCCGGCGAGATCGCCTGTGTGATCACCGAGGCGGCCGCGGGCAACATGGGCGTCGTCCGGCCGGTGGACGGCTTCAACGCCGGGCTCAAGGAGCTGTGCGCCGCCAACGGCGCGCTGTACATCTCCGACGAGGTCATGACCGGATTCCGTACCTCGAAGGCCGGCTGGTACGGCGTCGACGGCGTCCGCCCCGACCTGATGACCTTCGGCAAGGTCATGGGCGGCGGCTTCCCGGCCGCGGCCTTCGGCGGTCGCGCCGACGTCATGGCGTACCTCGCCCCGGCCGGCCCCGTCTACCAGGCGGGCACCCTCTCCGGGAACCCGATCGCCACCGCCGCCGGCCTCGCGCAGCTGCGGCTGCTCGACGACGCCGCGTACGCGAAGGTCGACGCGGTCTCCGCCGAGCTCCAGGGCCTGGTCAGCGGCGCGCTCAGCAAGGAGGGCGTCGCGCACCACGTGTCCACGGCGAGCAACATGTTCTCCGTGTTCTTCACCGACGAGCCGGTCCGGAACTACGCCGACGCGAAGAAGCAGGAGGCGTTCCGCTACACCGCCTTCTTCCACTCGATGCTGTCCCAGGGCGTCTACCTGCCGCCCTCGGCGTTCGAGTCCTGGTTCGTCTCCACCGCCCACGACTCGCGGGCCGTCGAGCGCATCGCCGACGCCCTGCCCGCCGCCGCCCGCGCCGCCTCGGAGGCCACCGCATGAGCGAGAACGGTTCCCAGGACATCACCGTCGTCCACCTGATGCGCCACGGCGAGGTGCACAACCCGGAGGGCGTGCTCTACGGACGCAAGCCCGGGTACCACCTCTCCGAGCTGGGCCGGAAGATGGCCGACCGGGTCGCCGAGCACCTGGCCCAGCGCGACATCCGCCACGTCGTCGCCTCCCCGCTGGAGCGCGCCCAGGAGACCGCCACCCCGATCTCCACGGCGCACGGGCTGGACCTCGCCACGGACGAGCGGCTGATCGAGGCCGCCAACGTCTTCGAGGGCAAGACCTTCGGCGTCGGCGACGGCGCGCTGCGCAACCCGGACAACTGGAAGCACCTCACCAACCCGTTCAAGCCCTCCTGGGGCGAGCCGTACGTCGAGCAGGTCGTACGGATGATGGGCGCGCTGGACGCCGCGCGCGACGCGGCCCGGGGCCACGAGGCGGTCTGCGTCAGCCACCAGCTGCCGATCTGGATCGTGCGCAGCTTCGTGGAGCGCCGCCGGCTCTGGCACGACCCGCGCAAGCGGCAGTGCACCCTCGCCTCGCTGACCAGCTTCACCTACCAGGGCGACAAGATCGTCTCGGTGGGCTACTCCGAGCCCGCCCGCGACCTGGTGCCCGCGCACCTGCTCGCCGGGGCGAAGCCGGTGAAGGGCAAGTCGAAGGCGTTCGGCGCCTGAGTGCCGCATGACGGATCCCGGGGGCGGGCCACTCACCGTGGTCCGCCCCCGGGATCTTTCGTGGACGGGGACGCTCAGCCCTCCGGGCCGCCCTTCTCGCCGAACCAGTCGAGGCAGACGACCAGCGCGTCGTCCTCCGGCTCCGCGTCGCGGTGCTCGGCCAGGGCGCGCAGCACGGCCCTGGGCACGGACGGGGCGTGCAGCAGGCTCGCCGCCTGGATGGCCCGGGCCAGTGCCCGTTCGCCGTACGGCTCGCCCGCCCGGTTCCCCGCCGCGTAGACCCCGTCGCTGACGAAGACCAGCCGGTCCCCGGGGAGTACCTGGAACTCCTGGACCACGTAGGCGGTCTCGTCGAACATGCCGAGGGGGAGCTGCGCCTCCAGGTCGATCCGCTCCACGGTCTTGCCACGCCTGCGCCAGAGCTGCGGGGACCCGGCGTCGACCACCTGGACGTTGCCGGTGGCCAGCTCGAAGGTGAGCAGCAGCGTCGACACGTGCGAGGCGCCCCGGTACTCGGCGTACAGCGCCTGGTCCGCGAGGGCCGCCTGGTCCGCGATGCCGATGCCGGCCCGGCGGGCGTTGCGCAGGGCGTTGACGGCGAGGTTGGTGAGGAGGGATGCCTCGATGCCCTCGCCCATGCCGTTGGTGACGGTGAGGGTGAGCGTGTCGGCGGTGGTGGACCAGTCGAAGTTGTCGCCGTGGATCGCGTACGCCGGCTCCAGCTGGGCGCCTATGGCGTACTCGGGCCGCGAACACGCCCGGGCGGGCAGCAGCTGCCACTGCATCTCGGCGGCGAGGGTCAGCCGGCTGACCCGGCGGGCCCGCAGATAGAGGTCGGTGTCGCGCTCGGCGACGATGATCTCGTGGCCGAGGAGCTGGGCGATCTCGGTGAGGTCGTGGACGGCGGCGGTCGTGCGCCGCTCCCGGGGCAGTCCCACGGTGAGGACGCCGAGCCGGTCGCCCCGTACCGTCACCGGCAGGTGGAGCACGACCGTTCCGTCCCGCCCCGGTGCGGTGCGTTCGTACGGGGTCTGGCTGCCGAAGGCACGGCCCTCCGGGCTGCCGTTGACCGGCACCGGGCCCTCGGTCCGCGCAGGGGCGTCGACCGGCTGGAGCACCGTCAGGCTGTAGTCGGCCATCAGCAGTTCGATGCCCGTGGCGCCGTAGTGCTCGGCCAGGGCCGCACGCGCGGCCTCCACCAGCGCGTGCGGCGCGGCGGTACGCAGGGCGCGTTCCACGGCCAGGTAGTTCGTCACAGTTCGGTCGGCTTTCTTCACCAGAGTGCTGCTCGGGGGCGAGCAGAGTAACGGGACCAGGGGGTGTCCGGAGCGCCCCGGACGGGCCTTCGGGACCGGGCCGCTCCGACGGCGGAGCGCCGGCCGGGGTGTCACCGGGCGGGGCGGGGCGTGGCCGGTGAGGGCGCCGCCGTCACACGGTGTCCGTCCAGCCGAGGTGGAGTACGGCCACGTCGTCGGCGAGTCCGCCGCTGTCGGCGGCGAGGTCCTCGCACCGTTGGACGACCGCGTCCACGAAGGCGTCGGCGGGCAGGCGGTGGGGGTACTCCCGTGCGATCTCCACGAGGCCTTCCTCGCCGAGGCGTTCGTGCCCCTTGCCGGTGCGGCCCTCGATGAGGCCGTCGGTGAAGAGCGCGAGCCGCGTACCCCGGGGCGCCTCCAGCACGGTCACCGGCCAGTGCGCGCGGCCGGGCAGCAGGCCGAGGACGGGGCCGCCCGGCACTTCCTCCAGGCGGACCGGTCCGTCGGGCGGGCGCACCAGCAGTCCCGGGTGGCCGGCGCGCAGGACCTCCACCCGCGGGGCGCGGGCCGCCCGGCTGAGCGTGGTGAGGGTCGCGAAGATCTCGGGGCCGGACCGCTCGGCCACCAGCATCTGTTCGAGCAGGTCCAGCAGCCGCTGCCCGCGCGCCCCGGAGAGGATGAAGGAGCGCCAGGCGACCCGCAGGCACACCCCGAGGGCGGCCTCGTCGGGGCCGTGGCCGGAGACGTCGCCGACGACCGCGTGCGTGGTGCCGTCGGGTGTCTGGACGACGTCGTAGAAGTCGCCGCCGAGGAGGGTCTGGGCGCGGCCGGGGCGGTAGCGGGAGCAGACCTGGGCGGTGCCGTCGAGGAGCAGCGGGGTGGGCAGCAGGCCGCGTTCGACCCGGCTGTTCTCGGCGGCCAGCATCCGGCTCTCGCGGAGGTCGGCGGCGGCCCGCTCGGCGCGCTTGCGCTGTATCGCGTAGCGGATGGCCCGGACGAAGAGGTCGGCTTCGAGGCGGCCCTTGATCAGGTAGTCCTGGGCGCCGCCGGAGACCGCGGCGAGGCCGGACTCCTCCTGCGCGAGCCCGGTCAGGACGACGACGGCCGTGTCCGGCGAGCGGGAGAAGATCGTCTCCAGCGCGCCGAGACCCTGGGAGTCGGGCAGGTGGAGGTCGAGCAGGACGCACTCGGGGGTGTCCCGGTCGAGGACGTCGAGCGCCTCCGCGAGCGTCCGCGCCCAGGAGAGGTCGATGGCCACTCCGCTGTCGGCGACCATCTCCTCCACCAGCAGGGCGTCCCCGGGGTCGTCCTCGATCAGCAGGACGCTCGGCCCGTCGCCGCTCCACAGGTCGAAGCCCGGGACGTGGCCGGTACGGGCGGCGGGCAGGGAGACGGCATCGGCGGTGCGCGACGGCTCGGAGGAACTGCCGTCGTGAGGTGTGAGGACGGTGGGGGGCGGGGTGCCCAAGGCGCTGTGCCTCCTCTCACCATGGACCGGCCGGCCATGGGGCCGCACGGTGCGTCCGCGACGAGACTAGAGGCAATAGTTGTTCACTGACAACAATTGCAGGAAGTAAACATCCCTGGTCGGGGCGGTGCGGGACGAAACGGTGCGTACCGGTCGCCCTGGCACGGGCCGGAGCGGCGGAGTCGGGGTGCTCAGGCGGGGTTGGCCAGCCAGGCCGGTGCGTCACGCTCGTATCCGTCCCCGTCCACCGCTTCCGCCGCGGCGTCCCGGAACGCCGCGAGCCCCTTGTGCAGCGCCTCGGCCGCCTCGGGATCCATCGCCGCGAGCACCAGCGAGACCTCGCGCACCTGGGCGGCCCTGATCTCGTCCAGCAGGGCCCGGCCGGGGCGGCTCAGGTAGAGCTCTATCTCCCGGCGGCTGGCCGTGCTGAGGCGGCGTTCGACGAGGCCGGCCGCTTCCAGCCGGTCGCAGAGGCGGCTCGTCGCGGGCGGGGTGGACCCCAGCGCCTCGCCGAGGGCCCGCATGTTGCCGCCCTCCCGGCGCTCGATCGCCAGCAGTGCGCGCAGCTGGGAGGGGGAGGTGGGGCCGGCCGGAGCGTCGGCCTGGGCTCTTCCCCAGAGGACCGCGAGCAGATCCGTCACCTCGGACGCGGTACGAGCCACTTCTTGGGGGGGCGACGGCCGGCGCGGGAACATCGCTCCACTGTGCCACCCCTGCGGCGCCGTTGTCAGCCCGCGCGGTCGCCGGGAGGCGGGGCGGGTGGGGCTCCCTCGGCGGGGGCGTCCGAACGGCGGGTTACGGCCCGGGTTCCGGGCGGAGGGCGTATGTGGAGACCCGGTGAGGGTCCGGTCGTGTAGTGAAAATCATTTAATCGCAGGAACCATCGCGTCGCTCCTCTCATCTCAGCCATAGCCAGTTTGTATGGGCATGAGACAAAACGACCGCTGATGGGGACTGGACGTGAACCAGAAACACGCGAACAACATCAACCGGAGGGGACTGCTGGGAGCGGGCCTGGGAGCCGCAGCCGCCGCGGGAATCGCGGGCTGCGGCTCACTGGGTTCCGGGGGCGGGGCGGACCCGGGTCCGGAAAAGAGTTCCCCGGGGGCCGCTGCCACGCCTCTCGGTCACGAGCCCGGAGCCGGCGGACGGCAGGGGCACGGAAAGGGGCCGGCGAACAGTGCCGCACGGCTGATCGGTGACGGCTCGACCTCCGACACCGGAAAGCAGCCGAAACAGCCCGACGCCCCCGTCCCGCTCGAACCCGGCCAGACGCCCCCGCAGTTCGTGATCTTTTCCTGGGACGGTGCGGGTGAGGTCGGCAACGGTCTTTTCCCGCGCTTTCTCGAACTCGCCCGGGAACACGACGCCGCGATGACCTTCTTCCTCTCCGGGATCTATCTGCTGCCCGAGTCGAAGAGCTCCCTCTACCAGCCGCCCAACAATCCGCGCGGCGCGTCCGACATCGGCTACCTCACCGACGAGCACGTCAAGCTGACCCTGCGGTACGTGCGTGAGGCGTGGCTCGACGGCCACGAGATCGGCACCCACTTCAACGGGCATTTCTGCGCCGGTTCCGGATCGGTCGAGAACTGGACTCCCGCGCAGTGGCACAGCGAGATCAATCAGGCCATCTCCTTCGTGACGCAATGGCGTACGAACAGCGGCTGGGAGAACGTCGAACCGCTGCCTTTCGACTACCGGAAGGAACTCACCGGCGGGCGCACCCCCTGCCTCCTCGGCCAGGAGAACCTGCTGCCGACCGCGAGCAGGCTCGGCTGGCGGTACGACGCGAGTTCGCCGGGCGGGGTGCAGATGTGGCCGGAGAAACGATTCGGCGTATGGGATCTCCCGCTCCAGGGAATGCCGTTCCCCGGTCACACCTTCGAGGTCCTCTCGATGGACTACAACATCCTCGCCAACCAGTCGCAGAATTCCACCCGGGGCATGCCCTCGCGCTATCCCGGCTGGCGCGAACAGGCGACCGGTTCCTACCTCGCCGGTTTCCGTCGCGCGTACGAGACGAATCGCGCGCCGTTCTACATCGGCAATCACTTCGAGGAGTGGAACGGCGGTATCTACATGGACGCCGTCGAAGAGGTGATCAAGGAAGTGGCCGGACAGCCGGACGTACGGCTCGTCTCGTTCCGCCAGTTCGTGGACTGGCTGGACGTCCAGGACCCGGAAGTTCTGGCGAAGCTCCGTACACTGGAGGTCGGTCAGGCGCCCGCGGGTGGCTGGAACGCTTTCTTTAAGCAGGCCTGACAAGGGGCTTTACGGGCACCGAGGGGGGTGCCCAAGATCCCCGGAACTGCCATGCGAAACTTTTCACATGAGCCATGGCCGCGCACCCCGACGCCGCTTCACCCTGCTCGCCGCCACGACCGCCGTCGTGGCCGGTGCACTGACCCTGTCCGCGTGCGGCGGGGACGACGTCAAGTCGGGCGGCGGCGGTGACACCAACTTCGTCACCGGCAGCGGCGGCATCTCGACCGTGGCCGCGAAGGACCGCAAGGCAGCCCCGGAGCTCGAAGGCAGCACGCTGGAGGGCGAGAAGCTCGACGTCGCCGCCTACAAGGGCAAGGTCGTCGTCATCAACGTCTGGGGATCGTGGTGCGGCCCCTGCCGGGCGGAGGCGAAGCACTTCGCCGCGGTCTCCAAGGAGACCGCCGGCCAGGGCGTCCAGTTCGTCGGCATCAACACCCGCGACACGCAGAAGGACGCCGCGGTGAACTTCGAGGCCGACGCGGACATCACCTACCCCAGCCTCTACGACCCGGTCGGCAAGCTCATCCTCCGTTTCCCCAAGGGCACGCTGAACCCGCAGACCATCCCGTCGACCGTGGTCATCGACCGCGAGGGACGCATCGCCGCCCGCACCCTCCAGGCGCTCGACGCGGAACAGCTGCACAAGATGATCGACCCGCTGATCGCGGAGAAGTGACCCGGTGACCGCTCTCGCCGCCGCCACGTACAACGAGACGGTCGTCAACGGCGCGCTGCTGGCCGCCGTGCCGATCGCGCTCCTCGGCGGTCTCGTGTCGTTCTTCTCGCCCTGCGTCCTGCCGCTGGTCCCCGGCTACCTGAGCTACGTCACCGGCATCAGCGGCACCGACCTCGCGCAGGCCCGGCGGGGCAGGATCGTCGGCGGCGCCTCCCTCTTCGTCCTCGGCTTCACCGCCGTGTTCGTCTCGGGCGGGGCGCTCTTCGGCTACTTCGGCGGCAACCTCCAGGAACACAGCGAGGCACTCCAGAAGGTCCTCGGCGTGCTGATGATCCTCATGGGCGTCTTCTTCATGGGGCTGATGCCGTGGATGACCCAGCGCGAGTTCCGCATCCACCGCAGACCCGTCACCGGGCTGCTGGGCGCCCCGCTGCTGGGCGCCCTCTTCGGGATCGGGTGGACCCCCTGCCTCGGCCCGACGCTGAGCGCGGTGTCCATGCTCGCCTTCGACCAGGGCACCGCCGAGCGCGGGGCACTTCTGACGGTCGCGTACTGTCTGGGACTCGGTGTCCCGTTCGTCCTCGCCGCCGTCGCCTTCCGCAAGGCGCTCGGAGCATTCGGCTGGGTCAAGCGCCACTACGCCTGGGTCATGCGCATCGGGGGCGTCATGATGATCGCGACCGGCATCCTGCTGCTGACCGGCCTCTGGGCCACGTTCATGCAGGACGTGCAGGGCTGGTCCAACGGTTTCACTGTGGGGATCTGAGTTCCATTGAGCAAGCTGAACACCACTGACGAGCGCGACGCCGCGCGCGCCGACGAGCAGGACGCCCGGGAGCTCGGTGACGCCGGAGCACAGCTCTCCACCGCACCCGTGGAGGAGCGCCCCGACCGCGAGGCCGGGCTGCCCGCCATGGGCGTCGTCGGCTGGATCCGCTGGTTCTGGCGCCAGCTCACCTCGATGCGGGTCGCGCTGATCCTGCTCTTCCTGCTGTCGCTCGGCGCCATCCCCGGCTCGCTGATCCCGCAGAACAGCGTGGACGAGCTGAAGGTGCTGACCTTCAAGAACGCGCACACCGCGGTCACCCCGATCTACGAGAAGCTCCAGCTCTTCGACGTCTACAGCTCGGTGTGGTTCTCCGCGATCTACATCCTGCTGTTCGTCTCGCTCATCGGCTGCATCCTGCCGCGCAGCGTCCAGTTCGTGGGCCAGCTGCGCAGCCGCCCGCCGCACGCCCCGAAGCGCCTGACCCGGCTGCCCGCGTACACGACCTGGCGCACGGAGGCCGAACCGGAGCAGGTCCGCGAGGCCGCGCTCGCCCTGCTGCGCAAGCGGCGGTTCCGCTCCCACACGGTGGGCGACGCGGTCGCGGCGGAGAAGGGATATCTCCGCGAGGCCGGCAACCTGATCTTCCACGTCGCGCTCATCGTGATGCTGGTGGCTTTCGCCGTCGGCTCGCTCTTCAAGTACGAGGGCGGCAAGCTCGTCACCGAGGGCGACGGTTTCGCCAACACGCTGACGCAGTACGACGACTTCAAGTCCGGTTCGCTCTACGACAGCGACTCGCTGACGCCGTTCAGCTTCACCCTCGACGACTTCGTCGGCACGTACGAGAAGACCGGCCCCCAGCGGGGCACGCCCCGCACCTTCGAGGCACGGGTGACGTACGCCGAGGGCGCGTACGGCAAGGACAAGAAGGGCGTCATCAAGGTCAACGAGCCCTTGGTGATCGACGGCACCAAGATCTTCCTGATCTCGCACGGCTACGCCCCGGCGGTCACCGTCCGGGACGGCAAGGGCAAGCAGGTCTTCAAGGGCGCCGTGCCGCTGCTGCCGCGTGACGCCAACATCACCTCGTCCGGCGCCATCAAGGTCATGGACGGCTACAAGGACAAGAACGGCAAGCGGGACCAGCTCGGTTTCAGCGCGTTCTTCGTACCGACCTTCGCCGGGGCGGGCAGTGGCACGATGCTCTCCCAGTTCCCCGGCGCGGAGAACCCGGTGCTGGCGCTCAACGCGCTGCACGGCAGCCTCGGCGTCGACTCCGGCCTCCCGCAGAACGTCTACCAGCTCAACACGGACAAGCTGAAGCCCTTCAAGGACGCCGACGGCAACAACCTCAAGCAGCGCCTGGCTCCCGGCGAGACCATGCAGCTCCCGGACGGCGCGGGCTCCATCACCTTCGACGGCGTCGAGGAGTGGGCCAGCTTCCAGATCTCGAAGCAGCCCGCCGCCGGCTGGGCGCTCGGCGGGGCCATCGCCGCCATCGCCGGACTCGCCGGTTCGCTCTTCATCCAGCGCCGCCGCGTCTGGGTGCGGGCCGTGCGCGGGGCCGACGGGGTGACCGTCGTGGAGATGGCCGGACTCGGCCGCAGCGAGTCCGCGAAGCTGCCCGAGGAACTGCTCGCCCTGGCGGTGGCGCTGAACGACGTGGCGCCGACCGCACCCGATCCGCAGCCCGGCCCCGACCCTGTTCCCGGCCAAGGGCCCGCTACCGACTCCGTGGCCGAACCCGGTCCCGACGTACCTGCCGCAGAAACTGCCGAAGGGGCTGAGAAGTGAATCTCGCCGCCGCCACCAACGAGAATCTGGCGCACACCAGCAATGTGCTGATCTATTCGTCGATGGCCGTCTACACCCTGGCCTTCCTCGCGCACATCGCGGAATGGGTGTTCGGCAGCCGCAGCAAGGTCGGCCGCACGGCCGCCGCGCTCGACGCCGGGGCCGCCGCCAACTCCTCGGTGAAGGTCCAGGTCACCAAGGCCGGCGGTGCGACCGCCGTGCTGGAACGCCCGAAGGTGGTCACCCGGTCCGCCGCCGGCACCCGTGACGTCCCGGACGGCCCCGGTGCCTCCGGCGGCACGTTCCAGGGCGACCTGTGGGGCCGGATCGCGGTCTCGATGACCGTGCTCGCCTTCTTCGTACAGGCGGGCGGCGTCGTCGCCCGCGCGCTCTCGGTGGAGCGCGCCCCCTGGGGCAACATGTACGAGTTCTCGATCACCTTCTCCACCGTCGCCGTCGCGGCCTACCTGATCCTGCTCCTGCTGCGGAAGAACGTCCGCTGGATGGGTCTGCTGCTGGTCACGGTCGTCCTGCTGGACCTCGGCATCGCGACCACCGTCCTCTACACGGACAGCGACCAGCTGGTGCCGGCGCTCCACTCGTACTGGCTGTGGATCCACGTCTCCACCGCGATCATCTGCGGCGCGGTCTTCTTCCTCGGCGCCGTCGCCACGCTGCTTTACCTCTTCCGCGACAGCTACGAGCGGAAGGTCGAGAACGGCGAGACGCCGGGCCGGTTCGCCCAGTCCGTGCTGGACCGGCTGCCCTCCGCGGCGACGCTCGACAAGTTCTCGTACCGCGCCAACGCGGCCGTCTTCCCGCTCTGGACGTTCACGATCATCGCGGGCGCGATCTGGGCCGGCGAGGCATGGGGCCGCTACTGGGGCTGGGACGCCAAGGAGACCTGGTCGTTCATCACCTGGGTCGCCTACGCCTGCTACCTGCACGCCCGCGCGACCGCAGGCTGGAAGGGCCGCAAGGCCGCCTACCTGGCGCTCATCGCGTTCGGCTGCTGGCTGTTCAACTACTACGGCGTCAACATCTTCATCACCGGCAAGCACTCCTACGCCGGGGTCTGACGCACCACCACGTGCGACGGCTGCCCGCCCCTCCCGTACGTACGGGGGAGCGGGCAGCCGCTTTTCGTGTGCTGGGATCATCCGGGGATGCGCGCACTCGACGAACTCATCCACGTGGACAACCCGGCCTGGCCCGAGGTGCGGGAACTGTTCTCGGACGGCCCGGCTCAGGTCGACGTGCTCCCCGCCGACCGGGCCGAGGCCGAGCGGTGCCTGGTCCAGATGCAGGTCACCGTCGGGTCGACGCTCGGCGCCCTGGCGTGGCACAGCGGCGGCCTGCTCGTCGACGGGTGGGTCCGCGTGTTCGGCGGTGGCGGCGGCGGACTGCCGAGCCTCGCCCGGGTCAACGCCTTTCCCGCCGACCTCGATCCCGCCTGGTATCCGGCCGACGGCCTGATCGTCGGCCATGACGTCCTGGGCGGGGTCTTCGCGCTGAACGGCCACGATCCCGAGGCGGCGGCCCGGCCCGGCCTCCCGGGCCAGATGATCTACTTCGCCCCCGACTCGCTGGAGTGGGAGGCGTTGGAGACGGGCCACTCGGGGTGGGTCTCCTGGCTGGCCTCCGGGGGAACGGAAGGGTTCTACCGGGACCTGCGGTGGCCCGGCTGGCGCGAGGAGGCCGCCGCGCTCTCCTGCGACCAGGGGTTCTCCGTGTTCCCGTTCCTGTGGTCGAAGGAGGCCAGGGACGACCTCGCGGCCACCAGCCGTCGCGCCGTACCGATGCGGGAGGTACTTGGCGTGGCCGCCGACTTCGGCCGGCAGATGGGCCCGGCCGACCCTGGGCTCCTGGGCAGGGTCTGACCTCGCTGCGCCTCTGCCGGGCGGGGTCTGGGGGCTCAGCCGAGCGGGGTGTCCAGGACGGCCTTGCGGTGGGTGAAGGTGTCGATCGAGTAGGGGCCGTGGTAACTGCCCATGCCGCTCTCGCCGACCCCGCCGAAGGGCAGGTCGGAGACGGTCAGGTGGGCCAGCGGCAGACCGATTCCGACGCCGCCCGAGGAGGTCTCGTTCAGCAGCCGTTCGCGGACCTCGGGCGACTCGGTGAACGCGTAGAGCGCCAGTGGCTTGTCCCGGTCGTTGATGAACCCGATCGCCTCGTCCAGCCCTGCCACCGTGAGGATCGGCAGCACCGGGCCGAAGATCTCCTCGCCCATCACCGGCGCGTCCGGGGCGACATCGGCGAGGACGGTCGGCGCGATGTACTTCGTGGCCCGGTCGTGGGCGCCGCCGGTGACCGTGCGGCCCGAGTCCAGCAGGCGTACCAGGCGGTCGAAGTGGCGCTCGTTGATGATCCGGCCGTACTCGGTGGAGGCCGAGGGGTCCGTGCCGAACTGCGCCTCGACGGCGGCGGCGAGCGCGTCCGCGAGGGCGGTGGCGGTCTCGGGGTCGGTGAGGACGTAGTCGGGGGCCACGCAGGTCTGGCCCGCGTTGAGGAACTTCCCCGAGGCGAGCCGCTGCGCGACCGTCTTGAGGTCGGTGTTCCGGTCCACGAAGACCGGGGACTTGCCGCCCAGCTCCAGCGTCACCGGGGTGAGGTGCTTCGCGGCGGCGGTCATCACGATCCGGCCGACCGTGCCGTTGCCGGTGTAGAAGATGTGGTCGAAACGTTCCTCCAGCAGGGCCGTGGTCTCCTCGACGGCACCCTCGACGACGGCGACCGCGTCGGTGTCCAGGAAGCGCGGGAGCAGCCGGGCCACGGCGGCGGAGGTGGCGGGGGCCAGCTCGCTGGGCTTGGCGATCACGCAGTTGCCGCCCGCCAGCGCGCCCGCGAGAGGGGCGAGCAGCAGCTGCACCGGGTAGTTCCACGGGGCGATGACCAGGACGACCCCGAGCGGGTCGCGCACGGTGAGCGCGGTGGCGCCGGCGGCGGCGAGCCCGGCGTGCACGGGGGCAGGTTCGGGGCGCAGCCAGTCTTCGAGGTGCTCCAGGGTGTGGTCGATCTCGCGGACGGTGAAGTCGATCTCGGTCCGGTAGGACTCGGTGCGGCTCTTGCCGAGGTCCGCGTGGAGCGCCTCGGCCAGCTCGTCGCCGTGCTCGGTGAGCAGAGCGCGCAGCCGCTCCAGCTGGTGGGTGCGCCAGGCCAGGTCCTTCGTACGGCCGGTGCGGAAGGTGGTGCGGAGGCGGGCGACGACGTCGGCCGGGGCGGCCGGGGACTCGGCGGGCATGGGGGCTCCCTGCGGAGAGGCGGGTGGGGTGGGCCGTGGGGAAGTTGACATCATCAAGCAACGCTTTTCATGTAACTGCCGGAAGTTGAGTAAGTCAAATAATCGGAGTGCGGCGCGCCCGCGACGTACCGTGGAGGGTCCGCACGCTTACTCCGCGCCGCTCACCCGGCCGCGCCCCTGCCCAAGGATGACCACCCCATGCCCCCGGAACCGGCACCCCGCGCCGTCCCCACCCCGGACGATCTGCTGGAGCCCCTGGCTGTCGTCGTCCGGGGTCACTCCGACGACCTCACCGCCGTCGCCGCCCGCCACGGCCTGAGCAGCGCGCAGGCCCGCGCCCTCATCGCACTCGACGCGCCGATGCCGATGAGCGCCCTCGCCCGCCACCTGGTCTGCGACGCGTCCAACGCCACCGGGCTCGTCGGCCGCATGGAGACCCGGGGCCTGCTCGTCCGCACCCCCGCCCCCGGCGACCGCCGCTCCAAGGTCGCCTCCCGCACCCCCGAGGGCACCGGGCTGGCGCACCGCCTCCGCGCCGAGATGCGAGTGGTGCACGGTGCCCTGGAGGCGCTCACCCCGGAGGAACGCACCGCGCTGCTGCCGCTGCTGAAGCGGCTGGGCGGGCTGCTGGGCGCGTGAGCGGCCGTCCCTGAACGCGGAAGAGCCCGCGCGGTCCGGTCTCCCGGCCCGTGCGGGCTCTGTCGTACGGGCGAGTCGCCGGTCAGGCGGTCGCCGGAGGCGGGGTGCCCGGGGCCTCGTCGGGGCCGGTACCGCGCTCGCGGCGCTTGAGTTCGTCCTCGCGGCGGCGCAGGTCGGCCTCCCAGTCCTTCAGGAGCGACTCGTCCTTCTTGTTCTCCGCGCGGAGGCTCTGGAGGAACTCCGGGTTGTCGTCGGGCGCCACCCACTGGGTGCGGTGGTTGCGGTGCCACTCGGAGGGCGTACGGCCTGCGGCGGGCGCGTGGCGCAGCTTGCCCGCCGCCAGCCAGACGATCGGACCGACGATCCAGAACAGCAGGATGATGAAGACCCAGGCGACCTTCGGCAGGTGCTTGGCCTCGTCCTCCGGGGTGTTGAGGCAGTCGATGAAGGCGTAGATCGTCAGCGCCAGCGGCAGGAGGTAGATCAGGGCCCTGAGCATGGTTGAGGATTTCCCCCCGGAAACGGCGGCGGGGCGTGAAGGCCCCCGGTGAGGCGTCAGGGTACCGGCTACCGGTGACAGCCCACGGCCAGTAGATGTGAACTGGCGGCGAGCAGCTGCGGATGAGGCTCCGCCAGCAGGGCCGCGGCGAGCGCGGACTCGAAAAGCGGGGAGCCCACGAGCGACTCCCCGGTGTGCTGTTCCGTCGCCTTCAGCAGCGACCAGGCAGGCCCCTCGATCCCGTACACCACCGGGTCCTCGCACCCGGAGTCGCGCAGTTCGGCCGCCAGTTCCTCCGGGGTGTGGAAGTACGCCTCGGTGAACCCGCGCCGGCCGTCGTACACCCCTGTCGCCAGGCTCTCCACGATGCTCTCCCCGATGGCGGGTTCGTGCAGGTGGGCGTAGGCGGTGTGCTCGAAGAGCGGGGCGTACCGGTTGATGCCCGCCGCCGCGACGAGCCCGCCCGGCCGGACCACCCGTCGGGCTTCCGCCAGCGCCGCCTTCCGGTCGGCGGGATCGGTCAGGTGGTAGAGCGGGCCGAGGAGCAGCACCGCGTCGTACGAACCGTCCGCCGCCGTCAGCGCCCGCGCGTCCCCCCGCTCGGCGGTGGCCCCGGTCTCCAGCGCCTCCTGGACGTGCCGTTCCACCGGGTCGACGAGGCGGACCGCGTACCCCGCCTCCACCAGCCACCGCGCGTGCGCCCCGGGGCCGCCGCCCACGTCGAGCACCTTCGCCGGGGCGGGCGGCAGATGCCTGCGCAGCAGCTCCTGCGTCCGCACCAGCTCCAGCACCCCGTCAGCGCTCTTGGTGAGCCGACTGCCCTCGTCGTAGCCGGAGGCGTAGAAGTCGATGATCCCGGGCGGTACGTGATGCGGTGCCATGCGTGCCTCCTGGGGCAGCCATGAGGGGGAGCGAACTCCTGGACTAACCTAACCGGTTGACCAGTCCAGCGAACAGGAGGCTGCGATGCCGCTTCTCAAGTACGAGCAGATCGCGGAGGCGCTGCGTTCCCGTATCACCGAAGGTGAGTTCGGACCGGGCGACCTTCTCCCGTCCGGTCGTGACCTCTGTGAGCAGTGGTCCGTCTCGCGGGCGACCGTCATCAAGGCGATGGATGTACTCCGCGCGGACGGGTTGGTCGTCGCGCGGCAGGGGTCTGGGTTCACAGTGATGGAGACGCCCTTGGCGCGCCCGGCGGGGCGACGGACCGCAGGTTCCGCGCGTCTCTCGGGCGGCTCGGCCTTCCGCCGCCTCGGGACGCCGGCCCGGCAAGAGCCTCCGGAGAGGGTGGCCGAGGCGCTGGGTCTGGCCGCGGGGGTCGCCGCACTCCGCCGCGACCGCCTCATGCTGCTGGACGACGGATCGCCGCAGTCGCTGGTGGTCGCCTGGTTCCCGCCGGACATCGCCGATGCCTGCCCGAGGCTCGCGCAAGCCGGACCGCTGATGGAGGGCACCACCCACTACGTCGCCCGCACCACCGGCAGGCGCCCCGCTGAGGGCGTCGACGTGTCGACGGTCCGGCTGGCCTCCGAGGACGAGGCGGAACTTCTGGGTCTCACTCTTCCCGAAGCGGTCGCCGTCGTCCTTCACACGGCATCGGACTCCGAGGGGAGGCCGCTCGTCTGCGAGGAGGGTGTGACACCGGCACAGGTCTGGGAACGCACCGACGCCTACCCGATGAGTTGAGGCTGTTACCCGATGGGCTGAAGGCGTTCGACATCTCTTGACTGGACCGGTCAACCGGTCCAGTCTTCCGTGTATGGCACCAGATCAACTCGACCACTCGGTGGCTCGGTTACTTCCCTGGGTGCGGGACGACGGCGCCCCTTGCTACCTCGTCACGGACGGGCACGGCCCTGTCTCGCGCATGGCGGACGAGATGGAGCGGATGCAGATCCGCATGGCCGTCGAGATTCAGGAGTACGCGCACTCGCTCGTGGAGGACGCCGACGCGACGGTCTTGGAGCTTCGCTTCGCCGCCACCAGGCTCTCCGAGTGCCTCACCGACGCTCTGCGGATCGCGGAAAGCCGAGGCGGTCGGCTGGAACGTGAGCGGATGACCTGAGGGACGCGCTGCTGCCCGCGCACCCGCCCCGCCCCCCCCGGCGCGGCGGTGGGGGAGGGGCCGAGGGGGAGTGAGGGGAGGATGACAAACTGGTGGGCATGGCTTACGACGATCTTCGCTCCCTGCTCCGGGCCTTGGAACGTGAGGGCGATCTCAAGCGCATCAAGGCCGAGGTCGATCCGTACCTCGAAGTCGGCGAGATCGTCGACCGCGTGAACAAGGCCGGCGGGCCCGCGCTGCTCTTCGAGAACGTCAAGGGGTCCTCGATGCCCCTGGCCATGAACGTGTACGGCACCGACCGGCGGCTGCTGAAGGCGCTCGGGCTGAAGGCGTACTCGGACATCAGCGACAAGATCGGCGGGCTGCTGAAGCCGGAGCTGCCGCACGGGTTCGTCGGCGTGCGCGAGGCCTTCGGGAAGCTCGGCTCGATGATCCACGTGCCGCCGAAGAAGGTGAAGGGGGAGAGCGCCCCCGTCCAGGAGGTCGTCCTCATGGGCGACGACGTGGACCTCGAACAGCTTCCCGCGCTCTTCACCTGGCCCGAGGACGGCGGCTCCTTCTTCAACCTGGGGCTCACCCACACCAAGCACCCCGAGACCGGCGTCCGCAACCTCGGGCTCTACCGCCTCCAGCGTCACGACCGCCGGACCATCGGCATGCACTGGCAGATCCACAAGGACAGCCGCAACCACTACCAGGTCGCCGCCAAGCGCGGCGAGCGGCTTCCGGTGGCCATCGCCTTCGGCGCCCCGCCCGCCGTGACGTACGCGTCCACCGCACCGCTGCCCGGGGACATCGACGAGTACCTCTTCGCCGGGTTCGTCCAGGGCAAGCGGATCGAGATGGTCGACTGCAAGACGGTGCCGCTCCAGGTCCCGGCCAACGCCGAGGTCGTCATCGAGGGCTGGCTGGAGCCGGGGAAGATGCTCCCGGAGGGTCCCTTCGGCGACCACACCGGCTTCTACACCCCGCAGGAACCGTTCCCCGCGCTGACCATCGACTGCGTGACCATGCGGAAGCGTCCGCTGCTCCAGTCGATCGTGGTCGGCCGCCCGCCCACCGAGGACGGGCCGCTGGGCCGCGCCACCGAACGGTTCTTCCTGCCGCTGCTGAAGATCATCGTCCCGGACATCGTGGACTACCACCTGCCCGAGGCCGGCGGCTTCCACAACTGTGCGATCGTTTCGATCGACAAGAAGTACCCCAAGCACGCCCAGAAGGTCATGAGTGCCATCTGGGGCGCCCACATGATGTCGCTGACCAAGCTGATCGTCGTCGTGGACTCCGACTGCGACGTCCACGATCTGCACGAGGTGGCCTGGCGGGCGCTCGGCAACACCGACTACGCCCGGGACCTGACCGTCACCGAGGGGCCGGTCGATCACCTCGACCACGCTTCCTACCAGCAGTTCTGGGGTGGCAAGGCGGGCATCGACGCGACGAGGAAGTGGCCCGAGGAGGGGTACACGCGGGACGGAGGCTGGCCGGAGATGGTCGAGTCCGACCCGGAGACGGCGGCGAAGGTCGACCGCCGCTGGAAGGAATACGGACTGTGACTGCCGCAGAAGCAGCGCTGGGCCACGGCCCGGCGCAGCCCAGTAGCAAGGTGAAGGCGTTCCTGCGGCTGGTGATGATCGAGCACTCGGTGTTCGCGCTGCCCTTCGCGTACATCGCCGCGCTGATCGCGATGTTCCAGGACACAGAGTCGATCCACTGGGTCGAGCTGCTGCTCGTCACGGTGGCGATGGTCGGCCTGCGGACCTTCGCGATGGCCGCGAACCGGATCATCGACCGGGAGATCGACGCCCGCAATCCGCGCACCGCGACCCGCGAGATCGTCACCGGCGCGGTCTCCGTGCGCTCCGCGTGGACGGGCGCCGTGGTCGCGCTGGTCTTCTTCCTCGGCGCCGCGGCCCTCCTCAACCCGCTCTGCCTGGCGCTCGCCCCGCTCGCGATCGTGCCGATGGTGGTCTACCCGTACGGCAAGCGGTTCACGAACTTCCCGCACGCCATCCTCGGCATCGCCCAGGCCATGGGCCCGATCGGCGCCTGGCTCGCGGTGACCGGCAGCTGGTCGTGGGACGCGGTCATCCTCGGGCTGGCCGTCGGCGTCTGGATCGGCGGCTTCGACCTGATCTTCGCCTGCCAGGACGTCCGCGCCGACCGCGCGCACGGCGTGCTCTCGGTGCCCGCCCGCTTCGGCATTCCGGCGGCGCTCTGGGGCGCCCGGGTCTGCCACGCGATCACGACCGGGCTGCTCGTCTGGTTCGGCCTCGCCACCGACGCGGAGCTCTTCTACTGGATCGGCATGGTGGTCGTCGCCGTGGCCTTCGTGTACGAGCACCGGGTGGTGCGCCCGCACGACCTGTCCCGGCTCAACCGGGCGTTCTTCTCCGTCAACGGCTTCATCGGCATGGCGCTCTTCGCCTGCACCCTGCTCGACCTGGTGGTGCGCGGCCTCACGCCGTGATCCCGGTGTACGGGAGCGGACGCGGCCGCCGGAACGCGAAGGCCGCGCCCACCCCGCCGATCAGGCCGAAGAGGTGTGCCTGCCAGCTGATGCCGGAGTCGGTGGGGAGCACGCCCCAGACGATCGAGCCGTAGACGACCGCGACGAGGACGCCGATCACGACGTCGAGCGCCCGGCGGTCCACGAAGCCCCGGACCAGCAGGTATCCGAAGAGTCCGAAGATCACCCCGGACGCCCCGAGCGTGACCGTGTGCGCGGGGGCCGTCAGCCAGACGCCCAGACCGCTCGTCAACACGATGGTGAGTACCACGCCGAGGAACCGGCGGATTCCGGCGAGTGCCGCCGTCCAGCCGAGGACCAGCAGCGGCACGGTGTTGGACGCGAGATGGTCCCAGCCGCCGTGCAGGAAGGCGGCGGGCACCACGTCGAGGAGCTCGGCGGGGTCGCGCGGGCTGATGCCGTACGGGTCGAGCGCGTGACCGGTCAGGGCGTCGACGCCCTCCAGCGCCCAGAGCAGCGCCACCCAGCCGAGCATCAGCACCGCTGCCGCCACGGCCCGCGCACCGGCCCCCGTTCCCGCCCCGCCCCCGGGGTTCGTACGGATGTCGGTCATGGCTTCCTCCCCGGACCGGACGGCATCAGGGCCTCCGGACGGCATCAGGGCCTTTCGTCGAAGGGCCCGAGGTGACAACGCCCGGGAGTCCCTGCCCGGTTCCGGGTTCGGCCGGTGCGCGGGGGACGGATACTCTCGGCGTGTGGAATCCACGACTTCAGTGAGTCAGCAGCGGCGACGGCCTTGGATTGTCGGGGTGTCCGGCGCCTCGGGGACCCCGTTCGCCGCTTCGGTGGTGCGCGGTCTGATCGCCGCCGGTGAGGACGTGGACCTGGTGGTGAGCCGCGCCTCGCGGCTCACGCTGCTGGACGAGACGGGAATCGCCTTCCGTGACGCGCACTGGCGGGACGACCTGCGCGAGTGGCTCGCGCGGGGCGCGGACGGCAAGCCGGACACCTTCGCCCCGGACCTCTCCGGGGTGCGCCACTGGCCCGCCGGGGACCTCGCCGCAGGACCGTCCTCGGGGTCGTACCCGGCGAAGGGGATGCTCATCGTGCCGGCCTCGACGGCCTGCGTGGCCGGGGTCGCGCTCGGGCTGTCGAAGGACCTGCTCCAGCGGGCGGCGAGCGTCACGCTCAAGGAGCGGCGCACGCTGGTCGTCGCCGTACGTGAAACACCCCTGAGCGGGGCGACGCTGAAGCAGATGGTGGCCCTGGACGAGGCGGGGGCCGTGGTGCTGCCCGCCTCCCCGGCGTTCTACGCGGGCGCCACGCACATCCAGGACCTGGTGGACTTCGTCGCCGGACGGGTGCTGGACGCGGCGGGGGTGCCGCACGGCCTGTACCGCCGCTGGGAGGGGCAGCTCGGTGGGGGTTCGCAGAACGGTTCACGTACCGGTGCGCCCGCCGGTTCGCGTACCACCTGAGAGCCGAGCGCTTCTCGGATCTCCCGAAAGATTCGCAGGGCTTTAGCCCTATTCGCCTTACTTTCTATACGTAGACTTGCGATAGCGCTGAACAATGGAAGGTTCTGTCATATGGACGCGGTGGACAGGCAGCTCATCCAGGCCCTCCGGGAGAACGGCCGGGCGTCGTACGCCGAACTGGGCCGGCTCGTCGGCCTCTCCGGCCCCAGCGTCACCGACCGGATCAACCGGCTGGAGTCGGCCGGGGTCATCACCGGTTACCGCGCCACCGTCAACGCGGCGGCGCTCGGCCTCGGCGTCACCGCGCTGATCGGCATCTCCCTCTCCGACGCGGCCGACCACGAGGACGTGGCCCGCCGGCTGCGCGATCTTGAGGAGATCGAGGACGCCTGGTTCATCGCGGGCGACGACTCCTACATGCTCAAGGTGCGCGTCGGCGACGTGGACGGCCTGGAGAAGACCATCCGCCGCCTCAGCGGAACCAAGGGCGTCTCCCGTACGCGTACCACCATCGTGCTCTCCACCAAGTGGGAGAACCGGGTCGGGGAGCTTCCCGAAGAGCGCTAGGCGTACGGTTACGGGAAGTCTGTTTCGGAGAGAAATGAGAGGCGAATCTGTGGACGCGGGACTCAAGCGCGAGCTGGAGGAGAAGGTCCGGGCCGGCGAGCGGCTGAGCCGCGAGGACGGGATCGCTCTCTACGAGTCCGACGACCTGGCCTGGCTCGGCGGTCTGGCCCACGAGGTGCGCACCCGCAAGAACGGCGACGTCGTGCACTTCAACGTCAACCGGCACCTCAACATGACGAACGTGTGCACCGCTTCGTGCGCGTACTGCTCGTTCCAGCGCAAGCCGGGCGAGAAGGACGCGTACACGATGCGCATCGAGGAGGCCGTCCGCCTCGCCAAGGCGATGGAGAACGACAACCTCACCGAGCTGCACATCGTCAACGGGCTGCACCCGACCCTGCCCTGGCGGTACTACCCGCGCTCGCTCAGCGCCCTCAAGGAGGCGCTGCCGAGCGTGGCGCTGAAGGCGTTCACGGCGACGGAGATCCACCACTTCGAGACCATCTCCGGGCTCAGCGCCTCCGAGATCCTCGACGAGCTGATCGAGGCCGGTCTGGAGTCGCTGACCGGCGGCGGCGCGGAGATCTTCGACTGGGAGGTCCGCCAGCACATCGTCGACCACAACACCCACTGGGAAGACTGGTCGCGCATCCACCGCCTCGCGCACGAGAAGGGTCTCAAGACCCCGGCGACGATGCTGTACGGGCACATCGAGGAGCCCCGTCACCGCGTCGACCACGTGCTGCGGCTGCGGGAGATGCAGGACGAGACCGGCGGTTTCCAGGTCTTCATCCCGCTGCGCTACCAGCACGACTTCGTGGACATGAAGGACGGCAAGGTCCGCAACAAGCTTCAGGCGCGCACCACGATGGCCACCGGCGCCGAGGCGCTGAAGACCTTCGCCGTGTCCCGGCTGCTGTTCGACAACGTCCCGCACGTCAAGGTGTTCTGGGTGATGCACGGCGTGCAGACCGCCCAGCTGGCGCTCCAGCACGGCGCGGACGACATGGACGGCTCGGTCGTCGAGTACAAGATCACGCACGACGCGGACAACTACGGCACGCCGAACAAGCTCGGCCGTGACGATCTGCTGGAGCTCATCCGGGACGCGGGCTTCCAGCCCGTCGAGCGCAACACCCGGTACGAGATCATCCGCGAGTACCCGGGCCCGGACGCCGACCGGCGCGAGTCGCCGCAGGCGATGCGGGTCTGACGTACCGCGTGACGGGCCGGAGCGGCCCGGTTCTGCTCGGTTTCGAGGGCCTCGGCCGCAGGTGGACGACCTGCGGCCGGGGCCCTTCGCCGTCCGTCCCGGGCGTGCCGTCACCTGCTCCCCGGCTGTGTGTCCCGCATACCGGAAAGCTGGTTGAGCCCATCCGGGTGTAATGGTTAACCTGGCCCTATGCCTCTTACCTTCACCCTGGACCCCGCCTTCGACCCCGAGCTGCGCGACGGCCTCCTGGCGCTCTGGACCGACGTCTCCAACGCGGGCGGCGCGGTCGGGTTCGTACCGCCGGTCACCACCGAGGACATCCGCCCCGAGCTGCTCAAGCACCTCACCGCGATCGTCCAGGGCCAGACCCGGCTGCTCGTCGGGCGGGACGAGAACGGAGCGGTGGCCGCGACGGCCTTCCTCAGCCTCAACAGCCACCGGCTGATGAGGCACTGGCTCTGGCTCTACACCGTGATGGTCCACCCCTCCCACCAGGGCAAGGGATACGGGCGCGACCTCATGGCGGCGGCGGCCGAGTCGGCGCGCGGCATCGACGGCATCGAGGCCGTCCGGCTCACCTGCCGGGGCGGTACCGGGGTGGACCGCTTCTACAAGAGCTGCGGCTACGAGGAAGTGGGCCGGGTGCCGGGCGGGATCCGGGTCGCCGAGGGCGACGACCGGGACGACATCATCATGCTGCTCCCGCTCGGCTGACCGGCCCGGCGGGGGTCGCCGTCCGCGTTCCCGCAGTTCAGCCGGGGGTGTCCGAGGTGTGCGGGGGCTCGCGGCAACCCCGTGAACCGAACGATTTCGGGGCATGCTTCACTGGTCGGGCAGGTTCGCACGACCGTCGTACGTAGAGAGAGGTTCAGCCGTGTCCGCTGCCAAGCCGAGCGCAACGATCCGCTACTCCGCGCTGCGACTGCTGATTTTCGTCGCCTGCTTCTTCGTCTCCGGGGTGGCCGTCCACTTCGGCGTCATCCCCTCCGGCGTCGGTGGCTCCAACGTCATCTGGGTGGTGCTGCTCGGGCTGGTGCTGTCCGCCCCGCTGAGCTACGTGCTGCTGCGCAAGCAGCGCGACGAGATGTCCGCCCAGGTCGTCGAGAAGGTGGGCCGCGCCAAGACCCGCCTGGAGGCGAACCGCACGCGCGAGGACGTCGTCCAGTAGGGCGCGGTTCACGTCCTGCCGGAACTCCCGGCGTAACCTTCGTCACACACGCGCCCGTGGGCGCGAGCGCACGTCGGACCCCGATCCGGAGCAAGTCGCTCCAGGGCCGGGGTCTTTGGTGTTTTCATGCACGCCCTGCCGGGCTCGCGCGACGGGACGCGTGGTCATAGAAAAACTTTGAGGGCCTCAAAGTCGCGGTGTTAACGTGAACGACATGAAGACAGCAGTGCGAATCCGCTACGCCCCGGGCGTCCCGCTCGTGGCGCGCCTGCACGTCGATCTCTGCCGCCGCACGACCGCGGCCTGTTGTCGCGTCTGACCGACAGCATGCAGCGGCGCCGCCTCCCGGCGAGGACGCCGCCTTCCGTCCCCACACCTTTCCCGCGTACCCGCACCCCCGTGCGTACGCCGCGTCCTGTCTGGAGTGTGTCCGTGTCCGCGAACTCCGCGTTCACCACGGAGACCGCCGAGCCCAAGAGCTCCGGTTTCCGTATACCGAAGGTGCCCTTCTGGGCCCAGATCGTCGCCGGTCTGGTCCTCGGTGTCGTCCTCGGCTGGATCACCCGCAGTTACGACGTCGCGTGGCTCTACACCACGCTCGACAAGGTCGGCCACATCTTCGTCCAGCTGCTGAAGCTGGCCGTCGCGCCGCTCGTCTTCTTCGCGATCCTGGTGTCGATCACCAACCTCCGCAAGGTCAACAACGCGGCCCGGCTCGCCACCCGCACCCTGCTCTGGTTCATGATCACCTCGCTGATCGCGGTGGCCATCGGCCTCGCCATCGGCCTGATCACCAACCCGGGTTCCGGTACCGGCCTCACGCCGAAGGACGGCCTCAAGCCCGAGCACGCCGGCTCCTGGCTCGACTTCCTCACCGGCATCGTCCCGACCGACGTGATCACGCCGTTCACCGAGCTGAACGTCCTCCAGATCGTCTTCATGGCCGCCGTCGCCGGCATCGCCGCCCTCAAGCTCGGCGAGAAGGCCCAGCCGATCCTCACCCTCAGCGAGTCGATCCTGGAGCTGCTCCAGAAGGCCCTGTGGTGGGTCATCCGCCTCGCCCCGCTCGGCACCGTCGGCCTCATCGGCTACGCCATCGCCGACTACGGCTGGGACCTCATCGGCAAGTACGCCACCTTCACCGCCGACGTGTACGTCGGCTGCGCCCTGGTGCTGTTCGGCGTCTACCCGCTGCTGCTCGCCACCGTCGCCAAGGTCAGCCCGCTCCAGTTCTTCAAGGGCGCCTGGCCCGCGATCCAGCTGGCGTTCGTCTCCCGCTCCTCGGTGGGCACCATGCCCGTCACCCAGAAGGTCACCGAGCGCCTCGGCGTCCCGAAGGAGTACGCCTCCTTCGCCGTCCCGTTCGGCGCCACCACCAAGATGGACGGCTGCGCCGCGATCTACCCGTCGCTGGCCGCGATCTTCATCGCGCAGATCTTCGACGTGCAGCTCGGCGTCGGTGACTACGTCCTGATCGCGTTCGTCTCGGTCATCGGCTCCGCCGCGACCGCCGGTCTCACCGGCGCCACGGTCATGCTGACCCTGACCCTCTCGACGCTGGGCCTCCCGCTGGAGGGCGTCGGCCTGCTCATGGCGATCGACCCGATCCTGGACATGATGCGCACCGCCACCAACGTGGCCGGCCAGGCGCTGGTCCCGGTGATCGTCTCGGCCCGCGAGAAGATCCTCGACCTCGGCAAGTACAACTCCGCCTCGGCCTCGCCGGTGGACGAGATCGAGGTCGTCGAGGAGGAGCCGGCGCGGGTCCCCGTCGCCGCCTGACGTCGCTCGCCGACTGAACACCGCACCTCGCGCGGGGCGCCCGGTCCTTCGGGACCGGGCGCCCCCGCGCGCGTTCCGGGCCCTTCGCGTTCGGGGTGCCGTTCCCGTTCCCCGTACCCTTACTCGGGAGTAAGGCAGCGGGGGCGGAAGGAAGTCCGACATGGATGCCGTGAAGAGCAAGCGAATGCCACGCGCGGTGCGTGAGCAGCAGATGATGGACGCGGCGGTACGGATCTTCGGGCAGCGCGGCTACCGGGCGGCCTCGATGGACGAGATCGCGGAGCTCGCCGGCGTGTCGAAACCGCTGGTCTACCTCTACCTGAACTCCAAGGAAGAGCTCTTCACCGCGTGCATCCGCCGCGAGGCGAAGGCGCTGGTGGACGCCGTCCAGGCAGGGGTCGGGCCGGGGCTGCCCGCCGACCGTCAGCTCTGGGAGGGGCTGCGCGCCTTCTTCGTCCACACCGCCGAGAACCCGGACGGCTGGGCGGTGCTGCACCGCCAGGCGCGTACCCACGGGGAGCCGTTCGCCTCGGAGATCACCGCGATGCGGGACGAGATCGTCGCCTTCGTGACCGGCCTCATCGGTGCCGCAGCCCGGGAAGCGCACCACGATCCCGCGCTGCCCGACAGGGACGTGGCGGGCCTCGCGCAGGCGCTCGTGGGTGCCGCCGAGGCGCTGGCGGGCTGGGCCAACGAGACCCCGGGCGTATCGGCACGGGAGGCGGCGGCGACGCTGATGAACTTCTCCTGGGCGGGCCTGGAGAACCTCATGAACGGACGGCCCTGGCAGCCGCCGGCCTGACGCGGGTGCCCGGGACGCGCGCGGTGGGTTCCGGGCGGCACACGGTGGGTTCCGGGCGACGACGCCGCCCGGAACCCACCGCGTCCCGGTCCGGTCAGGACTCCGCCGCCGGGGCGAGCCCCTCGGCGACCAGGCCCGCGTAGACCGCCTTGCCCAGCGCCTGCACCGCGGACTGGGGGCGCACCATCACGGTGAACTCCTTGATCAGCCCGGCCTCGTCGTAGTGGAGCAGGTCGATGCCGTGGATCTGGGCGCCGTCGACGGTGGCCCGGAAGAGCAGGACCTCCGAAGGGGCCTCGGTGCCGTCGACGCTGGTCTCGGCCGTGCCCTCGTAGCGGCCGACGTAGTGGAAGTCCTCGAAGATCCGGAGCAGGACCCCGAAGAGGCCCAGCACCTGAGGCTTGCCCTCGAAGGGGGTGAACTTCACCGGGCTGTAGAGCCGGACGTCCTCGGTGAACAGGGCGTCGAACGCGCCGAGGTCGTTCTTCTCGACTGCGGTGCGGAAGCGGTCGGCGGTCGTCGCCATGGTTCCTCCTGGTGCGGGGCAGGTGCTGGTGTCGTGCGCGCGTGGTGATCCATCCTGCGGTGGCGGCCGGTGGTGGGGAAGGGGCCGGTGCGCACCGCCTGTTCCGTTCCGTACGGGCGCCGGGCGCCGGGCGCCGCCCGTTCCGTACGGGTCAGAGGTCCCGGATCACCGATCCGGTGAGGTGGAGCCGCTCGCCGTCCGGGCCGCTCCGCAGCTGGAACGTCGTGCCCGAGCCGTCCGCCGCGTACGTCACCGTCCCCGGCAGCAGCACGGGTGCCCGGAACTCCGCCCGTACGGCGCGGATGTGCTCGGCGCCCTCCGCCTCGGCGAGGCACCGGGCGACGGTCCACATCCCGTGGGCGATGGCCCGGGGGAAGCCGAACAGACGGGCGGTGAGCGGGTGGAGGTGGATCGGGTTGCGGTCGCCCGAGGCGGCTCCGTACCGCCGCCCGAGGTCGCCGGTGAGCCGCCACTCGGCGACGGAGGGCAGGTCGGGGAGGGGGGCGGGTGCGGGTGCCGCGGGGGCTTCCCGAACGGCGTGGCGGGCGAGGTATCCGCTGCGGGACTCCCACACCAGCTCGTCCGCGACCCGGGCCTCCGTCGACACGGTGACCTCGGTTCCGCGTCGGTGAGGCCTCAACTCCTGCGCGTACACGCTTAGTCGCAGTGGTTCCGTCGGTCTCACCGGCCGGTGGGAGGTGATCTCGATCCAGGTGTGGACGAGCCCGAGGACCGGCAGCGGGAACGACCGTGCCGTCATCAGCCGCATCGCGAGCGGGAACGCCAGCACGTGCGGATAGGTCAGCGGGAAGGGTCCTTCGGCGGGGAAGCGGCAGATCTGGCGGTAGCGCGCGAGGAGTTCGGCCGGGGCGACCACCGGGTCGCGGGACACCCGTGTGGCGGGAAGCGTGGCGCCGCCCCGGCCGGGGCGCTTGAACGGAGAGGTCAACGCGCCGCGCAGGAGCGCGAGTTCGAGGCCGGTCATCGGGTCATGCCCCCAGCAGACTCTGGCCGCAGACCCGGACCACCTGGCCGTTGACGGCGGTGGAGGCGGGCTGCGCGAACCAGGCGGTGGTCTCGGCCACGTCCACCGGAAGTCCGCCCTGGGAGAGGGAGTTCATGCGACGGCCCGCCTCGCGGATGAAGAGCGGCACGGCGGCGGTCATCTTCGTCTCGATGAAACCGGGGGCGACCGCGTTGACCGTGACCCCGTGCTCGGCGGCGGCGCGCGGGGCCAGCGAGCGGACCAGGCCGATGATGCCCGCCTTGCTCGCCGCGTAGTTGGTCTGCCCGTTGTTGCCGGCGATGCCCGCGATGGAGGCGGTGGCGACGATCCGGCCGCCCCGGTTGAGGGCGCCCCCCTTGAGGAGCTCGTCCGTGGTTCGCAGCACCGAGCCGAGGTTGACGTCGATCACCGAATCCCAGCGGTCGGCCGCCATGTTGGCGAGCCGGCGGTCACGCGTGATGCCCGCGTTGTGCACCAGGACGTCGAGCCCGTCCGGGACCGCCGCGGCCATCCGCTCTGCGGCGTCCGGCGCGGTGATGTCCAGCGCCAGCGCGGTGGCGCCGAGCCGGTCCGCCGTACGCACCAGGTCGGCCTCGGCCTGCGGGACGTCGAGGCAGATCACCCGGGCGCCGTCACGGGCCAGCACGGAGGCGACGGCCTCGCCGATGCCCCGCGCGGAGCCGGTGACCAGCGCGGTACGCCCGGCCAGCGGGGCGAACCAGTCGGCGACCGGGTCGGGGGCGGCGCCGGACACCTCGACGACCTGGCCGCTGACGTACGCGGACCGGGGCGAGAGCAGGAAGCGCAGGGTGGACTCGGCGGACGCGGCGGCGCCCGGCACGATCCGTACCAGCTGCACGGTGGCGCCCCGGCCGATCTCCTTGCCGAGCGACCGGACGAACCCCTCCAACGCCTGTTGGGCGGCGGCCTGATGGTGGTCCTCGGGGGACGGGGCCGTACCGAGGACGACGACCCGGCCGCCGCGGGCGACCGACCGGACGACGGGGTGCAGGGCCGCGTGGAGGGCGGCGAGCCCGGTCGCGGAGGTGATGCCCGTCGCGTCCACGACGACCCCGGCGGGGCGGGCCGCCCCCGCGCTCCCGGCCGCCGATTGGTCCAGCACCGGCAGTCCGAGTCCGGCGAGCAGCTCGCGGACCTCCCCGGGGACGGCCGGTTCACCCGCTGCGAGGTGGAGCAACGGGCCGTCGAGCGTGGGTGTCTCCAGCGACCAGCGGCGCAGCGGGGTGGGCTGGGGGAGACCCAGGCGGCGGGTGAGGAAACGGCCGGGGGCTGTGCCGGTCAGGTGCAGATAGCGGTCGGCCATTGTCCAGACTCCCTGCTCGGTCGTAGATTTACTCCGGAGTAAGGTTACTCAAGAGTCAGGAGCTGGTCGAGATGAACCGCTTGCGGAAACGGTCCGGAGCGACGGCACGACTCCGCGCGGGAGCGTGGCGAGGGGCGTCGGCTGTTCCGGGTGCTTCGATTGTTCCGAGTGCCTCGAAGAAGAGAGGCTCGCGATGATTCCCCTTCCGCTCCCGCAGCCGCGCAGGGTCGCCGTCCTCGGCGGCAGCCGCATCCCCTTCGCCCGCTCGGACGGCCCCTACGCCGAGGCGTCCAACCAGCTGATGCTCACCGCCGCGCTCGACGGGCTCGTCGAGCGGTTCGGCCTGGCCGGGCAGCGGGTGGGGGAGTTCGCGGCCGGTGCCGTCCTCAAGCACAGCCGCGACTTCAACCTCGCCCGCGAGACCGTGCTCGGCTCCCGTCTGGACCCCCGTACCCCCGCGTACGACCTCCAACAGGCGTGCGGCACCGGCCTCCAGGCCGTCATCGCCGTCGCCAACAAGATCACCCTCGGCGCGATCGACTCGGGCATCGCAGGTGGCGCGGACACCGCGAGCGACGCCCCGCTCGGCGTCAACGACCAGCTCCGCCGCATCCTGCTGAACGCCCGACGCGCCAAGGGGAACGCCGCCCGGATCAAGGCCCTCGCGGCCGTCCGCCCCCGCCACCTCGTCCCCGACGTCCCGCGCAACGCCGAACCGCGCACCGGCCTGTCGATGGGCGAGCACGCGGCGATCACCGCCCGCCGCTGGGGCGTCGCCCGCGAGGCCCAGGACCTCCTGGCCGCCACCAGCCACCAGCGGCTGGCCGCCGCGTACGACCGGGGGTTCCTGGACGACCTCGTCGTCCCGTACCTCGGCCTGGAACGGGACCAGAACCTGCGTCCCGGCTCCACGGTCGAGAGACTCGCCACTCTCAAGCCGGTGTTCGGCACCGGACACCCCGGTGCGACGATGACCGCCGGAAACTCCACGCCGCTCACCGACGGCGCCGCCACCGTGCTGCTGGCGAGCGAGGAGTGGGCCGAGGCGCGCGGCCTGGAGCCGCTGGCGTACCTCTCGCTGTACGAGACCGCCGCCGTGGACCACGTGAACGGCGAGGACGGTCTGCTGATGGCCCCGGCGTACGCGGTACCCCGGCTGCTGGAGCGGGCGGGCCTGACCTTCGCGGACTTCGACCTCTTCGAGGTGCACGAGGCGTTCGCCTCGCAGGTGCTGGCCACGCTCGCCGCCTGGCAGAAGCAGGGTCTCGGCCCGGTCGACCGGGAGAAGCTCAACGTGGCCGGCTCCTCGCTCGCCACCGGCCACCCGTTCGCCGCGACCGGCGCACGGATCGTCGCCACCCTCGCCAAGCTGCTCGCGGAGCGCGAGGGGCCGGGGCGCGGGCTGATCTCGATCTGCGCGGCCGGTGGGCTGGGGGTGACCGCGATCCTCGAACGGCCCTGACGGCGATGGCCGAACGGCCCGGAGTCCACCGGGCTGTTCGCCTGCCGGACCTGCCCCGCCCCCGCCCGCCCGTCCCCGTCCGAGGAGCCGCACGTGTCCACGCCCCCCGCCTCGCCCGCGTCCCCGGCGCACACCGATCCCGCCGCGCCGCCCGTCCTGGTCCCCCCGTTCGTCCGGCGCGGCGCGGACGGCCGGGTGCGGGAGGTCTCCGTACCCGCGTTCGCGCCGCCCGTCCGCCATGGCTCCCTCGCGGACATCCCGTTCGACAACGCCCGCGAGGCGCCCTCGGACGCCGTCCTCAGCCGCAAGCAGGAGGACGGCAGTTGGCGCGACGTGACCGCCCGCGAGTTCGCCGACGAGGTGCGCGCCGTCGCCAAGGGGCTGATCGCGGAGGGGTTCCGGCCGGGTGCGCGGATCGCGATCATGGCTCGTACGACGTACGAGTGGACGCTGCTCGACTTCGCCGCCTGGACCGCCGCGCTCGTCACCGTGCCGATCTACCCGACGTCCTCGGCGTACCAGGTGCGGTGGATCCTCCAGGACTCCGGCGCGCAGGCCTGCGCGGTCGAGGCGAAGGAACAGGCGCGGATCGTCAGCCAGGAACGCAAGGAGATCGGTGGCCTGGCCCACTTGTGGCAGCTGGACACCGGGGCGCTCGGCCGGCTCAAGGCCGCGGGCGCGCACGTGCCCGACGCGGCGGTGGACGAACGCCTCGCCCTGCTCAGCCCGGACAACGCCGCCACCCTGATCTACACCTCCGGCACCACCGGCCGCCCCAAGGGATGCGTGCTCACCCACGGCAACTTCTTCGCCGAGGTCGACAACGCCATCGAACTGCTCCACCCGGTCTTCAAGTCGGTCTCCAAGTACCCGGCGTCCACCCTGCTGTTCCTGCCGCTCAGTCATGTCTTCGGCCGGATGGTCGCGGTCGGCTGCCTGCGCGCCCGGGTCCGCCTGGGCCACGCTCCCTCGATCCGTACCGAGGACCTGCTGGAGGACCTGGCCGGCTTCAAGCCGTCGTTCCTGCTGGCGATCCCGTACGTCCTGGAGAAGGTCTTCAACACCGGGCGCGCCACCGCCGAGAAGATGGGCCGCGCCTCCTCCTTCGACCGGGCCGCCGGGATCGCCCAGCGGTACGGCCAGGCCGTCGAGGCCGCCGAACACGGCACGGGCCCGGGTCCCGGCAAGGCCCTCAGGATGGCCCGCGCGCTCTACGACCCGCTGGTCTACCGCCGTATCCGCGCCGCCCTCGGCGGTCACGTCCGGTACGTCATCTGCGGCGGTTCCCCGCTGGGCCGCCGGCTCGCCGCCTTCTACGCGGGTGCCGGCATCGAGATCTTCGAGGGGTACGGCCTCACCGAGACCACCGCCGCCCACACCGTGACCCCGCCGCTCAAACCCCGCCTGGGCACGGTCGGCTGGCCGCTGCCCGGCGGCGCGGTACGGATCGCCGACGACGGCGAGGTGCTGCTCCGGGGCGGCCAGGTCTTCCACGGCTACTGGGACGCCCGGCGCGGAGAGTCCGTACCGGTGCTGGACGAGGGCTGGTTCGCGACCGGCGACCTCGGGGTGCTCGACGACGACGGTTACCTCACCATCACCGGCCGCAAGAAGGACATCATCATCACCTCGGGCGGGAAGAACGTCATCCCGGCCCCGCTGGAGGACTGGCTGCGCGCCCACCCGCTGGTCGGTCAGTGCATGGTCGTCGGCGACAACCGCTCCTTCATCACCGCGCTGATCACCCTGGAGGAGGACGGGCTCGCGCACTGGCGGCAGATGAAGAAGAAGCAGGGCGTCCCGCTCCGCGAGCTGGTCCACGACCCGGAACTCCGCGAGACGATCCAGCACGCGGTGGACGAGGCCAACAGCTCCGTGTCGCGCGCCGAATCGATCCGCAAGTTCACCGTGCTGCCCGTCGACTTCACCGAGGAGAGCGGCCACCTCACGCCCTCGCTGAAGCTCAAACGGGACGTGGTGGCACGGGACTTCGCGGCGGAGATCGAGGAGCTGTACCGGAAGTAGGGCCGGGCTGGCGGGGTGCGGGGCGGCCGGGCGGAGGCACGGGCGGCGGCGGCACGGGGGTCTGCCGCTGCCCGTGCCGCGGGTCCCGCCCGGCCCCGCCGGTCCTGCGGGCCCCGCCCGTCCTGCGGCGCCGGGTGATGCCGGGGTCTACTGGCACGGCTCGAACTCCGGCATGCTGGGGCGTGTTCGGCTCGATGTGACGCCCGTACCCCACGACGCCCGGCTCTCGACCCGGAGGATGAATCCGCGTGCGATCCCCCCTGCGCATCGCCCTGCTCGCTCTCGTCGCCCTGGTGGCCGGCCTGCTCACGGCCACCCCCGCGGCGGCGGCCCCGAACTTCAAGGCCCCCTACCCCTGCGGCCAGCAGTGGACCTACAGCCACCACTCGGCCGAGGTCCGGCTCGCCCTCGACTTCGTCCGTACCGACGGCGGGACCACGGCCGGTACGCCCGTGCTGGCCTCGGCGGCCGGTACCGCCTACCGCTACTCCCAGCCCAGCGGCGCGGGCAACTACATCGCCATCGATCACGGCGGCGGCTGGCAGACCTACTACTTCCACCTCTCCGCGTACTCCGTCGCCAACGGCGCCCAGGTCGCCCAGGGGCAGCAGATCGGGGTGACCGGCTCGACGGGCAACAGCACCGGCGCGCACATCCACTACGAGCAGCTGTACAACGGGGTCGGCCAGAACATCGTGCTCAACGGCCAGTCCCTGGCGCCGTATCCGGGCGCGTACTACAGCAAGTACCTCACCAGCGACAACGGATGCGGCGGCGGTACGGCGAAGTACTGGGTGGACACCTTCGCCAACGCCACCGGCTACGCGGCGGCCAACACCGCCGACGCGCAGGGCGTGCTCAACGCCGGTACGAACTACGTGTACTGCAAGGTCTGGGGCGCGCAGATCGGCTCGGGCTCGGCCTACAACCACTGGTGGCTGCGGACCGACCTGGACACGGTGTACGCGGGCAAGAGCGGACGCAACGCCTACGTCTCCGCCTACTACCTCTCCCGCTGGGGCAACGACGAGGCCCGCGACAACAACGGCGCGGTGATACCGGACTGCTGAGGCGAGGACGGTACGGCGGGGCGGGCGGGGACGGGACGGACCGGTTCCCGGCGACCGACGGCGCCCCGCCGGTCTTCGTGCTCCCGCCCGCCCCCGCGCACCCCGGGCGCACGGCCCGGCCAGAGTCGCTCCCGCCTCAGCGGGCCCGGACCGGCCGGAGCAGTTCGGCCGTCGGCCGGGCACCGGCCCGGCGGGCGGTCCGGAACGCGGCGGTGCGGAAGGGAAACTACTCCCGGGCAGGTCACGCGCCCTACAGGGGGTTGTCGCCGTTCATGTTGAGGGCGTGCCCCTGCCGGAAGAAGCGTTTCGCGGCGAAGTGCCCGTGCTCGGCGGCCATCCGGAACCACTGTTCCGAGGCGGCCAGCCCGTCGCGGGCCTCGACCAGGCGCCCCATCTCCCACATCGACTCGGGGTCCTTCCGGTCCACGCCGAGCCGGAAGAGGCGCTCCGCCTCGTCCAGGTCTCCCTGGATCTTCGCGAGGAGCGCGACCGACCGCAGGGCCGGCAGATCACCGCTCTCGGCGGCGGCCATCAGCTTCTCCGGGGTGCCGTACTTCCGGTGCAGCCGCCAGGCGCGGAGCGCCAGCAGCAGACCGAGCAGCCAGGCCACCCAACTGACGTCGAAGAGCGTGTCGTTGTCGGTCGCCATCCCGATCACGCTCAGGACCGCCGCCACGACGAACAGCAGGAATGCCATGCGTACCCCCCCGGGTCGAGCACTGCCCACCCGCACTCTTCCCGGCGGGAGGCCCCGCTACCCCTGGGGAGTGGTCCGGGATGCGCCGGCCGGTGCGGCGGCCGCTTCGGGGGCCGCATCGGGGGCCGCCGGGCCCGCCCCGGACTCCGTCCACGACAATGCTTCGGTACGCACGAAGCCATGTCGCTCCGGACCGTCGCCCCGGGGCGGTCCGGAGCGTCCCCCCGATCCGTCCGACGGCCCGCCCCGGCGGGGACTCTCCGCGGCCGGAGCGGGACCAGCGGAAGAAAGATCTCCATGAGCGACCCCAGTGACCACGGTGTTCTCTCCGTCGCACCCCCTCTCCTGTGGGGGGTGGTGTCCGCCGCGGTGGTGATCGTCGCGGTCGTCCGGTCCTCCAGGATCAGGCGCGGGTCCGTGAAGGGGGCCGGCAAGCCGTGGGAGGTCTTGGGGCCGGAATGGACCTGGGCCCTGGCGGGGGCGGCAGTCGGGTACGCCGTCGGGGCCGTGATCGAGCGCCGCTTCGGCTGGGGTGACCTCTCGGAGAGCATGTGGCTGCCCTCCTTCGCCGCGTCGGCCGTCGCCTACGTGACCGGGCGGCGCCTGGGCGGACGGGCGCGATGGGCTGCCGCGATGTACGCCGTCCTGGGTGCCGTGGTCCTCGGGCCGCTGTTCGACTGACACGGCGCACGGCGGTTACCGTCACGCCCTCCGCGCCCTACCGTGGGGCCCGTCACGTCACCGGGCCCACCTCGGAGGTTCCCCCGCATGCGGATCGCCACCACCATTTTCCTGACCGACCGGACGGTCGCGCCCGTCGCGCTCGCCCGCGAGCTGGAGCAGCGCGGTTTCGCCGGGCTCTATCTGCCCGAGCACACCCACATCCCGGTGAGCCGGGAGACCCCGTACCCGGCGGGCGGCGAACTCCCGGAGGAGTACGGCAGGACGCTGGACCCGTTCGTCGCGCTCGGGCAGGCGGCCGCGGTGACCGAGCGGCTCGCGCTGGGGACCGGGATCACGCTGGTCGCGCAGCACGACCCGATCGACCTGGCGAAGCAGGTCGCCACGCTCGACCACCTCTCCGGCGGCCGGTTCACCCTGGGGGTCGGCTTCGGCTGGAACGTGGAGGAGGCCGCCGACCACGGGGTGGAGTGGAAGACCCGGCGCGCCCGGGGCCGCGACCGTCTGGCCCTGATGCGGGCGCTGTGGGCGGACGAACCGACCCCGTACGAGGGCGAGTTCGGGTCCGTACGGGCCAGCATCGCCTACCCGAAGCCGGTGCGGAAGGCGCGCGGGCCGGTCAGCGGTCCTCGTACGCTCCTCGGCGGCGCGGCCGGGCCGAAGCTCTTCGCGGACATCGCCCGGTACGCGGACGGGTGGCTGCCGATCGGCGGGCACGGGCTCACGGAGGCGGTGCCGCGGCTGCGTACGGCCTGGGAGGAGGCGGGCCGCGACCCGGCGGACCTCCAGGTGGTGCCGTACGCGATCGTGCCGACGCCCGGCAAGCTGGCGCACTTCGCGGAGCTGGGCATCGAGGAGGTCGTGGCGCAGCTCCCGTCGGCCGGTGAACCGGAGGTGCTGCGGGCGCTGGACGCGTACGCCGCGTTCCTCTGAGGGCCGCGTTCCTCCGAGGTGCGGGGCATGAGCCGGGCGGGCAGTGGTTCCACCCACCCGGCTCACGCCCCGGACTCCGCCCGGCTCACGCCTCCCGGGCGTCGCCCCGCAGCCGTTCCAGCAGCGCGTCCTCGGCGCGGTGGGCGTCCGGGTCCTCCCAGAAGGTGACGGGGACGCCCCGGATGTGGCGGCCGTGCGGGTCCAGTACGTGGCCGGCCAGCTTGAGCGGCCAGAGGGTCACCGCCCGGTCGGCGACGACCAGTTCGGGGAAGCGGATCGCCAACCGGGCCTCGAACGCGCCGATTTCCTCGGCCGAGCGCAGCCACACCGCCAGCATCAGGTTGTACGGCCCCGACAGCGAGGCGCAGAGGCGGGTTTCGCGCATCCCGATGAGCTGGGAGGCGATCCGGGCGGTGTCGGCGGCCGGGGCGATGCCCCACAGGGTCACGGAGATCGGCCAGCCGGAGAGGTAACGCGCCACCTCGCAGCGGTAGATGAGGGCGTCCTCGCGGTGCATCCGGTCGAGCCGCCGGCGCACCGTGGTCGGGCTGACGCCGAGGCGTTCCGCGAGCCGGGCGGCGGGCCGGCGGAAGTCCTCGCTCAGCAGCAGGTAGAGCCGGTGGTCCAACTCGTCCGGGGCGGTCAGGCCCCGGCGCGGCAGGGACGGGCCCCGGTCCTTCGTCAGGGCCTCCTGGCTGTCCGGATCGAGCCGGTCCAGCCGCCAGCGGCTGCCCTCGGTGTGGACGGCGGTGGCGATCTGCGAGCGGGTGGCGGCGACGCCGGGCAGGGCGCCGAGGCGGAAGCCGACGTACCGGGCCAGCATCGCCTGGTCGGGGAAGGCGGCGGTGAGGACGAGGTCCCGGGAGCCGGTGACGTGCTCGATGGTGATCAGGTGCGGGTCGTCGGCGATCTCCGCCGTCACCTCGTGCAGGGCGCCCGCCGCACAGTCCACCTCGATGAACGCGATGATCGGCAGCGTCACTCCGGACGCCACCGTGTAGCAGCTCAGCCAGGCGTGGCCGGCCTCGGTGAGCCGGTTCCAGCGGCGCGCGGCCGTCGAACCGTCCACCCCCAGCGCCTTGCCGATCTGCGCCCACTCCGCGCGGGGCGAGGTCTGCAGGGCGGTGATCAGCAGATAGTCCAGCTCGTCCAGCGGGGCGTCGGCGGCGGCCCGTGGGCCGCGGGAAGGCGCCGAGGTGGGGGCGGCCCGTGGGCCGCGGGAAGGCGCCGAGGTGGGGGCGGCCCGTGGGCCGCGGGAAGGCGCCGAGGTGGGGGCGGATTTCTGCGTGGAGGACCTCATCGGTGCCGCTTTCCTGCGGATGATCATCAGTGGAGTGCTCGGGTCCGCACCATACGCCCATGTCTCTGCTCCAGGATGCCCACGCCCTCGCCCCCGTGCTGACCGACCTCCGCCACGCCCTGCACCGGGAACCCGAACTCGGCCTCGACCTCCCGCTCACCCAGCGCAGGATCGTGGACGCCCTGGCGGACCTCGGTCTGGAGATCACCCTGGGGAAGGGGCTCGGCTCCGTCACCGCGGTGCTGCGCGGTGGGCTGCCCGGCCCCGCGGTGCTGCTGCGCGGCGACATGGACGGGCTGCCCGTCCAGGAGGACACCGGCCTGCCGTACGCCTCCGTGCTCGACGGCCGGATGCACGCCTGCGGCCACGACCTGCACGTCACCGGGCTGGTCGGTGCGGCCCGGCTGCTGGCGGACCGGCGCGAGGAGCTCGCCGGGGACGTGGTCTTCATGTTCCAGCCCGGCGAGGAGGGTCAGGGCGGCGCGAAGATCATGATCGACGAAGGGGTGCTGGACGCGGCGGGCGAGCGGGTCGTCGCCGCGTACGCCCTGCACGTGATCTCCACCGGGGCGCCCACCGGCTTCGCCGCCACCCGGCCCGGCCCGATGCTGGCCGCCTCGGACGTCGCCCACGTCACCGTGCACGGCCGGGGCGGACACGGGTCCTCCCCGCACCTGGCCGCCGACCCGGTGCCCGCGATGTGCGCGATGGTCACCGCGCTCCAGACCCTGGTCACCCGTGAGACGGACATCTTCGACCCGGCGGTCGTCACGGTCGGCCGGATCGAGGCCGGTACGGCACCCAACGTCATCCCGGAGGACGCGCGGTTCTCGGCCACCGTGCGGACCTTCTCCGACGCCGCCCGCACCACCGTGCGCGCCGCCTTCGAGCGGACCGTGCTCGGAGTCGCCGCCGCCCACGGCGTCACCGCCACCGTCGAGCACGTCGACCAGTACCCGCCGACCGTCAACCACCCCGAGGAGGCGGCCTTCGCGCTGGAGACCGCCCGGCAGGTCCTCGGCCGGGACCACGCCTTCGAGGCGCCCAAGCCGATGGCCGGGGCGGAGGACTTCTCCTTCGTGCTGCGCGAGGTGCCCGGGGCGTTCGTCGGGCTCGGCGCCTGCCCGCCCGGCGCGGACCCCGCCACCGCCCCGATGAACCACTCCGCGCAGGCGGTGTACGACGACGGCGCCCTGCCGCACGCCGCCGCGCTGCTCGCCGGGCTGGCCCTGCGCCGCCTCGGCCACGACGTGTAGCGGTCCGCCCGCCGCCTTCCGGTGTCACCGCCGTCCGTACCCGTAGGAGGAGCCCGCCCATGGCCGTCACCGCCACGCCCGCACCGCCGCCCGCCACCGCCTCGGTCACGGCCGTCGTCGGTCTGCTGGTCTTCTTCGAGGCGACCAGCGGGTTCCTCCAGGTCGGGCTCTCCCCGCTGCTGCCCGACCTCGCCGATCATCTGGGCATCGGCTCGGCAGCCCTCAACTGGGTCGTCTCCGTACAGCTGTTGGCGGCGGCGGTCTGCGTCCCGCTGTTCGGCCGGCTCGGCGATCTGTACGGCCACCGCCGGATGCTCCGGATCTCGCTCGCGCTGATCGCCGCCGGGACACTGACCGTCGCCCTCGCCCCCGACTACCCGGTCCTGCTCGCGGGCCGGGTGCTCCAGGGGCCGATCGCGGCGCTGCTGCCGCTGGAGATCGCCCTCGTGCGGGACCGGCTGCCGGTCCCCGAGGCGCGCCGGGCCATCGCCCGCCTCGTCGGGGCGCTGACGCTGGGCGGGCTGGCCGGCGGGGTGGTGATGGGGCTGATGGACTCCGCCTTCGGCTCGCTGCGGCTGACCCTGCTGGTCCCGGCCGTGCTGGCGGCGGCCTGCGTGCCGGTCTCCTTCGTCGCCGTGCCGGAGTCCCGGAACAGGGCGGGCGGACACGTCGACCGGGCCGGAGTCGTCCTCCTCGGCGCCGCGATGATCGCCCTGCTCGCCGGGGTCTCCGGCGCGGAGGACGGCTCCTGGGCCTCCGTACGCGTGCTCGGTCCGGTGCTGCTGGGGCTCGCGCTGCTCGCCGTCTGGGTGCGGGTCGAGCTGCGCGGCAGCGAACCGCTCGTGGACGTAAGGGCGTTGGCGGCACGGACCACCGCGCCCTTCTACTGTGCCGCCTTCCTGTTCGGGGTCTTCTACTTCGGCAGCCAGACTCCCAACTCCACTTTCTACGCCGCCGATCCGGAGGCCGACGGATACGGGTTCGGGCTCGGCGCCCTGGCCATCTCCCTGGCCCAGCTCCCCGGGGCGGTCGGCAGCGTCGTCGGCTCCCTCTCCACGGCCGCGCTGGCCAAGCGCATCGGCTACCGCCCGACGCTGATGGCCGCCTTCGCCCTGGTCTCGCTGGCCTTCCTGCAGTTCGCTCTGCTGCACGCCGAGTTGTGGCAGATGGCGGCCGGTTCCGCCTTCCTCGGCCTCGGGATCGGGCTGGCGCTGGGCGCCATGCCGACCGTCATCGTGGAGGCCTCCGACCCGGCCCGTATGGGGATCGCCGCCGCGCTCTACAACAACGTGAAGACGCTCGGCGGAGCCGTCGCGGGCGGGGTCTTCGCCTCCCTGCTCGGCGCCTTCCGCTCCGGCGCCACCGGGGAGCCCGGCGAGGGCGGCTACACGGCGGTGTGGCTGGTCGCGGCGGCGGCGGCCCTCGGCGCGGTCGCGCTCAGCGCGCTCTCCCGGCGCCGGGAGGGGTGAGACGGCTTCCTCGCCGACGGGCCGGGGGCCGGCCCCCTCCCGGCGCCGGGGTCAGGGCGCCTTTGGCGCTCCGGGGGTCAGCCGGCGGGCCAGTTCCACGACGTACGCCCGTGCTTCCGCGTCACCGGCACCCTCGTGGCCGGTACTCCCCATGATCAGCCTGGCCAGTTGCGGGAACGCCGAGGGCAGCACCGCGATGCCCAGCACCGCGAGGAAGGTGGCGGCGGCGCGGGTGTCCGGGGCCGTGCCGAGGGTCCGGGCGAGCGAGTCCACCATTCCGGCGTACCGGGCGCGGCGTTCCTCCTCGGCGGGCAGTGCCCCCGTGTCGTAGTGCAGCGCCTCCCACATCATCAGGCGCAGCAGCTCGGGGTTGGCGCGGTGCAGGTCGTGCACGCGTCCCGCGTAGGCGCCGAGGTCGCCGGCCGGCGGGCCGAGCAGCGCCGCGTGCTCGTCGAGCGCCGCGGCGACGACCGCGGCGAAGAGCTTCTCCTTGCTGCCGAAGTACCCGTAGATCCGCTCCTTGTTGGCGCCCGCAGCCCGGGCGATGCGGTCGACCCGGGCGCCGCCCATGCCGTGTGCGGCGAATTCCGTACGAGCCGCCGCCAGGAGTCGGGAGCGGGTTCCCACAAGCTGATCGGGTGAGGACATGGCACAACCCTACATGGCCAACCAACCGGTTGGTTGGGTACGGTTCCGGGCATACCGCAGACATCTGGAAAGGCGGACCACCCGTGGGCGCGACCAGCACCGCGATCTCGACCGATACCTCGTCCGCGACCGGCCCGGCGGCCGGCCGGCCCCTCCCCGAGGTGGTGGTGACCGGGCTCGGGGCCACCACCCCGCTCGGCGGCAGCCTCCCGGAGACCTGGTCGGCGCTGCTGGCCGGGGAGAACGGCGTCGGGGTCCTGGACGAGCCCTGGGCCCAGTCGCTGCCCGCCCGGCTGGCCGCCAGGATGCGGGTGGACCCGGCGAGCGTCCTCGAACGCACCCTGGCCCGCCGGCTGGACCGCTGCGAACAGGCAGCCCTGGTGAGCGCCCGGGAGGCGTGGGCCGACGCGGGCCGGCCGGAGACCGATCCGGAGCGGGTGGCCGTGGTCATCGGTACGGGCGTCGGCGGTGTGCTCTCGCTGCTCGGCCAGGACGACGTGCTGGAGAGCGCGGGGCCCCGGAAGGTCTCCCCGCACACCGTCCCGATGCTGATGCCCAACGGGCCCGCCGCCTGGGTGAGCATCGACCTCGGCGCGCGGGGCGGCGCCCACGCCCCGGTCAGCGCCTGCGCGTCCGGCGCCGAGGCCGTCGCGTACGGACTCGACCTGATCCGGCTCGGCCGGGCCGACGTGGTGGTGGCGGGCGGCGCTGAGGCGTGTCTGCACGCGCTGCCGTTGGCCGGGTTCGCCCGGATGATGGCGCTCTCCACGGCCAACGACGACCCGGGGCGGGCCTCCCGTCCCTTCGACGCGGCCCGCAGCGGCTTCGTGCTGGGGGAGGGTGCCGCCGCCCTCGTACTGGAACGCGCCGGACACGCCCGCGCGCGGGGCGTCCGGCCCCACGCGGTCCTCGCCGGGGCCTCGGTCACCTCCAGCGCCGGGCACATCACCGCCTCCGACCCGGAGGGTCAGGTGCGGTCGATGCGCAGGGCGTACGAGGAGGCGGGGCTCGCCCGCGCGGACATCGGCCTCGTCCACGCGCACGCCACGTCCACCCCGCAGGGCGACCTCGCCGAGGCGCTGGCGGTCACCGAGGCGCTGGGCGCCCCGGCGGTCACCGCCACCAAGTCGATGACGGGCCATCTCCTGGGCGCTTCAGGGGCGTTGGGGGCGGCGGTCGCCGTGCTCTCGCTGTGCGACGGGATCACCCCGGCGATCAGGAACCTCGACGACCCCGACCCACGCGTCGGACTGGACCTGGTGAGAGGTGAACCGCGCAAGGGGGATTGGGGAGCGGCCCTGGCCAACTCCTTCGGATTCGGCGGCCACAACGTCTCACTCGCTTTCACGACGGCCTGAGGGCCGGTCCCCGAGGCGCCCGAGGCGCGGCCCGGGCCCGGCGGCGGCCGGGCCGACGCACCGGGCGAAGGCCCCTTTACGGCTCCGGCCGCAGCGCCCGTTACCGCACCGACCTCAGCGCCCGGAGCGTGGGCGTACCGTCCTGCTCCGGCCGCCGCCCCGGCTCCCGTACGGACCCCTCGCCGCCTGCGGCTCCCGCGTCGGCGGCCCCGGCACGGGCGGCCCCGGCATGGGCGGCCCCCCGCTCCCGTACGAGACCCGGCAGTCCGGCCAGTCCGGTGAGCGCGTCCACCCGCCAGTCCGCCGAGTCGACCACGTCCGGGTGGTCCGCCCACCAGTGCCCGAACGGGCCCCGCCGCAGGTGTGCGGTCCGCAGGCCGGCGGCCTTGGCGGGGAAGAGGTCCTCGGCGGGGTGGTCGCCGACGTACACCGTGGTGCGCGGGTCGGCGTCCGCCGCCTTCAGTACCTGGGTGAAGAACTCCGGGTCCGGCTTGGCGGCGGCCCACCGGTCCGGGGTGACGACGAGGTCGGCCGGGAGGTCCAGGGCGCTCAACTGCTCGGTGGCACGCGCCGACCGGTTCCCCGCCACGACCACGCGGAGCCCGAGCGAGCGGAGTCCGGCGAGCGCCGGGCGTACGTCCGGGTAGAGGTCCCGCTCGCCGAGGTGCTCGCCGCGCCCCGCCGCCTCCCGGGCCAGCTCGGCCTCCGCGACGTCCATGCCGGGGCGGAGCAGCGCGAGCGCGTCCTCGGCGCTGCCGCCGCCGACGACGGCCGCGCCGACGAGGGCGCTCACCGTGTGCACGGGCACCCCCAGCCAGTCGGCCCAGGACGCCCAGTGGCGGTCGTCGCGTACGAGGGTCTCACCGATGTCGAACACGATCGTTTCCATCACCGTCCCGACCCTACGGGGCGGACCCCGTCGCACCGCGACCATCCGCGCCCGGGCGCGCGGCGCGGGCCGTACGGGTGCACGTACCCGTGAGGAAGTGAACACCTCCGCGCTCCGACCCCGCTCGTATGCTCGAACCATGACCGATGATCAGAGCGGACGCCCCACGACCAACGCCATGCGGCGCGCACTCAAACGGGCACGTGACGGTGTGGCCCTCGACGCGACCGAGGCCGCCGTCCTTCTCCAGGCGCGCGGTGAGGATCTGACGGACCTCGCCGCCTCCGCCGCCCGGGTGCGCGACGCGGGCCTGGAGGCGGCGGGCCGGCCGGGCGTCATCACGTACTCCCGCAAGGTGTTCATCCCCCTCACCCGCCTCTGCCGCGACATCTGTCACTACTGCACCTTCGTCACGGTCCCCGGCAAGCTCCGCCGCGAGGGCCACGGGATGTTCCTCTCGCCCGACGAGGTCCTCGACATCGCCCGCAAGGGTGCGGAGCTCGGTTGCAAGGAAGCGCTCTTCACCCTCGGCGACCGCCCCGAGGACCGCTGGCCCGAGGCGCGGGAGTGGCTGGAGGCCGAGGGGTACGACGACACCCTGGCGTACGTACGCGCCATGGCGATCCGGGTCCTGGAGGAGACGGGCCTGCTCCCGCACCTCAACCCCGGGGTGCTCGGCTGGACCGACCTCCAGCGCCTGAAGCCGGTCGCCCCGTCGATGGGGATGATGCTGGAGACCACCGCGACGCGTCTCTGGTCCGAGAAGGGCGGCCCGCACCACGGCTCCCCGGACAAGGAACCGGCCGTCCGGCTGCGCGTCCTGGAGGACGCCGGCCGCTCCAACGTCCCCTTCACCACCGGCATTCTGATCGGCATCGGCGAGAACTACGAGGAGCGTGCCGACTCCCTCTTCGAGATCCGCCGCACCGCCCGCGCCTACCACGGCATCCAGGAAGTGATCATCCAGAACTTCCGCGCCAAGCCGGACACCGCGATGCGCGCGATGCCCGACGCGGAGCTGGAGGAGCTGGCCGCGACGATCGCCGTGGCCCGGCACATCCTCGGCCCCTCGGCCCGCATCCAGGCCCCGCCGAACCTGGTGGACTCCGAGTACGCCCTGATCGTGGGCGCGGGCATCGACGACTGGGGCGGGGTCTCGCCGCTCACCCCCGACCACGTGAACCCCGAGCGCCCCTGGCCGCACATCGACGAACTCGCCGCCCGCACCGCCGAGTCCGGCTTCTCCCTGCGCGAACGCCTCACCATCTACCCGGAGTTCATCCGGCGCGGCGAGCCGTGGCTCGACCCCCGGCTGCTCCCGCACGTGCGGGCGCTCGCCGACCCGGAGACCGGCATGGCGAAGGAGGGCGCGATCCCGGTCGGCCTGCCCTGGCAGGAGCCGGACGAGGGGTTCGGCGCGAGCGGCCGCACCGACCTGCACCGCACCATCGACACCGAGGGCCGCACCGGCGACCGCCGCGAGGACTTCGACGAGGTGTACGGGGACTGGGAGGCGCTCCGCGAGGCCGCCGCCCCCGGCATGGTCCCGTCCCGCATCGACGCGGACGTGCGCGAAGCGCTCGGCCAGGCCGCCGACGACCCGACGAAGCTCACGGACGCGGCGGCGCTCGCCCTGCTGCACGCCGAGGGCCCGGCGCTCGACGAGCTCTGCCGGATCGCCGACACCCTGCGCCGTGACACGGTCGGCGACGAGGTCACCTACGTCGTCACCCGGAACATCAACTTCACCAACGTCTGCTACACCGGCTGCCGTTTCTGCGCCTTCGCGCAGCGCCGCACCGACGCCGACGCGTACACCCTCTCCCTCGACCAGGTCGCCGACCGGGCCGTCCAGGCGTGGGACGTGGGGGCGGTGGAGGTCTGCATGCAGGGCGGCATCCACCCGGACCTGCCCGGTACCGCGTACTTCGACATCGCGCGGGCCGTGAAGGAACGCGTCCCCGGCATGCACGTGCACGCCTTCTCGCCGATGGAGGTCGTCAACGGGGCCACCCGCACCGGGCTTTCGATCCGCGACTGGCTGACCGCCGCCAAGGAGGCCGGACTCGACTCGATCCCCGGCACGGCGGCGGAGATCCTGGACGACGAGGTCCGCTGGGTCCTCACCAAGGGCAAACTCCCCACCGCCACCTGGCTGGAGGTCGTGAAGACCGCCCACGAGGTCGGCCTGCGCTCCTCCTCGACCATGATGTACGGACATGTGGACCAGCCCCGCCACTGGCTCGGACACCTGCGCACCCTCGCCCGGCTCCAGCAGGAGACGGGCGGGTTCACCGAGTTCGTGACCCTCCCCTTCATCCACACCAACGCCCCGGTCTACCTCGCCGGCATCGCCCGCCCCGGCCCCACCGACCGCGACAACCGGGCCGTCACGGCGATGGCCCGGCTGCTGCTCCACCCGCACATCACCAACATCCAGACCAGCTGGGTGAAGCTCGGCACCGAGGGCGCCGCCGAGATGCTCCGCTCGGGCGCCAACGACCTCGGCGGCACCCTGATGGAGGAGACCATCTCCCGTATGGCGGGGTCGAGTTACGGCTCGTACCGCTCGATCCAGGACCTGGTGGCCATCGCCGAACTGGCCGGCCGCCCGGCGAAGCCGCGCACCACCCTGTACGGAGAGGTCCCGGCCGAACGCGTCGCCGCCGCGACCGCCTCGGACGGCCACCTGCCGGAGCTGCTGCCGGTCCTGCCCGCCTGACCCGGTGCGCGCCGCCGTCTCCGTGCCCCTTCGCCCGCGCGTCGAGGGGCACGGGAGGCGGCCGTGCCGCGCCTCTGTCAGTCGCTCTTCGTCAGGGCCGCGTGCGCGGCGGTGAGGATCTCCTCGGAGAGCGGGGAGCCCTTGGTGGCCCGTGAGAGGACCAGCGCACCGAACAGCGTGCAGAGGCGGGCGATCCCGTCCTGGTCGTCGGTGGCGAGGAAGTCTGCGAAGTCGGCCACCCCCTCGGTGTAGACGCGCCGGGCCTCGGGCCCGCCGCCTTCCCGTGCGATGTCGGTGGCGAGCGCTGCGACCGGGCAACCGCCCGCCGGGTCGTCACGGTGGGCGACAGAGAGATAGGTGTCGATCAGTGCCCGCTGGGTGGCGTCGCGCTGCCCGGCGTGCTGTTCCAGCCCTGCGGCGTGGTGCCCGGCGAGTCCGGCGAAGGCGTGGGCGGTGGCCTCGTCGACGAGCGCCTCCTTGGAGGCGAACTGCTTGTAGAACGCGCCGTGGGTCAGACCGGCCGCCTTCATCAGGTCGGCGACGCTGACCTGCGTGCCCTGCTCCCGGAACAGCCGGGAGGCGGTGTCCACCACCCGGCCGCGGTTCTCCTGTGCCTGTGCCTGCGACACGCGGCCCATGACTGCCTCCCTCTTTGGATGTCGACTGGCATCTATCGTAGGACAGTGTTTAGATTGTGGACGTAATCTAAAGGGGCGGGTGTCCGAGGATGCCCGCGAGGGCGACATGCCCTGGAGCCGGGAGCGGACATGGAACTCAGGAACGCGGTCGCGGTCGTCACCGGTGCCAACCGGGGTCTCGGGCGGCACCTGGCCGCCCAACTCGTGGAGCGCGGCGCGAAGGTGTACGCGGCGGCCCGGCGCCCCGAGCTGATCGACCTGCCCGGCGTCACCCCCTTGCGGCTGGACGTCACGGACCACCTGTCGATCGAGGAGGCGGCCCGCGTCGCGTCCGACGCGACGCTGCTCGTCAACAACGCGGGCGTCCTCACCGGCGCGGCGCTGATCGGCGGCGACCTGGACGAGGTGCGCCGGGAGATGGAGACCAACTTCTTCGGCCCGCTCGCCACGACCCGGGCCTTCGCCCCCGTCATCGAGGGCAACGGCGGTGGCGCCGTGCTCAACGTCCTGTCCGTCCTGTCCTGGACGCACCCGGGCGGCGTCGGCTCCTACGCCGCCTCGAAGGCAGCCGCCTGGGCGCTGACCGGTGCGACCCGGGACGAACTGGCGCCCCGCGGTATCGCCGTCTCGGCGTTGCACGTCGGCTACATGGACACCGACATGGCCTCCGGTGTCCCCGCGGACCGGAAGACCGCCGCCGCCGACGTCGCGGCCCTGGCCCTGCACGGCATCGAGGCGGGACTGCCCGAGATCATCGCCGACGCGGTGACCCGGCAGGTCAAGCAGAGCCTGGCCGTCACGCCGCGGCCGAGCGCCGGCTGAGGCATTCCCGGCCCGAACCCAGCCGTCCCCGCCCTGCACCACACCGCGGCAGGTTGTCCGGGCCGGGCGGGGGCGCGGGCGTGCGCGACAGGTCCGGGCGTGCGCGACGGACTCAGGCGTGCGCCACGGGCTGCGATGCTCCCGGCGTGCCCAGTGCCTTGCCCAGTCGCAGCAGCCCCTCGCGGATCTCGTCGGGGGTGTGGGTCGTGAACGACATCCGCAGGGCGGCCGGGTCCGGCGCGCCCGCGAAGAACGGCGCCCCGGGGACGTACGCCACCTCGTGGGCGATCGCCCTGGGCAGCAGCGCGGTCGCGTCGTGGCCGTCGGGCAGCCTGACCCAGACGAACATCCCGCCGTCCGGCCGGTTCCAGGTGCTGCCCGGCGGGAGGGCGGCGGGCAGGCCGTCGAGCAGGGCGTCCCGGCGCTCGCCGTACGCGGCGCGGACCCGGCCCACGTGGGCGTCGAGGTCGGAGACCTCCAGGTAGCGGGCGGCTGCCGCCTGGTCCACGGCCGAGCAGTGCAGGTCGGCGGCCTGCTTGACGATCACGCAGGCCCGGCGCAGTGCGGCGGGCGCACGGAGATGACCGAGCCGCATGCCCGGGGACATCACCTTCGAGAAGCTGCCCAGCAGCACCGTGCGGTCCGCGGCGGCCTCCAGCGAGGAGATCCACGGCATGTGCTCGCCCTCGTAGCGGAGTTCGCCGTACGGGTCGTCCTCCACGATCCACAGACCGAGCCGCTGGGCCACCTCGGCCACGGCCCTCCGGCGGGCGAGCGGGAGCGTACGCCCGGTCGGATTCTGGAAGTTGGGGATGGTGTAGAGCATCTTGGGCCGTTCGCGCTCGACGAGTTCCGCGAGCGCCACCGGGTCGATGCCGTCGTCGTCGCAGGGCACCGGCACCACCCGCGCCCCCGCGAAGCCGAAGCACTGCAACGCCGCGAGGTACGTGGGGTCTTCGACGAGCACCGTGTCCCCGGGTTCCACCAGTGCCGTCGTCAGGAGCGTCAGCGCCTGCTGCGAACCGGTGGTGACCACCAGGTCCTCCGTCCCGGTCGGCAGGCCGCGCGCCGTGTACCGGGCGGCGACGGCCACCCGCAGCCCCGGATCGCCCTCGGTCACGGAGTACTGGAGGGCCCGCGCCGCGTCCTTCGCCAGCACGTGGTCGTACGCGGCCCGTATCTCCCCGGTGTCGAACAGCTCCGGCGCCGGAAGCCCGCCCGCGAACGAGATCACCTCGGGCCGCGCGGTCAGCGCGAGGATCTCCCGTACGGGCGAGGCGTCGACCGAGGCGGCGCGGGCGGCGAGGGCGGGGGTGTCGGCTCGGGGCGTCATGGCCGCAGCCTACGAGCAACCGCCATGTCTCCAGAAGGCATTGAAGCCGTCGAAGTCGCAGGAGGCGGCCCGTCCGGTGATCACGTCCGGCCGGGGTGTGCACGGGTGGGTGAGAACCCCGGGTCAGGACCGATCGGTACACCGCGGTGCCCAGCGCCGCGCCCCCCAGCAGGGGTCCGCCGCGGTGGGGATCGCGGCCCGCCCGGTGTCGCGGGGCCGCCGCGGGCTCGCGGCCGAGGTGCGGGTGATTGAATTCTTGATTTCCGACCAACGGGATTCAATTGTTGAAATCGATTCCCAAAGGTTTCTCGGCCAAGGCGAAAAACTGACGTTGCCTGTAAAGGTCGGGCAAAGCTATGGTCATTCGCGAAGTGCGGCGCACATTCATCCGCGCTTCATTCGTGGACGAAAATGCCATGACATCCTTGGTGCTTCGTCCGATTATCCGCATTCTGCGTCGCGCGCCAGAATTGCTGTCAGCGAAGACGCATCCCCAGGCGGAGTGCGCCGGGGGGTTCCCCTCCACTGGAGATAATCATGACGTACGGAAATGTCCTGCGGCAGGAGATCAAGGCGTCCGGGACGACGCCGCTCATCGGGATCTACGACATGTATTCCGCGTCCGTCGCGGCCCAGCACTACAACGGATTCTTCGTATCGGGATTCGGTTTTGCTGCGTCGTACTACGGCCTGCCGGACATCGGTTTCATCGCCTGGCCGGACATGGTGGCCTTCGTGGAGCGGCTGCGCGGTGCGTTTCCGCGCCAGCACCTCCTGGTGGACATCGACGACGGCTACGTCGACCCCGAGGTGGCCTGCCACGTGGTGCAGCGTCTGGAGCGCATCGGCGCTTCCGGGGTGATCCTGGAAGACCAGAAGCGGCCCCGCAGGTGCGGCCACGCGGACGGGAAGCAGGTCCTCCCCCTGGAGGAGTACCTGGAGAAGCTGGAACTGGTCCTGGCCAGCCGCACCGACCTCGTCGTGGTGGCACGCACGGACGCGACGGAGGAGGCCGACATCCTGCGCAGGGCGGCGGCCCTCGCCGAGACCGACGCGGACGTGGTCCTGGTGGACGGGGTGCGCAGCGTCGACTGGATCAAGCGCATCCGCCGCGTTGTCGGCGACAAGCCGCTGTTGTTCAACCAGATCGCGGGCGGGAAGTCCCCCCGTCTGTCGCTCACGGAGCTCACGGAGCTCGGTGTGGACGTGGCGATCTACAGCACGCCCTGCCTGTTCGCCGCGCACCGTGCGATGGACACGGCCCTGGCGGAGCTGCAGTTCGCGGACGGTCGGCTGCCCGAGGCGGGCGACACCGGGGAGGTCGGCGTGCGTGAGTCGACCGAGCTGCTGGAGCTCAACATCAGCCGTCATCACGACGTGCGGGAGGCGCTCTCCGCATGACCGTAAGCATCCTTCCGGCCGGGGCGGCCTCTTCCCGCCCCGGCCGAGGGCCGCACCGACGTCCTGCCCTCGGCCGGGGCTCTGCCACCGCGATGGCGCTGGCGGCGGCTCTGCTGGCCGCCGCGGGTTCCCCGGCCGCGGCCGGGGACCTGAACCTGACGCTGATCGACAACTCCGAGGCGGACTCCTGGCTGGAGATCGACCGCACGGCGAACACCAACTCCGGCAGCGGCACTTCGGGCAGCGATCACGACGGCAGCGCGGTGGACCTCATGGACACCCTGATCAACCCCGACAGCACGGACGACGAGGAGGACGGCGGGTGACCGACGCCGGGCGGCAGAAAACCGTCGAGCGCCCGCCCTCGCCCCGTCCCCGCCGCGCGGCGGCGAGAAGCCCACGATCGCCCCGGCTCCGGCGCCGGCCCCGGTTCGTCGATCCCTATGTGGCGGCACTCGTCGGGACCGTGGCGCTGGCCACCCTCCTGCCGGCCGGAGGCGGGGGCGAGGCCGTCGCGCGTACCGCGTCCGACATCGCGATCGTTCTCCTCTTCTTCCTCTACGGCGTGCGGCTCTCCACGAGGGAGACCCTCGCGGGCCTGCGCCGGGTGCGCCTCCACGCGCTGATCCTGCTCTGCACCTTCGTTCTGTTCCCGCTGCTGGGGCTTGTGGCCCTGTGGCTCGCGCCCGGCCTGCTGGGCGGTCAACTCGGTGCCGGCTTCCTGTTTTTGTGCGTCGTACCGTCCACCGTCCAGTCGTCGGTGGCGCTGACCTCCACCGCCCGGGGGGACATCGCCGCGGCCATCTGCGCCGGCACGTACTCCAGCGTGATCGGACTCGCGGCCACCCCGCTGCTCGCCGCGTGGCTGATCGGCTCGGAAGCCGGCCTCTCCGCAGACGGAGCGCTCCGCATCGGCGCCCAGCTGTTCGCCCCGTTCCTTGCCGGGCAACTGCTGCGCCGCAGGCTGGGAGAGTTCGTCAGCCGGAACAAGCGGGTGTTCGGTCCGGTGGACCGCGGGTCCATCCTGCTGGTCGTCTATGTGGCGTTCAGCGCGGGGATGAACCAGGGCGTCTGGGGCCGCGTCACCCCCCTCCGGCTGCTGGAACTCCTGGCCGTCCTGGCGGTGCTGCTCGCGGTGGCCCTGACCTGTACGCGGACCGCCGCCCGGTTCGCCGGGCTGGACCGTCCCTCAGGCATCGCCGTCGTACTCTGCGGATCGCAGAAGAGCCTGGCCAACGGACTGCCCATGGCCGCGGTGCTGTTCGGCGGACAGGCCGCCCTGGCGGTCCTCCCGCTGATGCTCTACCACCAGATGCAATTGATGGTCTGCGCGGTCCTCGCCGCCCGATGGGCACGTGCCGCTCCTGCCGGTCCGACGCCGGAGGTGGCCTCCGCCCCATCTCCGGCGTTTTAGGGCGTGTGTCGAAAGGCCCGCCACCTCGGCCCGCGCCGAGGTGGCGGGGAGCTCATCCGTACACCTGCCGACGACAGCGGTCCTGAGGTCACAGCCCGCCCCCTTGGTTCGGGGGCGGGCTCCCGAGCCTCCGGCGCGAGTCACCGCGCCGAGCGACGGTGGACTTTCGAAATGTCCTAGCATCGGGGACATGCCGTACGAGTGGCTCCGACGGGGAGTTCGCCACGGCGTCCGGTGGTGACCATGGACGCGGGAACAGCGGTCGGGGTCGTGGGAGCGTTCGCGCTGCCACTCCTGACCCAACGGGAATCGCTGGGCCGGTCACTCAAGTTCGTCTTCGCGGCGCTCGCCGGCGCTGCTGTGGCCGCAGGGCTGCTTCTCGGCGAGGCAGCGCTCGGACCGACAGCCTTGGCCGCCGCGTTCTCCTGCGGGATCGTCCTGCAGTCATGGAGGACGGATGCCCTCCTCGACAGCCTGGAACGCGAACGGCGGGGGATCCCGGTCCTGCTGAAGGGCGACGCTTCCACCCGTGGGCTCTTCGACGTCGTCTGCCTGGTCCGCTACCGGGTCCGCATGAGGAAACAGCCGCTCACGGAGAGTGGCGCGAAGCCGGCGCAGTCCTGACGCTGCGGCACATACCGTGTCCCTGCGCCGGGTTGCGACTTTGTGGGCTCGCGCGCACCCCGGCGCGCTGTGTGCATGGTGGCGCCGGTTATTCGAAGTGCCTTTGTCTGGTGCGGTGTTGAGGGTTCTCGCATGCTGAGTGTGTGACCGAACGAGACTTCACCCCGGCTCTCGGCCGTTTCGCGCCCACCCGCCTCTACGACCCGGTGATCGCCGCGCTGACCCGCGAGGGCGCGTGGCGGCGCCTGGTCGTCACCCGGATCGCGCCCGGACCCGATGATGTCGTGGTCGACGTGGGCTGCGGGACGGGATCACTCGCCCTGCTGCTGCACGCGGCGCAGCCCCGGGCCCGGATCGTCGGTGTCGACCCCGACCGTCAGGTGCTGGCCATCGCGCGGCGGAAGGCGGAGGCGGCGGGCGCCGGGGGCGGTACGGGCCCCGAGTGGCGGGAGGGCATGGGAGACACGCTTCCCGAGGCGTTGGGCGGGGCGGGGCGGGGCGGGGCGGGGCGGCCACAGGCCCGGCACCGGGCGCCCGACCGGCACCGGGCGCCCGACCGGCCCGCCGGTAACCTGGGGTTCCATGACCGCACGCACCGCCCCGTCCCGTACGTACCCGATCCCGTCGAGCCCGCTCCGGGTGGCCGCCGCGCAGGCGCAGGCCGTGGCCGGGGACGTGGAGGCCAACACGGCCACCGCCGCCGCCCTGGTCCGCGAGGCCGCCGGGGCGGGGGCGCGGGTGGTCGTCCTCCCGGAGAAGTTCCTCAGCGGGTACGAGCCCGACCTCGTGCGCGCCGAGCCGCTGCGGTGCGCCGTACAGCCGGACGACCCGCGCCTCGCGCCGCTCGCCGACGCCTGCCGGGAGACCGCCACGGTCGCGGTGGTGGGCGCCGCGTTCCACGAGGCCGGGGAGCTGTACGTCTCCGCGCTGGTCATCGGGGCCGACGGCACGCTCGTCACCCGCTACGACAAGCAGTACCTCTTCAAGACCGAGCGCGAGGTCTACCGCCCCGGCGCGGCCGGGTGCACCCTCGACGTGGACGGCTGGCGGCTCGGTCTCGGCATCTGCTACGACTCCGGCTTCCCCGAGCACGCCCGCGCGGCGGCCCTGGACGGCTGCCACGCGTACCTCGTCGGCGCGCTGTTCAGTGTCGGCAACGGTCACCACGAGTCCCGTACGTGGTTCCCCGCGCGCGCCCTGGACAACACCGTCTACACGGTTCTCGCCAACCACATCGGGACCACGGGCGGCTGGAACACCTGCGGGGGCAGCGGCATCTGGGGCCCGGACGGGCATCTGCTGACCGAAGCCGCCGCGGACCGGCCCGAGGTGGTCTTCGCCGACCTCGACCCGGTCGCCCTGACCGCCGCCCGCGCGGCCGAGGGGATGCTGGGCGACCTGCACCGGGTGCTCCCGGCCGAGCGGGCGCGGTACGCGCTGGGTGGCGCCGGGCGCTCGTAGTGCCGCGTCAGCCAGGGTTTGCCCCGTCGCGACGCCCGGCACGCACTCTCGCCGCGCCGGCCGAAAGCCCGAGTACGTCCAGTACGGGGGCTTCCAGCCATCACACCGAGAGTACGCACCTGACGCCGCTCCTCGGCGGGCAAACCCTGGCTGACGCGGCACTAGCACCGCTCAGGCCGCTTCCGGCTGCCCGTCCCCGGCCCGTGCGATATGGCCGGCCAGGAAGGCGAAGGCCAGGGCGAGGACGGACTGTACGGTCACGGCGACGGCGAAACCGTGCGGCAGCCCGGCGGCGGAACCGTCCGCGGCCCCGTCGGCCACGGCGTGGAAGAGGCCGCCCAGCAGTGCCACGCCCAGGCCGAGGCCGAGCTGCTGCAAGGTGGTGAAGAGACCGCCGGCGACACCCGCCGCCCAGGTCGGGGTACGGGAGAGGACCGTGCGCAGGACCGGGCCGTACATCAGGGCCTGGGTGACACCGAGCAGGATCAGGAGCGGCTGAAGGGCCCACGGAGCCCCGCCGTGGGTGCCGTACACGGTGACGGCGAGGACCAGGAGCACCGCCGCCTGCCCGATGGCCGCTCCGGTCATCGTCCAGCGTCCGGTGCGGCGTTCCACGGCCGGCAGGGCGAGGGCGGTGACGATGAACCCCGCGCCGAACCCGAGCAGCAGCACCACGGTGCCCCAGGCGGTCACGCCGAACGCGCCCTGGGCGAGCGCCGAGAACTCGTACAGGAAAGCGCCGTAACCGGTGAAGAACAGCAGGGACATGATCAGGCCCTGCCGCACGGCCGGGGTGCGCAGCACGCTCGGCGGGACGACGGGCAGTTCGCCGCGGCGCTCGGCGGCGCGCTGCGTGCGGGCGAAGACGGTGAGCACCGCGCCGGCCGCGGCCAGCATCGCGAGCACCGGGGCCGGACCGCCCGCGGAGGTGCCGAGGGTCAGGGGCACCACGACCAGGAGCAGGCCGGTGCCGAGGAGCGCGGCCCCGCGCAGGTCGAGCGCGAGCGGTGCCGTCGAGCGCGACTCGGGCACGGTGCGCAGGGCGAGCAGCGCGGTGGCGCCGATCGCCCCGGTGAGTATCTGCACGAGCCGCCAGCCCCAGTGGTCACCGGCGGTCTGGGACACGGCGCCCGCGAGGAGTTGCCCGGCGACGGTCGCGATGCCGCCGACGGCGGCGAAGAGCGTGACGCCCAGCGCCCGCAGCTTCTCGGGCGCCGTGGACTGGATGGTGGAGAGGACCTGCGGGGTGAACAGGCCGGCGGCGACGCCCAGCACGGCGCGCAGGACGACGAGGGTGGCCAGGTTCGGTGCGAGCGCGGCGAGCACGGAGGCCACGCCGAACGCGCCGACCCCGGCCGCGAGCAGCCGCCGCCGTCCGAACCGGTCGCCCAGGCGCCCCGCGACGACGAGGGTCGCGGCGAACGCCGTGGTGTACGCGGAGAGCACGAGCTGACCGCCCGACACGGTCACGCCGAGGTCCGAGGTGATCTGGGGTTCGAGCAGGTTGACCGACCCGAACGTCATGTTCACGGGCAGGAAGGCGACGAGCAGCGCGGCGAGGCCGGCGCCGGTGAGGGCGCGCGCCGGGGCCGGTGCCGCGGTGTGCGGGACGGCTGCGGAGATGGGGGCGGCGACGGGGACGGCCGGAGGTGTGTGCGTGGCGGCGACGGACGGTGCGGTCGTGAGGGTCATGACCAGACTGTGCGCCTCGCGTCATCCTGGTACCAGGAGCCTGTTCATAGGGGTACCAGTACTACCTGGATGGATCGGCCCGCAGGCCCGACACTGGGGTGGTGACCGCTTCCACGCCCGACCGCGATGCCCTCGGAACCTTCCTGCGCGCCCGCCGCGCCCGCGTCACCCCCGGTGAGGTGGGTCTGCCCGCGGGCGGCCGTCGCCGCACACCCGGACTGCGGCGCGAGGAGGTCGCGCAGCTCGCCGGTGTCGGGGTCACCTGGTACACGTGGCTCGAACAGGGGCGGGCCAGGAACGCCTCCGACCAGGTACTCGAAGCGGTGGCGCGGGTACTGCGCCTGGACGCCGCCGAGCGCCGGCACCTGATGGTGCTCGCGGGGCGCGGTACGCCCACCGAACCGGGACCGCCCATGGACCTGCGCCCCGAGCACACCGTCCTCCTGGCCAAGCTGCTGCCGTACCCGGCCGCCGTACAGACCGACTGCTACGACCTGGTCGCCGCCAACCGCACCTACCGGTACCTCTTCGCCGACCTGGACGCGTACCCGGCCGAGGAACGCAACTGCGCCTGGCTGATGTTCACCGAACCGAGCTGGCGCAACAGCCTGCTCGACGAGGAGACCGTCCTGCGTGACATGACCGCGAGGCTCCGCGCCCGCCAGCCCGAACACCGCGACGACCCCCGCTGGAACGCGCTGATCACCCGGCTGCGCCAGGAGTCCCCGGACTTCGTACGGCACTGGGAGTCGTACGAGGTCGGGGCCGACCGCACCCAGCTCCGCCACTACCAGTCCCCGCGCGTCGGCCTCCTCGACGTCCAGTTCCAGAGCCTGTGGCTGGACCGGACGCGGGGCGAGCGGATCATCGTCATGACGCCCGACGACGCCGCCACCGCCCAGCGCCTGGAACGCCTCGACTCGCTGGTCGGCGCCGCACCGGCGTGGACCGCCGGCAGCGCCTACGCCGAGAGCTCGGCCGCGGGGGCCTGAAGGACCCACGCCCGGGGACCGCGTACCGGGCCCGGCGAGACCCGGCGCGGGGGGCTTCGCCGCCGGGGCGTTCAGCGCGGGCCGTTCAGCGCGGGAGCACCCAGCCCGGTACCCAGGTCCCGGCGGCGTCGTGGCCGGGGCTCGTGGCGGCGAGGTGGCCGCGGAGGGTGGCCAGCGCCGGGTGGGGGTTGTCGCGGTGCCAGAGGAGCGAGTGCGGGTAGACGGGCGTCGGGCCGGTCACCGGAATGCGGCGCAGACCGTGCCCGTCGGGCCAGATGAGGCGGCTGTGCTCGCCCATGAAGGTGGCCAGGGCCGGGGTGTCGGCGATCGTGTCGAGGAGGGCGTCGGAGCCGAAGTTGGGGCCGGTCACCTCGATGGTGAGCCCGAACTCGGCGACGAGGTCGTCGTAGTAGGCGCCCCATTCGGTACCGGGGGCGATGCCGGGCATCCAGATCCGGTGCCCGGCGAGCTGGGCGACGGTCACCGACCGGGCGCCCGCCAGCGCGTGGGCGGGGCCGGTGAGGAGCTGGAGGGGCTCGTCGAGCACCCGGACGGACTCGATGTCCTCAGGAAGCGGCCGGCCGGGCGCGGCGACCGCGCGGAAGGACGCGTCGATCGCGCCGGTGCGGAGGGCGGTGACGGCGGTCTCGATATCGAACAGCATCATCACGTCGAGGTCGATCTCGGGGTGTGCGCGGTGGAAGCCGCGCATCAGGGCCGACTGCGCGCTGCGCGAGGTGAGCACGTCGACGCGGAGCGGACGGCGGCCGGGGCGCACGGACGCGCCCGCCCGCTCGGCGACGCGGAGCAGCTCACGCGCGTGGGGCAGGAACGCCTGCCCGTCGATGGTGAGTTCCGTGCCGCGCGGTGCGCGGGTGAACAGCCGCACACCGAGGGCACGCTCCAGCGCGGCGATGCGCTTGGAGACGGCCTGCTGGGTGATCGACAGGTCGTCCGCGGCGTTCCGGAACCTGCCCGTCTCCGCGACGGCGACGAAGGTGCGTACTGCTTCGAGATCCACGCCGACCCACCTTAGTCAACAACCCGTGGTTGTGTGGCTCCTGCGGGCTGGTTGTTTGACCTGCGGTTGTCCTCCCCGCTTACCTCTCTTCAGTCAACGTCGGTTTGTTCGAACGGGGCTTCGAGTGGGGCTTCGAGCGGGGCTTCGGATGGGGCTTCGAGGGGGTGCTGAGCGTGGTGGGCAGGAGAGGGCTGGGCCCTCGGTTCGGCCGGCTGTGGGCTTCGTACGCGGTGAGCGCGTACGGGTCCGGGCTGGGGTTCGGGGCGTTGCCGCTGATCGCCGTGCTGGTGCTGCACGCCGGACCCGCCGAGGTGTCCGCGCTGTCCGCGGTGGGACCCGCGGTGGGTGCGCTGATCGCGGTGCCCCTCGCGCCGTGGGTGGAGTTCCGGCGCAAGCGCCCGGTCATGATCACGATGGACCTGGCCCGGTTCGCGGCCATGGCGACGATCCCCGCCGCCTACGCCCTCGGGCTGCTCGGTTTCGTCCAGTTGCTGGTGGTCTCGGCCGTGGTCGCCGCCGCCAAGATCGCGTTCAACGCGGCCAGTGGCGCGTACCTCAAGGCCCTCGTGCGGCCGGATGACCTGCTCGTCGCCAACGCGCGGTTCGAGTCCACGAACTGGAGCTCCATCGCGGTGGGGCCACCGCTCGGCGGGGCGGCCATCGGCCTGTTCGGGCCGGTCACCACCGTGGTGGCCGACGCGCTCAGCTACCTCCTCTCCGCGCTGGGCATCACCGCGATCCGCGGCCGGGAGGAAGCGCCGCCCGCGACCGGCGGGAGCCCGGTCCGGGCGGGAGCGCTGCTCGACGGCTGGCGCCACCTCATGGGCCACCCCGGCCTGCGGTCGCTCTACCTCAACCAGATGCTCGTCGGCGGCCTGATCATGGCCACCGAACCCCTGCTGGCCGTACTCCTGCTGCGCCAACTCGGCTTCCCGCCCTGGCAGTACGCCCTCGCCTTCGCAGCCCCCTGCCTCGGCGGACTCGTCGGATCGCGGCTGGCCCGCCGGGTCGTGGCCCGCTTCGGCCGGCACCGGGTCTTCCGGACCGTCGGCACTTTGCGCGCCGTCTGGCTGATCGGCCTGGCCTTCGTCGGTCCCGGCGTCGTCGGCCTCGTCACCGTGATCGCCGTCGAGCTGGCGATCATCGTCAACATGAGCCTGTACAGCCCGGTGCTCGCCACCTACCGGCTCGAACACACCCCTCAGCATCTCGTCGCCCGCACCCTGACGGCGTGGTCGATCGGGCAGCAGGCATCCATCGCCGTCCTCACCGCGCTCGCGGGACTGCTCGCCGACCTCACCGGCCCCCGCGCCGCCCTCACCGTCGCGGGACTGCTCATCCTGACCAGCCCGCTCCTGCTTCCCCGACGGGACCAGGCGCCACCGGACCGGACGTCACCGGACCGGACGTCACCGGACCGGACGTCACCGGACCGGACGTCACCGGACCGGACGTCACCGGACCGGACGTCACCGGACGAGCCGGAAGCGTCCCGCAGCCGTTCCTGAGGGAAAACGGGTTGCTCCGACGCCGGACCGGCCCCGAAGATCCGCCCATGACCACGACGACTTCTCCGCTGCCGATGCCCGCCCCCGCCGTCGTACGCGGTCCGGGCCGGCAGCAGCGGTCCGGCGGTCCGGGGAGGCCGACTCCGCACCCCGCGTGAGCGCGGCGCTGGTCGCGGGGCTGCTGGCCGGCTACGGCATCGCCGTGCCGGTGGGAGCGGTCGCGGCCTACCTCGTCGCCCTCACCGCGCGGACCTCGCCGCGAGTGGGCTCCGGAGCCGCCCTGGGCGTCGCGACCGCGGACGGCCTCTACGCCCTGGTCGCCACGGCCGGAGGCTCGGCCCTCGCCCCGCTCCTCGCACCGGTCACCCAGCCCCTGCGATGGGCCTCGGCCGCTGTCCTCGCGGCGCTGGCGTGCCGGGGCGCGGTGGCGGCCGTACGCGACCACCGTGCGCGGCAGGACCCCGTCGGCGGCCCCGGGCGGAGGCCGGTGGGCCCGTTGCGGGCGTACCTCGCGCTGCTGGGCATCACGCTGCTGAACCCGGTCACCGTCGTGTACTTCACCGCCCTGGTGCTCGCGGGCCGGGGCGCCGCCGAGCCGGGGGCCGGTGAGCAGGCCGTGTTCGTCCTGGCCGCCTTCGCCGCTTCCGCCACCTGGCAGCTGCTGCTCGTGGGCGGCGGAGCTCTGCTGGGACGCGTACTCACCGGGCCGCGCGGCCGTCTCTGCACCGCCCTGGTCTCCAGCGCCGTGATCGTCGGCCTCGCCGCCCATCTGCTCCTCACCCCGCCGTGACAGGCGTGCGGGGGCCTTTACCGGGGGAGGGAGACCGGTACGTCAGGCGACCGCGTCCCCCGCCGCTGCCGCCTTGGCGGCTGCCGCAGCCGAGGGCGTCTGCTCCTTCGCGGTGGCGATCACGTCGTCCAACACGTCCCGGGAGCGCTGGAGTTCGCTGATCATCCGGTCGATCCGCTCCCGCTCCGCGCCGAGGTCGGCGACCAGCCGGGGCGTGGCGGTCGCGGACGGGCCGCCGTCCGAGTCCCGTACGCAGGGCAGAAGTTCGCCGATCTTGGAGCTGCGCAGCCCGGCCGCGTAGAACTCCTGGATGCGGATCACCCGGTCCACCGTGCCTTCCCGGTACTCGCGGTGCCCGCCGGGTGTACGGTCCGCCTCCAGCAGCCCCTGCGCCTCGTAGTAGCGCAGCGAGCGTTCGCTGACGCCCGTACGCCGGGCCAGTTCACCGATCCGCATGACGTCCGTGCCTCCCTCGGGCTTGAACCTGACACCGGTGTCAATTCTTACCCTCCCCGCATGACGAACCCACCCGCAATCGCTTCCGCGACCTCCGCCCAGGCCCCCGAACCCGAGCCCGGCAAGGTCTTCGAGCCCGCCCGGCTCGGTCCGCTCCGGCTCCCGAACCGGCTGGTGATGGCCCCGCTGACCCGTAACCGGGCCACCGCCGACGGCGTACCGACCCCGCTCATGGTCACCTACTACGCCCAACGCGCCACGGCGGGACTGATCATCGCCGAGGCGTCCACCCCGAACGCGGTGGGGCAGACGTACCCTCACATCACCGCGATCCACCGGCCGGAACACGTCACCGGATGGCGCGCGGTCACCGACGCGGTACGCGCGGCGGGCGGGCGGATGTTCCTCCAGCTTCAGCACGGCGGACGGGTCGGACACCCCGACACCAGCGGACTGACCCCGGTCGCGCCCTCGCCCGTGGCGCTGCCCGAGACGCTCCACACGCCCTCGGGCAAGCAACAGGCCCCCGTACCCCGGGAGATGGGCCCGGACGACATCGAGGAGCACATCGCCGACTTCGCCTCCGCCGCGCGTCGCGCGATCGAGGCGGGCTTCGAAGGGGTGGAGGTCCACAGCGCCAACGGCCACCTGCTCCACCAGTTCCTCTCGCAGAACACCAACCGCCGCACCGACGCCTACGGCGGCCCGGTCGGCAACCGCGTCCGGTTCGTCGCCGAGGTGGTACGCGCCGTCGCCGAGGAGATCGGCCCCGAACGCGTCGGGCTGCGCGTCTCGCCCGGCCACACGGTCAACAGCATCGAGGAAGGCGACACCGAGGTGATCTACCCCGCGCTCGTCGCCGCCCTCGCGGACAGTCGGATCGCCTATCTGCACATCGGGTACGCCGACCCGGACCAGCCCGTCTTCCAGCGCATCCGCAAGGACTGGCCCGGCACCCTGATCGCCAACCCGGTGCTCCCGAAGGACCGCCTCCCCGAGGACGGCGGCCTCGCCGCGAGCGAGCGCCTGCTCGCCGCCGGAGCCGACCTCATCGCCCTCGGCCGCCCGTTCCTCGCCAACCCCGACCTCGTCCACCGCCTGCGCACGGGCGCGCCGGTCAACCAGGTGCGGGACGCGTACATGATGTACGTCGGCGGGGCGACGGGCTACACGGACTACCCGACGCTGCCGACCGGCGGATGAGACCGGCCGTGCCGACCGTCCCCGGCCATGACGAGGGTCCGGCCGGCTTCCCCGACGAGGTCGGGATCCGCCCAGGCCGTGCCGGGCTCGCGTACGGGCGGGGTGGGGACGGTTGAGGGTCTTGTCGAGCCGGGCAAGGGGGCGGCGGGCTGGTCTGCCTGCCGGGAATTGGATCTTTGTCGAAGGGGTTGGTGGGGTTGAGCCGATAACTGGAGGGGTCATGCGAGCGATTCAGGTGTACGAAGTAGGCGGTTCCGAGGTGCTGAAAGAGGCCGAGGTGGACCAGCCGCGGCCCGGTCCCGGCGAGGCGGTCGTGGAGGTCGCCGCGTCCGGGGTCAACTTCCTCGACGTCTACTACCGCGAGGGCCGTTACAGCCTCCCGCTGCCCTTCACTCCGGGCTCCGAGGGCGCCGGGACGGTCGTCGAAGTCGGACCCGGCGTCGTCGACGTCGCAGTGGGGGACCGGGTCGGTTGGGTGGAGATACCCGGCACGTATGCCGAGCGGGCCGTCGTGGACTCCTCCCGGCTGGTGCCGCTGCCCGACGACATCGGCTTCGAGACAGCCGCCGCCGTGCTCCTCCAAGGCATGACCGCGCACTATCTCATCAAGGACGCCTACCCGGTTCAGGCGGGCGACACGGTGCTCGTGCACGCGGCCGCCGGTGGCATGGGGCAGCTTCTGACCCAGCTCATCACCCATCTCGGCGGCAGGGTGATCGGTACGACGTCGACCACCGCGAAGGCCGAGCTGGCGAAGCGTGCCGGGGCCGCCGAGGTGATCCTTTCCTCCGAGGTCGACGATCTCGCAGCCGAGGTGAGGCGGCTCAACGGCGGCCAGGGACTGCCGGTCGTCTACGACGGCGTCGGCGCGAGCACCTTCGACGCGAGCCTCGCCAGCCTGCGCACCCGCGGCCATCTCGTGCTCTTCGGCGCGGCAAGTGGTGCCGTGCCGCCGTTCGATCCGATCCGGCTCGCCCACGGCGGTTCGCTGAGTCTGATCCGGCCCAGCCTCGGGGACTTCATCATCGATCGGTCCGAACTGCTCCGACGGGCCGCCGATGTGTTCGAGTGGGTCCGCTCCAAGGCGCTTGAGGCCACCGTGACGGGCCGCTACGCACTGTCCGAGGCCGCCCGGGCCCACAGCGATCTGGAGGCACGGCGTACCACCGGCAAGCTGCTCGTCATACCCGATGCGGCCGCCGTGGGGCGCCGCGAGGAGACGCAGAGCTGATCGCGGGTGACGAGCTCGGGGACTTGGAGAGCGAGACGTCGAGGGCATGACCGACCGTCACCGCCGAGATTCCCGACACCGTCAGGCACTCGGCAGGCCTGGACCGAGTATTCAGCGGAGGTTGGCGCCGCCGGAGGTACCGACCGGGAAGGCAGCTCTTTGACCGAGCGCGGTATCGACGGAGGATGGCCCACGAGAGAGGGCCCGCGCGGCGAAGCGGGGCCCTGATGCCTACCAACAGCAGGGAGCGTTCCTCCGATGCCGGCAGATCCCATACGTCCCGGGCGCAGCGGTTCCGCGCGCACCGGGTCCTCGTCCGCCACGGGCGTGGACGCACCGCCGTTCTCGACGTCCCTCGTCAAGAGGGTGTTCAGGGACGTCACGCCCCTGCACGTCTCGCGCCCGGCCGCTCGGGCCGCCGCGACGGTGACGCGGACAGTGCTGGCGGACATCATCGACGGCGCGCTGCGAGCGGCGGCGGAGGAAGAGCGGAAGAAGCTGTTTCCGAAGGACTTCGTGAAAGCCATCGACCGGGACGTCGAGCTGGAGGTGGGAGGCGCCTGGTACCACCACAGTCCTACGTTCAAGGGGCTGACCGGTACCGTGTACGACGCTCAGGGTGTCGTCGTACGGGCGCCCAAGCGCAGCCGATCACGTAAGCCGAGTGCCGTGGTGGGCGCCCACAGGTTCGAGGCCGCGATCAGGAAGCTGCTGCGCGACCGGGGCGCGGCGGCCGTCCCCGCGATGGTCCGCGACTTGGACGGGATAGCCAGCGTGTTCCTGACGGACCTCGCCCGGGACGCTGCCATGGTCGTCCGGGAGGGCGGGCTCAAGCGGTTCGGCACGGTCACCTTGGCGGCACATGGCGAACTGACCGACCCGCCGGTCCCGTCCGTACCGAAGCCCGTCGCGGCCCTGTCCACCCGCACGGGAGACGGGCGGACCATCGGCAGGGACGACGTCCTGGCCGCCACCATGATCCAGTTGTTCGGCGGAGTCAGGCAGCGCGCCCTCGCCGCAGCGCGCGAAGCGACGAGGACGGCTCAGTAATAGCCCTTGGTGCCGTCCAGCAGCTCCCGGACGATGTCCGCGTGCCCCGCGTGCCGGCCCGTCTCCTCGATGAGGTGGATCAGCATCCAGCGGAGGTTGGCGCCGGCGGAGTGGAAGCCGGTGTGCCGGCCGATGTCGTCCAGGGAGGCCGCCGCGACGATCTCGTTGCTGCGCGCGCACTGGGCCTCGTACTCCGCGAGCAGCTCGGCGAGAGTCCGCCCGTCGGTCTGCCAGTCGGCGTCCTCGGCCGACTCGTCGAACGACGGGTTCTGCTTCTCGTCACCGCCGAGGAACACCACCTCCAGCCAGGTGTGCTCGACCCAGCGCATGTGGGAGACGAGACCGGCCATCGTCATGAGCGGAGAGCTCGGGAGGACGGAACGGTGCGCGTCCTCCTCGCTGATCCCCTCGCACTTCCAGCGCAGGATCTGCCGCTGGAGGTCCAACCAGCCTATGAGGGATGTGCGTTCGTCCGCTTGAAGTGGGGGGCGCTTCAGTTCAGGTGTCATGGCGGCGCACGCTACCGGGGCGGCCGGGAAGCGCCAATCCGATTTACGGCGCGCGGGGTACGCGGTCGGTGACGGCCCGAGCGGGCCAGCCCCGGTCCGTGGAACGCCCCAAGCCCCCAGGGAAGCCTCGACCCCGAGGCCTGTCCGTGGCCCGGGGCCGCAGGCGGAGCGGCGGGCGCCGGGCCAGCCATGTCGCGCACCTGCGCCCGGTGGCTCAGCGCTGGGCGGCGAACGCGACGAACTCCGCCCAGGCGGTGGCGGTGACGAGGATGGCGGGTTCGTCGGGGTTTTTGCTGTCGCGGACGGGGACGAGGCCGGGGAAGTCGGCGCAGACTTCGAGGCAGTTGGTCTGACCGCCGTCGCTGTGGCTTGACTTTCGCCAGTGGGCGCGGCGGAGGTCGGGCGGCACGGCTGTCATTCCGGCCTCTTGAGGGCGTCGAGGAACGAGGTCCACGCGGGCGTGGTGATGGCGAGCGTGGGTCCGGCGGGGTTTTTGCTGTCGCGGACGGGTACGACTCCGCTCAGGCTCCCGGCCACCTCCACGCAGTTTGTGCCGCCACCATCGCTGTGGCTCGACTTGCGCCAGTAGGCCTGGCTGAGGTCAGGCGTGATCACCGGTCGGCCTTCCGAATGTCATGGATGAAAGCGGACCATGCGGTTGTGCTGAGAAGGAGTGCCGGTCCGGCGGGGTTCTTGCTGTCGCGGACGGGTACGACTTCATCCAAGTTGACTGCCACTACGACGCAGTTCGTGTCGCCACCGTCGCTGTGACTCGACTTGCGCCAGTGAGCGCGGCGGAGGTCGGGTGTGATCACCGGTCCGTCGTCCGGACGTCGTTGATGAAGGCGGTCCACGCGGGGGCGGCGATGAGGAGCGTGGGCCCGGTGGGGTTCTTGCTGTCGCGGACAGGGGCGAATCCGGGGCAGTCGTCAGCGATTTCAAGGCAGTTGTTGGCCCCGCCGTCGCTGTAGGTGGACTTACGCCAGCGCGTGCAGTTGAAGTCGGGGGTACGGCTCATGATCTGTGCTCCTCCAGGACGCCCCTGATGAACGCGTCGGATTCTGACGGGGGCAACGCCAGGTCTCTTAGCCGATCGTAGGACAGCCGGTATCGGGTTACTGCGGACGGATCCTCAATCAACTCGGCGCATCCGTTGCCTTCGGTGTAGGCAACAGCTCCACCGTCTTCCTGCCACAACAGAGTGAGTGAGCCATCCATGAGGTTGTGTGCCCCCGCAGCGAAGGGCAGCACCTGGAGTACGAGTGACGGCACCTCCGCCATCTCGATGAGGTGACACAGCTGCTTCTCCCAAGCCTTGGCATCCGACACGGGGCGACGTAACGCGTACTCGTCCATGATGATTCGGACCGATGGTGCCGGGACACGGTGGAGCAGTTGCTGCCGACCGAGGCGCGCTATGACCTGCTCCTCCACCAGCTCTGCCTCAGCAGTCGTTTCCTGAGCCCCGGACAACGACTCCCGGGCAACGTCCTCGGTCTGGAGCAACCCCGGAATTCCCAGAGTGAACAGGTGCATGATCCGGGCCGCCGGCTCCAGCCGCATGAACTCCTTGTACTTGTCCTTGAAGACTTCCCTCCGCGCCACCTTCCATAATCCCTGGAGCAGCTCCCCGCTCGCGTAGTACCGGTCGAGGTCCTCCATCACCTCCAGCTTGGACAGCCGTTGCCCGACCTCCAGTCGGTACAGGTAGCTCTTGTCGTAGCGGGTGTCCGCCGCGAGTTCGGCCAGTGACTTGCCGGCCGTCTCGCGGAGGTAGCGCAGCGTCCGTCCGAGCGCGGCGCGTCCCGACTCCTCGTCCACGTCGGCCGGAGCGGTCATCGTGGGCCTCCCGTTGTCCTGTGTGCGGGCAATCGTGTGCTGCTTCCGAGCGTAGGTCGCGGCGGTGATCATCGAGTCACGAACGGTGAGCATCACCCGTTGGAAGTCACCCACGTCTGCGAGGCATGTGTCATGGCCGATTCCCAGTTCCGTCTGCTGCCCTGGAACTCGCCCGAGGGCAGGCGCTGTTACCTCAGCACCGATGACCCCGACAGCCGGATGTCGCGGCTGGCCGACGAGGTGGAGGCCGATCTCGTCGCGTGCGGGGAGGACGTGCTCGCCGGGGCGCGGGAGGTGCTGGCCGACGAGGCGGCCGGGGAGACGGCCGTGCGGTTCGCGCTCAAGGCGGCTGCCGACGCGTTGCGGGACGCGCTGCTGGTGGCGGAGTGCCGGGAGGGGCGGCCGCCGTTCGCGTGGATCGTCGGCGGGGTGAGTCCGGGGCCCCGGCGGGACCGCTTCCGGCGGCCGGAGGGAGCGGAGCCCTCGAAGGAGACCGAGGAGGAGACCTGGGAGGAGCTCAAGGAGGCGCCCGGGGAGGGGCAGGGCCCCGGGGAGAGTCCCGTTCGCCCGGTTTGATCACGGAATCCCGTGAAGGGTGAGCGTGGCTGCGGGGTGCGTGTGGGCTCGTCGGCCGCTGGCGATGTTGGCCCATCCGGAGCGGTGGAGGGTGGCGTGGGCAAGGTCGCGCAGTGCGCTCATGACGGCTGGGGTGCGATGCCGGCGGATCTGACTGGCGTCTTCGGCGAAGGTCACGTCTTTGGTCCAGTGGACGGTGTTCTCGATGATCCAGTGGCCACGCGCCCAGGCAGCGATCTCAACGGGAGACGCCTGGTGGGCCGCGAGATCGGTGACGGCATAGACGGTCTCGGTCTGCCACTTCGATGTGCCGATTCGGCGGCGTTTGCGGTCGATGCGAACAACCTGGCGGGCGTGAGGGAACAGCAGACCGTTCACGCTCACCACCTTCACCTCGCGGACCTCCTCACGGACGTGTCCGCGGTCGCGGGACTGGTCGAGGACCGGTACCTGCCACCAGGGCAGTTTGGTCAACTGGCGAGCCAGGGTGGGCTGGTTGTTCTTCACCGACAGCAGGTAGTGGGCCTGGCGGTCCTCGACAAGGTAGCGAGCGTGGCTCGTCTGGGCGTGCAGGGCGTCGACGGTGACGACGGAGCCGGTCAGGTCCTGATCATCGAGGGCGTCCAGCAGCGGAGCGAACTCGGTTATCTCGTTCGTCTTCGCACCGATCTCGCGCAGAGCAGCAGTCAACGCATCGTGGTGGCGCACTGCGGAAAGGACGAAGACACGGCTGCCGTCCGCGCGGACCGCTCCGCGCAGGCATTTGCCGTCCACGGCAAAAGCCGCACGACGCGGTTGCGGCCGGTCCGTCTCGTGCTGGGCGATCCGGTGGGCGCGGCGCTGTTCGCGCTCGACGATCCCATCCGGGCCAATCGCGGTCACCGGGCGGGCCTGGAGTGTGGTGAGTCTGGTGAAACCAGCGGCGGTGAGGAGCGCGGGGTCGACGCGGGCGAATACATCGCGCAGGGTTCGCTCGCCCGGAGCCTTGAACCGGCCGGTAAAGGGATCGAAAGGGCAGCCCAGCCGGGCCAGGACATCCTGGTCGCAGCGGCGTACCCACTCGGCAATGGCGGTCAGGGAGTTGTGTCCGGCGCTGGTGAGTGCACACACGCCGACCGCGAGCAGCGTGGCCAGCCGGAACCGCACCCCGCGCGGATTCCTCGGATCGGGCACCAGGGACAGAGCGGCGAGCAGCCCGGACGGCACCACCGCCTCGGGCCGTGACGCCCCGGACGCGGCCTGTGGCAGGTGCAGAGCGGACGGAACAGATGATGGTGCAACGAGCACGGCGACCTTACCGGGACCGGACTGGTTCACCAGTCGATGCGGTGAGTTCTTTGGTCATGAAGACGCGGCTGGTGCCCGGCGGATCGCAGGGCACCTCTCCCAGCCGCTTCCACCCGTTCTTCTGGTAAAAGCCGGGGGCCTGGAAGGTGATGGTGTAGAGCACGGCCGTGCGGCAGCCACGGGCACGAGCCTCGTCCTCGGCCTGCCGGAGGATCTCTGTTCCCAGCCCGCTGCCACGCAGCCGGGGCGGCAGGTAGAAGAGGTCGAGGAAGAACAGCCCGAGCGAGGTACGCCCGGTCAGTCCGCCGACCACCTGGCGCGTCTCGGGATCACGGACCAGGACGGCCAGAGGTCTGCGGTCGGCGATTCCCGTGTGCTCGATGTTGAAGCGCTCCAGCGCGTCGGAGATCGCCGCAACGTCTTCGGGTGTGGGGGCGTCGGTGAGCACCCAGTCCGTCTGGGGTTTGGGCTGGTGGGAGATGGTGACGGCAGTGTCGGACGCGGTCATGGTTGCTCCAGTACGTGAGCGGATGCGAGTGCGGGGCCGGTGAGCCCGGCGCACGGGCCGACGCTAGGACGGGGACGCTTCGACGGACGTCGAAGGGACGTCGGCGACAATGGGCACCGTGGACATTCAGCGCGCAGGCCAGGATGTGGGTGTGGACCTGGCGGGCGTGGCCAGACTGCTGGCCGACGGCACCCGGGCCGCCTTCTGCCTCGCGCTGCTCGACGGGCGGGCATGGACGGCGAACGAGCTCGCGCGCTATGCCGGAGTGGCGCCGTCCACGGCGACCTCGCACCTGAACCTGCTCGTAAACGGCGGACTCCTCGTCGAGGAGCGGCACGGACGCCACCGCTACGTACGGGTGGCCGACCGCAGAGTGGTCGAACTGATCGAGAGCCTTGCCGCGCTGGCCCCCAAGCACAGCGCCCCACCACGCTCGCTGTCGGCCTCCGGCCGGCGGCAGGCACTGGCCCGCGCCCGGCTGTGCTACGACCACCTGGCCGGAACCACCGCACTGGCCATCACCGACGCGATGGTCGAACGCGGACTCCTGGAGTGGGGACCCGAGCCGGGCCTGACCGGCAAGGGCACCCTCTGGCTTGCCGAGACCGGCATCACGGTGCCTGCCGGATCACGCCGGCCACCGGTGCGCGCATGCCTCGACTGGACCGAGCGCCGTCTCCACCTGGCTGGCGCTGTGGGCGCCGCCCTGTCTGCCCACGCACTCGCCACCGGGTGGATGACGCGCATCGGCACCACCCGCGCCCTCCTCGTGACACTCGCCGGCCGCCGGGCACTGCACGACCACCTCGGCCTGCCACCAGCTGAACTCTGATCCTGAACCGGACCTGACCCGGCCACACCGACGCGTGATCAAGCCGGGCGAACAGGACTCTCCCCGGGGCCTGCGGGGAGGGGCCTGAGGAAGGTGAGGCCGAAGGGCCCGGGGAGAACCCCGCCCGGTGACCCGTTCCGTCCGGGAAAACCCTGATGAATGCCGTTCAAAAGTGATCTCCAGAGCTACTCCGTACATTCCGTTCCGACCCTGAATCAGTCGTTCCCGTTCTATTACAGTGCTGGCGGAGCCGTACCGACGGTAGGGGGACTGGCCGGATGACCATCGGGACCACAGCTGTCTGGGGCCGTGTGGAGCAGCAGGACTTCCGCAGCCGGGTACGGGGAGCGCTGCTGGGTGGCGCGCTCGGGGACGCTCTCGGGGCGGGGGTCACCCCGCTCACGCTGGAGGAGATCCGCGAGGCCCACGGGGTCGGCGGTGTGGCTGATTTCGTGCCGGTGTTCGGGCGGCGGGGCGGTGTCACGGCGGTCACCCAGCTGACCCTGTTCACCGTGGACGGGCTGATACGGGCGCAGGTGCGGCGCGATACGGGCGCCTGGCATCCGCCGACCGACGTGTACCGGGCCCATCTGCGGTGGGCGGCGACGCAGCGGGACTGGGGGCCGGACGAGCGGCGCGAGGGTGACGGCTGGCTCGCGCGCGAGGAGTGGCTGTACGCCCGCCGGGCCCCGGTGCGGGCCTGTCTGCACGGGTTCGGCGACACCACCATGGGCACCCTGGAGAGCCCCAGGAACCCGCAGGCGCGGGATTCGGCCGCGCTGACCCGGTCCGCGCCGTTCGGGCTGCTCGCGGGGTGGGAGCCGCAGCTCGTGTGCCAGCTCGCCGTCGAGTGCGCGGCGCAGAGCCACGGGCACTCGACCGCCCAACTGGCCGCCGGGGCCTTCGCGGTGGTGGTGCACGGGCTGGCCCGGCGGGACACGCTGGACGGGTCGGTGCAGCGGGCGCTCGCGCTGCTCGCGGAACGCCCGGGCCACGAGCCCGTCAGCGAGGCGGTGCGCCGGGCCCTCGGAGCCGTACGGCAAGGCATTCCCGGGCCCGCGCTGATCGAGTCGCTGGGGTCGGACGACTCGGCGGAGGAGGTCCTCGCGGTGGGGCTGTACTGCGCGCTCGTCGGCGAGGACGTGCGGCACGGGCTTCGGCTGGCCGTGAACCACGGGGGGCCGTCCTCGCCCGCCGCGGCGGTCTGCGGGGCGCTGCTGGGCGCGTTGCACGGGGAGACGGCCCTGCCGCCGTCCTGGCTCGCGGAGATCGAGGGGCGGGCCACGATCCTCGAACTCGCCGACGACTTCGCGATGGAGATGACCCAGGGCCCGGCCCTGCACAACGCGACTGCCGCTGCGCCGGGTTGGCTCGCCCGGTATCCGAGGGCGTGACGGGGATCTCCCGTGGCCCCGGGCGCGGCAAACGAGTTGTGCATCCCGTGTGGGCGGGCCAGCATCCCAGGATGGGAACCATCTCTGGCATGCAGCCCTCTGACTCGCACCCCTCCGGCGTGCAGCCTCCCGACGTGCTCCACTGCGACCGGATCGAACTCCGCCGGTGGCACGCCGACATGATCGAGGGGCTGGACCGGGCGATCACCGAGTCGCGCGAGCACCTGCGTCCCTGGATGCCCTTCGCGGCCACCCACGACCGGGCACAGGGCGAAGGCTTCCTCGCCTTCGCCGAGAAGGAGTGGCTGGCGGGGGAGGGATACAACTACGCGATCCTCTCGGACGGTGTGGTGGTCGGAAGCTGTGGCCTGCACCGTCGCATCGGGCCGCACGGTCTGGAGATCGGGTACTGGCTCCACCACGCGTGGACCGGACAGGGGCTGGCCACCATGGCCGCGGCAGCCCTGGTGCGGGCAGCGGGAGAGCTGCCGGGCATCGACCACGTCGAGATCCACCACGACGAGGCAAACGTCGCGAGCGGCGCGGTCGCCCGGCGCCTGGGCTTCACCGAGGTCGCCCGAATTGTCGCGCCGGACCGGCAGGCGGCGCCCGGTGAGACGGGCGTCGACCTGATCTGGCGTCTCGCGGTACGGGCCGAGGCGTCGGCGGCCCCTGCCTGACGGGGCTCGGGGAGATCGGCGGATCCCCGAACGAGACCGTGGGAAAGCCTGGTTGAGCCGGCACTCCGGATTGGTGATCGCTTAGGGTCGGCTTCATGACCGCATACGTGATCGCAGACGTGAAGTTGACCGGCGACGCCGATGAACTGGCCGAGTACCGTTCGCAGGTGGTCGCCACCCTCGCCCCCTACGGCGGACGCTATCTGGCCCGGGGCGGCGAGACCGATGTCGTCGAGGGCGCCTGGGCCCCCGGGCAGATCGTTCTGGTGGAGTTCCCGGACCTGGCCTCCGCGCGAGCCTGGAACGACTCGGCGGAGTACCAGGCGATCGCCCCGTTGCGCAGCCGGAACACGGACAGCAGAAGGCTGATCGTCGAGGGCCTCTGACCCAAGGGCTTCTGGCCCCGGGCCTCTGACCCCGGGTCTTCTGACCCCGGAGGCCCCCGTGGCGGCCGGTCCTTCCGTCAGTCGCCCCGTCCGCCCCGTCCGCCCCGTCCGCCCTGCCCGCCCGGCCTGGCCGGCCGGAGCAGTACCGGGCGCAGCCTGCTGTACCCGCGTACCGATACGGGCCTCAGTGACCGGAGGTCGTAGCCCGGCATCCCCGAAAGCTCCCCGGCCAGCTCGGTGTTGACCAGCACCGTGTCGGGGCGGGCCACGGCCGTGAGCCGGGCGGCGATGTTGACGGCCGCGCCGTAGACGTCGCCGAAGCGACTGAGTACGGCTCCGTGGGCGAGCCCGGTCCGCACCTGCGGCAGCCGGGGTTCGGCCGCAGCGCGGGCGGTCAGTTCCAAGGCCGTGTCGGCGGCCTCGGACGCCGACTCGCAGACGAAGAGGACCTCGTCACCGATGGTCTTCACCACCCGGCCCCCGCCCTCGGCGACCACGTCCCCGGTGAGACTCTCGAACAGGTCCAGTACGCGGACGAGTTCGGCGTTCCCGAGCCCTCTGGTCAGCCGGGTGTAGCCGACCATGTCGGTGAAGCCCACCGCCCGGTCGCGGACTTCGGCACCCTCGTGCGGCGGCACCGGGCCGCCCGCCGCCCGGCCCTCGAAGCCGGGATCCCGCGACTCGGCCCCGGTGTGCGCGGTCTCCCGCACCTCGGCCCCTTCGGCCGCCTCGGCCAGGACGCGTTCCGCGTAAGCGGCGAGGTGCCGGCGCCACACGTGCTGCTGCAACGCCTCCATCTCCGGCAGCAGGGCCGCGGCGTGCGTCATCAACTTCCCGCCGTCCAGCGTGAACTCGGACTCCCGGTTGATCCAGGACCAGAGGGTGTGCACCTCCCACTCCGCCAGCCGGGAGAGATGGTGGCCCAGGGCGCGGGCCATCATGATCTCGCTCTCCTCGGTGATGAGCCCGGCCGCGATGAGCCGTTCCCCCGCGCGCAGCGCCTCGACGTCGGCGTCGGTGAAGACACGCGCGTCCTCGTCGACCATCGGGAAACCGAGCGCGCGCCAGATCCGCGCAGTGCGCCCGGCCCCGACCCCGGACCGCTCGGCCATCTCCTGCCGCGTCCAGACACGTCCCCCGCCGAGCAGCACCTCCTCGATGGCCCGGCCGAGTTCGGCGACCCCGAAGAGCTGCCCGGGCACCTCGGCCGCCTCGGCCGCAGGCCCGCCCGCGCGTAACGGCTCGGGCCCTGGGGCGGGCCCGCCCGCCCCACTCATGTGGTGTGCACGATCAGCACGTCGAGCGGGGCCTTGCGGGCGATGTCCGCCGGTACGGAGCCGAGGATGCGCCCGGCGAGCGAGCGCAGCCCCCGGTTGCCGACGACCAGCAGATCGGCCGAGACCTCCCGGGCGGTCCGGGCGAGCGCGGCGACCGGCTCGTCCTCCACCGCGACCGTCCGTATCGCGCCCGCGCCCTGCGCCCTGGCCCGGTCCGCCGCGACGCGCAGCGTGGCCTCGGCGGGCGCCGAGCCCACCACCTGATAGGCCTCGGCCTTCAACTGATCCTGCGCCGCTGCCAGTTCGTGCCCGCGCATCGGTAGATACGCGCAGGCGATGACGAGTTCGGCCGCGCAGTCGGCGGCGAGCCGGGCCGCCCTCTCGACCGCCGCCAACGACGACTCCGAGCCGTCCGTACCGACCATGACCGTGCGGTAGGCGCCCACGCCAAACCCCTTACTCCGCAGTAAACTTACTGAAAAGTAAGGTAGAGGGGGCGGGTCCGCCGGGCAAGGGGCGGGGCACGCGCGGGACGGGTGACATGCCGCACGTGCCGCGCCGGGCACGGGTGCGCCGGTCGGCGGGGTCCCGCCGGTCCGGGGCCCGCGGGTCGGGGGCCCGCCGGTCGGGGGGCCCGCCGGTCGGGGTCTCGCCGACCGGGGCCCGTCGGCCATGGTCCTGTCGGCGGTCCGCGTCAGGCCGGGGGAGCGTAGGTCTTCCGGCCGGAGTACACCCACGCGGCGGACTTCCAGGTCCCCAGCCGGAGCCTCAGCTTGCTGTCGCGCGGCAGCGTCCCGGCCAGCGCGATGACGTTGTACCCGGTACGGGAGTGGGAGCACTCCGACTCGGGGGAGTCCTTCCACTTCTCGCCCGTACCCCCGTACTGGAGCCGGGCCGTGAACCGGGTGGCCGTGCGGCAGCGGGCCGTCAACTGCCCCTTGAGGGTGTAGGTACGGTTTCCGGTCCCGCTCCAGGACAGGTGGCCGCTGAAGCTCAGGACCGCGGAGGTGTCGCCCCGGCGGACCTGGAACTCCACCGGCTGTTCGGCGGGAGCGGCGTGCGTACCGGGGGTGGCGGGGGCGGCCGAGGCGGGGGCGACCGCGGTGGCCGCCGCCGGGACCAGCAGGGCGGCGGCGACCAGGGCGGCGGTGCGGGCAGGGTGCACGGGAAGAGGTCCTCTCGAAGATCACGAACAGGTCGGGATCTTCCTACCGGTCCACCTCACCGCACCGGGCGGAGGAACCGTTCACCGCTCACCCGTATGGACCGCGCGTCACCCGGGAGGGGTGGGGCCGGACTGCTCATGCCCACGGACGCGGCCGCCTCTGCCGGGTGTGCCCGTCACCGCGGGGTGAAATCGTGCCGCGGGGCCTCCCGCAGCGCGAACCACGCGAGGGCGGACCGGCGTGCGCGGTCCGTCAGTACGGTGAACGGGGCGGGCCGCCCGCCCGCGTCCCGTACGGCCTGATCGAGGTAGTCGCGCAGTTGCCACACCTCCACCGGGCCGGTCCTCTCCGTGACGTCGAGGGCCCGCCGCACCTCGTCCGGGGTGACGCCCAGGTCCGCCGCGGCTTCCTCCTCGGTCAGGCCGGACAGGGTCAGGTTCTGACTCAACTCCGCGCTCGTGCGGCGGCGTTCGGCCTCGTTCAGGGACATGGCACGGCCTCGTTCCTGGTGATGCGTGATGCGTGATGCGTGATGCAGGGGGTGGGGTTGGGGGCAGTGTTCGGCGCGTGGGGCGGCCTTCTGCGGGTGGGGGCCTTCAGCGGGTCGGCACCGCGTCCAGGGCGGCGAGGGCCGTCGCGTCGAGCGCGACCGCGCCGGCCGCGACGTTCGCCTCCAGGTGCCCGGTATCGGCCGTACCGGGGATGAGCAGCACGTTCGGTGCGTGGTGGAGCAGCCAGGACAGGCCGATCTGGGCAGGGGTGCTGCCCAGCGATTCGGCGAGCGCTACGACGGCGGGTTCGTCCGTCACCTTCGGCATGCCGGGGAACGCGCTGCCGAGCGGGAAGTACGGCACCCAGGCGATGTCCTCCGCGACGCAGAGCCGGAGCATCTCCTCGTCGTCGCGGGCCACCAGGCTGTACGCGTTCTGCACGCAGGCCAGGCCCACCGGGAGCGCCCGGCGCAGCTCGGCCATGCCGACGTGGCTGATGCCGATCGCGTCGATCTTTCCCTCGTCGCGCAGTGCGGTCATGGTGGCCAACTGGTCGTCGATGTCGACCACTTGATCGCCCTCGGCGATCAGGCCGGGAGCGCGTTCGGCGCGGCGCAGATTGACCAGGGGAATCCGGTCGACGCCGAGGCTCTTCAGGTTGTCCTCGACCGAGGCCCGCAGTTCCTCGGGCCGCTGGGCGAGGCGCATCGGGTGCGGGCCACCGGAGTGGGGCGTCGCGCCGACCTTGCTGACGACGAGGACGCCGTCCTCGGGCCGGAGCGCTTCGCGCAGGACGTCGTTGGCGAAGCCGTCCCCGTAGAAGTGCGCGGTGTCGATGTGGTCGACGCCGAGCTCGACCGCCCGGCGTACGACCGCGAGGGCGGCGGCGCGGTCGTCGCGGAGGCGGGGCAGCTGCATGGCGCCGAAGCCGATGCGGGAGACGGTACGGGCGCCGATCCGGCCGGCCCCTCCGGCGCGGGGAGCGCCGTTCGCCGTGGTGTCTGTGGTCGTCATGAGGTCATCCCGGTCTCGTGAGAGGATGAAGAAACGGAGGAACCTCCGTTAAGTCGACTGTAGCACTACCGGAGGTTCCTCCGTTTTGAACGCCGCCGATACCCCGGACGCTCCCGGCGCTGCCGGTGCCCCGGATTCCCCTGGCACTCCTGATGTCCCCGGGGTGCGGGCCGCCGCGCCCCGGCCCGCCCGCGCCGACGCGCGGCGCAACCGCGACAAGCTGATCGAGGCGGCCCGCTCGGCGTTCGCCGCCGCCGACGACACCGTCCCGCTGGAGACGGTCGCCCGTGCGGCGGGCGTCGGCATCGGCACCCTCTACCGGCACTTCCCCACCCGCGAAGCCCTGGTGGAAGCCGTGTTCGCGGCCGAACTGGACGCCGTCACCGCGAGCGCCGACGAGCTCCTCGCCGGGCTCCCGCCCGAGGTGGCCCTGCGCGCCTGGATGGACCGCTACGCCGGGTTCGTCGCCACCAAGCGCGGCATGCTGGGCACGCTCCGGGCGGGCTGGGCCTCCGGAGCCATCGCCACCCCGGCCACCCGGGAGCGCCTCACCGCCGCCATCGGGGTCCTTCTCGCCGCCGGTGCGCGCACCGGTTCGCTCCGGTCGGACGTCGACCCCGACGACGTCACCACCATGGTCTTCGGCGTCTTCCACTCCGTGGCCGTCGACGACACCCCGGACCGGATCGGCCGGGTGCTCGACCTCGTCGTCGACGCCCTGCGCCCGCGCGACGGAGGCGGCGCCCACCCGGTGGCGGACTGACGCCGGCGGAAGGAAGTCCACGAAAAGGCCGCACCCGAACCCCGCTGAAGGCGGCGGTCCGTGGCACATTCCCGTGCTCGGATCCGGTCGTCCGGGGCTCCGGGGGCGTCAGCGCCCCCGGAGCCCCGGACGGCCCTTTTCGCGTGCGCCGGCCGACGGATCCCGGAAGGCCGCGCGGAACCCCTTGCGCAATGGTCAAGGAACGTTGACCATTGCGCGCATGGCTACCGACGGTCTCCCCGAGACCCTTCACGTCACCACCGACGAGCAGTTGCGCGCCGTCTCCAACCTCACACGCCACCGGATCATGGCCGCGATCCGCTTCGAACCGGCGACGATCACGCAGATCGCCGAGCGACTCGGCCTCGCGAAGGGGAGTTCCAGCTACCACGTACGGCTGCTGGAACGGGCCGGTGTGGTGAAGGTGGTCCGGACACGGAAGGTGCGCGGGGTCACCGAGCGGTACTACGCGATGGCCGCGCGGACGATCGAGATGCCGGACCCCGGTCAGGGAGGGCCGGACCCGCTGATGCGGCACGCGCTGGCCGATCTGGAGGCGTCGCCCGTGGACGGCGAACGGCACGTCGGCATGGCCCATCTGCGGCTCACCGAGGAGCAGTTCACACAGCTGGGGGTACGGCTCCAGGCGCTGGCGGACGAGTACCGGGAGCTGTCCGATCCCGCCCTGCCGGACGCCTCGTTCGTCTTCGCGCTGTTCCACCCGGCATCGCGCGAGCAGAGCGGATCGCAGACCGGATCGCAGACGGGATCGCAGACCGGATCGCAGACGGGATCGCAGACCGGATCGCAGACGGGATCGCAGACCGGATCGCAGACGGGATCGCAGACCGGATCGCAGACGGGATCCCAGACCGGATCGCAGACCGGATCCCAGACCGGAGGGGAGTCCAAGTGACACCGGGAACAGGGAAGTTGCCGACCGGCTTCGGGCGGCTCTGGAGCGCGCAGACGGTCTCCTCGCTCGGTGACGGGGTGACGCAGGCCGCGCTGCCGCTGATCGCGCTGACGCTGACGCGGGATCCGAGGGCGCTCGCCGTCGTCACGGCCGCGGGGACACTGCCGTGGTTACTCTTCGGGGTGCTCGGCGGAGCTCTGGTGGACCGGTGGGACCGCCGGCGCACGATGTGGGTCGCCGACGCGGCGCGTGCCGTACTGCTCGGGATACCCGCGGCGGCGGCCGTCCTCGACGTACTGAGCATTCCGCTGCTCGCGGCCGTCGCCTTCCTGCTCGGCCTCGGCGGACTCTTCTTCGACACGGCCGCCACGGCCTATCTCCCGGAGCTGCTCCACCGGGACCCCGCACTCCTGGAGCGCGCCAACTCCCGTCTGCGCGGCGCCCAGACCGCCATGTCCGGCTTCGCGGGGCCGCCCGCGGGCAGTGCGCTGCTCGCGCTCGGGCGGGCGGTCCCGCTGGTCGCCGACGCGGTGTCGTTCCTGCTCTCCGCGCTCCTCGTGCGCACGCTGCCCGCCACGCCCCGGCCCGTGCCGGAGGCCCGCGAACCGCTGCTCCGGCAGGCACGGGCCGGGGCCTCGTACGTCTTCCGGAACCCGCTGCTGCTCGGGCTGGCGCTCCGCCCGGCGGTCGGGAACGTCGCCTTCATCGCCGTGGAGACCGTCCTCGCCCTCTTCGCGCACGAGCGCCTCGGCATCGACACCTACGGCTTCGGCCTGCTCCTCACCGCGGAGGCCACCGGCGGTCTGCTCGGTGCGGGCATCGCCTCCCGCCTCGGCCGGCGCCTCGGTACCGGCGCCGCGCTGACCTGCACGGCGGCCGTCGAGGGGCTCGCCGTCCTGGGTCTGGCCGCCGCTCCGAATCCGTACGTGGCCGGGGCGGCGCTCGCCGTCTGCGGGGCGGGCATGGGCGCCACGATGGTGATCGCCCCCTCCCTCCGGCAGACGATCGTCCCCGCCCACCTGATGGGCCGGGTCGCGTCCACCTCCCGCATGCTGGCCATGTGCGCCGCCCCCGTCGGTGCCTTCCTGGGCGGCTGGCTCGCCACCGCCTACGACATCCGCACCCCGCTCTACGCCGCCGCCGGCCTCCTCCTGGCGATGACCGCCCTCACCGCGACCATGACCAGCAACCGCCGCGTCGAAGCGGCACTGCGGGCCGCCGCCCCGGCAGCCGTTCCGGATACCGCCCCGGCAGCCGTTCCGGATACCGCCGGGGCGGCCGGTCCGGACCGCCCGGAGGCCGTGGCCGCGCCCTGAGCGGTCACCGACGGAAAAGGGGCTGCCGCCGGTGAGACGCGCGCCGCATACTCCACGGATGACGACCACTCCACCGACGACGCCACCCCCGACCGCACCCGTGATCATCTTCGACGACGAGTTCCACATGTACGTGCTCAGGGACCAGGCGTACGCGGAGGCGTGGTGGGAGATGCCCGACGAGTACTCCCGCGGCTTCGACGCGACGGCCAGGCCGCTGCGCATGACGGGCGAGCCCCACCGGATCCGCCTTGAACCGACCGGCGAGGAGCCGGACGAGGCCGGGCTGCGCCGCATGGTCGCCGACCACTACCGGCGCTACCTCCCGGGACAGCCACCGCCTTCCGCGCCCGGCCTCGCGGACTTCGTCGCGCAGCTGCCGCGCGAAGGGGAGTGACCGGGCCGGTCCGGCCGGCTCCCGCCGCGTCAACTCGGCTCCGTCCGCTGTCAGCTGCGGGGGCGGCCGAACCAGGCCACGCCGTCCCGATGGGCCATGAGGACGATCAACAGGACGCCGGCCGTCACTCCCACGAGTGAGGACAGGACGGTGGAGGCGGACGAGGCAGCGGTGGCGAAGCCGATCGTGAAGGCGCCGACAACACCGTGCCAGGCGCCGTAGACGATGGTGCCGATGCGGAGCGGCTTGCCGCCGGCACCGAACCGGAGGGCGAGCACGAGGGCGACCGCGGCGTAGACGGCGGCCCAGATCATTCCGGCCTGCGCGACGACCACCCTCGCCGAAGCGGCCTGCTCCTCCGCCAGGGCGGAGGGGGGCCAGAGCCCCGACGATCCGCTGTCCGTGTCGAAGACGCTCTGCGCCAGTTCCGCCTGGGCGAGCGCGGCAAGCCCCAGGACGATGAGCAGCCCCGACAGGACGAACAGGACGATGCGAGCCGTCCTGACCCGCTGTGGCATCTCCGGATCGCCGGGAACGTACTGCTGCCGCCCGTACCCGGGGCCGGACGCCGTCCGGGGGCGCGGGGGGTAACTCGGAGGCATCGGCACCTGCCGGAAGCGGAACTCCGGCTGGTCGCCGGGGAGGCCGGTCTGCCCGGGCTGCGTACGAGGCGTTTCGTTCATGGGAGTTCTCCTCAAGTGTCGAAGGTGCTTGAACGAGCGTGAAGGTGCTTGAACGAGCGTGAAGGTGCTTGAACGTGCTTGAAGGGGCTCGGGGGGGCGAGGCCGGATGCCGGTCCCTCCGGTGGGGGTGGTGCCGGTCTGCCCGGCGGGGGCCGACGGCGGTGACCGCCGTCGGCGGGAGAGGGGTCCGGGACGGGCGTACCCGGCATGAGTGACGGGCCTCCCCGACCCGCCGGACCATGCCCGGCGGATCGGGGACCAGGGGCCTTCACCCCACGGGGTGGGTCACCAGGGGCACGCGGTCAGCCTCGGCCGTCGCAGGCCTTGCAGTCGCCGCTGCCGCGGCAGCTGTCGCACTTCCACACACCGCGCCGGCCGGAGCCGTCGCAGGTCGTGCACTTGCCGTTGCCCTTGCAGCGCTGGCACGTGTTCCACATGGGGATTCCTCCTTTCGGGTTTTCCTCGAAGGTGTCCGGACGCCTCCCGGCCGCGACGGGACGGGCGCGGGTGCCCGCGCCGCGCCGCTCGACCGGTCGGGCGGGAGGGATCAGTACGTACGCGCCTTCTCCCAGCCCCGCGCGTTGTCCAGAGAGGTCGCGAAGTAGTTCCTGGGCGGGACGACTTCCCCCTTCGGCAGGTGCTTCGTGCTGAGGGCGGGGCTGTACGTGCGGAAGATCGCGATCGACTTCGTGAGGCAGTTGTTGAGGCCCACGTTGTAGCCGCTGCTCTTCCCGGTGCGGAAGGTGCGCTGCGCGGCCTTGAGGTCGCCACCTGCGGTGTTGATGCACCGGTAGGCGTCGTAGTAGCCCGCCCTGTGGCGGCCGTCCCGCCGGAGGCTCGCGCGGAGGTCGTTCCAGGAGCCGCCCTTGATCCAGCTGCCGTTCTCGGAGCCGGCGGCGATGACCGCCTTGCCCCGGTAGCCCTCGGTGGCACCCCAGATCCAGTGTTCGGCGTGCTTCGGGTCACGGATCGCCCAGGCGACGTGTCCGTATGTCCGGCCGGCGAACCGGGCGCCCTCCTTGTCCAGGAAGAGGCAGGCCCGGCCGCCCGTGGCGGCGTCGGCCGCGGCCGGGGCGATCAGCGGGACGGCCGTCGCCGTCAGCACGGCCGTGAGGAGAGCCAGTACTGTGCGATGCTTTCGGGTCGTCGATCGGTTCATGGCAGCACTCCGTTACCAGCTCGGTGGATTGAGGGCGGATCAGTTCGGTCCCGTCCGCTGCGATCCACTCTCCCGACTGCCGGAAGCCCGCTCCAGACCCTTCGGTGCGCAGGTCCTTGCAGTGCACGATGCACCGCCTTTGACCTGCTGTTTCACAAGCACTGTGCAATTTTCTGGGCATGAGGGGACGCGCTCGTGGGGGAACAGGATGAACAGTTCGAGGAGTTGGCGTTCGCCCTTGTCCAGGCGCTGGACGAGTGGAGCACGTGCCTACAGGAAGTGATGGAGGGCGACGGTCCGTCCCGGGCGGGGCTGGTCGCCCTGTTGAGGGAGGCCACCCCGAAGATCGACAACCCTCTGCTGGGACACTGGCTGCTCGGCCGCGATCAGCTTCTCGGCGAGAACAAGAGAGCGGGCCGCCTGCCGACCGCGGAGGACACCGCCCGCATCGCCGCCGCCTTCCGCGGAGACGCCGCGAACCGCCGCAGAAGGCTGATGGGGATCGCCAGACGCATCGAGATCCACCTGGCCGAGTTGCGCGCGATCAAGGGGCATCAGTGGCGGAGCGCGGTGGTCAAGACGCTCAGCGCGCCGGTTGAGGCTGTGGCACCTCTTGAGCCCGTCGCGCGACCACGGTCCTCGGGCGCCACCGATCCCGCGACGGCCCCGCAGTTGTCGGCCCTCCAACCGTCGACCCCGCGACAGCCCGTCCCGCCGGGTGTTCCCGAGGCTCCCGTACCGGCCGCCGGGGAGGTCGCGGCCGGCGGGGGCGAGCGGCCCGCCCCGGGACCCGCCGTACGCGACACCGGCTCCGTCGCCCCGCGTGCACGGAAGCGCGGTGCCGCGGTGGGCATTGCGGTCGTCGCCGCGCTGATCGTTTCGGTGCTCGCCGTCAAGGGCCTGCCCGGGTCGGCGGAGCGGGCGGACCGGGCCGAGACCGCCGCCGGTCCTGTCGCCCCGGCCGGTCCTGTCACCTCTGCCGGTCCTGTCACCTCTGCCGGTCCCGCGGCACCGGGTCCGGCGGCAGGAGCACGTTCGATCGTCCGGGACGGGGACGCGTTGGGTGGGAACAGCCGGTGCTCGCCGCCCCAAGCCGGTCCGTCCGGCGTACTGCTGCGCGCCTGCGCGGAGGTCCGGAGCGACAGGCTGCGGTTCGCCGTGCGGGTCGAGAACCCGACCGCTTCCGCCGTGGACGTCACGGTCAAGGTGGCCGGTTTCTGGCAGGTGTCCCACGACTGCGTACCGGGGCCCGACCTGGCTCACCGCACGGTCGAACCGGGGGAAACCTTCACCACCGACCCCGCCCTCTGCGAGACGCCGCGCCAGAAGGAGCGGATGGCCTATCAAGCGGAGGCCTTCATCGCCGCGGGGGACGGCCAGGAGTGGGTGGGCCACATGTTCTCCCCGCGTGCCAACGTCTACGCGGACAAGGAGACCGCCTGGCGATGCGGCGGTGACGTGCCGTGCTGAGACGGGGCACCCGGCGGTTCGCGGCCGGGCCGTACGGCACCCGGCACTGACGCTCGCCCACGCCATGGGGCCCGTCCGGGTACGCGCACGGGCCGGTGCACGCGCAGGGGCCGGGGTCTCCCCTCCCGGCCGGTCGGCCGCCGAGGTGGAGAACACCGGCCCGTGCGTGCGTACGTGTCCTGCGGCCCGCGCGCCCCGGAGCCCGGTGAGGGGCCCCGGGGCGGGGGTCAGTCCCGGATCGGGGCGGCGTCCGCGGCCGGGCCGCCCTGGGCGGGGAGGGACGCGGCGGCCGAACCGTCGTCGCCGTCCTCGTTGATGCGGGCGAGGACCGCGTCGCGCTCCGGGGTGTCCTCCGGCTTCACGAAGCCGATCACGATGTAGAGGACCAGGGAGACCGCGAGCGGTACGGAGACCTGGTACTGGAGCGGGACCCCGCCGTCGACGGCCCAGTTGATCGGGTAGTTGACCAGCCAGAACGCGACCAGGCCCAGCGCCCAGCTGACCAGCGCCGCGGTCGGACCGGACTTCCGGAACGTACGCAGCAGGCCGAGCATGAACGGGATGGCGATCGGGCCCATCAGACCGGCGACCCACTTGATGACGACGGTGATGATGTCCTTGAACGTGGGGGAGTTGACCTGCGTGGCGACCGCCATCGACAGCGCCAGGAACGCGATCGTGGTCCAGCGGGCCGCGATCAGGCCGACCCGCTCGTTCCAGCCGCGCGCCGACTTGGCGAGGGTCGGCATGATGTCGCGGGTGAAGACGGCGGAGATGGCGTTGGCGTCCGAGGAGCACATGGCCATCGTGTGCGAGAAGAAGCCGACGATCACCAGGCCCAACAGGCCGTGCGGCAAAAGCTGTTCGGTCATCAGGGCGTAGCTGTCCGAGGCGTCCGGCTTCTGCGCGTGGACGAGCAGCGGCGCGCACCACATCGGGAAGAACAGCACCAGCGGCCAGACGAACCAGAGGACGGCGGAGAGCCTGGCCGAACGCGTCGCGGAGCGGGCCGAGTCGGTGGCCATGTACCGCTGGGCCTGGTTCCACATACCGCCGTTGTACTCGAACGTCTTGATGAAGAGGAACGCCAGCAGGAAGGTCACCGTGTACGGGCCGGCGGTCGGGTCGGCGTGGCCGTCGGGGAGCTTGTCCCAGACCGTCCACAGGGTGGAGAAGCCGTCCAGCTTGCCCATTACCGCGATCAGCATCGCGAGCCCGGCGAAGAGCTGGATGATGAACTGCCCCAGCTCGGTGAGCGCGTCGGCCCACAGCCCGCCCACCGTGCAGTAGATGGCGGTGATGACGCCGGTGATCAGGATGCCCTGGGTGATGGTGAGACCGGTGAAGACGGACAACAGGGTCGCGATCGCGGCCCACTTGGCGCCGACGTCCACGATCTTCAGCAGCAGCCCGGACCAGGCGAGAGCCTGCTGGGTCTGGATGTTGTAGCGGTTCTTCAGGTACTCCAGCGGCGAGGAGACCCGCAGCCGCGAGCGCAGCCGGTTGAGCCGGGGCGCGAAGAGCTTCGCGCCGATGAAGATGCCGATGGCGATCGGGAGCGACCACGTGACGAAGGAGGTGACCCCGTACGTGTAGGCGATGCCGGCATAGCCGGTGAACATCACCGCGCTGTACCCCGACATGTGGTGCGAGATGCCGGACAGCCACCACGGCATCTTCCCGCCGGCCGTGAAGAAGTCGCCGACGGTGTCCACGCGCTTGTGCGACCAGAGGCCGATCGCGACCATCACACCGAAGTATCCGATGAGTACGGTCCAGTCGAGACTGTTCATGTACCCCTCCAGGGGTCCGCCTTGTGAACGGGAACGCTCTTCGTCAGTACGGCCGTTCAGCGGTACCCCGCGCGGGTAACGGGGACTTGGGGGATTGAACCGCTTCCGGAAGGGTGGGGTCAAGGGATATGCGGTCATGAATGTGAACACAGATCAGCACCCCGAACAGTTTTACTTGTTCTTGACCAAGCGGGCCGTTGTGTGGAAGTGACGGGGGCCACACGATGGGCGGGCACTTCGTCAGGCTGTCCGAACCACTGAACGCAGGCGTCGCGTGCGTGGCGGGTCGACGCGCGGGGGAACGCGGGCGACGCGGGCGAGCGCGGGCTGTGCGGGCGCGTACCGATCCCGACCGGGCGTCGACCGCCCCGCGATCAGCCGCACTTCGCACGCGTGATGTCGCCGCGCGTACCGTCGCCGGCGCAGAAACGGCAAGACCGCACGGGATGCGGGTCCCGTGCGGTCGAGGAGGGGGGAACTTGGTCGGTCGACATCCGGCGATGCCGGAGCAGAACCGGAACGACGGCCGGTTCCCACCCGAGTGTGCCGACGGTCCTGCCGTGCGGCGGTGTCCGTACGCCGTGGTGTGCGGCCGGGGCGGGTGAACGCCCCCGGACCGCCCTGCGGCGCACCGGTGATGCGTGCGTGCCGCTCGATCACCTCGTTGAACCGCTCCGAAGGATCACTCCGTACGGAGCGGGCGGTGCCGAGCCCTCTCGGCCAGGACGGCGGGCCGGTCGAGAGGGCCGGGCGAGCGGCGCGGTAGCGGGCCGGTGGGAATCACCGGGCTCAGACGTCGAGCGTGCGCTCCGCGACGTCCCGGACGAACGCGTTCCACGCGCCGGGCACGAAGGAGATCGAGGGGCCCTCGGTCACCTTCGAGTCGCGGACCGCGATGGAGAGCGCGACGGGGGACTTGACCTCGACGCAGGCGCCGTTGCCGCCGGAGTACGAGGACTTGGTCCACATGTCCGTAGCACCCTGGATGATAGCCATGTTCACTCCGGTTTCGATGAGTTGATCGTGAGCCTCGCACCAGACTGCTTTCAGCTGGCGTGATCGACGCTACTCGCCAACTCGCCTGTCTGAAGATGCCGTTCACTCGACCGGATGGCAATTGCCAATGAACTCTTACCCGGTGAGGCGGCGACGGTGTATCGTGTCGCCGCCCCACGCGTCACATCGCTGCATGTCGCACATGACCCGCTATGGCGGGGTGGCCGGTTCGCGCCCCCCGGGATCAGGGGAATCGACCCGGTTCGGGCCGCTCAGTCGGTGTACTTCTTCGCGACCTCGCCGATGAACCGGCGGCTCTGCTCGACGTTGAGCGCCTGGGCCCGGAGGTGCTCGTACATGACGCTGTACCGCTGGACGTCGTTCGCCTTCTCCAGGTACAGGTCGCTCGTGACGCCCTCGATGTAGACCACGCTGGAATCGGCCGTGTCGGGGAACTCCAGGATGGCGTACTGCCCGTTGATCCCCGGATGCGCGCCCATGTCGAACGGCAGCACCTGCACGGTCACGTGCGGCAGCTGGGAGCAGGCGACGAGGTGCTCCAGCTGCTCGATCATCACCTGCTTGCCGCCGACCGTCCGGTGCAGCGCCGATTCGTCGATGACCACCCAGAGCCGCAACGGCCGTTCGGTGTCGTTGATCCGGTCCTGACGCCGGGCCCGGACGTTCACCCGCTTCTCGATGTCGGCCGGCGGCGCCTCGGGGAGGGCACCCGTGATCAGCGCCTCGGAGTACGCCCGCGTCTGGAGCAGACCCGGGACGACCTGGGGCTCGTAACCCCGCAGGGACTCGGCGTCGGTCTCCAGGCCGATGTAGACGCTGTACGGGATGTCGCCGAACGCGTGCCACCAGCCCTGCTGGCGCGAGTCCTTCGCCATCTGCATGAGGGAGTCGACGATCCGGTGATCCGCGACCTCGTAGACCCCGCAGAGGTCGCGGACGTCCCGCTGGCTGATGGAACGGCGGCCGTTCTCCAGCCGGCTGATCTTCGACTGCGAGACCAGCAGGCGGTCGGCGACCTCTTCCGCGGTCATGCCCTTGAGTTCGCGCAGGCGGCGCAATTCCTGGCCCAACCGACGTCGCCTGACGGTGGGATTGACGGTGGACGGCACGGAAACGGCACCTCCGGCTGTGTTGCTGTGCGTATCTACTTCTCAGCAGATTGCCACCCTTGGCCCTCGCTTCGCTGGGAAACGGGGAACGCAAGCACGCGGGGCAGCCGGAAGACCGGCTGCCCCGCGTGTGGTGCGGCTCCCGAACCGGGTCTTGGCGGACGTCGGAACGGCGGTATGGGATTGTCCGCGCGGTCTCCCGCGCAGTTCCGAAACGGTGCGCAGCGCGGATGTCCCGCGCGGCGCACCGCGGTTCGGCTCACTGCGTTCAGCTTGCCGCGGTCTGCGCCATGCTGCCGCGTCGTGCTTGCGGCTGCAAAGGCACTCCCGCTGCCTGCTGGTTGCGGCGGGGCTGTGCGCCCGCGCCGCTCTGGACGTCCATCACGGCATGCGCCACGAGGCCGCCCATCGGGTCGTGTCTGATCAGGTCCCGGAGGCGGGAGCGTGATGAACGCCCCTCGTTCCCCGGGTACAGGTGCTTGCCGAGTCCGACCGCGTGGGCCAGCGCGGCAAGCGCCGCGGTCCGCGGGTCCGGCGGTACGCCGGTGCGGATCGCACTGTCCAGCCGGGACTTGATGTCCCTGCTGACCGCCGTGTCCGTCGCTTGGTAGCGAGTCGTCGGCAGCACTCCGCACATCTGGCCCGCCACGGCATGCACCATGCCGCACCGCTCCAGATGAGCGAGATAGACCTGACGGAGCCCCAGTCGGGGTCCGCCGATCCAGTGGACCGCCCGTACCGGACTGCCACGTCTGCGCAGCAGTTCCAGTGCGGAGTCCAGTGTCGGATCTCCAGTCGGCCGTGGCATCACCACGGCGATACGATCCCCGTCAGGGGCTATCCGACCTGCCAGAGCCAGCTCCACTAGCTGTGCTCCGGCGAGGCCGAGGTCGAGCGACTGCGGCTGCGCCGTGGTACCCGTGGTCGGGTCCAGAGCGAGCAGCAAAAGCTCTTCCGGAATTGTTCTGCGGCTCCTGCCCATCCATGCCTCCCCGCGTGGATGAGTGACAGGGTGACCCCTCTCACAACTGTCTGTCGAGAGCGCCTGCCAGCTTTGTACGGGAACCAGTAGGTATGTCGTTCTCGTCTAGCAGCTGAAGGCAGGGTTCACACAGGACACTGGTACACGGTTCGGACAGCGGGGGCAGTCCCCGCAGCTTTAAGAGGAGGCATTGGTGGCGGGCGAGTCCCCCGGCAAGTCGGAACAGCGGACGTCCTCGGGGACGGCTCCGCAGGAACGCGACCCCCGGCTTTCCGTGTTCCGTGAACCCGCCGGTGCGAGCGACGACACCGTCGAAGACGCGGCCGACGGCGATAACGGTTCCGTCACGGACGGCACTTCCGGTCCGGACGGCGCCGCCGGCCCGGAAACGGAGTCCGCCCAGGAGCCGGCTCCGGAGTCCGGTACCGATTCCGCGTCCGGCGCGGACGAGGCCCCGGAGGACGGCCCGCGCCAGAACACCGCCACCGCGGTGTTCCGCGTCCCGGCCCCGGCCGCCGCGGCCGACGACGCCGAAGCGGAAGACGCGGACGCGCCGGAGGCGGACGCTCCGGAGGCGGACGCGGCGACGGACGCCACCGAGAGCGCCGAGCGGGCCGACGAGGCCGCCGAGGGCCCGGACGGGCCGGTGGAGGCCCCTGAGGGCCCCGCAGAGCCGTCCGGAGCCGATTCCGCTCGCTCCGGCGCGTCCGAGCCCGCCGTGAGCGCCCCGGGCGCCGACGCGGATGCGCCCGCCGACACCGACGAGAGTGAGGCGGCCCAGAGCGAGGCGGCCGGGGGCGAGGGTGACAAGCGGCTGCGCGCCGCGGTCGCCGCCTGGGTCGCCAAGGGCGACAGCGGCGCCGCGTCCGAGAAGGGCGCCGAGTCCGCCGAGTCCGCCGAGTCCGAGGCGGAGGAGAAGCCCGAGCCGGAGTCCGCGACGGACGAGAAGCCCGACGCGTCCGACGCGTCCGACGCGTCCGACGCGTCCGACGTGGACGAGAAGCCCGAGGCGGCCGAGGCCGGCGCCGCGGTGCCGCGTACCCGTGAGGAGGCCGAGCCCACCGAACCGGCGACGGCCGCCACGGACGCGGACACGTCCGGCGAGCCCACCGACGCCGACGCGCCCGCCGATGCCGATGCCGATGCCGAGACCGAGGCCGCCGAGGCCGGCAGTGGTGCTGCGGACGCCGACGGCACCGGTATCGACCAGCCCACCGCCGTGTTCAAGTCGGTCCGCCCCCGGATCGACCAGCCCACCACCGCGCTGAAGATCCCCCCGCGCGAGGCCCTGGCGAAGCGGGACCCGAAGACGGATCCGGAGAAGGGGAAGCCGGGGCCGGGTACGGGGGCCGGGGCGGACTCCGAGAGCCCCTCGGAGCGCACCAGCACCTTCGTACCGCTGCGCTCGGACGACGTACGACCGGTGGCGCCCGCGCCCCGGCGTACCGATCCGCAGGGCCCGGTCGTCGGTCCCACGGTCACGCCGGCCCTCGATACGCCCACCCCGGGCGAGCCCGACCGGACCCGGTCGCTGCCGCTGCCCCCGAAGCCGCCGCTGGACCTGCTCGCCGAGCTGACGAACACGCCTCCGCCGAAGGAGACCCCGGTACGCACGGCGGTCCGGCGGGTCAAGATCTGGACGCCGCTCGTCCTGCTCCTGCTGATCATCTTTGCAGCCGTACAGACGTTCAGGCCGCTGCCGGACCCCACCCTCGCGGTGACGACGACGCCGACCTACACGTTCGAGGGGGCCACCCCCGACCTGTCCTGGCCGGATCAGGGCCAGGGCTACATGGCGGCGACCGGCCTGGGCAAGGTCGGTTCGTTCGGGAAGCAGAAGCCGGTGCCGATCGCGAGTGTGGCCAAGGCCATGACCGCGTACATCGTGCTCAGGGACCACCCGATGAAGAAGGGTGAGGACGGGGAGTCGATCAAGGTCGACGCCAAGGGCGAGTCGGACGGCAAGCTCTCCAGCGAGGGCGAGTCCACGCTGGACACCGTCAAGGAGGGGGACGTGCTCACGCAGCGCGAGGCCCTCTCCGCGATCATGATCCCTTCGGCCAACAACATCGCGCGGCTGCTGGCCCGGTGGGACGCGGGCTCGGAGAAGGCGTTCGTCGACAAGATGAACGCCACCGCGAAAGAGCTCGGGATGACGAACACCACGTACACCGACCCCTCCGGGCTCAACGCCACCACGGTGAGCACCGCCGAGGACCTGGTGAAGCTCGGCGAGAAGCTGGTCGAGATCCCGGCGCTGATGGAGATCACCATCCTGCCGAGCTGGACCGACCCCACCGGCAAGCCCTGGCCCAACTACAACCGGCTGGTCCCCTTCAACGGGGCGCTCGGCATCAAGACGGGCTCGACCACGAAGGCGGGCGGCAATCTGCTCTTCGCGGCCCACAAGATGATCGACGGGACGGACCAGCTGATCGTCGGCGCGATCCTCGGCCAGTACGACAGCGTGTCGATCATCGACGAGGTCAACCGGGTCAGCAAGACGGTCATGCTGGCGACCGAGGACGCGCTCAAGGGCGCCACCGTCGTGAAGAAGGGCCAGGTCGTCGGGGTCGTCGACGACGGGCTCGGCACCACCACCGAGGTCGTCGCCACCCAGGACGTCAAGGCGGTCGGCTGGGGCGGTCTCACGGTGAAGCTGGAGCTCACCGACGACGGCAAGGCCATCCCGCACGAGGCTGCGGCCGGAACCCGGGTCGGCACGCTGACGGTCGGCGAGGGCACCAGCCAGGTGAAGGTCCCGGTCGCCCTGGCCCAGGACCTGAGCGAGCCCGGAATCGGAGCCAAGCTCTCCCGGATCGGCTGACGGCCGGTCCGGCCCGCGGGAAGAGGGACGGGGGGTGCCTATCCGGTGCCCCCCGTCCCTCTTCTGTCCGCTTGGTACGTGTTAGCGTCCCGGAACAGACCGAACAGACGAACAGACCGAACAGCGAACAGCCGGACAGCGAGCAGCGGCAAGCCGAACAAGCGGACAGCCGGACAGCCGGACAGGCCGAGCGGGCCGGACAGCTGGGGCCGGGCGACGGGCGGGCGCGGGGCGCGTCCCGCAGGACGCGCGGTCGCCGGGGACGCTCCGGACCGGCGGATGACGGGGAGAGCCGTAGTGACCACCGCGGAGCCGAGACCCGGCCGCGAGGCGGACAGCGAGAAGGACCGGAAGCCGGGGGAGGCCGACACCTTCGGCACCGACGACCCGACGGGCCCCGCGGAGCTCGCGGCGGCTGCGGATCTCGTCGCGGCGGCGGAACTGGTGACGTCGGCGGATCTCGTGGCGTCCCCGGAGCTCCTGCCGACCCAGCGCATCCCGGATGAAGCGGAAACACCGGACGAAGCGGAAGTACCGGGAGCACCGGAACCGCAGGCCGACCACCCGGAGGGCCAGGACCACCCGGAGGGCCAGGACCACCCGGAGGGCCAGGACCACCCGGAGGGCCCGGACCACCCGGGCACGGCCTCCGCCCCGGCCACGCTGGTCCGCCGGCTGGTGCGCCATCCCGTCACGATCGCGACGGCCGCCGCGGCGGTCACCCACGTCCTCTGGTTCTTCTTCTTCGCCAACAGCGGCGGCGACATCGCGGCGCAGGACGCCTGGGCCGAGTTCGTCGGCCAGCACCCCGGTACCGCGTACAACCTCGCCTGGTACGGGGGCATGCACCCCGTCTCGTACAGCGTGGTCTCGCCGTACCTGATGTCCGTCATCGGCGTCCGCTCCACGATGATGCTCGCGGGCACCGTCTCCGCCGGGCTGACCGCGATGATCCTGGTACGGGTCAAGGCCGTGCGGAACCCGCTCGTCTGCTCGCTCGCCGGGGTCTTCGCGTACCTGTGCAACGCGCTGTCGGGGCGGGTGACGTTCGGGCTCGGCATGATGTTCGCGGTCGGGGCCGTCGCCGCCGTCTTCTGCTGGCCGTACCGCTGGCGGTACCGGCGCTGGGCGAAGGCGGCCGTCGCCGCCCCGCTCGCCGGGCTCGCCACCGCCTCCAGCCCGGTCGCCGGACTCTTCCTGGGCGTGGTGGCCGCCGCGCTCTTCCTGCACAAGCGGCGCCCCGGCGCGTACGCCATCGGGCTGCCGCCGGTGGCGGTGGTCGGGCTCTCCTCGTGGCTGTTCCCGTTCTCCGGCACCCAGCCGATGTCGGTGGGGACGCTGTCGCTGCCGTTCGTCTACGCGGTGTTCGTGTTCGTGCTCGTGCCCCGCGACTGGAAGACGGTCCGCACCGCGTCCGCCGTCTACGGCCTGGGCACGCTCGCCACCTACTTCGTGGACTCCCAGATCGGCTCCAACATCACGCGCATGGCGATGCTCTTCGCCGGCGTCGTGCTGCTGGCCGCCCTGCCGTTCACCGCGCCGCGCACCCGTCGTTGGTACGCCCTGGTGATCGCGATCGTCGGCCTCAACGTCTGGATCGGCTTCAAGAGCGTCGCCGACATCGTCCGTACCGCGCCCACCGCCTCCTGGGCGCGCGCTCTCGCGCCGCTGGTCAACGAGCTCCAGGTGGTCGACGCGACCAGGGGCCGTATCGAGGTCGTCCCCGCGAGCAGCCACCGCGAGGCCTCGGCCCTCGCGCCGTACGTCAACCTCGCCCGGGGCTGGAACCGCCAGGCCGACATGAAGCGCAACCCGCTCTTCTACGACGACACCCTCGACGCGGCCAACTACCGCGAGTGGCTCGACCGCTGGGCCGTCCACTACGTCGTCCTGCCCAAGGGCAACCCGGACAGCGGGGCCGCCCAGGAGGCCGCCCTGGTCGGCGACGGGCTGCCGTACCTGAAGCCGATCTGGGCCGACGCCAACTGGAAGCTGTACCGGGTCGAAGACCCGATGCCGCTCGCCGACCCGCCCGCCACCGTCCTGAACTTCGAGGCCGACGAGATCACGATCCGGGTCCCGGAGGCGGGCCGCGTGCTCATCCGGGTGCCCTACACGCGCTGGCTCTCCCTCGTGGACGAGAAGGGCAAGGGCCTGGACCGCCCCCAGGAGACGGCTGAGTCCAAGGAGCGCACCAAGGAGGACGGCGACGCTCCGAAGACCTTCGACAACGTCAACGGGTGCCTTCTGGAGGTCGACGAGGAGACCCACGAGGACCAGTGGACCGAACTGGTCGCGCCGAAGGCGGGCGTCTACAAGCTGGCCGCGCCGTACCGTTTCAGCCCTGGCACCCCTTGCCCGGAGGAGCTGCGCTGACGCGTGGTTCCCGTGGGAGCCGAGCCCCGGACCTCACGAAGGCGCCGTCCCGGGCGGCGTCCAGCGCCGCCACCGGCCCGGCGGCCCGGAGCACGACGTCCAGTGCGCGCTCCGGGTCGGCGGCGTAGCGGCCGCTCGCCCAGGCGGCGTTCGCCTCGATCACGCTCCAGTCGCCGTCCGCGTCCTGCCCGACGTCCACGACGATCGCGGAGGGCAGCGAGTCCGCGGTGGCGGCCAGCAGATCCGCGCCGAAGGCCAGGGCGTCCGGCGACGGCTCCGCGAGCAGGAGACGGCCGCGCTCGGCGTACCGGCTCGCGGTGTGCACGGACCCGTCGAGGACGTACAGCCGGTACTCGGAGACGTACGACAGCACCTCGCTGACCAGCACCGGCGTCTCCGGTTCGACCGCGTCGGGGCCGGGCAGCCGGGAGCCGTCCGTGTACACGAGAGCCGGGATGCTCTTGTCGTTGGGCGACTTCACGAACACCGGCCTGCGCAGCCCGTACGCCTCCCGGATCGGCATCGCCCGGATCTCGCGGCGGGTGAATCGCATCGGCAGCCCCGCCAGCCAGTCGGCCGGGGCCTCCAGCGGGGCGATCCCGAACACCGGCGCCACCGCGTCGGCGAAGCCGGGCCCGGCGTGCAGATGCGCGATGCCGTACGCCGACTCCCGCAGCGCCTGCGGTATCCGCGTCCCGCCCGGCTCCACGGTCCGCAGCCCACGCCGCACCGCCGCTGCGGACAGCGTCCGCGCGGAAGCGGTGAGCCGGGGCGGCAGCACGAGGACGGGACGGCGGTCGGGGCGGTCTGGGTGGTCGGTGCGCTCGCGGGGGGCTTGTCCAGTCGTCATGACCACGAGCGTGGGGTACGGGCAGGGGCGGGGCCCAGCGGTTTTCGCGGGGCGCTTCCGAGTGTCCTCATGGTCGCGGGTTTCCGCAGGTGGCACGGGGTTCGGGCAGTCGTCGGGGCCTGGCGCGGAATACGGTTGCGGCGGCCCCGCTCAGCCGATTCGATCGGCTCATGCTCTCCGACGAAGATCTTGTACGGGCCCTGGTCGCCGCGCAGTTCCCGCAGTGGACCGGGCTCCCCGTCCGCCGGACCGGGTCCCACGGCACGGTGAACGCCATCTACCGGCTCGGCGGAGCGATGGCGGTACGGCTCCCGCTCGCCGAGGGAGGCGCGCGGGACGTGGAGAAGGAGCACCACTGGCTGCCCCGGCTGGCCGAACACCTTCCCGTACCGATCCCCGCCCCGCTCGCCCAGGGCGCTCCGGGGGAGGGGTACCCGTGGAGCTGGTCGGTGTGCCGCTGGCTCGAAGGGGAGCCGCTGAACCGGTGGTTGGGCGGCGAGGGGGCCGAACCCGTCGCGGATGGCGGGGGCGAGCCGCCGGACGGTGGTGAACTCGCCTCGGATCTGGCGCAGTTCATCGCCGCGCTGCGCCGCGTGGACCCGGTCGGAGCCCCGCCCGCGTACCGCGGTGAACCGCTCGCCGCCCGGGACGACGCCACCCGGCGGACGATCGGGAGCCTGCGCGAAGTCCTGGACGAGGTCTCCGGCTCCGGTGATGGGTCGGGCTCCGGCGGCGGCTCGGGTGCGGAGGCCGCCCTGACCGTCTGGGAGGCGGCGTTGCGGGCCCCTGAACCGGACGGGCCGGGGGTCTGGTCCCACGGAGACCTCCAGCCCGGCAACATCCTCGTCAAGGAGGGCAGGCTCGGCGCCGTCATCGACTTCGGCTGCATGGGCCTCGCCGATCCGGCACTCGATCTGATGGCCGCCTGGTACCTGCTCCCCGCCGCCGCCCGCCCCCGGTTCCGTACCGCAATGGGCGCCGACGAGGCGACCTGGTGCCGGGCCCGGGGCTGGGCCCTGACCGTCGCCCTCCCCGAACTCGCCCACTACCGCACCACCAACCCGGTGATGGCGAGCAACGCACGCCGTGTGCTGGGGGAGTTGATGGCCGAGGAGCTGAAGTAGGCAGTGTTCCGGCCCGGCATCACCGGGGGTCGCGGCGACCTCTGTGGATCAGCCGGTTCCGACTTTCGGGAACGCACGCTCCATGGCAGCGCGTACTCCGGCCAGCTCGCACTTCCACCGGCCACTCTTCAGGACCGCGCCGTCCCACACGGCCACTGGTACGCCGTCCTCTACGCAGTAGCCATAGACCTGGTCCGTGACACTCTGCGTGAAGAGGCGGTCGTAGTGGAAGGAACCCTCGAAGGCCAGCCACGCGATCCCCTCCACTTCGGCAGCCGCCCGCCGCAGGCACTCCTGCAAGTACGGGACGAAGTCGTGGTCGCTGTCGGCGAACGTGAGGTCGTACGCCTGCACCACCCCTCGTCGCCCATCGGGATCCGGGTCCAGCCGGAACACCTTGACGTTGTCCGGCTTCATGCCGGCCACCTCGAAATCGCCCGGCTGAAGGGTGGAGTCGGATGCCCCGAGCGTGAACAGGAGGATGACCGCAAGGCCGCTCCAGCTGATGGCCTCTTCGATGTCGGTCACGGGCGTTTCCATGTCGCCATTCTCTGCGAACCCGGGACCTCCGAGCCGGACCATGCCTGCTGGGGCCTGTGGCCCCACAGGACAGGGCATCGCCTGTGCGCTGGGGCGGCGGCTGCGATCGGTGCCGGTCGTCGCGGTTACTGACGTTCTCCGCACCGAATGCCGGCACGTGCGACGTGGATGCGTCACCCGCCTGCCCGGCGTCGGTCCGCGCCGGTCATCGCGACGATCCGGGTGTCCTCGGAGAGCCGGGACACGATCCGTTCGCCGAGGGCGGTGCTGAGGTCGGGGCCGGTGGGGCGGCCGTGTTCGTCGTGGGGTGCGCGGGCGGGCAGGTTGCTGGTGCAGAGGCTGGGCCGACAGGCGTTGTACCGCTCGTTGATGAGCCGGTACGTCACCTCCTCCGTCCACTCGCCGGCCTTCGCGGACCCGAGGTCGTCCAGGAGCAGCAGCGGGACGCGGCAGAGGCGGCGCAGCTCCTCCTCGGTGCCCCGCTCCGAGCCCTTGGGCCGCAGGCGGCCGTACACGTCGGCGGTGGTGATCGCGATGACCTCGTACGTACGCGGACCGGCCTCGGCGATGCGGCGGAGCGCGCCGTACGCCTCGTACGTCTTGCCGGTGCCGGTCGTACCGGTGAGGAGCAGCGACCCGGCGGACTCCGGGTCGGCGGCCACGGCGTCCGCCCACTGCTGGACGGGGAGGAGCGTGGCGTCGGCCCGCCGGTAGCGGGGCGGTGTCGTGGTCGCCCAGCGGCCGAGTGTCCAGGCGGCGCGACGACGGTGGTGGTACTCGGGGTGGCCGGGCTCGTCGGGTACGTGCCCGTCGGCGACGGGCCCCGGGCCGACGCCCTGCCGTTGCTTCTCGGTGATGCCGCCCATGATGTGGGCGAGGGCGGACGGGCCGAGCGCGCCGATGGTGGTGGGTTCCATGGACGGGTCGGCCGGGTTGGTGTACGGCTGCCAGCCGCCGGACACGGGAGCGGCGGGAACGGTGGGTGAAGCAGGCTGCGCGGGGCGTGCGAGCTGCCGGGGCAGTGCGGCGCGGGGCTCGGCAACGGAGGTAACTCGCGCCAGCCGGGCAGGAAGTACTTCGCGAAGCTGATCTCCCGGGCGTTCGCCTGCCGTTGGGCGAAGGCGGCGAGAGCCGGGACGCCGGTGCGCTTGACGAGGGCCTCGACGACGGACCACTCGGAGGCCGAGAGGTTCCAGCGTACGAGGACCCCGCCGGTGGTGAGCGCGTCGACCAACGCGCGGGCGCCGGTGGGGATCTCGGGGCCGAGGTCGACGGGGTCGGGCGCTCCGGCTTGCTCGCTCTCACTCCTGGTAGGAGTGGTCTGGTTGAGGGGTCCGGATTGCGGACCCCTTGAGGTCTCGATATCGGACCCCTCCGGTCCGGATTCAGGACCCTTGGCCCTTTCCGTACCGGTCCGAGTTCCGGACCCCTGCTTGCACTCAGGGGTCTCGTTCCCGGACCGGTAGCTGTTGCCCACCGGTCTCGTTGCCGGACCCCTGGCTGTCGGCGCAGAGCGCACATGGCCCACAGCGAGGGGAAGTTGGTAGGTGGCTGCTCGGCTTCCGGCAGCTGGAGCCACGATCATCAGTTCGCCGGAGGAAAGGGCGGAGTCGACTGCCTTGACGACCGAGGACCGGGCAGCGTACACGCGGGAAACGAGCTCGGCCGTGCCCATCTGGGCCGTGCAGTCAGGCCCTATGGCCTTGTCGGCCACCGCGAGCATCACCAGACGGACGTTCCCCTTCGTCTGGGAGTGGGTCCACACCCAGTGCATGGCGTCGATGGTCACGCGGTCCTTCTTCCGTGCGGTCGTGTCACGCGGCGAACCGTGGTCTCAGGCGCGGCTGAGAACGGACCCAGGGCGGGTTGGCCCATTCGACAAACGGAACCGCGCAAGCCGTCAAGGCTCAATGATTGAGCTAACTGAGAACGGGAGGTCGGGAGACTAGGGTGACTCATGGGGCAACGGTAAGCCTTAAGGGCCCAATTGCGCAATCGCGAAGCCTACTTGTTGAGCTATGTGGCGTGGGGGGGCGCGTATGTTCATGGGGTGGACGATTGAGCCTCGGAGTGAGCTGCTCACGCCTCGCACCTGGCCTATTCGTGAGCGTGCGAAGGCGTCGACGGGTGATCGGCGCGGGGTCCCGCTGATGAGGCATGATGGGCGCCCATGGACCACTGGGCAGGCTTGGGCGACGCCTTCAAAGCTGCACGCGCCACGCTGAAGCTGACACAGAGCGACATCATGGAAGCGCTCGACGTCTCGCGTGCCACGGTGCAGAACGTGGAGAGGGGTAAGGCCTTCACCCGCCCGACCTCCACACACCGTGCCTACGCCCGGCTCGTCGGCTGGACCGAAGGCAGCGTCGACCAGGTGCTGGCCGGGGGCGAGCCGACCCCTGCAGCCGCCGCTACGCCGGGCGGCAAGGGGCCGGGCGGGCGCGTTCCTGACGATCTACCGCTCCACATTGCTGAGGAACTGGCGTCGGGGCGCCTGCTCGATACTGCGGTGATCCGGATGCCCGGCGGCGGACAGGCCGTTGTTGTCGCGCGCGGCAGGGAGGGTGGGTCGCCCGAGGAGCTTCAGGCGTCGCTGGAGGCGTGGCGGCTGATCCTGCCCCAACTCCAGGAGCTCGGCGAGCGAGCCGGCGGGCCCGGCAGGGTCGCGTAGGCCAGATTTGCGGAAGTGGGTTCGCAAGGCGACCCGCGCCATTGCCGGTTGTCCTCTCCGGCCCTGGGCGCGGCCGGAGGGTGCAAGCGTCCGCAGGGAGGAATGCCTGGGCAAGTCCACGGTCTGGAAGCGCTCTTGCCCTCTACTCTGACAGCGACGAGCTGTTCAGAGAGGGGTAAAGCCATGTCGTTCGATGCCGGCCCGGACTCGTCCGCGGACCCGATCGCCTTCGGTCAGCGGCTTCAGATCCTCCGCACCAGGAGGGGCGTGACCCGCGAGCAACTCGGCGGGCTGATGGGGCGATCCGCGTCCTGGGTGAAGGGGATCGAGACCGGGCGCCGAGGCGTACCGCGCCTGGAGGTCATCCTCCGTCTCGCCGAGGTCCTCCGGGTCCAGAGTCTCTCCGACCTCACCGGAAACCAGACCGCACCCGTGGCCCTCTTCACCGGGCCGGGACACGCCAGGCTCCCTGCCGTGCGTGCTGCCGTGGACGAATTCCCGATCAGCAGGCCCGAGGCCGCCGCACCGGCGCCCAAGCATCTCTCCGCCCGCCTTGCCCGGGCATGGGCCGCCCGGCACACGTCGCCGAACCACCGGGACGTGATCGGCGCACTGCTGCCCGACCTGATCCGGGACGCGCAGGCCGTCGTACGGCAGGCCGAGACGGCCAGCAACTGGCGGGCGGCGCAGGCGACTCTTGCCGAGGTGTACGCCCTCTGCCAGTTCTTCGTCTCGTACCAGCCCGACGCCGCCCTGGTGTGGCGGGTCGCCGAGCGAGGAATGATCGCGGCGCAGCAGTCCGAGGACGGGCACGCGATCGGCGTCGCCGCATGGCTGTCCGCGCAGGCGCACCGGGACCGCGCGCACTACGACGCGGCCGAACACGTGGTGGGCGAGGCGCTCCGCCACCTTGAGCCCCTCCTCCCGGACGGCACAGAGCCGGTGCGGGCCATCGCCGGAGCGCTCCGCTTCGAAGCCGGGTACACGGCCGCGCGTCGGGGCGAGACCGGTACGGCCTGGCGGCACTGGGACGAGGCGCGCCAGGTCGCCGACCGGCTGCCGGAGACGTACTTCCACCCGGTGACCAGCTTCAGCCGGGCGATCATGGGCGCGCACGCCGTGACCGTCGCCGTCGAGCTGCACGCCGGCGGGGAATCCGTCCGCCAGGCGGCAGCCTCGGACGCCATGGCCATCCCGTCCCGGCCGCGCCGGGCCCGCCACCGCATCGAGCAGGCGCGCGGCTACCAGCTCAACGGGCAGCCGGACGTCGCCCTGGCCACCCTGGCACAGGCGCACGAGGCAGCCCCGGAGACGATCCGCTACAACGGCTACGCGAAGAGGATCGTGCTGGAGGAAACTCAGGCGAAGTCGCCGAACCGGCGCCGCCGGGCCTCCGCCCTCGCGGTGCAACTCGGTCTGCTCGCCGCCTGATCGAGGGGGTGCACTCCGCGCCCCTGGTTCCTCGCATCCGCCCCCACCCTTGTGTGACCTGCCCGCGCGATCACACAGAGGTGAGCGGATGAGCCATCGAGAGTGCACGTACTGTCCCGAACCCGGAGCGGACATCTGCGTGCGGATACACGTCACGGGCGTCGGGTCGGGCACGACCGTGTACGCGCACGCCGCCTGCGCGGAGCAGCACGGAGTACCGGCTCTCTACCGACTCCTGCCCGAGGCGGAGAGGGCGGTGGCCCGATGACGAGTCCCGCCGAGCAGCCCATGGTTGCCGCTGCCGCTGCCGCTGCCGCTGCCGTCGTCGCCGCCGCAGGGGAGCAGGCGTACCGCGCCTGGTTGGCGCACACCGCGACATGCGCCACATGCCGGGTCAGCGCCGCCTGCCCCACCTCGGTACGACTCGGCCGCGCCTGGCGGAAGGCCCGCCGGTGACGTTTCCCCGCATCTGCGTCGACTGCGACCGGACGATTACCGGCAACGCGATCGTCGCCGCCGAGGGCCACTCCGCCTCCGGCGCCCGCCCCGACGCGTACGCGCACCCGCCGGGCGATCCGGAATGCACGGCCCGGCGGGTGGCACCGTCGCTGCTGCACCGGGTGCTCGACGCGAGTCCGCCGACTTCCCGCCGCTGACGTCGCCGGCCCGCCGTCGTCGGCCGCTCACCGCTTCGGTGGGGGCGGACGACGCGGCGGGCCCGGGTGCGTCGGCGGCCGGACGTCGTACTGCGGTCGCGGGCCGTGCCGGGGCTGCTCAACCGGTGTGGGACACCACGGCATCGATGAGCTGCGGCCAGAGTTCTCGCGGGCGGTCGTGGCCCATGTCGGGGATCAGGAGGAGTTCGGCGCCGGGCACGAGCTCCGCCGTGCGTCGTCCGCCGCTGGGGTCGATCAGCGTGTCGTCCAAGCCGTGGATCACCAGCGTCGGCACCCGCAGTTCGCGGAGTGCCTCCGCGCGTGAACCACTGAGGACCATCGCGCCGAGCTGCCGCCCGTTCCCCGCGGGGTAGTAGGAGCGGTCGTAACTCGCGGCGGCCTGTTCACGCAGCACCGCCGCGTCAACGTAGCGCTTGGAAGCCCAGACCAACTCCTTCTCCGCCGCCGCCACGTATCCCTCGCGGTCCGCGGGCTTCGGAGTGGACACCACCGCCTGGGCCTCCGGAGTGGACCTGCCGTACTCGCTCTCGCCGGTCGAGGACATCATCGACGTCAGGGTCAGCACCCGGTCCGGGGCGGAGAGGGCCATCGTCTGGGCGATCATCCCGCCCATCGAGGTGCCGACCACATGGGCGCGTTCGATGCCGAGCGCGGTGAGCAGGCCGAGGCCGTCGTCCGCCATGTCGCTGAGCCGGTAGGGAACCATCGCGAGGGCGGTCGGAATGTCACCCGAGCTGACGGCAGCGATGAACCGGCCCACGTCGACCGGATGATCGTCGAACTTCGAGGACAGCCCGCAGTCGCGGTTGTCGTACCTGATCACATGGCGGCCACGGTCCGCCAGCGCCCGGCAGAAGTCCTCGTGCCAGGCGAGCATCTGCGCACCGAAACCCATCACGAGCAGGACGGGTGGGTCACCGGGGTCACCGAAGCACTCGTACGCGAGGGAAACTTCGGGGGACACGGCAATGATCGGCATACCCGGAGCCTGCCATGTCCGAGGGGTCGGGCGCACCCGAAAATCCGCCGCTTGACCTGCGCCTTTACCCGGACGTAGGGGTGTTGGCCGGACGGCCGACCGCCGAGGGGGCTGCGGTCACTCGTGCTCGGGGCAACGACGAAGGGCCAGGCCGGAGCTTGTGCCCCGGCCTGGCCCTCAGCCGTACATCGGCGTTCGTGAAGCTGTGCCCCCGGCAGGATTCGAACCTGCGACACCCACTTTAGGAGAGTGGTGCTCTATCCCCTGAGCTACGAAGGCGGGGGTCGGACAGAACCTTGGACGGACCCACTGAGTGGATCTTTCCCCGGTCGGGTCGAACCTCCTGGTCACCGGTGCTACGACGTGTTCGCGCCCCGGATTCGGAGCGTGCACCGCGCCGTGGCGGTTGGTGACCTCTGACAGGGTAGCGGATGCGGTCCGCGCGGGAGGCCGGGTATGCGGGTGCAGGGTGAAGAGAGGGTCCGAGGCGACGCTCACCCGCGCATGTACGGGTCGACGGGAGCGCTGGTCCGGCAGGGGGTGTCGGAGGGCGGAGGCGGAAGCCCGTTCTGGAGCCTCTACTCCGATGCGTGGTGCTTCCTTCGTCGGCGACGAGCCGACGCGGACCGCGCTGCCGCGAGAGGCGGCCACGCTCCGGCGCGGCGCCGGTCATCCAGATTCCCGCGATCGTCGTCTCCGGACGAACGGTGGTGGCAGGGCGCGGCATCAGATCCTCCGATGCTGCCCCGGACGCTACGAATAGGACCCGTGATGTCGTACGGTGATCTCCGTTCGGCTATTCGGGATGAAATTCGGTTACTTCTCCGGTCACAGCCCTTTCACAGGTAGATTTTATGGGCATTGGTGATGGGGATGAAATCTTCAGGCGTTCTTCATGGCGTTCTTCATGGCTCAACAAAGAGTGATTAAAGATTGATCATCCAGTTTCCTTGGTCAGGTGATCCGGAATGCCCCGCGAGGGGTCCTTCCCGTGATCGCGAGGGTGCCTTCTTCGGTTGGGTACGCACTGTCGGAACATCCGGTATGCGCTCTTTCGCCCGAAGTTGTCGCCCGTGTCAGGCTGTCGGTAATCAGAAGGGCCGCTCTGTGGGGTGCATAGTTCTCAAGGCTCGGCAATGGGTCGATGAAACGTATTCGGGCGTTTCTCGGTGCAATCCGTGCACCAAGAGCGGAATGACCGGTCGGGAGAAGATCTACTGCCTCGTCGAGGCCGGCGACCGGCCCGACCTCGAACTGAAGGTGAGGGCCGGCACGTCGAAGGGCGCCCTGCCGACCGTCACGCACTCGACGGTAAAGCTGATCGGCATGGGTGACCATGTCGCTCGGCCGCAGACCGGCCGGACCACGATGTCGCGGAGGGGTTCCACGTGGGCCTAGTTCTCGCCTACGTACTCATCCTGCCTGCGGTGATCCTCCTGGGATGGATCGCTTCCTGGTGGGGAACCCGGCGTATGCGGTGGATCGGGCTGTCCGTCGCGGCCGCTGCCTCAGTGGTCTGCGCCGTCATCGGCCAGGACGCCATGGGCCCACGGACCGACCCGCACACCCTCGGCTGCGCCTCGGCGTTGGAGTGCACGGACCTGCGCCCGGCCTTCGTCATCGCGTCCGGGCTGCTCGGGTTCGTGGTCTGTCTGGCGCTGGTGGTCCTGACGCTCGTGGCCGAGTTCGTCGTGAGCGTTCGGAGGAAGGTGCCGGCCCGACCCGGGCTTTAGGACCGGGCTGTAGAGCTGGGGTGTAGGGCTGGGGTGCCATGGCTGCTTGCGCCGCTGTCATGGGGTTTTCGCTGATCTCGGTTCTCAGCTTTCGAGCACTCCGCGAGCGCGTAACCTGACCCGGATCAGTCACCGATCCGCAAGGTTGTTCTGGTATGCGCATGTTATTGCTTATGCCGTTATCCATTGTCACGGGCGCCGTGACGGGAACGGGCGGCCCCCTCCTCGACGCGTCCACCCGTACCGGTGTGCTGGGGGCGGTACTCGTCGCCGGCTGGTGCTACGCGTCCATCCCCTTCTGCCTCGGGATGGCAGGGGCGTCCAGGTGGAAAGCCGTCATCAGCGGTACGACCGCGTTGATCGTGGCTGTGATCTCCTACTACTCGCTCAAGGCTGTCCAGGGTGATTTCAGGACAGTTGATTTCTCGGACACCAGTGGCCGAGAGTTCTTTTCGTGGAGCGGATTCGCCTCCATGACGTTGTACTGGTGCGTCGCGGCTCTGGTCCTGGGGCCGCCGCTCGGTGTGGCGGGCTGGATGGCCCGTCACGGGGCGATTCGCCTGCCGTTCAGGCTCGTCATCCCTGTGATCGCCTTGGCCGAGACGGCGATGCGGTTGCGGGTCGAAGCATCCACGGCTTCGTCCCCAGCGGTCATGGCCTGGGAACTCGTTCGGGCAACGGCTCTGGCGCTGATCGTGCTGCTCGTCGGGGTGGCGGTATGGAAAAGGCGCCACCGTCATGAAACGTCGAGGCCGGCGCCGGCGACCTCGCCCAGGACGAGCGGGTCGTCGCATTCCGGAAACCCTGGCGAGCGGTAGAACGCCCGCGCGCCGGGGCGCTCACGGTGCGTTGCTCCTCCGGGGGACGCGGGATGCGCCGCCGGGTCCGTCCGCCCGGGCCGCGTCGTCGGGTGCGCGACAGGGGGCGTCAGGAGCGGAGGGCGAACGGAGCGAGGTGTGTCCGAGCCATGCGCAGGTGCTTCCCTCCCCGTGGGGTGACTGGTGTTTCAGGACAGCAGACTCACCGTCGTCGCGAAAACGCCATAGATGCCACCCGCTGCCAGTCCGGCTCCGATCAGCCGCTGGAATGCGAAGGATGAGAAGAACCCGCGGTCTTCACGCCCGCCGAGACTCTCGTGATATTTGCCCGGAAGGCCGCGGAAGTTCATCGCGACGCACAAGCCGATACAGAGAAGAACGATGGCGAGTGGCAAGGTGACCCAGGCGGGCGCGGGATCACTCGCGGCGGACGCGGAAACCATTCCGACCTTCACGGTGTCGGCCTCCACTCTGTTCATGCTCCTGGACGGATCGTCTGACGAGGCTGAGGCAAAGGGCTGTCCCTCAGTCCCTGGTGGATGCCTGGTGGGTGCGCGACGCCGGCCCCGGCACCTTGCCGCGTCGTCGGAACGTCCACCTGTATTCAGTATGCGGACGGCCCCTACGCCGGCCGGCAAGCGGTCCTGACGTCGACGCCGGACACCACCTCGGCCAGCTCCAAGGAAGCAGGGAGCAGGCCCTCTTGGCCCGCGTCGCTGCGGGAGCAGCGGCCCGGCCAGGTTATTCGGTTGTGGACCTCCGGTAGGGAGCGTCTGATCCCGGCTATGACAATTGTGCTGCAGAAGCCGTCTGTTGATGGGGTGCGCGAGGCCATGGCCGCGCTGCGGGAATGGCAGTACGACGAAGCGCCGATGCAGTTGCACTCCGGGGACATCGGCTGGACCTACCGGTTCGGAGCGGTCGAGACGGCCGCGGGGGTCCGGACCTGGAGTCGGGACGGGCGGATTCTCGCGGTCGGGATGCTCGACACGCCGACGCTTGTGCGGATGACGGTAGCTCCGGACGCCTTCCAGGATCAGGACTTGGCGCGCCGGCTCGTCGAGGATTTCTCGCTGCCCGAGCGCGGCGTGCTGCCGGAAGGAGCAGTGTCCGTCGAGGCGCCGCTGGGCCTGCTGCTCCACGACCTGCTGAGCAAGGAGGGCTGGGGCGTCGACGAGCCGTGGACGCCGCTCTTCCGCTGCCTCGCCGAGCCGGTGGAGGACCCCGGCGTGCGGATCGAGTCGATCGGCCCGGAGCAGGCGCAGGACTTCGCCGACGTCCTGCGCTCGGCGTTCAACACCTCTCTGCCTACGCGTGATTATTGGCACGAGATGTCGGCGGGACCGTTCTACGCCGACGCCCGCTGCCTGGGTGCCTACGACGACCGGGGCAGCGTGGCGGCGGTGGTGACGGTGTGGTCGGCCGGCCCGGGGAAGCCGGGGCTGGTCGAGCCGATGGGCGTCCACGAGGACCACCGTGGTCGCGGATACGGCCGGGCGATCACTGTGGCCGGGGCGGCCGCGCTGCGGGAGACGGGATCGTCGAGCGTTCGTGTGTGCACGCCGAGTTCCAACGTCGGCGGCGTCGCCACGTACAGGGCGGCCCGGTTCGAGGTACGGCCGGAGGTGCGGGACCGGATCCGGACGGCCTGACGCCGGGGTTGCTCGGAAAGGCGGCGGTCTGAGGCGTGGATCTTCTGGCAGGTGAGGAGTGCGCCGCCGTTACGCCGTTCGGCTCATCCCCGCCGATCCGGGCCCGCCGTCACCGAAGTGGCCCCCGCCCGTGGGGGATTCTCGGGCGGAGGGGTTCCTGCCGGAGTACCGGCGCGGGAACCGTCCGGTCCACAGTGCGGGAGAAGAGCGGTGAGCGACGGTCTGCGGATCACGGACGGCGAACGAGTGAGGTCGGCCGGTCCGGGGGAATCGGCCCCCTCGGCCCCAGCTCGCACCGTCCGGTGGTCCCTGCGGATTCCGTGGTCTCCGTGGTCCCCGTGGCCGTGGTCCCCGTGGTCCCGGAGCGCGACGGTGGTCGTGGCCGCCGTGGCCGGCGCCTTCCCGCTGGCCCAACTCCTGTTGGTGAGACCCGCGATGGGCCTCGGCTGGGACGAGTCCGTCTACGTCAGTCAGGTCGCCTCCCACGCGCCCGCCTCGTTCTTCAGCGCCCCTCGGGCCCGGGGCGTCCCGCTGCTGGTGGCCCCGGTCGCCGCCTGGTCGTCCTCGACCGAGCCGCTGCGGATCTACCTGGCCGTCCTGTCCGGCCTCGGCCTCTTCCTCGCACTCCGCGCCTGGCGCCAAGTCCTTCCCGCCAGCGTGCTCGCGACCGCGGGCGCCCTGTTCGCCACCTTGTGGGTGACGCTGTTCTACGGGCCGCAGGCCATGCCCAACTACTGGGTAGCCGTCGGCGCCTTGGCCGGTACGGGCTGCTTCCTGCGCGCCCGTGCGATCCGCACCGACCGCACGGCTCCGTGGGGCCTCGGCCTGAGCGTGGCCCTGATGGCCGGGATGAGGCCGATGGACGCGGTGTGGGTCGTCCTTCCCCTGGTCGTTCTGGTGGTGTGCGTGCGGCAGTGGCGTCGCCCGGCGTTGCTGGTGGCGCTGGGCGCCGGTCTCGCGGCAGGAGCAGCCGAGTGGGTCGTCGAGGCCTATGTCTCGTACGGGGGCCTGGCGCAGCGCTTGTCCGACGCGTCCCGCATCCAGGGCGGCCTCGGCTGGAACGTCGCCGTTGGCGACCAACTGCGGGCGCTGGGCGGACGTACCCTGTGCCGCCCGTGCACCGGTGCCGTACCTCCGGTGACGGAGACGCTGTGGTGGTTCGCCCTGCCGCTGCTCGCCGCCCTCGCGGTCGGGGCCGCCGTCCGCGCCGGGCGCCCGGCCGTCACGCTCGTACCGCTGGCCTGCGCCGCCTCGGCGGCCTTCCCGTACCTCTTCCTGATCGGTTACGCGGCGCCCCGCTTCCTGATGCCCGCCTACGCGCTGCTCGCCGTGCCGGTCGCCGGGCTCGTGGTGCACGCGGTACGGGTGCCCGGGCGGCTGGGCCGGCCGCTGACCGTGACCCTGCTGGTCCTCGTACTGGCCGGGCACCTGACCGCGCAACTCGTGGTCCTGCACAACACCGTGCGCCGCACCACGGCGGCCCGGCAGGAGTGGGCCGACATCGCCGACGGGCTGCACCGGCTGGGCGTCCGCCCGCCCTGCCTGGTCACCGGCAAGGAGTACGTCCCGATCGCCTTCTACACGGGCTGCTCCTCGGCGGCGTCCGGCGGCCACGACGCCAACACCACGGTGGCCGGCATCCGGCGGACCGCCGGGCGGCTGCCCACCGCCGTGCTCGTGGCACCGGCCGGCGGGCCGCCCGGCTACGCCCGTTCCTGGCCCTCGCACCGGGTGGCGGGGCTGCGCGTGTACGTCGCACCCGCCCCGGCGGCGAAGGCCCCGGTCGCGGCCCGGTGAGCGGTGACGGACTCCCCGAATGCGGAAGCGGAAGCGGGAGCGGTTCGGGGAGCCGTCTTCACCCCACCGCGGCCTCGCACTCCTCGCAGCGCCGGATCGCCTGCCGGTCCGTGTTCCCCTCGGTCGCGGTCGCCGGGCAGCTGCTGCTCAGCCGGTCCCAGAGCCCGGCCGGCGGTGCGGGGATCCAGCCCCAGCGCGGGGCGGTCACGAGTTCCTCGGTCAGATGGGCGCAGGCCCCGGGGAGATGCGCGTCCCGCCTCGGGGAGATGAGGATCGTGTCGGCGGGGAAGGCGCGCCACTCCTGACGGGGATGGGCGACGGGGGGCGCCTTCGGCGTCGAGCCGTCGGGTGGGCATGAACAGCCCAGTCCGATGACCAACTCACAACGGTCACAACACTTCTGTCGCACGTATCTCACTCCCGCCAAGTGCCGGCGCCCTCGCCCAGGACGAGCGGTTCGTCGCATTCCGGAAACCCTGTCGAGCGGTAGAACGCCCGCGCGCCCGAGCGGTCACGGTGCGTTGGTCCGCCGGGGGCCGCCGAGGGCTTCCGGAGGCGGGTGGACGGGTGCCCGGGACGGCAGCGTGGAAACCGTGGGTGAGGTACGGGCGACCAGCGGGGCTCCCCGCTGCCGGATCACGCCTACCCGTTGGCCGCACGGCGCAATACCGTTGCGCCATGCCTCAATTCGACGACGGGGAACCCGTCTTCAGGAGCACCAGGGACGGGCGTTCCTGGGAATGCAACCCGCGCAACCCCATCGGGTACGCGCTGAGGATCGTGGGCATCGTGGCCATCGGGGTGTGGCTGCTCCTCGTGATCTTCCGCCTGGGGCCCTACGCGTAGTCGTCGGAGCGCGGGCGCTCGGCGATGCGTGCGACCGGCCGTGTCGCGCGGGGCAGCCTTGCGTGGTGACCGCGGCAATTCTCTCCGGACACTGTTCTCCGACCGCGGGCCTGCGCCTCGGGCCCGCTCTCCGCGAGCGCGCCGCACGCGTCCGGGCCCCACGCGTCCGGGCCGGCCCGCGCGAGACCGCACGGTGACGAGCGGTCGGAGCGCTGATGGCCGGACGGCCGGATCCGCCGCCCCCGGAGTGCCATGTCACCAGACGGGCCGCAGGGGCGGGGGTGTGTCTCCGGCCAGGGCCCGTACGAGCCCGGCGAGTTCGGCGCGGGGGAGGCGCAGGCCGGACGCGTGGAGCTGATCGGCCAGCTGTGACTCCAGGCCGTGGAGTACGTGCCCGGCGGCGGCGAGGTGCTCCCGCGCCTTCGCCGTCAGGGCGACGAGTCTGCGCCGGCCACCCGCCGGGTGCGGGTGGCGCTCGACGTAACCCCGCTTCTCCAGGTAGTCGACGATCTGGCCGGCCGCCTGTTTGGTCACCCCGAGCCGGTCGGCGAGTTCCGTGCTCGTGGCGCCCGAGTGCTGGAGCAGCTGGAAGACCATGCCGTGGACGGGGCGCACGTCGGCATGCCCGGCGGCCTCCAGACGGCGTCCGAACTCGGCGAGTACGAGCTGGAAGGACATGCCGAGCAGGAAGGTGAGCTCGGTCGACTCCAGGGAGTCCTGGGGGTGTTGGTGTGTCGGGTTCTGCACCGGGCCATCTTGACACACGCGGGTAAAGCTCCTTTACTCGCATCGCGAGTGGTGAGTAAAGTAACTTTACTGAGGGAGCGTCCCATGTATGTGATCAGCGAGAGCGAGCAGCGGACGACCGTCACGCCTGCGGCATCGGCGTTCGCCCTGGCGGGCCCGAGTCAGGGAAGCACCGAACTCAGCACCTGGCGCGTGGAGTTCGGTGCGGGTTCCGCCGGGCCCGTGCACAGCATCGACCGTGAGCAGGTGTGGATGCCGCTGTCCGGTGTGCTCGGAGTGGAGGTCGACGGGGTGACCGGGCGGGTGGCGGCCGGGCAAGCGCTCGTTCTGCCCGCCGACGTGGTGCGCCAACTCACCGCACTGGAAGGCCCGATGGTGGCTCTGGTCGCCATGGCGGCCGGTGGAACGGCCGCGCGGCCGGGCGACGACACGAGGATTCCGCTGCCCTGGGCGGAGTGACCGCGCGCGCCGCCCGCCGCGCGCGGTCACCGCGCCCGTGGCTACCGCAGCCCGTCCGCGCCCGGTTCCGAAGAAGTCGTCTCCGCCGCGCCCGCCCCGCGCTTCGAAGAGATGCGGGCGCGGTCCGACTCGGCGGTCAGACTCGACAGCAGGCTCAGCGCGGCGTCGGAGGGGGAGCCCTCGGGGGCGGTGTAGAGCAGCATCCGGTGGCCGGTGTCGTCGGAGAGGTGGAGGTTCTCGAAGTCCAGGGTCATCGGGCCCACCACCGGATGGTGCAGCTCCTTCGTCCCGACGGTGCAGTCCCGCACCGGATGCTTCGACCAGAGGCCCGCGAAGTCGGGGCTCTGCAGCATGAGTGAGCCGATCAGCTCCGCGAGCGCGCGGTCCTGGGGGTTGCGGCCCGCGGTCAGGCGCATCGCGGCCAGCGCCACCCGCGCCTCCTTGGCCCAGTTGGTGTACAACTCGCGGGCGTGCGGGTCCAGGAAAAGCATCCGGGTGAGGTTCGGGCGGCTCGCCGGGTCGTCCGGGCTCGTCGGGTCCAGGTGGCCGGCGAGCAGCGCGTGGCCCAGTGCGTTCCAGGCGAGGACGTCGTTGCGTCCGTCCAGCACCACGGCGGGAACGTGCGGCATCTGTTCGATCAGCCGCCGGGTGGTGGCGCGTACGTACTCCGGGCGGCGCGGGACGGGCCGCTTCGCCTTCGGCGGGCGGGCGAGGTCGCGCAGATGGGCGTGCTCGTCCGGGGTGAGGCGCAGTGCGCGGGCCAGGGAGTCGAGGACGCTGTCCGAGGCGTTGGCGCTCTGCCCCTGCTCCAGGTGCGTGTAGTACGTGATGCTCACCCCGGCCAGCAGGGCGAGCTCCTCGCGCCGCAGTCCGGGTACCCGCCTGCGGGTTCCGTGGCTCGGCAGGCCGACGTCCTCCGGCTGGAGCCGCGCGCGGCGGTTGCGGAGGAAGTCGCCCAGGGCCGTGGGAGTGTCCATGTGCACCAGTGTGCCCGGCGGGCGGCCCGGCCGGATTCCCCCTGGGTGGCCCTGCCAGTGATACCTTCCGCGACGCCAGCAAGACCAGAGAGCTGGGTAACTCCCTTGCGCGGGGCCAGAGTCACTCTCCAGGACGACCACTCACGGTGGTCCGCGACGGAGGGATGTGCAGGATGACCGTTACCGAGGGTGTACGGACGGGGGAGGCGCCGGTCCGTCTCGGCGGGCGGCTGCGCCTCGTCCTGGTGGTGTTGCTGGTCGCGCAGTTCATGCTGGCGGTGGACTTCTCGATCCTGAACGTGGCGTTGCCGGTGATCGGTGACGGGCTGGGCTTCTCCCTGTCGGGTCTCCAGTGGATCGCGACCTCGTTCGCACTGGCCGCGGCCGGGTTCACCCTGCTGTTCGGCCGGATCGCGGACCTGTTCGGACGGCGGCGGCTGTTCCTCGCGGGGCTGGCCGTACTGGGGCTCGCGTCGCTGGTGGGCGGATTGGCCCAGAGCCCCGAAATGCTCATCGTGGCCAGGGTGCTCCAGGGGCTGGCGACGGCGGCCGTGACGCCGGCGGGACTCTCGCTGCTGACCACGTCGTTCCCCGAGGGACCGCTGCGGCAGAAGGCGCTGGGGCTGAACGGCGCGCTGATGTCGGCGGGGTTCACGACCGGCGCCATCCTGGGCGGAGTCCTGACCGATCTCCTCTCCTGGCGCTGGTCCTTCTTCATCAACGTCCCCGTGGCGATCGCGGTGCTGATCATCGCGCCGACGGTGATCAAGGAGTCCCGCCCGGCGGTCCGTCCGAAGCTGGACGTACCGGGTGCGGTCTCGGTGACGCTGGGGCTGCTGGCGCTGATCTTCGGTCTGACGCAGGCCGGTGAGCACGGCTGGGGGTCGGGCGCCGCGATCGGCTGGCTGGCCGGCGGTGCCGCGCTGCTGCTGGTGTTCTACGCGGTGGAGTCCAAGGCGCCGAGCCCGCTGGTGCCGGTGTCGGTACTGAAGAAGCCGACGGTGGCCTGGGGGAACGTGGCCGGTGCGGTCGCCTTCCTCACGGAGACGAGCCTGGTCTTCCTGATGACGCTCTACCTCCAGGAGGTCCTCGGGTTCTCGCCGCTGACGGCCGGCCTGTCCTTCGGTGTGCTGGGGGTCGGCACGGTGGTGGGCGGTTCGATCGCGCCCCGGGTGATCGGGGCGACCTCGACACGGTCGACGCTGCTGATCGGCGGAGTGCTCCAGGCGGTCGCCACCCTGTCGCTGGTCGGTCTGGGCGAGACCAGCGGTTCGATGGGGCTGCTGCTGACGGCCACCTTCGCCGGCGGGGTCGGGAACATGCTGGTGATCGTCGGGTTCATGGTCACGGCGACCACCGGCCTCGCCGACCACGAGCAGGGCATGGCCACGGGCCTCGCGACGATGACCCAGCAGATCGGCATCACGATGGGCACCCCGATCATGTCGGCCGTCGCCGCCGCGAACACCGACATCCACGACGGGATCACCACCGCCGTCATCGTCAACACCGCGGTGGTCGTCCTCGGGATCCTCACCTCCTTCCTCTTCCTCCGGAACGGGAAGCCCGCCGCGGAAAGCCGGATCGGCTGACCCGGCGGACGGTGGCACCCGGACGGTGGCACCCGGGGGACACCGCCGGTGTGGGCCGGGCCGCCGGCGGCCGGGGTGGAGTCCCGGCCGTGAACCGGCCGGTGGGCGGTCAGCCCGCCAGTCCGGGGATGCCCACCAGCAGCACCGTCAGCGCGGCGAGGGCCGCCGCCACCGCCTCGCCCACCGCCCCGGAAGGGCCGGTCGTGGCGGCCAGTTCGCCCATGCGCTCCTTCACGACGTCAGGGTCGGCGTCCGGCAGGGCACGGGCGTGCAGGCCCGCGTGGTGGAGCAGCGTGATCAGCTCCGCCGTCTCCGGTCCGGCCGCCGCCCCGTCGAGCACCACCCCGGCGAGCTCGCTCCGCAGAGCCTCCGGCACCGAGGCGTCGGTGACCGGGTAGCGGTAGGAGCCGAAGGCGCCGAGCACCTTGCGTCCTTCCCGGTGCACCACGCCCTTGGCCCGGAGCCCCTCGTACGCGGTGGTGACCGCCTGGTCCCGCACCGCCAGCAGCCAGGACTGCGGCCGGGCCTCGGGGTGTTCGCGCACCTGGGCCGCGACCGCGGCGGCGAGCGGCTCCCCGGGGGCCGGGACGCCGGTCGCGACGAGCTTTCCGTCGCGGGCCACCACCCCACCGGTGCGTACGAGTCGGAGCAACGGAGCCGCCGCCACCGCGGCGCCCACGCGCAAGTGGTCGCGCGGTGTCCCGTCCCGCTGATCCAGCCCGAGCAGTGCGATCCGCTCGCCGACGGTCAGTCCCGTGTCCATCGGGCCCCTCTTTCCTTGTCGCCCGCGCTGTTTCCGGCTCTCTCTCATCACGCCCCGCCCATGCGCCCGGTTCCCCCGGGGTGTCACCCCGCAACCGTATGAGTTCCGTCAAGGAGAGCTTGTGGTGAAGCGGTAAGGGACGGTCGTGCCGCCTTGTCCTCGCTTACCCGTTCGGCTAATCGCCGGTTTCACGCGTAGCCACCTGTCCCAAGGGGCACAGTGTGCAATGTCTTCACAGGAACCACATGGTCATTGACATGATCAGGGCGGGAATGTGAGGGGTTGTCCACGTACGTTTAAGAGATCATCATCTTTTTACGGGGGAACGTATGGATGAGTCGGAACTGGCCGTCCTGGGAGTGCAGCCGCTCGACGAAACGGTGTACCGGGCCCTGCTGCGCCGCCCCGGTGCCACTGCCGAGGATCTGTGCCCGGCGCTCCGTCTCGGTGAGCATGAACTCCAACTCGCTCTGAAACGGCTGGACCAGCAGGGCATGGTTCACATAGGCGCAGGCGGGGAGGCGTTCCCCGTGGACCCCGGGATCGGGGTGGGCAAACTCGCCGAGCAGCGCATCCGGGCCCTCCAGGAAGAACAGCGCGAGATCCTCTCCACCAGCCACTCCCTCGTGCGCCAAGTCCTGCACTGGCAGGGGAAGGAGGGCGTGCACGAGGAAGTCGAGACCCTGGAGGGTTCCGGACTCGTCTACGAACGGGTCGGAGAGCTGGCCTACTTCGCCCGGCACGAGCTGCTCGCGATGCAGCCTTCGCGGACGCTGACACCGGAATGCGCCGCCATGGCGCGCGAATCCGATCTCAGATGCCTGCGGCGGGGTGTCGCCGTGCGGGCGCTGGTGCATCGAGCGGCGCTCCAGGACCCTGTCTCCACCTCGTATTACCGGGAGTTGGCGGCACACGGCGCCCAGCTCCGGCTTCTGGACGGGGCGTTCGAGCGCGTTCTGATATTCGACCGCAGCACCGCTCTGGTGGAATCGGCCCCCGAAGCGCCCGACCAACGCGCCCTGTTGATCCGCCAGGAGGGCCTGGTGAAGACCCTCCGGTCGTTCTTCGACCGGTCCTGGAGCCACGCCGCCGACGCCGCACCGCTGCTGGTCGGCGACGTCGAGCAGGAGCGGCTGGAGGAGCTTCAGCTGAAGGTGCTCCAGATCATGGCCCGTACCGACAAGGACGAGGCGGGGGCGCGTGAACTGGGCATCTCGGTGCGGACCTATCGGGGGCACGTCGCGCGACTCCTCCACCGCCTGAACGCGGCCACCCGCTTCCAGGCCGCACTGCTGGCCCGGGACAAGGGCTGGATCTGAAGGACTCAGACCGGCTGCCGGACGGCCAGTTCCGCCAGCCCCGCCAGCAGTCGCAGCTGCCGGGGCTGGATGCCGGGCAGTGACGCGGTGGCGCGGCGGGCGTGCTCCGCTCGGGCGCAGAGGAGGTTCCGGGCGAGGGCGAAGCGGCCCCGGGCGGGCACGAGGACGAGCTCCTCGAAGAGCCTGCCGGTGCCGCCGACCACCCGGTCGATCTCGTCGCCCAGGTCGCCGTGCCAGTCGACGGGACGCACGAAGCCCCCGTCGCGCACCATGTCCGCGTACCACTCCCGCATGTCCTCGCGGCAGGCCGCGCGGAACGTCTCGTCGTGCCGTCCCGCGCGCAACTCCCCGAGGAGCGCGTGTGCGGCCCGCGCGTCGGCGAGGTGGATCAGCGGCATCCGGTGCGGGCGGGCCATCCGGTGCCGGCGGGTCCCGCCGTCGGTGAGGAGGACGGCGGTGGGCTCCAGCGCGGTGGCGAAGGTGTGGCCCGCGTCGGCCAGGCGCAGCCAGAGGTCCCAGTCCTCCAGGCCCGCCCCCGTCCGCCAGCCGCCCACCGACTCGGCGAGACCGCTCCGGTGGGCCACCCGCGTGGGCTCGAACATCGGCCCCATGAGCTGGAGTTGCGGGTGCCAGCAGCAGGAGAGCGGCGGAAGCTCGGCGGCGACGCCTCCGGACGCGTCCCGGTACTCGCACCCGGTGGCCGCCATGTCGGCCCCGCCTGCCAGGAGTTCGAGAACGAGACGCAGATGGTCCGGGTGCCAGGTGTCGTCGTGGTCGAGGTAGGCGGTGTACGCGCCCCGGGCCTCGGCCAGTCCGGCGTTGCGCGGGCCGCTCGGATGACCGGTCCGCGCGTGCCGGACCAGCCGCACCCGGGGGTCCTCCCGGCCCGCCCGTTCCACCCACTCGTCGGTGTCGTCGTCGGAGCCGTCCGAGACGACCAGGAGCTCCCAGTCCTCGACGGTCTGGGCCCGGACGGAGTCGATGGTCCGGGTGATCGCCTCCGACCGGTTGTACGTCGGGCAGACCACGGTCACCCGGGGTGCACGGCGGTGCGCGGGGCGGTGTTCCACGGACTTCGGCCTCCCTTCGCGCACGGTCACCAGAAGGGCAGCGCGGCCGGCCCGTCGCCCGCCGCGCCCAGGGCGAGCAGCACCCCGGCCGCGCCGGTGGCGAGGTCGGTGGAGAGCCGCAGGTTCTCGTGGCCGAGGAAGGCGGGCCGCCCGGCGTACTCGACCCGGTAGAGGTCCAGCACGTCCAGCAGGCGCGGGGGCGGCTCCTCGCCGAGCCGCCGCAGGGTGAGGGCGGCACCGGCCCAGCCGTGGAAGAGCCCGGCGGTACGGGGCATGGCCGCCCGGGCCGCGGCCCGGACGCCGTCGACGACCAGGGCGAAGCGCGGGTCCTCGCGGTGCTCCAGGTAGTCGGCGAGGACCAGGGCGGTGCCCGCGCCCCCGGCGGCCAACAGGGGCCTGCTGCCCGGGGCGTTGGGCGCCCAGCCCTCGGTGTCGGCCCCGGTTTCCGTGCTCGGGGCGGTGGTCCAGCCGAGGGCCGTCACGTCGGTGGTGAGCAGTTCCCGGGCCGCGTCCAGCCAGGCGGTGTCCGAGGTCCGCCCGTACAGCGCGAGCAGCAGCCGCGCGCCGCCCGCCCGGCCGCGCATCAGGCCCGACTGCCCCCGGCGGGGCGGGGCCGCGGCGGCGCGCGCGGTGAGCTGCTCGCCCGCGGCCGTCGCGTACTTCAGGGCGTCCTCGTCGCCGGTGGTGCGGGCGAGGTGGAGCTGGGCGAGGGCGATACCGGCCAGCCCGTCGAAGTAGCTGTCGTTGGGCGGGTCCATGGCGCGGACCCGGGCGAGCAGCCCGGCCGCCGCGTCCGTGCGGCCCAGCCGGAGCAGCGCGGACGCGGTGCCGGCCAGGCCCGTCCAGAGTCCGGGCAGGGCGTCGCCGGAGTCGGCGGTTTCGGTGGCCGCCCGCTCCAGCAGGTCCACGTGCGCCTCGGGCACCTCCCGGCCGGACTCCGCGAGGGCCCACAGCACCCCGGCGGTGCCGTAGGCGAGGTTCGCGCCGCCACCGGGCAGCAGGAACTGCGTCGCGTCACCGGGGAAGAGCCGGTCCGCGCGGTCCGGGGTGGCGGATGCCTCGATGCCCTCGGCGACGGCCGTCGCGCCGAAGGCCGGGGCGGGCGCGGTCCGCGGGAGAACGGGAGCGCCGGTGGGAGCGGGCGCCGGGGCGAGCGGCGTGAGGTCGGCGCGGATGCGGTCGCCCCAGTCCTCGGGCAGCGGGTAGCGGGCGGCGATGTGGGCGATCAGCTGCTCGACCTTGTCCGGCCCCCAGCCCATGAGCGTGGTCAGCGGTGCGAAGAGGGCCACCCGCAGACAGCCGAGGGCGTACCGGTCGATGTCCGGGCCCCGGTGCCCGGCGGGGGCGCCGAAGCCGGGGGCCGCGTGGATCTGCGCGGTGTCCGGGTCGGTCGTGGCCGTCTCCAGGTCGATGAAGACCACGGTGCCGTCGGGGCGCACCAGGACGTTGCCGGGGTGCAGGTCGCCGAAGAAGACGCCCCGGCCGTGCATCGCCGTGACGCCCCGTTCGATGTCCGCGAGCACGTCCAGGGCCCACCGGGTGTAGTCGGCGGTCCGCTCCGGGTCGGCCTCCGGGGCTTGCGGGAGCCGGCGGGTGAGGGCTGCGGCGAGGGTGTCCTCTTCGATGAACTCGCGTACGAGGAAGTGGTGTTCGTGACCCTTGCGGGCCTCGATCAGCCGGGGGAACCAGCGCAGCCCGGCGAGCTTCTCCAGGCAGGAGTGCTCGTGCTCCAGCCGGGCGACGGCGTCGTTGCCGTGGGTGTCGATCCCGGAGTGCGGGCGGGCCTCCCGCAGCAGCACCGGCTCCCCGGTCCGCAGGTCGCTGCCCCGGTAGACCCCGCCGCCGTTGGAGAAGTGCAGGGCCTTCTCGGCGCGGTAGGGGAAGTCCTCCAGGGTGCCGGAGTTGCGGTCCGCCAGCGCCTGTTCCAGGCAGGTGGGCAGCGTCGCCCACTCCGGCGGGCGGAAGGCGGGCAGCCGCTTGTCGGGCACCAGGTTGCCGTCCGGGTCCTCGATGCAGTGGACGGTCTCGCCGGTCGCCGTCTTCATGGTCCGCGCGACGAAGCCGCCGTACCGGACGTACAGCGGCCCGGACCGCCACCGCAGGTCACTGAGGATGTACGGACCGGCCTCGCCGTCCAGGACAGTGCCCAGCTCGTCCAGGACCCGGGCGAGGATCTCCTCGTCCCGGGGGTAGACCGTGACGAACTTGCCGGACGCGCTGCGGTCGCCGTACTTGCCGTTGCGGCGCAGCAGCACCTTCCGGCTCCGGATGAACTTGAACGCGATCCCCTGCGGCACCAGGTACTCCCGGCACCGCTCCAGGACCCTCTCAGCGTTCTCCGTGACCGCCGACACGTGGATCTTCCAGCCCTGCGGCGGCAGCTGGTGGTCCGGCGGGGTCAGCATCGCCCAGTCCGGTCCGGTGTGGAGCGACCAGCCCTGCGGCGCCGGCTCCGACACGGCGGGGTAGTCGTCCGGCGCCGCGCTGTCCGCGTCGTCCCGGTCGAAGAAGGGCGTGCCGGGTGGGCAGTGCGCCAGATGCCGAAGTATGTCCATGATCAACCGCCTTGGGAGCAGGGAGGAAGCGCGGTCACCGGGCGGCCGCCGCCGTGGAGCGTCGGGTACGGGCCGGGCTCGCGTGGTTGCGGAGCGGTACGCCGGCCCGAGCCCGAGGGTCAGCGCCAGAACGGCGCGAGGTACCGGAGGTAGAGCCATTCGCCCAGGCTGCGCCGGCCCGCGTCGATCTCGGCGAGCCCGGTGGGCCGGGACGGTGGCGCGTCGGTGCTCAGCCGGATGCCGGAGGCCGGCAGGGCCAGTTCGTCCAGCCCGGTCACCGGGGCGAACACGGAGAAGGGCGCGGAGACGTCGGTGGGCTCGGCGGACGCCACCTCGGCCTCGCCCAGCTCCTCGTGCAGCACGATCCCGCTGCCCGTCAGGCGGACCTTGGCACCGGGAGCGACCGCGGCCAGGTCGGCCGCGCCGGTGGCCACGAAGGTGACCCGGCCGTGCTCGTTCACGAACCCGCCGGTCACCGTGTACGGCAGGGTCACCCCGACGGCCACGGCCGCCACGGCCGCGAGTCCGGCGAGCGAGACGACCGCGATCCGCCACCGGGCCGCCCCGGCGGCGAGCGCCTCGGCGCCCAGGCGCAGGGCGCCCGTGCAGCACCGGGTCAGCAGGGCGAGCAGCGCCAGCGACACGACGACCGCGCCGACCAGGCCCATGTTCTCCAGCATCGAGCGCCAGAGCGTGAACGCGGTGCCGAGGACGTACAGCGGGAAGACCATGCAGGCCAGGCCGAAGAGCGGGGCCCAGCCCAGCTCGGGCAGCGTCTTCTCGTACCGCCCGCCGAAGAGCACCCGCGCGGCCAGGCGCCGGGCGTCGGCCATCGAGCGGTCGCGCAGGTGCGAGACGTCCAGGTGGCTCATGAGCGCGAGGTAGCCGTCGAGCTTGATGAACGGGACGGCGTTGAAGAAGCCGGACAGGAAGCTGGTCACGGTCAGCAGGAGCAGCAGCTCGCGCACCGTCCCGCTGCCCCCGGCCAGGGCCACGCCCGCCGAGGCGAGGCCGGCCGCCCCGCCGATCGCGGCCTGCACGGTGATGCCCGCGAGCGCGATGCGGACCCGCTGGGCGCCGTTCGGGAGCCGCCAGCCGTCCGTGACGTCGCAGAAGAACGCGGGGGTCAGGTAGAAGAGCATGACGCCCATCCGGCTGGGCTTGCCGCCGTAATGGCTGAGTACCGCCCCGTGCGCCATCTCGTGGAGCGCGGTGCCGAGGTAGGTGACGACGACCAGCGCGACCAGGGCGGAGACCGGCAGCGGCCCGCTCAACGCATGGGTGGCCGTCGGTAGTTGGAAGCCGACGCTCAGCAGCCCGCCGGCCACCAGCGCCACCAGCGCCACCGCCCAGGCCCGGTGCGCCAGCCGTGCCGTCAGCGGCCTCAGCCGGGCGAGCAGCCGGTCCGGGCGCACCACGGTGTACTGGAAGGTCAGCGGCGGTACGAACGTGAACCGCCGGGTTCGTACGGGTTCCCGTGCCGGGTCCTGGAGCAGCTCCATCTTCTGGGCGCGCAGCAGGCCCTCGCCCACCAGCTCGGCGGTCCAGGGGCGGCCGAGGCTCTCCGCGATGTCCTGCGCGGTGTTGGTGCCGTCCGCCGAGCGCAGCAGCCGGGCCATCCCGGCGCCGACCCGCAGATACCGCCCGGCGCCGAACTGCACGATCCACGGGGCGCCTTCGCCCGCCGGCTCGTGCACCAGCACCTCGTCCGCCAGCGCGGGGCGCTCCGGCAGCGGGGGGAGTACGGGCGCCACGGGCTCCGGGCGCTTCAGGGCCAGTTTCACGGCAGGTCCCTGCGGAGGAAGAGCGCGCGGCCCGCCACGGCGGCGGCGGCGATCCAGGCGGCGAGCACGACGATCGCCCAGGGGGTGGAGAGCAGCCCCGCGGTGGAGCTGTCCTGGTAGACGGCGGCCATCGCCTCGTCGATGGTGAACTTGCCGACGTCGGGGGCGAGTCGCTGGAGCCCGCCGCTGACCAGCCAGGTGCTCAGCAGCATCACGACCACCGCGACCACCTGCTGGCGGATGATCAGCCCCAGCAGGCAGCCCCACAGGGCGCCCGCCACGATCACGCCCATCACGCCGAGCAGCGTCCGGGTCGCCTCCGCCGTCCACTGCGGGCCGAAGTCCTGACCGGCGAGGAAGACCCAGGGACTGACGGCCGCCAGGACCCCGGCCCCCAGGGCGAAGACCGCGCCGGTGGCCGCGGCGACGGTGAGCTTCGCGCCGAGGACCCGCAGGCGGCTGCCGCCGAGCAGCGTCGTCCGCATGACCGAGCCGCTGGAGAACTCGCGGGTCACCGCGAGCATGGTGGCGAGCGCGGCGACCAGCTCCACCATGAACCAGCCCTGCACCAGGGACGCGGTGGTCTGCGCCACGGTGGTGGTGCCCTGGTCCAGCTCGTCGAGCGCCTGGGTGAGGAACCCGGCGTCGGCGAGGACGCAGAGCAGCGTCGCCGCGAGGGCCAGCGCCCACCAGGCCTTGCCGGTCCACACCTTCTGCCATTCGGAGGCGATGAGATCACGCATGGCTGGGCTCCTTGCCCGCGGTGCCGGCGAGTTCGAAGAAGCGGTCCTCCAGACTCACCGAGCCGTCCCGGGTGAGGTCCGCCGCCGTTCCGCTGTACCGCAGGGTGCGTTGCAGGATGACGATGTCGTCGGCGATCTGCTCGACCTCGGCGAGCAGATGGCTGGAGAGCAGCACGGTCCTGCCCTCGTCGGCGAGGGACCGCAGGAACTCCCGCAGCCACCGGATGCCGTCCGGGTCGAGGCCGTTGGCCGGTTCGTCGAGGATCAGAAGCTCAGGGTCGGCGAGCAACGCCGTGGCCAGGGCGTGGCGTTGGCGCATGCCGGTGGAGTAGCCGCGCAGCTTGCGGTGCGCGTCGCCCTCCAGGCCCACCCGCTCCAAGACCTCGTCCACCCGCTTGCCTCCGAGCCCCAGCGCGGTGGCCCAGACCCGCAGGTCGCCCCGGCCGGTGGCCGCGTTGGACGGGCCGATGCCGTCCATGGAGACGCCCACCCGGTGTGCGGCGCGCGGGAGTTCGCCGTACGGCAGTCCGAAGACGGTGGCGCGTCCCGCGGTGGGCCGGGCGAGGCCCAGCAGCATACGCAGGGTCGTCGTCTTGCCGGCTCCGTTGCGTCCGAGAAGTCCCACGACCCTGCCGGACGCGACCCGGAAGGAGACGTCCTCGACGGCGGTCACTTCGCCGTACCGCTTGGTGAGGCCCTCGACCTCGACTACGTCGGTCATGGTCAGTTCCTCCCCCGGGCGCGGAGGTAGAGGCCGAGGCCTGCGATCAGCAGCAGCTCGACACCCACGCAGACCAGCAGGGCGACGGTCCGCGTACGGCCGCTGGTGAGTGCCGAGACGATGCCGGGGGCGGCCATGACGGCGACCAGCCAGCAGCCCGCGAGGGCCCACGGAAAGCCGCGGGAAGCAGCCTGGGACATGGAGGGAACTCTCCTTCGGTCGTGCGGGGTCCTGCGCTTCGGATCGGAGGGGCGGCCCGGCGGTGCGATGCCGTCGGGGTGAGTGAGGGGGCGGGAGCCCGCCTCGGGCGCGGAGTCGTCCGGCGCGTGCGGGGCATACTCGGAGATACGGGAACGGCGTGCCGCCGCGCCGGTAGCCCGGGCGCGGCGGCACGAGCCGCACGTAACATCTCGCCGGGGCCCTGTCCCGGATGCACCAGTCCTGCATCCGGAACAGGGTCCCTTGGCGTGCCGGACCGGTCAGGTCGCGACGACGACCGACGTGATGACCAGCGAGGCGTAGGTGGTGCTGACGGCCGCCGACACTCCGAAGCTGACCAGGAAGCTGTTCCACCAGTCGGGGGCGTCCATGCCCTCCAGCTCCTCCATGTCCAGTTCCTGCATGGCCAGTTCGAGAGCCGAGTTGTTGTTCTCCTGCATTGCTTTCACCTCAATCTCTGTGTGGGTACCGCGTGGGACGTACGGGGATCGCGCTCGGCCGGGGGCGGCCCGGTGGGCCGGACCCGGGGAGTGGATCAGGTGGCCAGCGTGATCAGCGAGACGTAGGAAACGACCGCGCCCGCGCTCAGACCGCCGACGAAGCTGAGGACGTCGCTCCAGCCGAAGGGCGCGTCGAGCGCCTCCAGCTCCTGCATGTCCAGCTCGTGCGCCTCCAGCTCCTGAAGAGCCAGCTCCAGAGGGGCCTTGGTGTCCGTGTTCTGCATGGGTTCTCCTCCTTCCGAGGTGTTGATCTCCTGGTGGTGCGCCCGCCGGCGGGTACCGGCGGAAGTCTGCGGGTGAGGGGCCTCACCGCGAGGGCCGCCCGGGGGCAGGGGCTCCGCCGCGGGGGCCGGCCTCAGGACGGGACCGGGGTGCGTACCGCCTCCGTCAGCGCCGCGCGGACGTCGGGCAGCGCCAGCGCGCCGAGGGTCGGCAGCCCGTCGCCCCAGGCCCGCATGGTGGCGCGGGCCACCTCCGCGGTCCGCTCGGGCGTGGCGTTCAGCCCGCGGGCGATGGACCAGTCGTCCAGCAGTGCGGTGATGCCCTCGACCGGGTCCTCGGGCGTCGGCACCGACCGCCCCTCCGCGACCGCCCGCCAGAGCCGGGCCAGCCGGGACGCCGAACCCCACCGGGTGTCGCCGTCCGCGATCCGCCGCCACAGCGGCGGCAGCAGGGCGGCGGCGGCCGTCATCTTCCGGACCCCGAGGGCGGTGGAGAGCTCGTTGGCGAGATACCAGCCCTTGCAGGCGGCGGGCTCCCGGCCGAGGTTGAGCCACTGCTGATGGCTCAGCCCGCTCAGTTTGGCGATCTCCAGCCGCAGGGTGTCGTCGGCCGCGCCCCCGGTCGCCCGTACGTCCGCCACCCGGTCGCCGAGGCCCACCAGCAGCCCCAGCAGCGTCCGGGCGAAGGCGTCCTCCACCGGCAGCTCCCGGTGGTCGCCCGCGTACATCCCGGAGAGCCGGAAGAAGACCTCCAGCACCCCCTCGGCGAGGAGTTCGAGCGGCAGCGTCCGGGTGGCCGCCGGGTCGTAGACCGCCACCTCGGGCTGGAGCCCGTTGCCCAGTACCAGCCGCTTGCCGGTGGGGGTGGCCAGGCAGACCGCACCGCTCAGCTCGCTGCCCGTGCCCACCGTCGTCGGTACGGTGACGAGCGGCAGACGGGGCACCGAACCCGCCGACAGCAGGATGAGCCCACTGCGGTGCCGGACCGCCAGCCGGTCGCGCACGTCCGGGTCGGAACGCAGCAGGACCGCGAGCTTCGCCCGGTCGAGAAGGGAGCCGCCGCCCACCGCGACCACCAGGTCGCTGTCGGCCAGCCGGCCGGCGAGCTCCTGGACGCCGCCCAGGTCGCCGGGGCCGGTGAGGACCACCCGCTCGGTGTCCCAGCCCGCCCAGTCCGCCCGCTCCCGCACCCGGGCCACCGCCTCGCCCTCGGCGACCGCCGAGTCCGCGAGGACGGTGAGGCGCCGGCCCTCGTGCTGGGGCAGCCACTTGGACAGACCGTCCAGGCCGTACGCCACCCGGGTGAGCGGGTGCCTGCTGAGGCTCCAGACCACCTCCATCAGACGGCCCCCGCCCCCGCCGCGGCGCCGACTGCCGCCGCGCCGGTCACCGTGTACGCGTCGATCCCGGCCCTGATGCGGAGCAGGAGTTCGTCGAGGTCCCCGTCGGTGTAGGTCAGCGCCGGCAGGATCTGCACCCCGGACACGCTGGGGTGGACCAGGGCACCGGCCCGGCGGATCGCCGCGACCAGCGCGGGGACCTCTCCCTGCGGCAGCGGTGCGCCGTCGTCGCCCGCCGCGGAGAGCCGGATCGACCGGAAGCAGCCCGCTCCGGTGGTCGCGCTCACCCGGGGGTGCCCGGCCACCAGGGCGTCCAGCGCGGTGTCCAGCCGTGCCGAGAGGCGACGGGCCGAGGCGACCGCGTCCAGCCGGCGCATCTCGGCGAGCGTGGCGGAGATCGCCGCACAGGTCACCGGGGTGCCGGCCTGCGTCTCGCCGTGGACGAGCACGTCCCCGGAGGCGTCGAAGGGTTCGGCCACGGCACGGGAGACCAGGACCGCCGCTGCCGCGCTCGTGCCGTTGGTCAGCCCCTTCGACGTGATCAGCACGTCCGGGGGAGCGGGCCACCGCTGGGAGGCGAACAGACTGCCGGTGCGCCCGAAGCCGGTGGCCACCTCGTCGGCGACCAGCAGGAACCCGTGCTTCTCGCGGAGTTCCAGCAGGGTCTCGACGTACTCGGGGGTCAGCACCACCGCGCCCGTACCGAGCACCGGCTCGACCACCACGGCGGCGATCTGCGCGCCCTGCCGGGAGGCCAGCGCGCGGATCTCCTCCGGGGCGTTCGGCGACACGTGCCGCACCAGCCGCTGGTCGACCCCGTACACCGGCTGCCCCAGGTTCTCGCCGGTGAGCGCGAACCCGCCGAAGGTCAGCCCGTGGTAGCTGTCGCGGAGCCCCACCACCAGCTTGCGCTGCCCCTGGCCGCGCAGCGCGTGGTGGTGCCGCGCCACCTTCATCACCAGGTCGTTGGCGGCGCCGCCGGAGGTGGAGAAGATCACCCGGGCGTACGTGTCCTCGCCGGCCGCCTCCACCAGCTCCCGGGCCGCGCGCCGGGCGTAGACGTTCTCGTAGCGGAAGACGGAGAGGTACGAGGCGTCCCGGAGCGCGGCGGAAGCGGCGTCGGCGATCGCCTCGTTGCCGTAGCCGAGGTTCGCGTTCCACAGGCCGCTGGTGCCGCAGAGGAGTTCGCGGCCGTCCAGGAAACGGACCCGCACCCCGTGCGCGGAGACCGTGCAGAGCTCGTCGTCCCCGTGCAGGGCGGGTGCCTGGAGGGACGGCCAGAGTGCGTCACCCATCACACGCCCTCCGCTTCCAGCAGGACGTCGCGGTGTCTGGGACCGCTCGCGGGCAGGGTGTGCCGGGCGGTGATCCGCAGCCCGGCATCGGCGAGTTCACGCTCCAGCCGCTGGGCCGGAAGGACCCGGATCGACGTGGTGAGCACCTCGATCCGGTCGGCCGTCGCGGCCTCCGCCGCAGGCGGCAGGATGGTGACGCGCCGGGCGGGGGCGCCCTCTGGCCAGTGCTCGATCATCCGGTACCTGCGGCCGCTGGCCCCCTGGCCCTCGATGTCGAGGTCGGTGGCGCGGGCGGACTCGTCCTCCGGGTCCACCATGTCCACGGTGGAGAGCAGGAACCGCCCCCCGGGTGCGAGATGGGCCCGCACCGAGGCGAACAGCCCGGCCCGGCCCGCGTCGTCGAGCAGCGACACCGAGGTGGTGCCGAGCACCACGAGCCCGAAGGTGCGGCCCAGCTCGAAGGCGGCCATGTCGCCCTGCACGGGAACGCACCGGGCCCGCAGCCCCGCCGGAGCCGCCGCGAGGCGCTCCCGCAGCAGGTCCAGCATCTCGGCCTTGAGTTCCAGTGCCGTCACCCCGCGGCCCAGCGCGAGCAGCGGAAGTGTCAACCGGCCCGAACCGGAAGCGAGTTCCAGCACCGGCCCGGTCACCGCCCGCGCCACCCGCAGCACTTCGCGGATCTCGCTGGTGTCGGCCGCGGCGAGGTCGTGGTAGACGGGGGCGCCGACCGCGTCGTAGAGGTCGTGCAGCACCACCCGGTCGCCGTACCCGGCCAGTACCTCACCGGCGAGTCCGGGCGGATACTGCCGAGTTGCCGCTGTCACTGTCGTGGTCACGCTCCTGCCACCTCCGCCGGCGTCGCCCCGGGCCGAGTCTCCGGAAGCAGCGGGACGCCCCGTTCGGCGAAGAAGGCCAGCACCGCCGCCACGGCCGCCTCGGTCAGCGGGGCGGGGGTGTCCTCTCCCGCCTCGGCACGCGCGTGCTCCAGGGCCGCCCCGGGGGAACCGTGCACCAGGAGCCGTTCGGCGATCCCGGCCGCGGGGCGGCCGAGCCGGAAGGTCCGGTCGTGCCCCGGTACGCGTACGTACGCGGCCTCCGGAGTCCAGGCCAGGAAGGGCGCGCGCGGGTCGTCCGCGTCGTGCGGTCCGTCCACCGTGTCCAGCGAGGGCACCAGCCGGCCGCCGAACCCGGAGACCCGCACATCGGTGACCCCGTGCACATGGAGGTCGCGCAGTACGTCCAGCGCGGCCATGTACCGCGCCAGCCAGGGGCGTTCGGCCGTCCGTGCGGCGCGCTGGTCCTCCGGCACGGCCGAGGTGAGAGAGAGCGGGGCGCCGGTCGCGTCCCCGGTGGCGAGTGCGGCCCACCGTGCGTCCAGCTCGGCCGCCGCGTCGCCCACCACACCCAGCGGTGCGCCCTGCGGGGACACGGACACGCTGCCGTCGGCGGCCACCCAGAGCCGGGTGCCGGGACCGTCACCCGTCTCCCCGCTGCCCAGCGCGGGAAGGTCCGCGAGCTGGACCGCGGGGCTCACCGCGAAGGCGGCGAACTCGCCCTCCAGCCGGGCCCGGTCGGCGTCCGCGAGGAACGCCTCGAAGTCCGTCTCGCCGGCCACCCGGACGAGCGTGGTGCCCAGCAGGGACATGTACGGGCTGGTGCCGTAGTCCTGCACCTGAAGGAAGAGGACGCCGCCGATCGAGGCGTCGCCGCCCGGCTCGCTGAGCGAGCCCTCGAAACCCACCACGACGGCGCCCGACTCGTGGGACGCCTCGGAGGTTTCGGCGGACTCGTGCGTTCCCACCGGGACGAGCACCAGGGAGCGCGGCCCGACCACGTCCGAGGCGAGCAGAGCCGGCAGGTGCGCGGCGTCCTCCAGGACCACGGTCGCGGTACCGCCCCCCGGGACGTCGCCCAGCAGCCGGCGTCCGGTGACCCAGGACCGCAGATGCAGACCGGCACGGCCGATCAGAGCCTCATGCACGGGTTTCCCTCCGATCGGCGCCGACCGCCGTGAGAATCTTTTTCAGATCTTCCATGGCGGCCTTCGGGCCATAGAGATTGGCGACGCCGGTCAAATTGAGGACGATTTCGTCGACCCCGGCGATGCGGTATTCATCGAGTTGTTTGACGACGCTGTCGAGATCCCCGTGAATGAATGCACCGGCATCGGCCATGAGTCGCCCCGCCGATTTGGGGTCCATCGTCGAGTAATCGATTCCCGCTTTGCCCAGCATGTCGATGTAATGCGGGGCCACCATGTGCCCGGAATTGCTGGAGAGTACGAAATCGGATACGTCCCGTCCGGGGCGCTCCAGTGCCACGGGCACCATCGCCGTCACCTTCGGCTCCGCCCGGCCCGCCGAGTCGGCGCCCTCGCGCAGCGCCGGGCGCACCACCCCGTCCAGGTAGGCGGCGGGTGTCAGCCACGTGATCGCCGCGTCCGCGACCTCGCCCGCCAGCCGCGCCATGCCGGGGCGCAGGACCCCGAGCCCGAGCTGGACCTCCGGTGACATGACCGGTCCCATCTGGGCGTGGCAGCTGTAGAAATCGCCCTTCACCTCGACGATCCCGCCGCCCAGCAGTTCCCGCACGATCGTCAGGTACTCCCTGACCGCGCCGAGCTGACTGCGGTAGGGAGCGCCCAGCAGGCTCTGCTGGAACGTCTTGCCACCAGGGCCGAAACCGGCCAGCACGCTCTCGCCGGTCGCCATCGCCAGGGACTTGACCAGGTGTGCGGCCTCGAAGGGGTGCCGCAGGGGCATCAAGGTGACCCCGAGACCCGTCGGGACCCGGAATCCCGCACCCGCCACGGCGGAGAAAGTCTGGAAAGGCTCCATCAGAAGGCTCTGTCCCTGCCAGAGTCTCCGGGCTCCCGTCCATTCGACCAGAGCCGCATAGGGCAGCACTTGTTCGGTGCGTCGCGGCAGAAAAGGAATCAGTACGGAATAGTCCACGTCTTCTCGCCCCCCTTCGTAATGTGCTGGATAGTTTCACGGAGCCACTGGTTCCGGGGAGGGGGTGCTGTTGCAGCTTCATGCACCGGACCGCTGCAGCAAGTTGCATTTCCTTCGCCGGTGGTTTTGCCGCTGATCAGAGGCCCTGCCGTGGGGCGTACCGCGAGCTCTGTCGGGCGCGGGGTGCGGGGTGGGGGGTGGGGGGTGTGTGGTGCGGGACCCCGGGGCGCCGAGGGCGGCGGGCGCCGGGGGCGGCAGGGGTGTGCGCAACCCGGACGGACCCCCTGCGGGCCGCCCGCACACGGTCCAGAATCGGAGACAAAATTGTTGACAATCCTGTTGGCCTAGATTTAGCGTCGACAAGCACTCACTCAGGGAGGGCACGAATGCCGAAGGAAGCCAGTCCGGGCAGCGGGGAGCAGGCCAAGCAACTGGCCCTGTCCCGGCTCCGGCAGGCGATTCTGCGGGGCGAGATGGCACCGGCCCAGCGGCTGGTGGAGAACGAACTCGCCGAGCAGTTCGGTGTGACACGGGCCAGCATCCGTGCGGCGTTGATCGATCTCGCCGCGGAGGGGCTGGTGGAGCGGATCCGTAACCGCGGGTCCCGGGTGCGCGTGGTGACCGTGGAGGAGGCGGTGGCCATCACCGAGTGCCGCATGGCGCTCGAAGGCTTGTGCGCGGCCAAGGCGGCGGTCCTGGCCACCGAGGCGCAGCGCGAGGAGCTGACCCGCCTGGGCGATTCGATGGCCAAGGCGGTGGCGGAGGGCGATCCCCTCACCTACTCCGAGCTGAACCATCAACTGCACACCTGTGTGCGGGAGTTCTCGGGTCAGCGGACCGCCGTGGAGCTCCTGGAGCGTCTCAACGGACAACTGGTGCGCCACCAGTTCCAGTTGGCCTTGAGACCTGGTCGTCCCCAGCAGTCCCTGAGTGAACACCTGGCCATGATCGAGGCGATCGTGGCCGGGGAGCCGCAGGCGGCGGAGCAGGCCGTCCGCGCCCATCTCAGCAGTGTGATCGACGTGTTGCGCGACTGACCCGGGTGTCCGGCGGGCCGGTGGCGCACCCGCAGCGAAGGAGATCCGAGCATGACCCCAGCCAACGTGCCCGCCCCCGCCCGGTCGACACTCGTCGTCACCGCGCACGCCGGAGACTTCGTGTGGCGGGCCGGGGGCGCCATCGCCCTGGCCGCCTCGCGCGGCGAGAAGGTCACCATCGCCTGCCTGACCTACGGCGAACGCGGCGAGTCGGCCCGGGCCTGGCGCGAGGGCAAGGCGCTGGACGAGATCAAGGCGATCCGCAGGGACGAGGCCGAGCGTGCCGCGGCCGTCCTCGGCGCCGAGGTGCGCTTCCTCGACGCCGGCGACTACCCCCTGCTGGTCACCCCGGAACTCACCGACCGGCTCGTCGGGATCTACCGCGAGACCCAGCCCGACGTGGTGCTCACCCACCCGCTGGAGGACCCGTACAACGGCGACCACCCGGCCGCCGCCCGGATGGCGCTGGACGCCCGGGTGCTGGCCGGGGCCATCGGCTACCCGGCCCCCGGCGAGGTGCTCGGCGCCCCGCCGGTCTTCTTCTTCGAGCCCCACCAGCCGGAGATGTGCGGCTTCACCCCCGAGGTGCTGCTCGACATCACCGAGGTTTTCGACACCAAGCGCGCGGCGATGGAGTGCCTCTCCGCGCAGGCCCACCTGTGGGAGTACTACACCGACCTCGGCAAGCGGCGCGGGGTGCAGCTCAAGCGGAACGCGGGCCCCAACCTCGGCCTGGCGTCGACCACGTACGGCGAGGCGTACATGCGCCCGTACCCGCAGGTGACGGGGGAGCTGGCATGAGCGGCGTGATCGTCACCAACCCCCCGAAGGCGTCCCTGCGTGACGCCGACGCGCTGGCCGGGTACGGCGTGGCCACCGTGCACGAGGCCCTCGGCCGCACCGGCAGTCTCGGCCCCGCGCTGCGCCCCGTCCAGCAGGGCGTACGGGTCGCGGGCACCGCCGTCACCGCGCTCTGCTGGCCCGGCGACAACCTCATGATCCACGCGGCGGTGGAGCAGTGCGGCGAGGGAGACATCCTCGTCGTCACCACCACCTCCCCCTGCACGGACGGCCTGTTCGGCGAGCTCTTCGCCACCGCGCTCCAACGCCGCGGAGTACGCGGCCTGATCACCACCACCGGGGTGCGCGACACCGGGGAACTGCGCGCGATGGGCTTCCCCGTCTGGTCGAAGGCCGTCTGCGCGCAGGGCACCGTGAAGGCCACCGGCGGATCGGTCAACGTCCCCGTCGCGATCGAGGGGCGGATCGTCCGGCCCGGCGACATCGTCCTCGCCGACGACGACGGAGTGATGTGCGTACCGCGCGAACGAGCCGCCGAGGCCGTCGAGGCGTCCGCCGCGCGCACCGCGAAGGAGGAGGCGTCCCGGGCGGCCTTCGCCGAGGGGCAGTTGGGCCTGGACCGGTACGGCCTGCGCGGGACGCTGGAACGGCTCGGCGTGGTGTACCGGTCGTACGAGGAGCACCTGCGCGACGGAGCGGCACCGTGACCGTCCCCGAGGAGGTGCCGTGCATGCTGATGCGGGGCGGCACCTCCAAGGGGGCCTACTTCCTCGCCGGTGACCTCCCGGACGCACCCGCCGAGCGGGACGACCTGCTGCTGCGGGTCATGGGCAGCCCCGACCCGCGCCAGATCGACGGCCTCGGCGGGGCGCACCCACTGACCAGCAAGGTCGCCGTCGTCTCACCCTCGGACCACCCCGACGCTGACGTCGACTACCTCTTCCTGCAAGTCGCCGTCGACGAGCCGGTGGTGAGCGCGCGTCAGAACTGCGGGAACCTGCTGGCGGGCGTCGGCCCGTTCGCCGTCGAACGCGGACTGGTCCAGGCCGGGGCCGACCGCACGACGGTCCGCATCCGGATGGTGAACACCGGGGACCTCGCCGTCGCCGGCTTCGCCACCCCCGACCGGCGCGTCGACTACGCCGGTTCCACCGTGCTCTCCGGGGTGCCGGGGGCGGCCGCCCCGGTGGTGGTCGAATTCCCGCCCGGAGCAGGCGCGTTGCTGCCCACCGGACGGGTCCGCGACACCGTCGCGGGGACCCCCGTCACCTGCGTGGACAACGGCATGCCCACCGTCCTGATCGCCGCCGCCGACCTCCGGGGCACCGGGATCACCGGCTACGAGACCCCGGCCGACCTGGAGGAGAACACCGCCCTGGCGGCCCGCCTCCAGGAGATCCGGCTCGCCGCCGGCCCCCTCATGGGGCTCGGGGACGTATCCGGCGCGACCGTCCCCAAACTCAGCCTGCTCGCCCCGCCGGCGGACGGCGGAACGGTCACCACCCGCACCTTCATCCCGGTCCGCTGCCACACCTCCATCGGGGTGCTGGGCGCGGCGAGCGTCGCCGCCGGGCTGCTGGTCCCCGGCAACGTCGGCGAGAGCGTCGCCCGGCTCCCGACGGACGGGGGGCCGGTGCGCATCGAGCACCCCACCGGATTCCTGGACGTCGCGGTCTCCGTGACCCCCGGCGGGGACGGCGGGGAACCCGGAGTACCCGTGGCCGGCCGGACCGCCGTGGTGCGCACCGCCCGGAAGATCTTCGACGGAACCGTTTTCGCGCGGCCCCGTGACCCCGCACCCACACCATCCCCCGCTCCCGCACCCCTCAGGAGGCTCCGATGACCCCGCCGCTCGGCGACATCGCCCACCTCGGCCACGTCGAACTGCTCACCCCGGACCTCGACGCCAGCGTCGACTTCTTCACCCGGATCCTCGGGCTGACGGAGAACGGCCGCTCGGGCGACTCCGTGTACCTGCGGACCTTCGACGACTACGAGCACCACAGCCTCGTCCTCACCGCCCACGAGCTGCCCGGTGTGCGCCGGACCGCCCTGCGCGCCTCCAGTCAGGAGGCGCTGGGCCGCAGGGTCGAGGCGCTCGAAGCCGCCGGACGCCCCGGCCGCTGGACCGAGGACGAGCCCGGCATCGGCCCGCTGTACCTGAGCAGCGACCCGGACGGCCACGAACTCGCCCTGTACTGGGAGAGCGAGCACTACGTCGCACCCGAGGGGCTGAAGCCGGGCCTGAAGAACCAGCCGCAGGCCAAGCCCGCCCACGGGGTGGGGGTCCGCCGTCTGGACCACGTCAACTTCCTCGGCTCCGACGTGGCCGCCAACGCGTCCTTCACCCGGGACGTCCTCGGCGCCCGGCCCACCGAGCAGATCGTCCTCGACAGCGGCAAGCTCGCCGCCCAGTGGCTGACCTTCACCAACAAGTCGTACGACGTCGTCTACACCTCCGACTGGACGGGCTCCAGCGGCCGGCTGCACCACATCGCCTTCGCCACCGACACCCGCGAGGACATCCTGCGCGCGGCCGACATCTGCCTCGACAACGACGTGTTCATCGAGACCGGCCCCCACAAGCACGCCATCCAGCAGACGTTCTTCCTGTACGTCTACGAGCCCGGCGGCAACCGGATCGAGCTCTGCAACCCGCTCACCCGGCTCGTCCTCGCCCCCGACTGGCCGCTGATCACCTGGACCGAGGCCGAACGCGCCAAGGGCCAGGCGTGGGGCCTGAAGACCATCGAGTCCTTCCACACGCACGGCACGCCGCCGGTCGCCTGACGGCCGGCCAGTACGGCGGGGGCGCGCCGCGGCACGGTGCGCCCCCGCCGCACACCCGCCCGCCCGGTGGGCGGGCTCCGAGGCGCGCCCCAGCAGCCCCGGGCGGCCTCCCGCGCCCCCGGAATCCGGACGTGGCCCGATTGTTCCTGAGATTGTTGACAAAAACGTTGACACTCAACGGGTGCGTTTCTACCGTCTTGCCATCCGGGTCGCCGCGCCGCCGTACCGCCGCACCGACCCACGTCCCCCGCCCAGCTCCGGAGGCTCTCAGCGCTCCGGACGAGAGGAACAACGATGTCCTCCTCCACCGCCCTGTCGCCACGCGGCAGAAAACTCGCGTTGCTGGTCGTCGGCCTGTGCTGGCTGGTCGTCCTCTTCGACGGCCTCGACATGTTCGTCTACGGCGCCGTGCTGCCCCACATGCTGGAGCACCACGCGCTCGGGCTGAAGCCGTCCATGGCGGGCGACCTCGGCAGCTACGCCACCTTCGGGATGCTGATCGGCGCGCTGTCGGCCGGCACGATCACCGACTGGGTCGGCCGCAAGAAGCTGATCATCGTCTGCACCGCGGTCTTCTCGCTGGCCTCCGCCCTCTGCGCGGTGGCCGGTTCGGTCGGGGTCTTCGGGCTCGGGCGCTTCATCGCCGGAGTGGGGCTCGGCGGTCTGCTGCCGGTCACCATCACCCTGGTCTCCGAGTACGCCCCGCGCGGCCGGGGAGCGATCATCGTCGGCACTCTGATGACCGCCCACCAGGCGGGCGGCATCGTCTCCGGCTTCATCGGCCTGTGGACCGGCGGAGAGAACGGCTGGCGGATCGCGTACTGGATCTGCGTGGTCCCGCTCTTCATCGGCGTTCCGCTGGTCTGGAGGTTCCTGCCCGAGTCGATGAGCTTCCTGCTGGCGAAGGGCCGCGACGAGGAGGCCGCCGAACTGGCCCGCCGGTTCGACGTGGACGTGCCCGCCGCGAAGGCCGACCGCCCGGCCGCCGGTGAGCGCTGGGACGCGCTGGTCGCCCTCTTCCGCGGCAACCTCTGGCGCCGCACGCTGCTCTACTGGCTGACTTCCTTCGGCGGCCTGCTCCTCGTCTACGGCGTCAGCAACTGGCTGCCCACGATGATGCGCGGTGCCGGGTACGAACTCGGCTCCTCCCTCTCGTTCGTGGTCATCATCAACGCCGGCGGCATCGTCGGCATGCTGATCGCCGGCCGGTTCTCCGACCGCTTCGGCGCGCTCCGCGTCGCCGCCCTCTGGTTCGCCCTGACCGCCGTCGGGGTCTACCTCCTCGGCATCCACATGGCGCTGCCGCTCACCTACACGGTGGTCTTCCTGACCGGCCTGTTCCTCTTCAGCGCCCAGGCCATGGTCTACGCGGCCGTCGCGGGCGACTCCTCCGACGACAACCGCGCCACGGCCGTCGGCTGGACCAGCGGAATGGGCCGCTTCGGCGCCGTCTTCGGCCCCTGGCTCGGCGGACAGCTGGTCGCGGGAGGCGCGGAGGACTGGGGCTTCACCGCCTTCGCCATCACCGCGGTGTTCGCCACGGTCATGCTCTGCCTCACCGGGCTTCGCCCCGCGAAGCACACCGACGCCGCGGGCGGCGCGGGTACCGCCCAGCCGCTCACCGCGGCGGGCTGACGCCCCGGACGACGGCCTTCGGGCGCCGGTCTGAGGTGCGGCGGTCTGAGGTGCGGCGGCCTGAGGTGCGGCGGCCTGAGGCGCGACGGTCTGATGTGCGGCGGCCACCGGGTCCGGATCAGGAACGGGTGATCCGGACCCGGTACTCGCCCTCCGCGTCCTCGCCGAGCACGGCGACCCGGACGCCGTTGACCCGGTCGGTGAAGGTCTCGCCAGGCTGGAACGGCGCGTCCGAGAGCTCGGCGTGCACATTGGGCCTGCGGGTGCAGCCGCCGCTGTCACCGGTGCTGTCCGCGACGGAGACCGGACCCTGGCCCGTCTCCACGTCCGAGTCGACCTGGTAGATCAGCACCCCCGGCCGGCAGACCGCCTCGTCGTTCCCGGCGGGGGTGCGCACCTCCATGACGTACCCGGAGTCCTCGCTCAGCGGGACGACCGCGAGCTTGGTGCCACCGGTGGTCTCCAGCGGTTCGAGCGTGTGCTCGCTGGTGCCGGGCTCCGAGGCGCAGGTGATCTGCCCGTTGTCGAGCCAGCCCAGCTTCCACTTGTGCCAGCCGAGGAAGTCGTTGTTGGCCCCCCAGTCCTCGGACATGATGTCCCAGTGCCCGACCGAGCCGCCGCCCTCCGCGGTGTAGAGGTCGGGAAGGCCGAAGACATGGCCGTTCTCGTGCGGGAGCACCCGGTACCCGGTCCGGGCGTAGGAACCCGAACCGTCGTCCTGGCGGCTGTAGACGAACGAGGTGTTGGCCAGCGGTACCCCGTCCGCGCGCGGCGCCTCCTCGTTGTCGGGGAAGGTCACCGACAGCACGGTGTCCAGCGCCGAGGGGCCCGCGTTCGGCGTGACCAGCACGTTGACCAGGTCGTACGCGGAGAAGTCCACCCGTGCGTCGGCGGCCTTGACGATGTCCGACACCAGCTGCCGGTAGCCCGGTTCGTACGGGGAGCCGCGCTCTATCCCGTAGTCGGCGAACGGCATCGGCATCCGCAGCCAGCCCTTCACCGGGGCCTCGGGCACGTAGACCAGCCGGCCGTACGAGCTGCGGCGGAACCAGTCGGACGTCTGCGGGAAGAACTCCGCCATCCGGTCCGCGGCGGTCCCGCTGCCCTGCGCGTCCGGGAAGTCGATCATGAGGTTCAGGGCCCGCACCCTGCCGGTGGAGCGGGCGTACCCGGGCGGTGTCGGCATGCCTTCCGACATCTGCACGCCCAGCGCGGCGGATATCCGGCACGGGCCGAGCGCGGACTCCTGACTGAGGGACGCCGGTCCCGCCGAGACCCGGTTCGCCTCCGGGAGAGCGGTGCTCGCCGACGCCAGAGCGGCGATGACCAGCGCGGTCGCCCCGGCGAGAGCGAGCGGGCGGCGACAGCTGCGTATCCCTCGGCGAGGGTGCTGCATGGGCGCGCCTCCGGGGAACACGGCAGCCGGCCGACCCGGACTGCGCTCTGGCGTCAGCCTCTGTCGGCACGTCCCGGCCCGCTCGTTGGGTAAGCCGATCGGAGGGTTTTCCCGGCCGGTATCGCGATGTGGTGCAGGTCACTTCCGGGGGTGAAATAAGCGGGGACCCTCTCCCCGTTTGTACGTGTGTCCCCGCGAAGTGGGGGCGCGGTACCCGGTTACTCCGGGAGCCGCCCGTACTCGTACACGGAGAGGTTCCACGTCGTGGAGACCGCCGCCCGAACCGCACCGGAGTGCCGGCGCCGTGCGTCCCGCCCGCGGGCCGACGCGCTGCGCAACCGCGAACGGATCGTCACGGCCGCCCGGGAGCTGTTCGTCGAGCTGGGGCCGGACGTGCCCCTCGACGACGTCGCCCGGCGGGCCGGGGTCGGCAACGCCACGCTCTACCGGAACTTCCCCGACCGTGCCGCACTCACCCACGAGGTCGTCCTCGCGGTCCTGTCCCGCACCGCCGACCGGGCCGAAGAGGCCATGGCCGAGGAGAGCGACCCGTTCGACGCGCTCAGCCGTTTCGTGCACGCTGCCGCCGACGAACGGGTCGGGGCCCTGTGCCCCGTACTCTCCGGGGCGTTCGACAGGGACCACCCCGAACTGCTCGCCGAACGCCGGCACCTCGAAGAGGCCGTCGAGGAAGTCGTACGGCGGGCGATGGCCTCCGGAGGGCTGCGGACGGACATCGCGGTCGGCGACCTGATGATCGCCCTCTCGCAGCTCACCCGGCCCCTTCCGGGCATCGCGTGCCTGGACATCGACCAGTTCGTCCACCGCCATCTGCAGCTGTTCCTGGACGGACTGCGGACCCCGGTCCGCTCCGAACTGCCGGGCTCGGCCGCGACCCTGGAGGACCTGCGACGGCGCTGACGCCACCCGCACCCTCCGCCGGCCCGACCCGCTGATGTCCGAAGTTTTCCCGCTTCCCGACTTTTGATCCTCGTTTCCTTCTGTTCCTCCCTCTGTCTTCCGTATCCCCCCTTCGCTTCCCACGGGACCGGCAACGTCGCCGGTGAACGGGACCGGGCCGCACGGTCCGCACCCCCGGGGGAGTGCGCCCGCTCGCGCGGCGCCGCTCCCGCACCCGTGCCTGCCCGCCGCACCGGGCGTCCGTCCGTCCGCCCGCCCCGCGTCCCGTGGTGCCCGTCCCGACAGCCGTAACGAAACGATTCGTCTTCTTCGCCCGTGTACGGGTGCGTCCACGCGCGCCCGGCACGTCCCACGCGTACACCGCACGAACCCTTCGGGGTCGACGTCCCGCCGATCCCGCGCAGTCCTTAGGTGGCTACTCCCATGTCAGAAACCCTCCCGAAGAACGCCGGCCTCCCGGCTCCCGACCCCGGGCGCTGGAAGGCACTGGCCTTCATCGCCCTCGCCCAGCTGATGGTCGTGCTCGACGCGACCATCGTGAACATCGCGCTGCCCAAGGCGCAGGTGGACCTCGGCATCTCCGACGCCAACAAGCAGTGGGTCATCACTGCCTACGCCCTCGCCTTCGGCGGGCTGCTGCTCTTCGGCGGCCGGATCTCCGACCTCTTCGGCCGCAAGCGCACCTTCACCATCGGCCTGATCGGCTTCGCGCTGGCCTCCGCGCTCGGTGGCGCGGCCACCGGCCAGGGTCTGCTGTTCGGCTCCCGCGCCCTCCAGGGCGTCTTCGGTGCGCTCCTCGCGCCCGCGGCTCTCTCGCTGCTCGCCGTGACGTTCACCGACGCCAAGGAGCGCGCCAAGGCGTTCGGCATCTTCGGTGCCATCGCCGGTGGTGGCGGCGCGGTCGGCCTGCTGCTCGGCGGCTTCCTCACCGACTCGCTGAACTGGCGCTGGACCTTCTTCGTCAACATCCCGTTCGCGGTCATCGCGGCGATCGGCGCGTACTTCTTCATCCGCGAGCCCGTCGGCACGCGCAACCGCTCCTCGCTCGACATCCCGGGCGTGCTGCTCTCCACCCTCGGCCTGGTCTCGCTGGTCTACGGCTTCACCCGCGCCGAGTCGGCCGGCTGGTCGGACACGCTGACGATCGGTTCGTTCGTCGCGGCCGTCGTGCTGCTCGCCGCCTTCATCGTCGTCGAGTCGCGCGTGAAGTCGCCGCTGCTGCCGCTCCGGGTGCTCGCCGACCGCAACCGCGGCGGCATCTACCTCTCGCTGGGCCTCGCCGTGATCGGCATGTTCGGTCTCTTCCTCTTCCTCACCTACTACCTCCAGGTGGTCAAGGGGTACAGCTCGCTCTCGACCGGCTTCGCCTTCCTGCCGATGGTCGCGGGCATGATCACGGGCTCCACGCAGATCGGTGCCCGCCTGATGACCCGCGTCGCGCCGCGCCTGCTGATGGGGCCGGGCTTCCTGCTCGCCGCCGTCGGCATGCTGCTGCTGACGCGCCTGGAGATCGGATCCTCGTACGCCGGTGTCATCCTGCCGGGCATGGTCCTGCTCGGCCTCGGCATGGGCACCGCGTTCATGCCGGCCATGTCGATGGCCACCCACGGCATCGAGCCGCGTGACGCGGGCGTCGCCTCCGCGATGGTCAACACCTCACAGCAGGTCGGCGGCGCCATCGGTACCGCGCTGCTGAACACCATCGCCGCCAGCGCCACCACCGCGTTCGTCGCCGACCACGCGGCGGGCGCCACCAACCCGAAGCTGCTCCAGCTCCAGGCCCTGGTCGACGGCTACACCAGCGCGATCTGGTGGGCGGTGGGCATCCTCGTCGTCGCCTCCGCCATCGCCTTCACCTTCATCAACGCCGGCAAGCCCAGCATGGGCCCGGTGAGCCAGGGCGGCGGCACGCGTGACGCCGAAGAGGACGAGTTCAAGGTCCCGGTCATCGCCCACTGACCGACCGGCCCGCCCCCGGTCCCGGCGTACGCGCCGGGGCCGGGCGGACCGCATCGGGGCGCGCCCGATGTGCCACTGCCCCGGTTCCGCCGTTCGTACGGCGGGGCCGGGGCAGTTTCCGTTCCGGCTTCCTTCCGCCGGGTCGAGCCGCTGTCGCCCCGGCCCGCCCGGATGCGGCGCCTCAGGTCGTCCGTCTCAGCGGAGCCAGGGCAGGTCCGCGTCGGCGTGGTCCGGCTGCAGCCCGGCGGCCAGCGTCCGCATGATCTCCCCGAGCCGGGACACCTGCTCGGGCGTGAGCCGGTCGAACATCGCCTGGCGGACGGCCGCGACATGGCCCGGCGCCGAGCGCCGCAGCATCTCGCGGCCCGCCTCGGTGAGGACGGCGTTCTGGCCGCGCTTGTCGGTCGGGCAGTCCTCCCGGCGTACCCAGCCGTTCTTCTCCAGCCGGGCGATGGCGTGCGAGAGCCGGGAACGGGTGATCTTCGCGTCCTTCGCCAGCTCGGTCATCCTCAGCTGCCCGCCGGGCGACTGGGAGAGCTGGACGAGCAGCCCGTAGTAGAGATGCGGCATGCCCGCGTCCCGCTGCAACTGGCGGTCGAGGTGGTCTTCCAGCAGCGTGGTCGTGTGGAGGTAGGCACGCCAGACGCTCTGCTCTTCGTCGGTGAGCCACCGGGTGCCGGTCTTGGGTGCCGTGGTCATGAACCCACTGTACGACCTTTCCTTGAAAGTTGAACTAGATGGGGTTAGGGTCGTCGAGTAGGAACTTGAAGATTCAAGAAGCTGTCGCGCGGGAGGGTTCTCCCGGAGCCGGAGCGGCCCCGGGACGTCTCCGGGAGCCGGAGCGGGTCCACCCGAGGAGAATCGTCACCAGCCGCAGCGGATGGGGAGTGCCATGACCGTCACCGCAGAGCGCATGCCCGCTCTCTACCTCTCCCACGGGGCCCCGCCGCTCGCCGACGACCCGGTATGGACCGGCGAGCTGGCCGCCTGGTCCGCCGACCTGCCGCGCCCGAGCGCGATCCTGATCGTCTCCGCCCACTGGGAGGAGGCCCCCCTCGCGATCGGCGCCACCACCACCGTCCCGCTCGTCTACGACTTCTGGGGCTTCCCCGAGCACTACTACCAGGTGCGGTACGCCGCTCCCGGCGCCCCGAAGCTGGCCGAGGACGTCCGCAAACTTCTGCGCGCCGCGGGGAACCCGGTCCAGGACATCCCGGAGCGCGGCCTCGACCACGGTGCGTACGTCCCGCTGGTGGAGATGTTCCCGGGTGCCGACATCCCGGTCCTCCAGATCTCGATGCCGACCCTCGACCCGCGCAAACTCATGGACATCGGGCGCAAGCTCGCCCCGCTGCGGGACGAGGGCGTGCTGATCGTCGGCAGCGGCTTCTTCACCCACAACCTCGCCGCGCTCCGGCACACCGGGGGCGGCACTCCGGGCTGGTCGGCGGAGTTCGACGACTGGGGGAACCGGGCCCTGAAGGCGCAGGACGTCGACGCGCTGCTCGACTTCGAGCACAAGTCCCCGGCCGGCCGCCTCGCCCACCCCCGTACCGAGCATTTCGCGCCACTCTTCGTGACGCTCGGAGCCTCCGAGGACGAGCTCGACCGGGGCCGCAGCGTGATCGACGGCTTCTGGATGGGACTGGCGAAGCGCTCGGTCCAGTTCGGCTGACCGCCCCGCCAGGAGCCGCCGCCCGGTGGAGCGGCGGCTTCCCGCGACGGTTCGGGCGCTCGGCGGGGGCGCTTCCCGTGCCGTCCCGCCCGCTCAGGGGGCGAGCGGCTTCTCGAACCAGCTCACGTCCCAGTAGCGCCCGAACTTCCGCCCCACCTCGGTGTACGTACCGAGCCGGCGGAAGCCGAAGGCCGCGTGGAGGCGCCCGGACGGCTCGTTCGGCTGGGCGATGCCCGCGTACGCGCGGTGGAGATCCTCGCCTGCCAGCGCCTCGAAGAGCGCCGTGTACAGCAGGGTCCCCACGCCCCGGCCCGTCGCGTCCGGTGCGCAGTAGACGCTGACCTCGACCGAGGTCCCGTACGCCGCCTTGGGGCGGAACGCGCTGCTGGTGGCGTATCCCAGCACCCTGCCGCCGCCCGGTGCACCGCTTCCGCCGTCCGTGTCCCCCGCCGTCCTGGTGTCCTCGGCGACGAGCAGGCGGTGCGGCCCGTGGTCCGGGTGGGCGTGCAGCCAGGGCAGACGCTCCCTCGGAGTGAAGGGCGTCACGTCGAAGGTGAGCGCCGTCTCCCGGACGTAATGGTTGTAGATGTCCGTGAGGGCCTCCAGGTCGTCCTCCGTACCGGGTCTGACCTGCACATCCGTGGGTATGCGAGACATCCGTCCTCCTGTCGGCGGCCGACAGGGTACTGCATGATCGCGAAACTGAGGCCGGTGCCGGGGAATTCTGTCCGGATTCCAGTCGTTGTTTCCATCGGATGCAGGGCACCCGAAAGGGTGTCGCGACCTACTCAGCAAGGGAGCACGCATGGCAACCCGTGCCGTCGCCCGTCGTTCGTCACCCACCGGTGGGACCGAACGGGCCCGCAGTGTTCGCGGTGGAAGCGGGGAGATCGCCGACCGCGACCTGGTCGGCATGTACCTCGACGAGATCGCGCGAACCCCTCTGCTCGACGCCGCCAAGGAAGTCGAGCTGTCGCAGGCCATCGAGGCGGGCGTCTACGCACGCAAGATCCTCGACGGCGAGGTCGAGAGCGACGCCGGTGGGGCGAAGCCCGAGGAGCTGGAAGCGCTGTTCGCGGAGAGCGAGCGCGCCAAGGACGTCTTCATCCGCTCCAACCTCCGTCTCGTCGTCGCCGTGGCCCGTCGCTACCCCCGCGCGGGGCTGCCGCTGCTCGACCTGATCCAGGAGGGGAACGCCGGCCTGGTCCGCGCGGTCGAGAAGTTCGACTACGCCAAGGGCTTCAAGTTCTCCACGTACGCCACGTGGTGGATCCGCCAGGCGATCACCCGGTCGATAGCGGACCAGTCCCGCACGATCCGTCTCCCCGTCCACCTGGTGGAGGAGCTGGGCCGCATCCGCCGGGTCCAGCGCGAGTTCAACCGCGAGCACGGGCGTGACCCGGAGCATGCGGAGATCGCCGCGGAGCTGGGCGCCGAGCCCGAGCGTGTCAGCAACGTCCTGGACTGGGCCCGCGACCCGGTCAGCCTCAACATGCCGGTCGACGACAACGGCGACACGCAATTCGGCGACCTGCTGGAAGACACTTCCGCCGTCTCGCCGGAGCAGTCCGTGATGTCGCTGCTGCGCAGTGAGGAGCTGGAGGAGCTGATCGGCAAGCTCGACAACCGCACCGCCTCCATCATCCGGATGCGCTACGGCATCGAGGACGGCCGTGAGCGGACGCTGACCGAAGTGGGCAAGGAACACGGTCTGACGCGTGAGCGGATCCGCCAGATCGAGAAGCACGCGTTGGTCGAATTGAAGCGAATGGCGCGCGACACGGGCTTTGACGCTGCGGCGTGAGCCAATAACCCGTAATCTCCCCATCAAGCCGGTTCGCACCGGCCCGACGACCGGTCTTCGCACCGGTCCCATGAACCGAGTCCCGGCGCCCACCCCCCCCGGCGTCGGGGCTCGCTCATGTCCGGGGGCGGTTCGGGTGCGCGCCCCTGGCCTCTCCCGCCTCTCCCGCCTCTCCCGCCTCTCCCGCGGCCCGGTGCGGGGCCGCGGGGCCGGCGAGACCGCGAGACCTGGTGTCGGGCCTCCGGACTCTCCCGCCGGACGGCTCAGCAGATGCGGGTGCGGTGCTCCATCGCGTCGCGGGCCGTCTGCTCGTCGGTGTACACCTCGCACATGTGGCGGCCGTCCTCGGTCGCGGTGTGCTCGACCTCCCAGAGGCTGGTCTCGCTGCCGTCGAGCAGCAGGAACGCGTGCTCGTAGAGGGTGAACCCGGCATCGTGGCCGCCCACCCGGAACTGCCGGCCGAAGATCTGGGTGATGTGGTGGGCGAAGGCCGAGCGCAGAAGGCGGGCCGTGGGGCCGCCCGGGCGGTCCGGGTTCTCCGCGCGGCGCAGCACCCGGCGGGCGTGGTCGGCGCTGTTGTCCGGGGCGTACGTCCGCGGCGGCGGTCCCGGGTGAGCGGCCATCAGCGCGTTCAGGGTGTCCAGGTCGACGGTGGGCACGTCCTCCGCGAACGCCGGGGCGTCCGAGAACGCGCCGGTGACCCGCGCGGCGGCGGTGTGCGCGTCCGCCTCGTCGTCGTAGAGCTCGTGCTCCCGGGCGGTGGGCGCGTCCCGGCCGCCGCCGTGCACCAGCTCCCAGAGGCTGAGCGCGCTGCCGTCGGAGAGCAGGTAGGTGTGGCGGTACGTCTCGCGGTGCAGCTCCGCGCTGTGGTGCGAGGAGTGCAGGGTGCTGCTGTGTGCGAGTGCCGTGCCGAGCCGGTCGACCGTGCCGTCGGGCAGGTCGAAGGAGTTGAGGGCCCGTCGCAGGAGTCGGTCGAGGTGCTGCTCGGTTGTCTCGTACGGATCGCTCAAGGTGCTGTCTCCAGGCCGTTGCCGCATGTGACGTGGTGCGTGCTTAACGTAGTCCCTGGCTCCGACATCGTCGCCGGGGTTGGAGAAAACGTGGGACGGCAGCGGAAAGTTCCCGACCCGCCCGGAAGCTCCGCCGAACTCCCCGCGTTCCGGGGCGAGTCGGTGGGCGGTCCGGCGACGGTCCGCTCCGTTGGAGCGTTCACGGGCTCGCGGTGTCCAAGGTCCCGCCCCTTTTCGCAGGTCGGACGGTGCGTGCCGGAGCGTGCCCGCCGATCGGCGGGACCTGAGCTCTCCAGTGGGGTCCGATGCGGCCCTCCCCGGCGGCGATGTCGTGCCCCGAGCCCCGGCGCCGCGCGCCCCACCTCGTACCGCCCCGCCCTCGGGGCGGGCTCGCCGTGCGTCCCCGTGCGGCCCGCCGGGGTGGGCGCCGCCATGCAGGGGATGCGCTCACCCGGGAGAGGGGCAAAACGGGGTAAATATACCTATAGGTACCTACGGTGGGCGGGTGACCGAGCCACCAGAAGCCTCCGCCGTACCGCCCCCGCCCGACGGACCGACCCCCTCGTCCGGCGTCACCTCCTCGTCCGGCGTCCAAGCGCGGGTGAGCACCGAAGAACCGGCCCCGTCCGGCCCGGGCGGCGCCCTGCGCAAGGCGGCGGCCGCTCTGCCCGAGTCCGTCGACGCGCGGGCGGCCATGGTCGGCGCGGCCGTCTCGGGCCTGCTGATCCTCGCGATCGTCCTCGGCAGCCGGCTGCTGCGGAACTTCGACTCCGCACTGCTCCCCTATGCCGTCGCCGGCGTCTTCCTGGCCTTCGGCGTCGCCTACCGCTACACGGTCTGGATCTCCGCCCCCGGCGCCGCGCGCCTCTTCAAGCAGGGCTGGCGCAGCCTCTTCTCGGCCGAGAACTTCCGCCAGGCCCCCACCGCCCTGCCGAAGATGATCGCCACCTACCTCGGCTTCCAGAAGTTCCTCGGCGCCCGTTCGCACGCCCGATGGGCCGCCCACCAGCTGATCTTCTGGGGCTGCGTCCTGGCCGCGCTGATCACCTTCCCGCTGACCTGGGGCTGGTTCACCTTCACCTCGGGGTCCGGCTCGGGCCCCGGGTACGAGATGCGGATCTGGGGCTTCAAGATCCTCGGCTTCGACTCGCTGAGCTTCATCGGCTGGGTGATGTTCCACGGCCTCGACCTCGCGGCCGTCCTCGTCATCCCGGGCGCCTCGTATTTCCTCTGGCGCCGGATGAAGGACCGCGGGGCAAGCACCGGACAGCGCTTCGGCTACGACCTGATCCCGCTGATCGCGCTGATCGTCATCTCCGTCACCGGGCTGCTGCTCACCTTCTCGTCGATCTTCCTGCACGGCGGAGGCTACGAATTCCTCGCCGTCCTCCACATGGTCGCCGTGGTCTTCACGCTCATCTACATCCCGTTCGGGAAGTTCTTCCACATCGTCCAGCGCCCGGCCGCCGTCGGCATGCAGCTGTTCAAGTACACCGCCCGCCAGGACGACGAGGTCTTCGCCTGCCGGCGCTGCGGACAGCCCATCGACACCGAGCCCTACGTCGAGAACCTCCGCGGCACCATGCGCGACCTGCGGCTCGACTTCGACGAGTGGGCCGAGTACTGCCCGCGCTGCAAGCGGGTGCTGCGCGGCAGCGCCTACCTCACCCATGTGAAGAAGGGCTTCAAGTGACCGCGGACCCGCGCGCAGCCGACCACGGCGGGGGCGCCTCGCCCGCCCCGTCCTCCCCCCGCGCCGCCGTTCCCCTCGACCCCTCCCTCGCCCCGCCCGGCACCCGCGCGTTCCGCGACGCCGGAGGCATCCCCGCCGACCAGTGGCACGCCGACCAGGACGGCGAGACGCTCGTCCCCACCCACTGCTGCTTCTGCGGCGTCCAGTGCGGGATGTACCTGCGGGTCGACCGCGGCGGCAAGGTCTTCGGCGTCGAACCCCGCAACCACGACATCAACCGGATGCGGCTCTGCCCCAAGGGCATCAACGCCTACCAGCAGGTCAACCACCCCGACCGGCTCACCGCCCCGCTGATGCGCCGCTCCCGCGACGAGGAGTTCGCCGAGGTCTCCTGGGACGAGGCGCTCGACTTCACCGTCTCCGAGATCCGCCGCATCCAGGAGATGTACGGAAAGGACGCGTTCGGCCTCCTCGGCGGGGCGAGCCTCTTCTCCGAGAAGACCTACCTGGTCGGCAAGTTCGCCCGGGTCGCGCTCAAGACCAAGCACGTCGACTACAACGGCCGGCTCTGCATGGTCAGCGCGGCCGGGGCCAACAAACTCGCCTTCGGCATCGACCGGGCCGGCAACCCCTTCTCCGACATCCTGCTCACCGACTGCCTGCTCATCGCAGGATCCAACGTCGGCGAATGCTTCCCGGTGCTGACCCAGTACGTCTGGGGAGCCCGGGACCGCGGCGCCAGTCTCATCGTCGTCGACCCGCGCGAGACCGCCGTCGCCCGCACCGCCGACATCCACGTGGCGCTCAAGCCCGGCACCGACTCGGCGTTCTTCAACTCCCTGCTCTGCGTGATCGTCGAGGAAGGGCTCGCCGACGAGGCCTACCTCGCCGAACACACCACCGGCTGGGAGGAGGTGAAGGCCAAGGCACTGGAGTACCCGCCCTCCCGTGCCGCCCAGATCTGCGGCGTCCCCGCGGAACAGATCTTCCAGGTCGCCCGGACCTTCGCCCGCGCCCCCAAGGCCATGGCCTGGCACGCCCGCGGCATCGAGCACCACTCGCAGGGCGTCGAGAACTGCCTCACCGTGATCAACCTCTGCGCCGCCACCGGCCACATCGGCAAACCCGGCGCCGGATACGGAACCCTCACCGGCCAGGGCAACGGCCAGGGCGGCCGGGAGCACGGCCAGAAGGCCGACCTGCTGCCCGGCGGACGCTCCATCCTCAACGAGGAGCACCGCCGCCAGATCTGTGAGATCTGGGGCATCGAGGAGTCCGAACTCCCCACCGCCGGAACCTCCATGATGGAGATGGTCTGGCAGATGCAACGCCGCGAGATCCGCGGCCTGATCGGCATCTGCAACAACCCCTTCGTCTCCCTTCCGAACTACCGGGTGGTCAAGGAGGGGTACGACGCCACCGAGTTCCACGCCCAGTTCGACTTCTTCCTCTCCGAGACCGCGGCCAACGCCCACGTGGTCTTTCCCGTCACCACCTGGGCCGAGGACGACGGCGTGATGGCCAACGCGGAGGCGCGCGTCGTCAAGCACAACAAGGCCCAGGAACCGCCCCCCGGCGTACGCACCGACACCTGGGTGATGTGCGAACTCGCCCGGCGCCTCGGAGCGGGCGACAAGTTCGCCTTCGCCGACTCCCGCGAGGTCTTCGAGGAGCTGCGCACCGCCTCCCGGGGCACCGTCATCGACTACTACGGCATCACCTACGAACGGCTGGAGGAGACCGGGGGCATCGCCTGGCCCTGCCCCTCCACCGACCACCCCGGCACCCCGCGCCTCTTCGAGGACGGCCGGACCTACCACGAGGACGGCAGGATCCACCTCCAGGCCGTCGAGTGGCACCTGCCGATGGACCCGTACAGCGACGAGTTCCCGATGTCCCTGACCACCGGGCGCACCGTCGCGCACTTCCTCTCCGGCAACCAGACACGCCGGCTGGGCGCCCTCGTGGAGCAGACGCCCCGCCCCTGGGCGGAGGTCCACCCCTCCCACGGCTTCCGCACCGGCGAACCCGTACGGGTCGTCACCCGGCGCGGCAGCGAGGTCTTCCCCGCCCTCGTCACCGAGGCGATCCGGCCCGACACCGTCTTCCTGCCGTACCACTGGCCGGTGCCCACCGCCGCCAACGCCCTCACCATCGACGCCCTCGACCCCCGTTCGAAGATCCCGGAGTACAAGGTGTGCGCCTGCCGCATCGAGCACGCCTCCGAACTCGACACCGTGCCCTCGCCGCCCGTCGCCCCCGGGCACGTCGCCTACCCGGAGACCCAGGTCTCCCGGACCGACCCGCTGCCCCCCACGTCCCCGCAGGGCCGTGGCACCTCGGAGAGGAGCTGACGCCCCGTGATGGGAAGAACGATCTTCATCGATCCCGGCCGCTGCATCGGCTGCCAGGCCTGCGTCTCCGCCTGCCGCGAATGCGACTCGCACCGCGGCAAGTCGATGATCCACCTCGACTACACCGACGAGGGACAGTCCGTCGCCTCCCTCCCCACCGTCTGCATGCACTGCGAGGACCCCGTCGCCCCGTGCGCCGAGGTCTGCCCCGCCGACGCCATCCTCGTGACGGCCGACGGCGTGGTGCAGCAGGCCGACACCACCCGCTGCATCGGCTGCGCCAACTGCGTCAACGCCTGCCCCTTCGGTGTACCCAAGATCGACCTCGGCGCGAAGCTCCAGATGAAGTGCAACCTCTGCTACGACCGCACCGCCTACGGCCTCGCCCCCATGTGCGCCACCGTCTGCCCCACCGGAGCCCTCTTCTACGGAACGGTCGAGGAACTCCAGGCGGAGCGCCCCGGGGTCCAGGTCGCCGACACCTTCGTGTTCGGCTCGACCGAGGTGCGCACCGGAGTCGCCATGGTCGTCCCCGCGGACAAGGTCCAGTGGCCCGTACCCGGCGGGCTGCCCGTCGTCGAGATCAACGGTAAGGACGTCCGCCGATGAGCATCACCGAACAGCCCCCGGGCAACGAACGTCCCACCGGGAACGACCCCCGCGACGCCCTCCACGACCGGATCTCCGCCGACGCCCTCACCACCCGCCGCGACTACCTCCGCATCGTCACCACCGTCTCCGGCGGACTGGCCGTCGGCGGCATCGGGGTGGCCGCCGGCATCCTGCACCGGCACGGCGACACCGACGACGGGAAGCCGGCCCAGCCCAAGAGGATCGCCTCCCGGCTGCTTCCCGGGGAGTCCCTCGCCTTCCGCTACCCCGGCGAGGAGGACCGCGCGGTGGCCGTACGGCTCGACGACGGCACTCTCGTCGGCTACTCCGCGATCTGCACCCACCTCGCCTGCGCCGTGCTGTGGCGGCAGGACCGGGGCGTCGAGGGCGAGCTGTACTGCCCTTGCCACGAGGGCGTCTTCGACGCGCGCACCGGCGAGGTCACGGCCGGACCGCCGCCCCGCGGGCTGCCCAAGGTGGTCGTCACCGAGGAGTCCGACGGCAGCATCTGGGCGATCGGCACCACCCGGTCCGGCGAGTCCATCGAGGAAGGCGTCTGCCGCCAGCTCAGGGAGACCAACCCCGGCCTCGCCGGCCGCCTCGACTGCCCCGGAACCACCGACGGCGTCGAAGCACCGGGCCGCAGCGGGAACGGCAGCACCGAGGCGCCGGACCGCGGCAGAACGGCCTCCGCGCACCGCGTCCGGAGTACGGAAGCGGGCGGGGGAGCGGTCGGCGGAGCAGCTGGGGGAGCGGTCGGCGGAGTAGCCGGGGGAGCGGTCGCGGGAACGGCGGGTGGCCGGGCATGACCGAGGAACAGCCGCCGCCCGAGGGCCCGGCGTACCCCGAGTACCACCCGGGAAGCGCCCGGCCCGAGCTGAACCGGCCCGTCAAGGAGCGCTATCCGCAGATCCGGCCCACCAGCGGGTACGGCGACCCCCGGGTCCGGCACACCGGTCCGGGGCCCGGAGCGGGCACCGATCAGGAGCCCGAGCGGTCGGCCAAGCTGACCGCCCGCCTGGTCCTGGCCATGACCGTGGTCGTCGGCCAGCTCTGGGGCCTGCTGGTGATCATCGACGAGTGGATGGAGGGCAACACCGGGACCGCATGGTGGGGCGCCGGCTTCCTCTGCCTGTCGTTCCTGGTGGTCCTCGGGCTCTGGTGGCTGGACCCGAAGGACCGCTGACCGGCCCGGCGGGGCCGGTGCTCCCGCAGCCGTACCCTGGAAGCATGAGCACCGCCCCCGCCCCCGGATCCAGCGAGCCGCAGCCGCGGACCCCCGAACACGCTGAAGACGCTGAACACGCCCACCAGGCCAAGCCGCGGCCGAAGTTGCACTTCGGTGATCCGCTGGACCAGCAGTCGTCCGACGACACGGACCGGGGCTGGGGAGAACGTCCCGCAGCCGGTGGCAGCGCCGCCGATCTCGCCCGCTTCCTCGACGAGAAGCCCCCGCACCACATCTGAGCGGTCCGAGTCCGAGCCGTCCGAGCCGCCGGCCCCGCGGTGTCCCGGGCCGTGAAGTCCCGGCGCGCACCACGGCCGTGGTGGTTCGCTCACGCATCCGACACCGCCACGAGCAACTCCCCCGAGGCATGGGCACCGGCCAGGGCCACCGCCGTCTCGCGGGTCACCGACAGCATCACCAGCGCACCCCCGTCCGGATCTCCCGCTCCCGGGGACACCGGCCAGTCGGCGAGCGCCCGATCCGGCCGCTCCGCCGGGCCCCCGGCGGCCGAGCCCGGGACACGGCGGACCCGTACGTCGTGCGCCACCACCTTCGCGTCGCCCCCGGCCGGGGCGGAGATCACGTCCACCCGGTCGCCGGGGCGCAGCAGCCGCACCGTCGCCGCGTCCGCGATCCGTACCGGGGCGGACACCAGGCGCACCGGGGAGCGTGGGCGCTCCGGTGCTGGTACGCCCGCCGCACTGCCCTCCGTCGCCCCGAGGCCCGAGGCGGCGAGCGCGGCGGCGGCCAGCGCGAAACCGGCCGCCAGCGCGCGGTGCCGGCCGTACAGCGCGCGCCGTAAACGCAACGCCCCACCGCCGCCCCGCACCCGCAGTGGGGCGAAGTCGGGGACTCGGCACAAGGGCGGTACGGGCGTCGGAAGCCGGGCGGTCCCGTCAGGGCGCGCCCACCCCGGAGCGGTCCGGGCGGGGCCTGTCCGCGAGGGTGCGCCGGGGGAGACGGGGAGGCCGGGATGCCCGGCCGCCGAAAGAGCGGAGGACGGCCGGCTCGTGGTGTCCGGGAACGTCGTGGTGTCCGGGAACGTCGTGGTGTCCGGGAACGTCGTGGTCTTCGGGAACGTCGTGGTGTTCGGGAACATGGTGTCACCTGGATCTGCGTGCGGAAGTCCGCCGGATGCCCCGGTCGGACCCCCTCACGATCCCCCGTGCGCAGCGATCCCGCCGGGGCCTGTGGACGGTCCACCGATTGTGGACAACTCCGCCACCCGCAGGGGTGAAACCACCACGACCCGAGCCTCTACGGCAGCGTGATCCCCGTGTCGAGGCCGTCCAGCGCGCGGGAGCACACGCAGTCGCGGTTCTCCCCGGAAGGCAGCTGCGCCACCGTGTCGAAGAGCACCGAACGCAGCCGGTCGACGTTCTCCGCGAACACGTGGAGCACCTCCTCGTGGGAGACCCCTTCGCCCGCCTCGGCCCCCGCGTCCAGGTCCGTGACCAGGGTCATCGTGGAGTAGCAGAGGCCCAGTTCGCGGGCGAGCACGGCCTCGGGGTGGCCGGTCATCCCCACCACCGACCAGCCCATCGCCGCGTGCCAGCGCGATTCGGCGCGGGTCGAGAAGCGCGGGCCCTCGACCACCACGAGCGTCCCGCCGTCGACCGCGTCCCAGTCCCGTCCGCGTGCCGCCGCGAGCGCGGCGGCACGCCCCCTGGGGCAGTAGGGGTCGGCGAATCCGAGGTGCACGACGTTCGGCACCGTGCCGTCGGGCAGCGGTTCGCCGTCGTAGTAGGTCTGGGTGCGGGCCTTGGTGCGGTCGACCAGCTGGTCCGGTACGAGCAGCGTGCCCGGTCCGTACTCGGGCCGCAGCCCGCCGACCGCGCACGGGCCGAGCACCTGGCTCACGCCGACGGAACGCAGTGCCCACAGGTTGGCGCGGTAGTTGATGCGGTGCGGCGGAAGGTGGTGGCCGCGCCCGTGCCGGGGCAGGAAGGCGACCGGGCGTCCGGCGATCTCGCCGAGGAAGAGGGAGTCGCTGGGGTCCCCGTACGGCGTCTCCACCCGGACCTCGGTGACGTCGTCCAGGAAGGAGTAGAAGCCCGAGCCCCCGATGACACCGATCTCCGCGCGGAGCCCCGGGGCCTCGCCCGCGACCGCCGCTTCGGCCGTATCCCCGCCCGTACCCGTACCCGTACCCGTACCAGCGCTCATGCCGTCCCCCCGGCCCTGCGCGTACCCGCGTCCGTGATCGTGCCTGCGTTCACCATGCGGGTCAGGCTAAGGGCTGTCCCGCCGCGGGGGACAGCACGAAGACTCCGCCGAGGTGATCGGCGGAGTCCCGGTGAAGCGGTGTGTACGCGGTGAGGCGGTGGCGCTGCGTGCTGCGTGCTGCCAGGCTCAGGCGGCCGAGCCGCTCGACGAGGTCGAGGCGGACGACGAACCGGACGACGAGGCCGACGCGGTCGAAGCCGAGGACGAGCCCGAGTCGGAGCCCGAGGAGCTCGACGAGGAAGACGACTTCGCGGAGTCGGACGACTTCGTGGACGACGAAGCAGGCGTGCTGCTCGACGACGATCCACGGCTGTCGTTCCGGTAGAAACCGGAACCCTTGAAGACGATGCCGACCGCGGAGAACACCTTCTTGAGGCGTCCATTGCAGTTCGGGCACACGGTCAAGGCGTCATCGGTGAACTTCTGCACCGCCTCAAGGCCTTCGCCACATTCGGTGCACTGGTACTGATAGGTCGGCACTTGCTCCTCCTGGCACTCTCACTCAGTGAGTGCTAACGACGTTCCATACTGACGTATTCCGTGGAATCAGTCCACCGTGACTGGCTTCCGGTGACCGATCCCACGTGCCACGGCCCGCCCGGAAGAGGCCGGAAGCAGCCGAGAACGCAGGGCCAGCAGGGTCGCCAGTGCGAGCACCGTGGCCACCAGCGGCACCACGAATCCGCTGCTCGCGCCCCTTTCGTCGGCCAGCCGGCCGGCCACCGTGACGGCCCCGGCCTGTCCCAGGGCCACCGCGCCGGTCAGCCAGGTGAACGCCTCGGTCCGCGCGGTGGCCGGGACCAGCGCGTCGACCAGGGTGTACCCACTGATCAGCGCGGGCGCGATGGAGAGCCCGACCAGGAAGCCGAGCCCTGCCATCAGCGGCGCGGAGTGCACCGCCCAGAGCGCGGATGCGGTCAGGGTCAGGGCGGCGTACCCGACGATCAGCCTGCGGCGGGGGCCGCGCTTCCAGGCGACGGCGCCGCAGACGATCCCGGCCAGCATGTTGCCGGAGGCGAAGACCCCGTAGAGCAGGCCGTTCACCCCGGGGTGGCCGATCTCCTCGGCGAACGCGGTCAGCGAGACCTGCATGCCGCCGAAGACCGCGCCGATGCCCAGGAAGGTGACCGCGAGCACCCGGACACCGGGGACCGCGAGGGCGGAGGTGCGGGGCGCGGAGTCCGCGGTGGGGGAGTGCGTGGCGGGCTCGGTGGAGCGCCGCGCCGCGAAGAGCGCCCCGCCGAGCAGGGTCAGCCCCGCCTCGGTCACCAGCCCGGCCGCCGGGTGCACCCCGGTGCAGAGGGCGGTGGTGAGTACGGGCCCCAGGACGAAGGTGAACTCGTCCGTCACCGATTCGAACGCGGCGGCCGTCGCCATCAGCGGGGAGGCCGGGCGGCCGGGTGCGGCCCCGAGCAGTGCCGCCCAGCGGGCGCGCACCATGGGGCCGATCTGCGGGATCGAGGCACCGGTCGGCACGGCGGCGGCGAAGAGCGCCCACAGGGGCGCGTGCGCCAGCGCGAGCGCCGTCAGCGCCCCCACCGACACCGAGTGCGTCAGTACGCCGGGCAGCAGCACGGTCCGCTGCCCGAACCGGTCAGCCAGTCGGCCGCTCTGCGGCGCGAACAGGGCCATCGAGACGCCGGAGACCGCCGCGACGGCGCCCGCGCTGCCGTAGGAGCCGGTGGTGTGCTGGACGAGCAGGACGATGCCGATGGTCAGCATCGCGAAGGGCTGCCGGGCGGCGAAGCCCGGGAGCAGGAAGGTCCACGCACCGGGGGTGCGCAGCAGTTGCCCGTATCCGGGGCGGACGGGGACCGTGGACGCCACGGCCGTGCCTTTCTGCCGCCTGGTGGCACCGCGCCCGTGACGCCGTCGAGGCGTACGGGGGCTGCCGAGAGCTGTCCTCTTCGCGCGGAACTGCGGTAGATGCCGGGCGTCCCGCTCAAGGGGTGCGGAGGAGCGACGCCACGACCGCCATACGGTCGCGCCAGCTCTGCATCAGACAGAGTTGGTCGATCAGATCGACCTCATGTTACAGCCGGAAGTCGCGGCGGTACGGGGTCGCGGGCGGCGTACCCGGTACGTACGCGCGGTACGGGCGCCCAGGGCGCGCGCACCGGGGCGAGCGGCCCGCGTCGGCCCGCACCCCTGCCGTATACGGCTCCGCACGGGACCGGGCACCTCGCGCCCGGGCACCTCGCGCCCGGTCAGCGGCGCGCGGTCGGTCCCTCCGAGCGGTCGCCCGCCCCCGGCAGGCCACCGTCCCCGTGGCGCTCCGGGCGGTTCTGGGCTTCCGGCCGGCCGGACTTCTCCATGCGCGGGCTCTTCCCCCGGCGCCCGCCCGTCTCCGAGCGGCCCGTCCCGCGCCGGTCCGCCTCCGCCCGCCCCGGGGTGTCCGCCGCGCGGGCGGCCCCCGCGGCGCGGGCCGCCGCCGCGCTGCCGCGTCGCGCCTTCGGCGCGGGCTCGGGCCCGTCCGCCGCGCCGCTGAGCCGCTGCATGGTGTGGGCGATCCGGTCCAGGTGGGTGGCCCGGGCCAGCCTGGCCACGGCGTCGCCGTCCACCACGCCTGCCGCGTGCTGCCCCGTGTTCAGCCAGCCGGCCAGCTTGCCGCCCTCGCCGACCGCCCGCAGCCGGGCCTCGGTCGCGTCGCGTACCGGGTCGGTGGAGACCACCAGGAGCTCGTCGCCGCGCCGCAGCACGGTCGCGGGGGCGGGTACGAAGCTCGTACCGTCGCGGACCACCAGCGTGACGGCCGAGCCGGCCGGGAGGCGCAGCTCGCCCACCTCCACACCGTGCATCCGCGACTTCGCCGGGATCGCGACGGAGAGCAGGTGTCCGCGCAAACGCTCCAGGGGCGCGGACTCGATCCCCAGGTCGGCCGCTTCGGACGGGTCCTCGGCGATCTTCAGCGCCTTGGCGAGCCAGGGCAGCGTCGGGCCCTGGATCAGCGTGTAGACGATGACCAGCACGAAGACGATGTTGAAGACGCGGGTGGAGCCGTCGATGCCGGCCACCATCGGGATGGTGGCGAGGATGATGGGGACGGCGCCGCGCAGCCCCGCCCAGGACATCAGGGTCTTCTCGCGTTTGGGCAGCCGGAAGGGCGCCAGGCTCAGGAAGACCGAGAGGGGCCGGGCCACCACGGTGAGCACCAGGCCCACGACCACCGCGGGCCAGAAGTCGTCGAGCAGGTCGTGCGGGGTGACGAGCAGGCCGAGCAGGACGAACATGCCGATCTGGGCGAGCCAGCCGAGCCCGTCGGCGAAGCCCCGGGTGGCGGGCCAGTGCGGCAGCTTGGAGTTGCCGAGCACCATGGCGGCCAGGTAGACGGCGAGGAACCCGCTGCCGTGCGCGATGGCGCCCTCGGCGTACGCGGTGACCGCGATGGCCATCACGGCGATCGGGTAGAGGCCGGAGGCGGGCAGCGCGACATGGCGGAGCGCGTAGGCGCCGAGCCAGCCGGCGGCGAGGCCGATGGCGGCGCCGATGGCGAGTTCCAGCGCTATCTCGCCGATCAGGACGTACCAGTGCTCGACCGGGCCGACGGTGGAGAACGCGAGGACGAGGATGACCACCGGGGCGTCGTTGAAGCCGGACTCGGCCTCCAGCACACCGGTGATCCGGGAGGGCAGCGGCACCTTGCGGAGTACCGAGAAGACGGCCGCCGCGTCCGTCGAGGAGACCACCGCGCCGATGATGAGCGCCTGCTTCCACTCCAGCCCGACGAGGTAGTGCGCCCCTGCCGCGGTGACGCCCACGCTGATGCCCACGCCCACGGTGGAGAGCACGGCCGCCGCCGGCAGCGCCGGTCTGACCTCTTTCCACTTCGTGCCCAGTCCGCCCTCGGCGAGGATCACGACCAGGGCGGCGTAGCCGATGACCTGGGTGAGTTCCGCGTTGTCGAACTGGACGTCGAAGATGCCGTCCTGTCCGAGCGCGATGCCGATGCCGAGGTACAGGAGCAGGCTGGGAAGCCCGCTGCGGGACGAGACCCGGACCGCCGCCACCGCGACCAGCAGCACGAGCGAGGAGACCAGCAGGAGTTCGTTGAGCGTGTGGACAGACAGGGCGCGCTTCCTTCCCCGTGTACGCCGCCGGGCAGGTTCCCGGCGGGTAGGTACTTCGTTACCTTACCTAATCTTTAACGCTTTCTTGACGCCTTCGATTATGTGTACGACCTGTGTGCGGATGCCTGCAGCCCCCCACCGCGTCCGAGTCGGATCGGCGCTGCGCCTATGGTTGCCCTTGCACTCCCAGGACCACCCTGCCCCGCGAAGGACAGCGATGCCCGCCAACACAACCGTCTCTGCCGGTCCTTCCGCTGCGAGGAAATCCGGCAGGAAGAAGGGGCGACGCGCCCGCCTCATCGTGATCGTCCTGGTCCTGGCGCTGGTCGCGGGTGTCGGGTACGGCGCGTACTGGTCCGTCGCCACGGTCCGGGCCTCGTACCCGCAGACCACCGGATCGATCGAGGTCCCGGGGCTGGCCGGAGACGTCGAGGTCAAGCGCGACGACTACGGCATCCCGCAGATCTACGCGGACACCGACGCCGACCTCTTCCGCGCCCAGGGCTTCGTCCAGGCGCAGGACCGCTTCTACGAGATGGACGTCCGCCGTCACATGACGGCCGGGCGGCTCTCCGAGATGTTCGGATCCAGCCAGGTGGAGACCGACTCGTTCCTGCGCACGCTCGGCTGGCGGAAGGTCGCGCAGGAGGAGTACGACAAGGTCCTCAGCGCCGACACCAAGAAGAACCTCCAGGCGTACGCGGACGGCGTCAACGCGTATCTGAAGGGCAAGGACGGGAAGGACATCTCCGTCGAGTACGCGGCGCTCAACCTGACCAACGACTACAAGCCCACCGAGTGGACCCCGGTCGACTCGGTCGCGTGGCTGAAGGCGATGGCCTGGGACCTGCGCGGCAACATGCAGGACGAGATCGACCGCTCGCTGATGACCAGCAGGCTCTCGGCGAAGCAGATCGCGGACCTGTACCCCGAGTACCCGTACGACAAGCACGAGACGATCGTCGGCGAGGGCGCGGTCTCCTCCGTCACCGGGGAGTTCGACCCGGACGCCGAGGCGACCGACACCACCGTGGACGGGGACACCGTCGCCGGCGCCACCGAGGGGCTCAACACCCAGCTCGGCGCGCTCTCCGACACCCTGGACGAGATCCCGGCGTTGCTCGGCCCGAACGGCAACGGCATCGGGTCGAACTCCTGGGTCGTCTCCGGCTCCCACACCACCACCGGCAAGCCGCTGCTGGCCAACGACCCGCACCTGGCGCCGATGCTGCCCTCGCTCTGGTACCAGATGGGGCTGCACTGCCGGGAGGTCTCGGCGAAGTGCCAGTACGACACCGCCGGCTACACCTTCTCGGGCATGCCCGGTGTGATCATCGGTCACAACCAGGACGTGGCCTGGGGGCTCACCAACCTCGGCGCCGACGTGACCGACCTCTTCCTGGAGAAGGTCTCCACCGACGGCTACCTCTACGACGGAAAGACGGTCCCCTTCACCACCCGTGAGGAGACCATCAAGGTCGCCGGTGGAAAGAGCCGGAAAATCACCGTCCGCGAGACCAACAACGGCCCCGTCGTCTCGGACCGCAGCGGCGAGCTGGAGAAGGTCGGCCAGAAGGCCCCCGTCGACGGCGCCGCCCCCGACCGCGCCTCCGGGTACGCCGTCTCGCTGAAGTGGACCGCCCTCCAGCCCGGCCACTCCATGGACGCCGTCTTCGAACTGGACCGCGCCGACGACTTCGCGTCCTTCCGCGATGCCGCCAAGGACTTCGAGGTCCCCTCGCAGAACCTCGTCTACGCCGACACCAAGGGCAACATCGGCTACCAGGCACCCGGCTGGATCCCGGTCCGCAAGTCCGGCGACGGCACCATGCCGATGCCCGGCTGGTCCTCGAAGTACGGCTGGAAGAAGGACCCGATCCCCTTCAGCGAGCTGCCCTACGAATACAACCCGGACCGCGGCTACATCGTCACCGCGAACCAGGCGGTCGTCGACGACACGTACCCCGAGCTCCTCACCAAGGACTGGGGCTACGGCACCCGCAGCCAGCGCATCAACGACCTCATCGCGTCGAAGATCAAGGGCGGCGAGAAGATCTCGACCGACGACATGCAGAAGATGCAGATGGACAACACCAGCGAGATCGCCGCGCTGCTGGTGCCCAAGCTGCTGAGCATCAACATCGCCGACAAGGACGTCCGCGAGGCGCAGAAGCTGCTGGAGGGCTGGGACTACACCCAGGACTCCGACTCGGCCGCCGCCGCGTACTTCAACGGCGTCTGGCGCAACATCCTGATGCTCGCCTTCGGCGACAAGCTGCCCAAGGAGATGCGCGTCAAGGGGGACTGCATCTACGTCACCCGCGCCGACGCCACCGGCCCCGTCGACGAGCAGAACAAGCTGGTCCGCGAATGCGGCCAGCGCGACGCGGACTCGGCGCAGCCGGACGGCGGCGACCGCTGGAACGAGGTCGTCGCCAAGATTCTGGACGACGAGGACAACGCCTGGTGGAAGGTGCCGGCCCAGGGCCGCGAGACCGCCATCGACAACCGCGACCAGCTGTTCGCCCGCGCCATGGACGACGCCCGCTGGGAGCTGACCGCCAAGCTCGGCAAGGACATCTCCACCTGGAGCTGGGGCCGGCTGCACCAGCTGACGCTGAAGAACCAGACCCTCGGCACCTCCGGTCCGGGCCTGCTCCAGAAGGCCCTGAACCGCGGTCCGTGGAACCTCGGCGGCGGCGAGGCGGCGGTCGACGCCACCGGCTGGAACGCGGCCGGCGGCTACGACGTCATCTGGGTGCCGTCGATGCGGATGGTGCTGAACGTCGGCGACTGGGACAAGTCCCGGTGGATCAACCTCACCGGCGCCTCCGGGCACGCGTTCAGCGCGCACTACACCGACCAGACCGACAAGTGGGTCAACGGCGAACTGCTCGACTGGTCGTTCGGTGCCGACGCGGTCGACGCCTCGACGGTCGACACGCTGACCCTCAAGCCCGCGGCGGCCACCGGCTGACCGGGCGCCGGAGCGCGCGGAGGCCGGTCACCGGCCGAAGCGGCGCGTTCCGGCCGGAGTGACGACGGCGTCCACGGGGTGGTCGTGCGGTTCCGCCGGAACCCGCGCGACCACCTCGTGTCCGTAGAGCAGCACCACCAGCGCCGGGTGCGCCCCCGCCGCGGTGAGCCGGGCCAGCACCCGGTCGTAACTGCCGCCGCCCCGGCCGAGCCGCATGCCGCGGGTGTCGGCGGCGAGGCCGGGCAGCAGCACCGCGCCGGCGTCGAGGACGGCCGCCGGGCCGAGCCGGGGGCCGCCGGGTTCGAGCAGCCCGCGCCCCGCCTTCAGCAGCCGGTCCGGGCTCTCGTACACCGCCCAGTCCAGGTCGTTGTCGGGGAGCAGCACCGGCAGCAGGACGCGTACGCCCCGGGCGCGCAGCGCGTCGAGCAGTGCGCGGGTCCCCGGTTCGCGTCCCACCGAGACGTAGGCGGCGACGGTCCGGGCGCCGGAGAGTTCGGGCAGGGTGAGTGCGGTACGGGCCAGCGCGTCGGCGGAGTCCGTCAGTTGTTCCGGGGTCAGCGTCGCACGCGCGGCGAGCAGCTCGCGCCGCAGGGACGCCTTCAGGACCGGGGTGCCGGCAGGGACTCCGGCCAGGGCTTCGGCCTCTTCGCCGACGGGATCACGGGGCACAGCAAGCTCACACTTTTCTCATAAGGCCGCATAGGCGCACAAAGTTAACCGGATGGTCTGCTTCCGTTCCTGCTCAGCCGTTATGGTTCTGCGCATGAACGAGTCGACACCCAGGATCAGCAAGGCCGTCATTCCGGCCGCAGGTCTCGGTACCCGCTTCCTGCCGGCTACGAAGGCCACTCCCAAGGAGATGCTGCCCGTCGTCGACAAGCCGGCCATCCAGTACGTCGTCGAAGAAGCCGTCGCCGCCGGCCTCTCCGACGTACTGATGATCACCGGACGCAACAAGCGTCCGCTGGAAGACCACTTCGACCGTAACTACGAGCTGGAATCCGCGCTGACCCGCAAGGGGGACGCCGAACGGCTCCAGAAGGTACAGCAGTCCAGCGACCTCGCCACCATGCACTACGTCCGCCAGGGCGACCCCCGCGGTCTCGGCCACGCCGTACTGTGCGCCGCCCCGCACGTCGGTGACCAGCCGTTCGCGGTCCTCCTCGGCGACGACCTGATCGACCCGCGCGACGCCCTGCTGGCGCGGATGGTGGAGGTCCAGGAGCGCGAGGGCGGCAGCGTCATCGCGCTGATGGAGGTCGACCCGTCGCAGATCCACCTGTACGGCTGCGCCGCGGTGGAGGACACCGCCGAGGACGGCGTCGTCCGCATCACCGGCCTGGTGGAGAAGCCCGACCCGGCCGAAGCGCCCAGCAACCTCGCCATCATCGGCCGGTACGTGCTCGACCCCGCCGTCTTCGGCATACTCCGACGGACCGAGCCCGGCCGGGGCGGCGAGATCCAGCTGACCGACGCCCTCCAACTGCTCGCGGCCGACGAGAAGATCGGCGGGCCGGTGCACGGCGTCGTCTTCAAGGGCCGCCGCTACGACACCGGCGACCGGGGCGACTACCTCCGGGCCATCGTCCGGCTCGCCTGCGAACGCGAGGACCTCGGCCCGGACTTTCGCACCTGGCTCCGCCGTTACGTCACCGAGGAGATGTAAGTCCTTGAGCAGCACGATCTGGTCGGTCGACGACCACCTGGCCGACATCCTGGACGCGGTGAAACCGCTCGAACCCATCGAGCTGCAACTGGCCGACGCCCAGGGGTGTGTACTGGTCGAGGACGTCGTGGTGCGGATCGCGCTGCCCCCCTTCGACAACAGCTCCATGGACGGCTACGCGGTCCGGGTCGCCGACGTCACCGGGGCGAGCGAGGAGTTCCCCTCGGTGCTCACCGTCCTCGGCGACGTGGCGGCCGGCAACGACGGGCTCCCCGGCGGCGGGGTGGTCGGCCCCGGCCAGGCCGCCCGGATCATGACCGGGGCCCCGCTGCCCAAGGGCGCCGAGGCCGTCGTCCCCGTCGAGTGGACGGACGGCGGTACGGGCGAGGGCCCCGCCACCACCATGCGCGCCCACCGGGACGCCCCGGAGGGCGCGAGCGGCGAGGTCCGGGTGTACCGGGCCGCCACGGCCGGAGCCCACGTCCGGGCCTCCGGCAGCGACGTGAAGCCCGGCGACCTGGCCCTCGCGGCCGGATCGGTCGTCGGCCCGCCGCAGGTCGGCCTGCTCGCCGCGATCGGCCGCGCCACCGTCAAGGTCCGACCCCGTCCCCGGGTGGTCGTCGTCTCCACCGGCAGCGAACTCGTCCAGCCCGGCGAAGAGCTGGCGGGCGGCCAGATCTACGACTCCAACAGCTACGCGCTCACCGCCGCCGCCCGCGACGCCGGCGCCCTCTCCTACCGCGTCGGCGCGGTCACCGACGACGCCGAGACGCTCCGCGCCACCATCGAGGACCAGCTCATCCGGGCCGACCTGGTGGTCACCACGGGCGGTGTCAGCGTCGGCGCGTACGACGTCGTCAAGGAGGCTCTCTCCTCGGTCGGCGACGAGGACGAGCCCGGCAGCGGCATCGACTTCCGCACCCTCGCCATGCAGCCCGGCAAACCACAGGGCTTCGGCTCCATCGGCGCCGAGCACATCCCGCTGATGGCACTCCCGGGCAACCCCGTCTCCGCCTACGTCTCCTTCGAACTCTTCGTCCGCCCCGCGATCCGCCGGCTGATGGGCCTCGAAGAGGTGCACCGGCCCACCGTCCGAGCCGCCCTCACCACCTCCGAGGCGCTCTCCTCCCCGGCCGGCAAACGGCAGTTCCTGCGCGGCTCGTACGACGAGGTGTCGGGCACCGTCGTCCCGGTGGGCGGCTCCGGCTCGCACCTGATCGCCGCGCTGGCACGGGCGGACGCGCTGATCGTGGTGCCCGAGGACGTCACCTCCGTGGAGCCCGGCACGGAGACCGAAGTGGTCCTGCTCCGCTGAGACGGCCACGGTGGCGGTACGGTGTCTGCCGCTGCCTCACCGGGGGACGTACCCCGGGCCCCCGGCCCGCACTCCGGTGCTGAGCGGGCGAACGGCGCCTTACCGCTAGGCGGAGTGAGTTGAGTACGCAGAACAGGCTGACGCACATCGACGAGGCGGGCGCGGCCCGCATGGTCGACGTCTCGGCCAAGGACGTCACGGCGCGTGTCGCCCGGGCCAGCGGCCGGGTGCTCGTCTCGCCCCGGGTGATCGAGCTGTTGCGGGGCGAGGGAGTCCCCAAGGGCGACGCCCTCGCCACCGCCCGTATCGCCGGGATCATGGGGGCCAAGCGCACCCCCGACCTCATCCCGCTCTGCCACCCGCTCGCCGTCTCCGGCGTCGAGGTCGACCTGAGCGTGGCCGACGACGCGGTCGAGATCACCGCCACGGTGAAGACCACGGACCGCACCGGCGTCGAGATGGAGGCGCTGACGGCGGTCTCGGTCGCCGCGCTCACCGTGATCGACATGGTGAAGGCGGTTGACAAGGCCGCGGTCATCACCGACGTACGGGTCGAGACCAAGTCCGGCGGCAAGTCCGGAGACTGGGTACGCCCGGCACGGCCGGGAGCGGACGCGTGAGCGCCTCCGGCTCCCCGGCCAACGGCTCCTCGGCCTCGGAAGGTCCGGCTTCAGGCCTTCCGGCTTCCGGCGGCCCGGCTTCAGGTTCCCCGGCTTCCGGCGGGTCGGCCGAAGCGCGTTCCGGGGGCACCGGCCCCGCCCCGTACACCGCGCTCGTCATCACCGCCTCCAACCGCGCCGCCGCCGGCGTCTACCCCGACAAGGGCGGCCCGATCCTCGTGGAGGGGCTCACCGGCCTCGGGTTCGCCACGGACGGACCGCTGGTCGTGCCGGACGGCGAGCCGGTCGAGCTGTCGCTGCGCGCCGGGATCGCCACCGGATACGACGTCATCCTGACCACCGGCGGTACCGGCATCTCGCCCACCGACCTCACCCCCGAGATGACCCGCAGGGTGCTGGACCACGAGGTGCCCGGCATCCCGGAGGCGATCCGCGCCGAGAACCGCGCCGCCGTACCGGCCGCCGCGCTCTCCCGGGGGCTCGCCGGGGTCGCCGGGCGCACGCTGATCGTCAATCTGCCCGGTTCGACCGGGGGGGTGCGCGACGGGCTCACCGTCCTCGGCCGGATCGTGACGCACGCCGTCGACCAGCTGCGCGGCGGCGACCACCCACTGCCCGGGAGCCCGTCCTGAACGCCCACCTCTGGCCGGTGCTCCTGAAGGACGGCGAGGTCACGCTGCGGCCGATACGCCTGCGGGACCAGAACGTCTGGCGGGAGGTCAACCGACGCAACCGCGACTGGCTCCGCCCCTGGGAGGCCACCGTCCCGCCGCCCGTCCCCGGGGGCCCGGTCATCCGCAGGCCCACGTACCGGCAGATGGTCCGGCACCTGCGGTCCGAGGCGAGAGCCGGCCGGATGCTGCCGTTCGCGATCGAGTACGAGGGCCGTCTGGTGGGCCAGTTGACCGTCGCGGGCATTACCTGGGGCTCGATGTGCTCGGCCCACATCGGCTACTGGGTCGACCGGGAAGTCGCCGGTCGCGGTGTCATGCCCACCGCCGTGGCGCTCGCCGCCGACCATTGTTTCCGCCGGGTAGGTCTGCACCGCATCGAGATCTGCATTCGCCCCGAGAACCGGCCCAGCCGCCGGGTCGTGGAGAAACTCGGATTCCGTGAGGAAGGGCTGCGGCCTCGCTATCTCCACATCGACGGCGCCTGGCGGGACCACCTCATCTACGCGCTCACGTCGGAGGAGGCGGCCGACGGGATGCTCCGCCGCTGGCACCGGTCGAGGCCGGGGTCGAGGCCGGGGGAGTACCGGTCGGCCGAATAAATCAAATGCGTGTTCGAAATGAACGCCCTGTCGTCGCATTAAGCACCGGCAGCGTCACTCGTTGGTCTGAACAATCACAAAAAAGGCCCGTGATATCACCCTGATCGTGCGACACACCGTGGCAATTGGCGGATGCCGCCGTGCAAACCCCTCTACGGTGTGAGCGTGAGCAGCAGCGGCCTCATCTACGCAGTCATCGTCGGGGCCTGGGCCGCCTACTTGGTGCCGATGTGGCTCCGAAGGCAGGACGAACTCAACGAAGCGCGTCCGACGGAACGCTTCAGCACCGCCATCCGGCTGCTGTCCGGACGGGCGGCGATGGAGCGTCGTTACGCCAAGGAGTTGCGGGAACGCGACGCCGAGGGGGCGGAACCGGTCGTCGACCCGGACGCCGAGACGGACCGAATGGAGTCCGTCGACGTCCGGGCCTTCGCCGCGCCCGGGGCACACACCGAAGCCAGGATCCTCGATCCGGCGCACGCTTCCGGGCGGCCGTCCGGACGTCCGGCGGTGGAGCACCCGGCGCACCCCGCCCACTCGGGCCACTCCGTACAGTCGGCGCACTCCGCGCACGAGCGGAGCGACCCGCGGGACCGTCAGGCGGCGCAGCGCCCGTCCGCCGGGCGGCCTCCCGAGCAGCGCGTCGCGCCGTCCGCGCCGCGCGCCCGGGGCGGGGCCGAGGACGCCGAACGCGTCCGTCGCGCCCAGCGCTCCCAGGTGCTGGCCCGTCGTCGGCGCACCACCAGCGTCCTCTTCCTCGTCTTCACCGCGGGCGCGATCGTCGCGGCGGTCGGCGGTCTCGGCTTCCTGTGGGCCCCCGCCGCACCGGCGTTGATGCTCAGCGCCTACATCGTGCACCTGCGCGCCCAGGAGCGGAGGCGGTTCGCCTTCACCATGGACCGCCGGCGGGCCGAGGACGCGGCCCAGCGCCTGCGCGAGAACCGCCCGCGCCGCCACCAGCAGCCGGCGGCACCCGCGGTCGAGCCCGACGGGGAACCCGAAGCACACCACCCGGCGGACCCGGCCCCCGTGCCGGCCGTCTCCCCGCAGGAGGCCGGCCGCCGGGCGCTCGTCGAGCAGACGGACCACGCGGAGTGGGTGGACCAGCAGCGCGAACGCGGCCGGGTCCAGGGCGATAGCTGGGAGCCCGTCCCCGTACCGCTGCCCACCTACGTCACCGCCCCGGTCGCCCCGCGCGCCTCCGGCGGTGTCGAGGTGAACGACCCGGAGACCTGGAGCGCCGCCCGCTCCAGCACCGCCGAGCCCACGACTCCGGACCCGGCCGTCCCCGACGTGGACCAGGCCCCCCGCCGCCGGCCCGACGCCCGTCGCACCCGCGACCGGGGCCGCACCCCGCTCTTCGACCAGTACGACGACGAGGAGGACCGACCGCGTGCCGCCAACGAATGACGGCAGCGGAACGGCCCTCCGGCCCGACCGGCACCCGGGAGCGCCCGGGCCGGAACGCCCCCGGAACCCCGACACCCCTGACCAGGGGGGAACGGATTTCCAAGCACCCCCTGGAGGGTGCTAGAGTTTCACTCGTCGCAAGGGCCTGTGGCGCAGTCTGGTAGCGCACCTCGTTCGCATCGAGGGGGTCTGGGGTTCAAATCCCCACAGGTCCACAGACGACAGTTCGCGAGTAGCTCTCGTGAACGTCACGAGATCCCGTTCAGCCGAGAGGCTGGGCGGGATCTCGGCGTTGGTGGGGTGTGCCCGGAGCGGTGTCCGAACGTGGGCGGGGCCTCGATCAGCTGCCTGCCGGAGGATCGGCCTGGTTTTCGGGGTGGTTCAGGTGCGTAGGCCTCTTGTTCGGGCACATGGCCCCGCGAGACCTGCATGATCCAGACGAAACCCTCGGCGGGCGACCCTCATCCTCGTGCACCAGACTCCCGGGCGCCGGTGACGCACTCTTCCTCCCCGTGCCACCAGCCCAGTGCCTCGCCGTGTTCCAAGAGCTGGCGGATGCGAGGCCGGTTCGCCTCGGGCGGAACATCCATGGCCGCCATCCGGAACCGCTCGATCCCTTCGCCCGTCGTGTCGAGGCGGTGGAACACCTCCACCACTTTCTGCCGGGCAGTGGCTGAGCCGTCGTCCTTCAGCACGATCGGTCGGATCGTGCGGTTCTCAGACGGACGTACCGTCTCCCCGGCCCGGAGAACACCGTTGCTGTCTGGCTCCACCTCGATGAAGTCCGAGCGATGTCACCGGATCCGGATGGTGGCGCACGCGAACGTCGTGTCCTGGAGCAGCGTCGGAGTGATGGCGACGCCGGTCAGGTGCTCCGCCAGTGCGAACGCTGCCGGCGAGGACAGATCCGTTTCCGGAGACTCCTCCTCGAAATGGAACCCGATCCGCCCCATGAGGTCGAGGAGTTCGTCGGGTGCGGTGCCCCATCGGTCTTCCGGGAACATGGGGTCGAAGCACAGGCGAAGCACCTGGTCCTCTGCCCAGAGGAACGTACCGACGGCGTTGATGTTGACGAAGTGCGAGACCCAGCTCGTCCCGGCGGAGGCCGGCAGGACTCGATCTTCGGTGACTCCGAGGTAGCCGTTGGGCTCGATCAGGAGTGTCCAGGTGCCCACAGTGGTCATGGCGATCAGCTGACGGGCACCTTCCTCCAGGCCGTACTGGGCGAAAGCAGCGTCGACGACCGCGGCTATGCCCCGCAGAGGCGCCTCCTGTCGTCCTTCGAGCCGGGACATCAGCTCAGCAGGGGACAGGCCCCGCACCAGGGTGAAGCAGTACGCCTCGGCGATGTCTGGAAAGTCGTCCTCGAACCATGCGTAGTCCGCTCCGGTCTTCGTCATGCCGCCCATCCTTGCCCCTGTGTCTGACAGCGGCGGAGCCGGCCGCCGGCGGGATGGGAAACGATCTCCGCCGATTCGGGAAGCGATCTTCGTACGCCTCTGGAGTGCCTGGTCAGGGGGACTCGTGAACAGCCCGCAGACGACAGTTCGCGAGTAGCTCTCGTGAACGTCACGAGATCCCGTCCGGTCGGAAGACCGGGGTAGTTCGGGCGAGGGAGATGTACCGGGACCTTCGCCGGGCGTGCGGGCGGAGGAATCACCCGCCGCCGACCTGGCAGTCGTAACGACGCCACGGCTCGAACAAGGTGGAGACCGACGACAGCAGCCGACTGTGACTGCCCGGAGACACCGGCCGCCGGAATGGAGCCCCTTCTGGTGCCCTGCGTCCGACCCAGTCGATGTGCGACTTCAGTAACAACGGTTCCAGTAGAGCTGGTTGCGGGACAGCCCTTAGGTGGGTTCGGTAATCGAGAAGTGCCTCCTTGTCCGAGGCGCCCGAAGTACGCTGCACGACGAGGGCTGTTCAGGCCCGGTTGGAGGCTGGCTGAAGTGTCCGCACCATGCACCGGCTGGGTACGCGAACTTCGAGGACACGCAGTCATGTTCACCGGAAAGACCCTGGTCGACGGTGAATGGGTTGTCCGAAAGGACTGCTTCTCTCGTTCGCAGACGCTAGGAGCTACCTGCCAGAACAGTTTTTCCAGGAAGGTGACCCTCGTGGTCCATGGAGAGCTGGCAGGCAACGTCAAGGACATGGACCGGGGACTGAGCAGGAAACTGTTGGCGGTGTTGGAATCACGCAAAGCGGGCCGACACATACACGTGGTCGACGCCGCCGGCTATTCAGATCTCCTGTTCGGAGCTCCGGCTCGCTGCCGGGATCTCAAGGTGCAGGGGGAATACGTAACGGTCATGCCCGAGGACGGAGATGGATTCCTCGGTGGACCGTTCGACAGGATTCATCTGCGCACCCGAGGGCTCGGCCGTTTCGAGGCCGGTGTTCTGGGACGCGGCACGCCGCGACACGAGAAGCTGCTGTCGCGTCTGATCGATCAGGTCACCGGGCGGATGGCACTCGAAGCCCGTGCCCCAGCGCGCCGCGGTCCACACTTCGACCTCGGCTGGATCAGTAAACGGACCGCGTACGGTGCGTGGGTGGCGGTTCCCCAGCAGCCGGCCGACGAACGGACGACATACCTGACGGATGTTGTCGAGCACGTGAGCAGGGCAGTCCGTTCTGTTCCGCGACACGGCCAGGCCCAGCCCCTAGTGGTTCTTGAGGACTCCGTAGACCTGAACTCCGGGCTGGAGGAGGAGGCGAGGTCGCTCGGTGTTCTCCTCAGGAAGGTCGGGGATGTTCCTCGTTGAAATGTTGAACAAGCGTTACGGAGGCGTAGGAATCAGCGCAGTCAAGGGGGACGCTCGTGGGCAGCGTAAGACTGACTCGCACGTGTGTGAAGTGCCGCAATTTTGTCGAGGTCGAGCAGGACGGCTGCGTGGCTGTCCACACCAGGCCGCTGAGTGGTCTCCACTGCCATGCTTCCGGCCAGCTCGCCTCACGCGTGTCGGTCCAATGGGGGCCTGGACCTCGGCGTAGCCGCACGATGGTGAGCGAGGGCAAGGGGCGCGTGCATGGTGTGCGGAAGAACGCTGAGTACCTCAAGCCCCCTGAGTGGATACCGAGTTATCAAGGCGCGCACCTGGCTTCGATCGGTTTGCCCGCCAAGGGATGGTTAGCTGTCTGGTTCCCAGCGCACACCATGTGGGAACACGAGCGGAAACTCCACAGCTGGCTTGGAAGCGATCGGTCGTTCCGGTGGGACGGCCGCCAGGGGTGTTGGACGGTTGCCAGCGATCGCTTCCCCCGAATAAGCACGGAGCTGCTCCAGAGGTACCCAGGGGTCCTCATCGGCCGAGAGTACAACCCGAGTGAAAAGTGCAACTCGTCCTGTCAAAACGCCCGGGGCTTCCTGTGCACATGCTCTTGCCTTGCGAAGTACCACGGTCGTGGGAAATGGCGCAGCGGGTGGACGACTCTGGGTGAGTTCGGCGATCGGCGCGAGGGTAGACCGTGGCATTGGATGGCCGTCGCCGTTGCAAGCTGATCGCCTGGCACCCCTCTCGCAGAAGGCCTGCACAGCCGCCGAGCCACGCGTCCCGATCCTGCCGACCGAGATTCCTGCCCGCATGGCCGCCCTGGGGCCGAAAGCCCGAGTACGTCCAGTACGGGGGCTTCCGGCCGACACTCCGAGAGCACACACCTGACGCCGCTCCTTGGCGGGCAAACCTTGGCTGACGCGGTACTGGCTTGGGTGGTTCGTCCATCTTCAGGAGGGTTCCGGTGCGGAAGTTTCTCGGTGTTCGTGCGGGTGCGGTGGTCGGGTGGGCGGTGGCGGCCATGCTGCTTTCCGCCCAGGGCGCGCAGGCCGCTCCACCGGTCGGACCTCCGGAGGACGAGCCGGGGACGGTCGTCATGTCCAACGAGGAGTACGACGCGATGATGGCGCAACGCTGTCCGGAGGAGGGCTGGGGGAGATGACGGGACGGAGGCCGGTTCGACGGGGCCCGGTCCGGAGTCCCCGTGGCCGGGCCTCCAGGGAATGTCACATCCCGTGGGGCTGTTCTGTCTCTCCTGCGGAGACAGAGACGCTTTCCGAGCCCGTGACCCAGGAGGGACCTCCCATGATCCGCAAGGCCCGTGTACCGGCCGCCCCGGCGCGGCACCGCACCCTCACCGGTGCCGCGTCATGACCGGTTCCGATGCCGTTACCGGCTCCGACGCGGCGCTCGCGCACTTCCAGGAGCACCACGCGGCCCTGTTCGGCATCGCCTACCGGATGCTCGGGAGCGCGGCGGACGCCGAGGATCTGCTCCAGGACACCTGGCTGGCCTGGAGCCGGGTCGATCACGCCCGGATCGACAGCCCCGGCGCCTATCTGGCCCGTACGATCACCAACCTCTCGCTCAACCGGCTGACCTCGGCGACCGCGCGGCGGGAGGCGTACGTCGGGCCGTGGCTGCCCGAGCCGCTGGTCACCGAGCCCGACGCGAGCGACACGGTGGAGCAGGCGGAGGCGGTCTCGCTGGCGATGCTGGTGGTGCTGGAGTCGCTCTCCCCGCTGGAGCGGGCGGTCTTCGTGCTCAAGGAGGTCTTCGGCTACCCGTACGCGGAGATCGCCTCGATGGTCGACCGTACGGAACCGGCGGTGCGGCAGGCCGGCAGCAGGGCGCGCTCGCACGTACGGGCGCGCCGGCCGCGTTACGAGGCGGCACCCGAGGTGCGCCGCAGGGTCACCGACGAGTTCCTGGCGGCGTGCGTCGGCGGCGACCTGAACCGGGTGCTGGCGATGCTGGCGCCCGACGTGACGGTCTGGTCCGACGGCGGGGGCAAGGTCCACGCGGCGCTGCGGCCGATCCACGGCGCGGACAAGGTGGCCCGCTGGCTCCTGGGCGTGATGTCCGCGCCGCTGCCCGACACGGTGTACCACCGGGTCGACGTGAACGGTGAGCCCGGCCTGCTGGTCACGGTGGCCGGGGTGACCGACGACGTCCTCGTGGTGGAGACGGGCCCGGCCGGCATCGTGGGCATCCGGGTGGTCCGCAACCCGGACAAGCTGGAGCGGGTGCCCGTGCCGGAGCGGCCGTTCAGGCCGCGCGGCTGAGGACCGCGCGGCGCTCGTGGTGGGTCAGGGCTGCTGGAGCGGCTTCTCCATGCAGATGCTGTTCTCGTACGTCCGGTAGTGGCCGAACTTCTCGCAGACCGTGTAGCCGCTCGACGTGTAGAGCCCGATGGCCTCGGGCTGCTTGTCCCCGGTCTCCAGGACCATGCGCGTGCGGCCCGCGGTGCGGGCGTCCTCCTCCAGCAGGCCGAGGATACGGCGGGCGAGACCCTGGCCACGTCCCTCGGGTATCACGAACATCCGCTTGACCTCGGCGTCGCCGTCGGAGTAGCCCTCTTCGTTCTGCTCCATGGCGCGCCAGCCGCCGGTCGCCACCGGGCGCTCCCGCTCGTCGTAGGCGAGCAGGTACAGGCCGTTGGGGGGTTCGAACATGGTGGGATCGAGGTGGGTCTGGTCGCCGCCGTCCTGGTAGCGCTCGATGTATTCGAGCTGGACCTCGTCGTTGAGCTTGACGGCGTCAGGGTGGTCGTACGACCGGCGCTGGATATTCACGCAGGTAAGCGTACATATGTACGGGCCCTCGTTTGGGTACTGTTTCTGGGTGCTTACCGTCACCAGCGTCAACGTGAATGGGCTCCGCGCCGCCGCGAAGAAGGGCTTCGTCCCCTGGCTCGCGGAGACCGGGGCCGATGTCGTGTGCCTCCAGGAAGTACGCGCCGAGGCGGCCCAGCTCCCCGAGGAGGTACGGGAGCCCGAAGGCTGGCACGTGGTGCACGCGCCGGCCGCCGCCAAGGGGCGCGCGGGCGTATCCCTCTACTCACGGCGTGCGCCGGAGCGTGTCCAGATCGGTTTCGGCGGGTTCGGGATCGAGGGCGCCGAAGAGTTCGACCTCAGCGGCCGGTACGCCGAGATCGACCTCCCGGGCGTCACCGTCGCCAGCCTGTACCTGCCCTCCGGCGAGGTCGGCACGGAGCGCCAGGACGAGAAGGAGCGCTTCATGGCGGCCTTCCTCCCCTACCTGGTCGGACTCAAGGCGCGGGCCGCCGCCGAGGGGCGCGAGGTCGTCGTCTGCGGCGACTGGAACATCGCCCACCAGGAGGCCGACCTCAAGAACTGGAAGTCGAACCGGAAGAGCTCCGGCTTCCTCCCGGAAGAGCGGGAGTGGCTGACCCGGGTCTTCGAGGAGGCCGCGTACGTGGACGTGGTGCGCGCCCTCCACCCGGACCAGGAGGGCCCCTACTCCTGGTGGTCCTACCGTGGCCGCGCCTTCGACAACGACGCGGGCTGGCGGATCGACTACCAGGTGGCGACCCCCGGCCTCGCGGCCCGCGCGGTCAAGGCCTGGGTCGAGCGCGCCGAGACCCACCCGGAGCGGTGGAGCGACCACGCACCGGTGACGGTGGTCTACGAGCGCTGAGGGCCGAGCCCGGTCCACGGGTTGCTGCGCCGCCCAACTCGGCCTGCGCCCATACGGAGACACCGCTCAGCCGGGCGGCCGCCCGGGCCGGGTCGCCGGTCCGGGTGGGCTGGTCCACCTCGAAGTCGTGGCCGGTCATGCCGCTTTCGTCCTCGACGATGCGGGCGATGCGGTAGGCCACGTCCATGACCGCCGATGCCGCCGCGCCCGCGTGGTGGTGGGCGACCTCGATGTGGGCGGTGTCCCCGCAGTGGTCGAGCTGTACGCGCCCCGGTGGCCCGACCGTCTCCAGGGTCAGGCCGTACGGGTACTCCTCGGACTCGACGGGACCGACCTCCCGCGCGACGCGTTCCAGGATGCGGGCCCACTCGTCCCGGTGTGCGTCGGTGGGCCGGTACGGGGTCGGTTCGGCGTCGGGGTCGTAGCCGGTGTTGATGCGGTCGAGCGCTTCGTGGAGCGTCAGCCCCGGTTCGACCCGTACGAGCGTGATGTCGTAGGTCACCGGGCAACTCTGCTTTCCCCGGCCGCCGTTGTCCACCGCGAATCGTCCCTGAATCAGGGCGTGTCGTCCGTCTCGCGCAGCCGGCGGTCCAGGGCCATGGAGAGCTCCGCGTCGACGACCGCTCGGGCCAGTGGGCGGAGTTTGTCGATGGGGCTGTCCGCCGCGTGCACCTGGATGACGCGTACGAAGATCTCGGCCAGCGCCTCGGCGTGCTCGCGGATGCGGCGGCCGGTGGAGAGCACGGTGGCCAACGGAACGCCCTCGCGCACCAGTTCGGCCGATACCTCCAACAGGCGACGGCTGATGTGCACGATCTCGTCGCCGTCGGTGGCGAGGTAGCCGAGATCGAGGGCGGTGGCGAGGTTCTCCGGGGTGACTTCGCCCTCGAAATAGTCGGCGAGTTGCTCCGGAGTGAGCCGGACCGGGGTCTCCTCGGTGGGCTCGCCCAGGCCCAGGACCTCGGCGACATCGCGTCCGCTCTCGAAGGTGGCGGCGAGATCGGCGATGCCGTTCAGGGTGTGGCCGCGCTCCAACAGGCCGGTGATGGTGCGCAGTCGTGCCAGGTGATGGCTGTCGTACCAGGTGATGCGTCCCTCGCGGCGGGGCGGCGGGATGAGTCCGCGCTCGCGGTAGAAGCGGAGGGTCCGCACGGTGATGCCGGCCTCCCGGGCCAGCTCCTCCATGCGGTATTCGCGTTGCTCATGTCCTTCGGCCACAGAGCGAACCTTATGTTGTACCGCCGGTAACTTCCTTGTCCTGCCCTCTACCCATCAGTACGGGCCTGCTCTACCCTCCGAAAGGTGCCAGTGATTGCTGGCAGAGTCGTGTGACTACCGCGGGAGGCGGCGGCATGGCCCAGCACGAGCACGTACGGGTGGCGGTGATCGGATCCGGATTCGGGGGCCTCGGGGCCGCGGTCCGGCTGCGCCGCGAAGGCATCACCGATTTCGTCGTCCTGGAGCGGGCCGGCTCCGTGGGGGGAACCTGGCGCGACAACACGTACCCCGGGTGCGCCTGCGACGTGCCCTCGCACCTGTACTCCTTCTCCTTCGCCCCCAACCCCGAGTGGCCGCGCACCTTCTCCGGTCAGGAGCACATACGCGCGTACCTGGAGCGGGTGGCCGACACCTTCGGCATCCACCCTCACCTCAGGCTCAACCACGAGGTGACGGTGATGCGTTGGGACACCGAGGCGCTCAACTGGGTGATCGAGTGCGCCAACGGCAGGACGATCGTCGCCGACGTCGTCGTCTCCGCGACCGGACCGCTCTCCGACCCGAAGGTGCCGGACGTCCCCGGGCTCGGCACCTTCCCGGGCGAGGTCTTCCACTCCGCCCGCTGGAACCACGACTACGACCTGGCCGGCAAGCGCGTCGCGATGATCGGCACCGGCGCCTCCGCCATCCAGATAGTGCCCGCCATCCAGCCGAAGGTGGGGCGCCTCACGCTCTTCCAGCGCACTCCGCCCTGGGTGATGCCGCGGGTGGACCGGGCCATCGGCCGGGCCGAGCGGTGGCTGCACCGCACGGTGCCCGCCACCGGCACGGCCCGGCGCGGACTTCTCTGGGGGATAAGGGAGTTGCAGGTCAGCGCCTTCACGAAGTACCCGGACGGGCTCGGCCTGATCGAGTCCCTGGCGAAGGCGGGCATGGCGCGGGCCATCAAGGATCCGGCACTGCGCGCCAAGCTCACCCCGGACTACCGCATCGGCTGCAAGCGCATCCTGCTCTCCAGCACCTACTACCCGGCGCTCGCCCGCCCCAACGTCGACGTGGTCGCTTCCGGCCTCGCCGAGGTGCGCGGATCGACGCTCGTCGCCTCGGACGGTACGGAGACCGAGGTCGACGCCATCATCTTCGGCACCGGCTTCCACGTCACCGACATGCCGATCGCCGAACGCGTCGTCGGCGCCGACGGCATCACCCTCGCCGAGAGCTGGAAGACCGGGATGCGGTCGCTGCGCGGCGCCACCGCCGCCGGGTTCCCCAACTGGATGACCATCATCGGCCCGAACACCGGGCTCGGGAACTCCTCGATGATCCTCATGATCGAGTCCCAGCTGAACTACATGGCCGACTACCTGCGGCAGTTGAAGGTGCTCGGCACGGGCACCGCGCTCGCCGCCCGCCCGGCCGCGGTGGACGGCTGGAACGACCGCGTCCAGAAGCGGATGGAACGCACCGTCTGGAACACCGGCGGCTGCACCAGCTGGTACCTGGACGAGAACGGCCGCAACACCACCGTCTGGCCCGGTACCACGGCGGACTTCCGCCGCGCCACCAGGTCAGTCGATCTGGCGGAGTACGACGTGATCCGCGCCCCCGCGACCGTACGGCCGCCTACGGTGGTCGCCCAGAGGTCCGGCGGGTCCGGAAAGGCCTCCCGGGCCCCGAAGGCGGCAGGACAGCAGGCGGCGCAAGCCAAAGCCGCGGAGAAGAACACCGAGCCCGCCGGACCGGACCGGCCCGTGACCGAGGAGGCCACCCGATGAGTTCACGGCACCCACGACTCCCGCGACAGCGTTCCGGGGGACTCGTGCCCGTACCCGAGCGGACGCTCTTCGCCGCCTCCGCGGACGGCTCCCGCGTCCACGTCGAGCTGTACGGCCCCGAGGAGGCGCCCGCCGTCGTCCTCTCCCACGGCTGGACGTGCAGCACCCGGTTCTGGGCGGCCCAGATCGCCGACCTCGCCGCCGACCACCGGGTCATCGCCTACGACCAGCGCGGACACGGCGGCAGTCCCGACGTGGGCCCCGGCGGCCACAGCACGGACGCCCTCGCCGACGACCTGGAGGCGGTGCTCGCCGCCACCCTCGCGCCCGGCCGCAAGGCGGTGCTCGCGGGGCACTCCATGGGCGGGATGACCCTGATGGCCGCCGCCCGCCGCCCCCGGTTCCGGGAGCACGCCGCCGCCGTGCTGCTCTGCAGCACCGGCAGCGGGCGGCTGGCGGAGGAGGCCCGGGTGTTCGCGTTGCCGGGTGCCGCGCGCAGCGGCGGGACCCGGGCGCTCCTGCGGGCGACCGTCCCGCTGGGGCCGGTCACGCCCGTCACCCGGTCCCTGCTCAAGTACGCGACCATGGGGCCGGGTTCGACGCCCGAGCGGGTGGAGGTCTGCGCGCGCATCGTGCACGCCTGCCCCCGCAAGGCCCGCGCCTCCTGGGGGCGCGTGCTCTCGGAGCTCGATCTGGACCGGGAAGTCCCTGAGCTGCGGGTGCCCACCGCCGTGCTGGTGGGCCTGGAGGACCGGATGACCCCGCCCGTGCACGCCCGCGCGCTGGCGGCGGCGCTGCCGGACTTCCTCGGTCTCACCGAGTTGCCCGGGATGGGGCACATGACGCCGCTCGAAGCGCCGGAAGCCGTCAGCGCGAAGATCCGCGAACTGGTCGCCGGTCACCTCACCGGGACCGCCACGACCGACAAGACCGAGAGGGAGGACATCGCATGAGCGCCGCACGGAGTCTCGAAGGTCAGGTCGTCGTCGTCACCGGCGCGGCCCGGGGCGTGGGCGAGCTGCTCGCCCGCAAACTGTCGGCGCGCGGTGCCACGCTGGCTCTGGTCGGCCTGGAGCCGGAGGAGCTGAAGCAGGTCTCCGAGCGGCTGTACGGGGAGAGCGCCCACTGGTACGCGGACGTCACCGACCACGAGGCGATGGAGCAGGTCGCCCGGGAGGTGAAGGCCCGCTTCGGCAAGGTGGACGTGGTCGTCGCCAATGCCGGGGTCGCCACCGGGGGTCCGTTCGTCGATTCCGACCCGGTGGCCTGGCGGCGGGTCATCGAGGTCAACCTGATCGGCAGCGCGGTGACCGGCCGGGCGTTCCTGCCGGTGCTGATGGAGAGCCGGGGCTACTTCCTGCAGATAGCGTCGCTCGCCGCGATGACCCCGGCGCCGATGATGAGCGCGTACTGCGCGTCGAAGTCGGGCGTGGAGGCGTTCGCGCACAGCCTGCGGGCCGAGGTCGGCTACCGGGGCGTACGGGTCGGGGTCGGCTACCTCTCCTGGACCGACACCGACATGGTGCGCGGCGCCGACCAGGACGAGGTCATGCGGGAGCTGCGCGGCAGGCTGCCCTGGCCCGCCAACCGCACCTACCCGCTCGGCCCGGCCGTCGACCGGATCGTGGCCGGTGTCGAGCGGCGCTCCACACATGTGTACGCCCAGTGGTGGCTGCGCGGGATGCAGTCGGTGCGCGGCTACCTGCCCTCGCTCATCGGCACGGTCGGGGCCCGGGAGATGAAACGGTTCGCCTCCCGGCTGGACGCCATCCCCAAGGGGCTGGTCGGAGCGGGCGGAGCGGCGGACACGCAGGCCCGGGACCGGCGCGGCTGATCCGGTCGCGGTACGGCCGCAACACCGGCCGCAACACCGGCCCGCACGCAGCGCCATTGATCAAAATGCGCGGTATGTCCGGCCGTGCGAGGCTGAGCGAGGCCGCTCCTCACGGGGCGGTCTCCTCAGACCCCACGCACCCCACAGGAGTGAACGGCATGGGCATCGCAGACCAGTTCAAGGACAAGGCGCAGGAACTCGCCGACCAGGCCAAGCAGAAGTCCGGCCAGGGCAAGGACGCCGCGCGCGACCGCTCCAAGGGCGCCGGCGGCCGGAACGACGAGAAGTCGGACCTCCGTGACCGGGCCGACGACGCGGCGGACAAGGCCCGCGAGCGCTTTGACCGTTGACGGCCTGATCTCCTGACCGGCCCCGGCCGGTGGGCAGGTGACGAAGAGGCGCATCCGGACGACAGGATGCGCCTCTTCCGCGTGCCCGGCCGAAAACAGGTCCGCGTGCCCGGCCGAAAACACGGACCCCCGGGCTCCCGGTTCCCCGGGGGCCGCCTCACCTCGGGGGCAGCGGCGGCCTGCGCAGGTCCGGTACGGCGTCGTACGTCGGCGGGGTCGCCGCCGGCTGCTCCTCCAGCAGCTCCAGGGCCAGGCGCACCGCGTCGTCCAGCACCGCGTGCCGGCCCTCCGCCCAGTCGAGCGGGGTGCGCAGCGCCTCGATGTCCGGCTCCACGCCGTGGTTCTCGACCGACCAGCCGTACGTGTCGAACCAGGCTGCGTTCATCGGCACCGTGATCACCGTGCCGTCGCCCAGCCGGTGGCGGCCGGTCATGCCGACCACCCCGCCCCAGGTGCGCTGCCCCACCACCGGGCCCAGCTTCAGCAGCCGGAACGCGGCGGTGATCATGTCGCCGTCCGAGGAGGTGGCCTCGTCCGCGAGCGCCACCACGGGACCGCGCGGCGCGTTGGAGGCGTAGGAGACGGCCTGCGCGTTCCGGGTCAGGTCCCAGCCGAGGATCTTGCGGGTCAGCTTCTCGACCACCAGCTCGCTGATGTGGCCGCCCGCGTTGCCGCGTACGTCCACGATGAGGGCGGGCCGGGAGACCTCCATCCTCAGGTCCCGGTTGAACTGTGCCCAGCCGGATCCGCCGAGGTCCGGGATGTGCAGGTAGCCGCATTTGCCGCCGCTCAACTCCCGTACGACCTCACGGCGTTTGGCCACCCAGTCCTGGTAGCGCAGCGGGCGTTCGTCCACCAGCGGCATGATCGCGACCCGGCGCGGGCGGCCCTGTCCGCCCGGCGGGAGGAAGGTCAGCTCGACGGTCGTGCCGCCCGCCGCCGTCAGCAGCGGGTACGGGCCGGTGAGCGGGTCGACCGGGCGGCCGTCCACGTGGGTGAGGACCGCGCCTTCGCGGATGCCCGTACCGGCGAGGGGGGAGCGGGCCTTGGAGTCGGAGGAGTCGCCGGGCAGGACCCGCCGGATGGTCCAGGCCCCGTCCCGGCAGGTGAAGTTGGCGCCGAGCAGGCCGATCGCCCGCTGGTAGTGCGGGGGCCCTTCGTTGCGGCGGGCGGGGGAGACGTACGCGTGCGAGGTGCCCAGCTCGCCGAGGACCTCGCGGAGCAGGTCGGCGAACTCGTCGGGGGAGGAGACGCGTTCGAGGAGCGGACGGTACTGGTCGAGCACCCCCGACCAGTCGATCCCGCACATGTCCGGCTCCCAGAAGTAGGAGCGGATGATGCGGCCCGCCTCGTCGTACGCCTGCCGCCACTCGGCCGCCGGGTCCACCTCGTGCAGGATGCGGCGCAGGTCGAGGTAGGTGGTGGAGTCGCTGTCGCCGGGCTCGTTGGACGGGACGGCCCGCAGCTCCCCGTCGTCCATGACGACCATCCGGCTCGCGTCGCCGCTCACCGCGAACCAGTCGAGGTGGTCCACGAGTTCGGTCCTGCGAGCCTTGGCGATGTTGAAGTGCTCCAGCGTCGGGCGGCCCGACATGTCCGCCGGGTTGGCGAAGGTCTCGCCGAGCGCCCCGGAGATCGGCCACCGCAGCCAGACCAGCCCGCCGCCGCTGACCGGGTGCAGCGCGGAGTACTTCGAGGCGGAGACCGGGAACGGCGCCACCCGGTTCGCCAGCCCCTCGAACTCGACGGTGACCGGGGCCGTCCCCTCGCCCGTACCGGTCTCCGGAAGGTCCAGCGGGTCCAGCCCTCCCGCCGCCGGGCGGCCGTCCGGCGAGAGCGCGAACGGCGACGGGGTCGCGGAGGAGAGGGGGACCAGGTACGGGCGGCAGCCCAGCGGGAACGAGAGGTCGCCGGTGTGCACGTCGTACACCGGGTCGAAGCCGCGCCAGGAGAGGAACGCGAGGTACCGGCCGTCCTCGGTGAAGACCGGGTTCTCGTCCTCGAAGCGGCCGTTGGTGACGTCGACGATCACCGGTGCGCCCGGTCCGGAGATGCGGGCCAGCTTGATCTGTCGCAGCGAACGGCCGATGCCCGGGTGCGACCAGGTGAGCCAGGCGCCGTCCGGCGAGAAGGCGAGGTCGCGGACGGGTCCGTTGACGGAGCGGATGAGCTCGGTGACCTCGACGGGCGGGTCCGGGGGAGCCGGAGGCGCCGGTGCCGGTTCGGTGGTGTCCGTCGGCTCCGGGGTCTCTCCCGCGTCCCGGCCCGCCTCGGGCGCCTCACCCGTGCCGTCCTGGGCCCCCGAGGTCTCGGCGAGGGCGGCCACCGCGGTCTCCTCCACCGCCTCGGCCTTCTCGGCCACCCCGGCGGCGCGGGCGCGGAACACGTCCGCCCGGGTGGAGCCGCCCGGCCCCGACCCCGGCGGCTCGGTGCCGGTGGCACCGTCCGTCGAGAGGCCGCCGTCCGCCGAGGTGCCGCCCGCGGCCGTGGCGTCCGCCGTGGCCGGGTCCGCGGTGTCCAGGAGCAGCAGCCGGCCGTCGTCCGAGGCGATGGCGAGGCGTTCGCCCTCCGGGTCGGAGATCATCTCCAGCACCCGGCCCAGCTGCCCCGAGGCGAGCCGCCGGGTGGGGCGGTCGCCGGTGGCGCGCGGCAGTGCGGCGATCTCCACCGCGTCCTCGCCGTCCGCGTCGGTGACGTACGCGACCTGGCCGCCGCTGCCGAGCATCTCCGGCAGCCGGACCCGTACCCCCGGGGTGTCGGTGATGGTGCGGGCGGGGCCGTCGCGGTGGGTGAGCCAGTACAGCGAGCCGCGCACGTTGACCGCGCTCGCCCGGCCCGTCTCGTCCACCGAGAGCGAGCCGACGTGGCTGGCGGCCGGCACCTGGTACGTACGGCGCCCGGTGCGCGGGCCACCGAGACGCACCTCCAGCTTCCGGGGGGTGGCGGCCGGGTCCTCCAGGTCCTCGGCCAGCCAGAGGTCACCGGCGCACTGGTAGACGACCCGGGTGCCGTCGCTGGAGGCGTGCCGGGCGTAGAAGGCGTCGTGGTCGGTGTGGCGGCGCAGGTCGGTGCCGTCCATCAGGCAGGAGTAGAGGTTGCCGACACCCTCGTGGTCGGAGAGGAACGCGATCCGCCGGCCGACGAACATGGGTGCGTCGAGGTGGCCGCCGATGTCCGGCAGCAGCCGTTGGCCGTGCAGCCAGAGGCGCCCCGTGGCGCCGCCCCGGTACCGCTTCCACGCGGCCGGTTCGTGCGGCGGTGTCCCGGTGAGCAGCAGGGTGCGGCGCTCGCCGTCGATGTCGGCGACGGCGATGTCGGAGACCGGGCCCCAGGGCAGCCGGCCGCCGGGGGAGCCGTCGGTGGGCACGCTGTAGGCCCAGGAGAAGTACGAGAACGGCTGCCGGTGCGAGGAGACGGCGAGGATCTGCGCCCCGTCGCCGGTGTCGGGGGTCCAGCCGCAGACCCGGGCGTCGGTCGAGCCCCAGTAGGTGAGCCGGCGCGCGGGTCCGCCGTCGACGGGCGCGAGGTGGATCTCGGGGTCGAGCGTGCGCCAGGTCGTGTAGGCGACGCGGCTGCCGTCGGGCGAGAAGCGTGGGTGGCTGACCCGGGTGCGGTCCGCGGTCAGGCGCCATGCCCGGCCGGGCCGGTGGCCGGGTGCGGCGAGGGGGGCGACCCAGAGATCGTCCTCGGCCGCGAAGCAGAGCAAGTCCTGGTGGAGGTGCGGGAAACGGAGATACGCGACGTCGTCACTCACCCCACCCATGCTTTCGGTGTGCGGGGGCCGGGGCAACTTGTGACGCAGAAAACGTGTGGCACTCCCCACAAGCGAGACGGTCCCGTTTCGCTTCACGGGCGACGTAGGCTCAGGTGTACGAAACGGTTTCGTTCCTGTGAGCGAACCGTGGACCGGAGTACGGAAGGAGGCCGGCGCCCATGGCGCGCACCAGGCTCACGCCTGAACGCGAGAGCGAGCTGTTCGCGGCGGTCCTCGACCTGCTCCGCGAGGTCGGCTACGACGCCCTGACCATGGACGCCGTCGCGGCCCGCACCCACTCCAGCAAGGCGACCCTCTACCGCCAGTGGGGGAGCAAGCCCGAGCTGGTGGTGACAGCGATGCGGCACAACAAGCCGGTGCGGCTGGCCGACATCGACACGGGTTCGGTGCGGGGAGACTTCCTCGCCGTCGTGACCCGTACCGACGACTGTCGCATGGAACAGGACTCCGCACTGATGCGGGGCCTGAGCCGGGCCGTCCACGACAACCCCGATCTGCACCAGGCCCTGCGCGAACTGCTGGTCGAACCGGAGCTCTCCGGTCTCGCCGCACTGCTGCGCAGGGGTGTCGAGCGGGGTGAGCTGAATCCGGACAATCCGGCGCTCAAATACGTACCCCACATGCTGATCGGCGCGTTCGCCGCCCGGCAGCTGGTCGACGGCCGCCCCGTCGACCAGGCCTTCCTCCTCGAATATGTCGACTCCGTGGTCTTCCAGGCTCTCGGCGTCTGACGTCCCCGGCCGCTTCCCCCGGCGGTCCGCTCCCCACCGCTCCACCTGACACGCCGCTCTCGTCGTCGGGCTGGTTCCTCATGCCGAATTTCCCGCACACGACTTGACCGGGAGTCCGCCTCCGTGGCCACATTCCTTTACAAAATCGGGCGCCTCGCGTTCCGCAAGCGGGGCTACGTCGCCCTCATCTGGGTCGCCCTGCTGGCCATCGCCGGCGTCGGTGCCGCCACCGCGGCCACCCCTGCGGCCAGTTCCTTCTCCATACCGGGCACGGAGGCGCAGAAGGCCTTCGACCTGCTGGACCAGCGCTTCCCCGCCTCCCACGCCGACGGCGCCACCGCCCGGGTCGTCTTCCAGGTCCCGGACGGGCAGAAGATGGCCGACCCGGCCAACAAGGCCGAGGTCGAGAAGATCGTCGGTGAGCTGAAGAGCGGCTCCGACCAGGTCGCCTCGGTGACCGACCCGTTCACGGCCAACGCCGTCAGCAAGGACGGTTCGACCGCGTACATCACGGTCTCCTACGACGCCGCGTCCACCAGCCTCACCGACGAGACCAAGGAAGCCCTGCAGAAGGCGGGCGACCACGCCGAGAAGGGCGGGATGACCGTCGCGCTCGGTGGTGACGCGCTCGAAGCGGGCGCCGAAGGCGGCGCCACCGAGGTCATCGGAATCGTCCTCGCCGGAGTGGTGCTCGTCGTCACCCTGGGTTCGCTGGTGGCCGCAGGCCTTCCGCTGCTGACCGCGATCGTCGGCGTCGGCATCGGCGTCGCCTCGATCACGGCACTCGCGAACGCGCTGGATCTCGGCACCACCACCTCCACCCTCGCGATGATGATCGGCCTCGCGGTCGGCATCGACTACGCGCTCTTCATCGTCTCCCGCTACCGGGCCGAACTGGCCGAGGGACGGGAGCGCGAGGAAGCCGCCGGACGAGCGGTCGGCACCGCCGGCTCCGCCGTCGTCTTCGCCGGGCTGACCGTCGTCATCGCCCTCGCGGGCCTCTCCGTCGTCAACGTGCCCATGCTCACCAAGATGGGCCTCGCCGCCGCCGGCACGGTCGTCGTCGCCGTCCTCATCGCCCTCACTCTGGTCCCCGCCCTGATGGGCTTCGCGGGCAAGCGGATCATGGGCCGTAAGGCGCGCAACGCCGCGGCCGCCGCGAACCGTCCCGACGCCAAGCCGAACGGCGGGACCCGCTGGGCCCGGTTCGTGCTGCGCCGCCCGTTGTGGGTCCTGGTGGTCGGTGTCCTCGGCCTCGGTGCCATCGCGCTGCCGGCCACCTCGCTGGAGATGGGCCTGCCGGACGACGGCTCCCAGCCCAAGAGCACCACGCAGCGCCAGGCGTACGACATGCTGTCGGACGGTTTCGGTCCCGGCTTCAACGGGCCGCTGATGGTCGTCGTCGACACCCAGCACAGTTCGGACGGCAAGACCGCCGTGAAGCAGGTCTCCGACGAGATCGAGTCCCTCGGTCATGTCACCGCCGTCACCCCGGCCGTGTTCAACCCCGCCGGTGACACCGCGACGATCACCGTCATCCCGAAGGACCGGCCCAGCTCGGCCGGTACCGAGGAGCTCGTGCACTCGATCCGCGACGCGGGTGAGCACATCAAGAGCGACACCGGCGCCGAGGTCCTGGTCACCGGGGCCACCGCGATGAACATCGACTTCTCGCAGAGGATGAACGACGCCCTGATCCCGTATCTGGGGCTCGTCGTCGGCCTGGCCTTCCTCCTCCTGATCCTGGTCTTCCGCTCGATCCTCGTCCCGCTGAAGGCGGCCCTCGGCTTCCTGCTCTCGGTCGTGGCGGCGCTCGGCGCGGTCGTCGCGGTCTTCCAGTGGGGCTGGCTCGCCTCCCTGCTGGGCGTGGAGACGACCGGCCCGATCATGTCGATGATGCCGATCTTCATGGTCGGTGTGGTCTTCGGCCTGGCCATGGACTACGAGGTCTTCCTCGTCACCCGGATGCGGGAGGCGTTCGTCCACGGCGAGACCCCGCACCAGGCGATCGAGACGGGCTTCAAGCACGGGGCCCGTGTGGTCACGGCGGCGGCGGTCATCATGATGGCGGTCTTCGGCGGCTTCATCGGTGCCACCGAGTCGATGATCAAGATGATCGGTTTCGGTCTCGCGATCGCCGTCTTCTTCGACGCCTTCGTGGTCCGCATGGCGATCGTCCCGGCCGTGCTCGCCCTGCTGGGCAAGCGCGCCTGGTGGCTCCCGCGCTGGCTGGACCGCGTCCTGCCGAACGTCGACGTCGAGGGCGAGGGCCTGCGCAAGCACCTCCCGGCCGACGAGCGCGACGGCGGCGGCCCGGCCGGCGACGCACGCGAGCTGAGCAGGGTCTGACGGCCCCGCTCCTCCTCGACGGCCGCCGGGCCCACCGGCCCGGCGGCCCCCCAGAACTCCGGAGCCGCGCCTGAGCGGGGCGCGGTACCGGATGCTCCGGCGCCTGTGGGGACGGGTTCCGGTGCGACGACAAGCCCCCGTGCGAGCGGCACGGGGGCTTGTCTTTGTCGTCGTACTCGTACCCGTACCCGTACCCGTAGTGCGTACGGGTACGGGGGCTCAGCGCCCGGCGGCGGCGGGCGGGGCGGTCTTCGCGCGGGTGCGGTCCAGGAAGCGCTGGAGCGCCGCGTTCTCGATCTGGAATACCTCGACCCCGCCTCCGCCGGCCGAGTGCAGCTCCAGCATCAACTGCGCCCGCCCGGCGGGCCAGAGGCGTACCTCGCCGCTCTCGACCGGGGCGTTCATGCCGTCCTCCAGGAGTTCGCGGCCGAGCGCCCAGTCGGCGCCGCCGTCGAAGACGAGGTGGACGGTGCCGGGGTCGACGTCGGCGTCGTAGCGCAGGTCGACCGGGACCGGGCGCGTGAGCGGGCCGTCGGTGATGAGACGGGCCCGGGTGTGTTCTTCGATCACGGGAGACATCGGCCGACTCCTCCTGTTATTAACACTTTGCAATCTAATGTCCCATATTTCACGGCGCGTGCGCGGTCCGTAAATGTAGGGGATGCGCTCTTGCGCATGGTTTGCAAGAGCACCCTATGATGGGTGGGTTCTGGTCGCTGCCGGGCGCACACCGCTGCCCGCGCCCAGGTCGGACGTCCACATCCCGCCGACCCCGCAGAAGCGGAGCCCACCCATGCATGTACCCGACGGTTTCATCAACGCACCTGTCTCCGTGGCCACCGGTGTCGTCGCCGCGGGCGCCGTCGCGGTCAGCCTGCGCGGTGCCCGCCGCGAACTGGGTGAACGCACCGCCCCGCTCGCCGGGCTGATGGCCGCCTTCATCTTCGCCGTGCAGATGCTGAACTTCCCGGTCGCCGCCGGCACCAGCGGGCATCTCCTCGGCGGGGCGCTGGCCGCGATACTCGTCGGGCCCTACACCGGGGTCCTCTGCGTCACCGTGGTGCTGCTGATGCAGGGCATCCTGTTCGCGGACGGCGGCCTCACCGCCCTCGGCGTCAACATCACGGACATGGGCGTCGTCACCACCGTCGTCGGTTACGTGGTGTTCCGTCTGCTGATGCGGGCCCTGCCGCGCCGCCGGTCCACCGTCACGGTCGCCTCCTTCGTCGCCGCGCTGGTCTCCGTGCCCGCCGCCGCCGTCGCCTTCACGCTCATGTACTGGATCGGCGGCACCACCGACATCCCCATCGGCGAGGTCTTCAAGGCGATGGTCGGGATCCACGTCCTCATCGGCATCGGTGAGGCGGTCATCACCGCCGCCACGGTCGGCGCCGTCATCGCGGTCCGCCCCGACCTGGTGCACGGTGCCAAGGGCTTCGCCGCGCCGCTCAAGCTCCGCGTGGACGGGCAGCTGATCGACGCGGCCCCCGCCGCGAAGCCTGCCGTCGGCGTCGCGACCCGCTCCACGCGCGGTCTGCTGGCCGGCGGCCTGCTCACCGCGCTCGTGCTGGCCGGTGTCGTCTCGTACTACGCCTCCTCCAGCCCCGACGGACTGGAGAAGGTCGCCACCGACAAGGGCATCGACCGGAACGTCGAGGAGCACGCCTCCGCCGACTCCCCGCTCGCCGACTACGGCGTCAAGGACGTGGACGACGCCCGCCTCTCCGGCGGCCTCGCCGGGGTCATCGGCGTCGGTGTCACCGTCGTCGTGGGCGGCACGGTGTTCTGGGTGATCCGCCGCCGCCGGGACGACGGCGCCGACGTGACCGCCGCAGGGGCAGCCGCCCCGCTCGCCGAGAAGGTCTGAGGCGCCTCCATGGGCGCCGGCCACGCGCACCGTCTCTACCGGCACGGGCACTCGCCCGTCCACCGGCTCCCCCCGCACTGCAAACTCGCCGCCGTCTTCTGCTTCGTCCTCGTCGTGGTCTCCACCCCGCGCGAGGCGGTGTGGGCGTTCGCGCTGTACGCCGTGCTTCTCGCGGCCGTCGCGGCGGCGGCCCGGATGCCGGCCGGGTACCTGCTGAAGCGCCTCGTCATCGAGGTGCCGTTCGTGGCGTTCGCGCTGCTCATGCCGTTCTTCGTACCGGGTGAGCGGACCGAGTTCCTCGGTCTGCACCTGAGCGTGGCCGGCCTCTGGGGCGCCTGGAACGTCCTCGCCAAGGGCACCCTCGGCGTCGCCGCCTCGGTGATCCTCGCCTCCACCACCGAACTCCGCGCGCTGCTGCTCGGCCTCCAGCGGCTCAGGCTGCCGCCCCTCCTCGTCCAGATCGCGTCCTTCATGATCCGGTACGGGGACGTCATCACCGACGAGATGCGCCGGATGTCCGTCGCCCGCCGTTCCCGGGGGTTCGAGGCGCGCGGGGTACGCCAGTGGGGTGTCCTCGCCAAGTCCGCCGGGGCCCTCTTCATCCGCTCCTACGAACGCGGCGAGCGGGTCCACCTGGCGATGGTCAGCCGGGGGTACACGGGCACCATGCCGGTCATCGACGAGGTGACCGCCTCCCGCGCCCAGTGGGCGTACGCGGCGGCCCTTCCGCTGCCCGCCCTGGTCGTCTGCGCCCTCGGCTGGGTCCTCTGACCACCGGACCCGCCCCCGCCCGCCCACGGGCCCCCCCCCGTACCTCCCCTTCCGCGACACTGCTGGGATGAGCACCATGAACACCCCGACCCCCGCCGGTCCGTCCGCCGCCCCCGTCCCGCCGTCCCTGGAGGTCAGCGGCCTCGCCTACGCCTACCCGGACGGGCACCAGGCGCTCTTCGGGGTGAACCTGACCGTCGCCCGGGGCGAACGCGTCGCCCTGCTCGGCCCCAACGGCGCCGGCAAGACCACCCTCGTCCTCCACCTCAACGGCATCCTCGACGCGGGCGCCGGAACCGTCAGCGTGGCCGGGCTCCCGGTCGGGAAGCGGAACCTCGCCGAGATCCGCCGCCGCGTCGGCATCGTCTTCCAGGACCCCGACGACCAGCTGTTCATGCCCACCGTCCGTGAGGACGTCGCCTTCGGCCCCGCCGCCTCCGGGCTGCGCGGCCCCGAGCTGGAGGCCCGGGTCACCGCGGCCCTCCGCCAAGTCGGCATGGCCGAGTACGCCGACCGCCCGCCGCACCACCTCTCCTTCGGGCAGCGCCGCCGGGTGGCCGTCGCCACCGTCCTCGCCATGGAGCCGGAGATCCTCGTCCTCGACGAGCCGTCCTCCAACCTGGACCCGGCCTCCCGCCGCGAACTCGCCGACATCCTGCGCTCCCTGGACGTCACCGTGCTGATGGTCACCCACGACCTTCCGTACGCCCTGGAGCTCTGCCCCCGCGCCGTCATCCTCAGCGACGGAGTCATCGCCGCCGACAACCGCACGCAGGACCTCCTCCTCGACGAGGAACTCATGCGCGCGCACCGGCTGGAGCTGCCCTTCGGCTTCGATCCCGGTTCCGTGACCGTTAACAGCAGGTGACCCCGGCCCCGCCGGACCTGCGCCGCAATGCAGGATGGGGGCATGAGCGGGAGCGCGGAAGCAGGCGTGGACGTACGGGGCACGGTGGCCCCCGGATTCGAGACGGTCCGGGACGCCTTCGTGCGGAACTTCGAACAGCGCGGTGAGCGCGGCGCGGCCGTCGCCGTCTACCGCGACGGGCGCAAGGTCGTGGACCTCTGGGCCGGTACGAGAGACGTGGACGGCACCGAGCCCTGGGCGGTCGACACCGTCCAGATCGTCCGCTCGGCGGGCAAGGGCATCGCCGCCGCCGTCCCCCTGATGCTGCACCAGCGCGGACAGGTCGACCTGGACGCCCCGGTCGGCACCTACTGGCCCGAGTTCAAGGCGAACGGCAAGGAACGCGTCCTCGTACGCGACCTCCTCGCCCACCGCGCCGGCGTCCCCGCCCTGGACCGCCCGCTCACCCCCGCCGAGGCCGCCGACGGCCACACCGGCCCGGCCGCCGTCGCCGCCCAGCGCCCCCAGTGGGAGCCCGGCACCGACCACGGCTACCACGCCCAGACCTACAGCTGGCTCATCGGCGAACTCGTCCTCCGGGCCACCGGCCGGACCATCGGCCGCTGGATCGCCGAGGAGATCGGCCGCCCCCTCGGCCTCGACTTCTGGTTCGGACTGCCCGCCGACGAGGCCCACCGCATCGGCCGCATCGGCCCCGTGGAACCCCCCGCAACCGGAGACCCGGGTGTCCTGCGGATGCGCCCCAAGCGCTCCGTCACCGAGGCGTACGCCGACCCGCACTCGCTGACCCGCCGGGCCTTCGGCGCGATCGACCCGGGCCCGGACGAGAACGACCCCGCCTACCGGACCGCCGAACTCCCCGCTTCCAACGGCATCGCCACCGCCCGCGCCCTCGCCCGCTGCTACGCCGCGATGATCGGCGACGTCGACGGCCACCGCCTCTTCGCTCCGGCCACCCTCACCCTGGCCCGCACCGAGGAGTCCAACGGCCCCGACCGCGTCCTCGTCGTCAACACCCGTTTCGGACTCGGCTACATGCTCCACGGCCCCGCCGCCCCTCTGCTCGGCCCCGGCTCCTTCGGCCACCCCGGCCGCGGCGGCTCCCTCGGTTTCGCCGACCCCGAGTCCCGTATCGCCCTCGGCTACGTCACCAACGGCCTCCAGAAGGGAGTCACCGCCGACCCACGGGCCCAGGCCCTGATCCGGGCGGTGCGCTCGGCGCTCTGAGGCGGCCCTGCCCGGCCGCGCGGCAGCTCAGCTCAGGACGACCGGGTTGGTGAGTGCCGCCATGTGCCCGCGCAGATCGCGTACTTCGGCGCGGACGAACCCCGACCCGGTTGCGGTGGTGCCCCATTCGACTTCGCCGAGGCCCTCCGGCGAAAGCTCGGCGTGGTGGACCGCTCCTCGTTCGGTGTGGAAGGAGACGGTCCCGTACGGGACACCCCGTACCCGTGCTCGTACGACGACCTCCCGCCCACGGGTGTCGAGGCACCCGCCCACCTCCGCCGTCTCCGCACCGGCCGTGGCGGTGAACGACACGTCCACGGAGGCCGATCCGGCGATCCAGCTCCGCCCGGCACGCAGGGCGGCGAGCACGGCGGGGGTGCTCAGCCCCTCCGCGAGTACTACGGTGTGCGGCACGCCGAGCTGGCCCGCCAGATGCGCGTCGCTGTTCCCCACGGCGGGCCGCCACCGGCCCCGGTGGACGTCGGCCGCCAGGCCCCGCCCCCACTCGGCCAGCGCCGCTTCGTTGTCCGCGTTCCAGGGGAGGGCCGACGTCCAGAGGCCGTTCCACACCTCGACCGCGTCGAAGCCCTCGTACGCGTACGCGAACGTCCCGGACGGGTACGGCGCATGCGGATGCGCGGCCACGCAGATCCCGCCGGTCCGGTGCACCTGGTCCAGGCGGGGGCCGATCCGCCCGTCCAGAACCCCGTACTCCCAGCTGACGACCTCCCCCGGCCCGATGCCGAGCGCGAGCCAGTGGCCGGTCGCCGTCGTCACCTCCTCGCCCAGGATCACGAGCAGACCGTCACCTGCCTGCTCGGCCCAATCGGCGTGCGCGGAAGCGGTGTTGTGGTCGGTGGTAGCGACGAAGTCGAGCCCCGCCGCCCGCGCGGCGGTCGCCAGCTCCGCCGGGGTCAGCTCCCCGTCCGAGTACACCGAATGCACGTGGCAGTCGCCCCGGTACCAGCCCGCCATGACGCCTCCGTCCCGTGTGCCCCGAGTGCGCACCGCCCGAGTCTCGCCCAACTCCGCCGCCGGTGGGCTCGGTTCGGTGCAGCACCCGTGACCGTGCCCCGTCCCCCGCAGTACGGTCGCCCCCATGACACCCCACGCGCTCGCGCGCTTCGACGGTCACGGCGTCCTCATCACCGGTGCGGGGCAGGGCGTCGGTGCCGCCACCGCCCGCCGGCTCGCCCGTGAGGGGGCGTCGGTGCTCGTCACCGACCTGGACCCCGCCCGGGCCGGGGCGACCGCCGCGCGGATACGGGACGAGGGGTGGGCCGCCGACTCCCTCGCCTGCGACGTCGGCGACCGGGCGGCCGTCGAAGCGGCGGTGGCGCACGCGGTCGCGGCCTTCGGGCGGCTCGACGTCCTGGTGAACAACGCCTACGCGGCGGGCACGGACGCCGAGCTCTTCGAGGACGAGAGCGACGAGATCTGGCAGCGCGACCTGGACATCTGCCTCGGCGGCGCCTTCCGCTGCTCCCGCGCCGCCCTCCCGCACCTCGCCGCCTCCGGCCGGGGCGCCATCGTCAACATCGGCTCCGTCAACGGCGAACAGGACTTCGGCGGCCACGCCTACAGCGCCGCGAAGGCGGGCCTGGCCAGCCTGACCCGTACCCTCGCCGGGCACGCCGGACCGCGCGGGGTGCGCGTCAACCTCATCGCCCCCGGCACCCTGCGCACCGACGCCTGGGCGGGCCGCGAGGCCGAACTCGACCGGGCCGCCGCCCTCTACCCGCTCGGCCGTGTCGGTGAACCGGACGACATCGCCGCCGCCGTCGCCTTCCTCGCCTCCCGCGACGCGTCCTGGATCACCGGCACCACCCTGCGGGTGGACGGCGGGCTCCTCGCCGTCAACACGGGCTTCAGGCGGGCGATGGCGGGGGAGTGAACGGGCGCGCGGGCTACGAGCCGGCGGTCCGACGGGACGCGAACAGGCGCACGGGCGCACGGGCGCTCAACCCGTGTGCAGCATCAGCCCGATGCCGACCACCATCAGCCCGGCCGCCGCGATCCGCGGGGCGCCGAACCGCTCCTTGAAGAGCAGGGCACCCAGCGCCGCGCCCACGATGATCGAGGACTCCCGCAGCGCCGCGACGGGGGCGAGCGGCGCGCGGGTCTGGGCCCACAGCACCAGCCCGTAGGCGGTCACCGAGAGCGCCGCCCCGCCCAGTCCACGCAGTGCCAACGGGCGCAACTGGCGGCCCAGGTGGCCGCGTCGCAGAAAGAGGGCGTACGACGGGACGGCGAGGCCCTGCGCGATCATCAGCCAGGCGATGTACCCCAGAGAACTGCCGGAGGCGCGCACCCCCACCCCGTCCACCGTGGTGTACCCGGCGATGGCGAGGCCCGTCCCGAGCGCCGCCACCAGGGCCGGCCAGTCCGGGCGGCGGCCGGAGCCCCGGATGCCCCACAGCGCGAGCCCGACCAGCCCCGCCGAGGCCACCGCCACCCCGGCCGTGGCCCAGGCACCCGGCCGCTCGCCCACGAAGACGGCGGCCAGGAGCGTCACCACGAGCGGTGCCGTACCCCGGGCGATCGGATACATCTGACCGAAGTCGCCCAGCGTGAACGACCGCATCAGCAGCAGCATGTAGGCGATGTGCAGCAGCGCCGAGACACCCAGGTACGGCCACGCTCCGGCGTCCGGGAAGGGCAGGAACGGCGCGGCGCCCGCGCAGATCAGCAGCCCGCCACCGGAGATCAGCGTGAAGGAGAGGAGCTGGTCCTTGAGGGCGTGGGCGAGGGCGTTCCACCCGGCGTGGGTGAACGCCGCCAGCAGCACCGCACAGGCGACCAGCGGGGTCACGAGGTCCGCTCGCGCACGTCCACCACCGTGCCGCCCGCGTGGGCGATCAGACTCTTCGGGTCGAGCGGGAACACCGTGTGCGGGGTTCCGGCCGCGGCCCACACGACGCCGTGATCCAGCAGCCCCCGATCGGCCAGCACCCGGGTCCTCGTCACGTGCCCGAAGGGCGGTACGCCCCCGATCGCGTACCCGGTCGCCTCGCGCACCACGTCGGCGTTCGCGCGCTTCACCTTCCCCGCGCCCAGTACCTCGCGCACCCGCTCCACGTCCACCCGGGAGGCGCCGTCCATCAGGACGACAACCGGGACGCCATCGGCCACGAAGACCAGCGACTTGGTGATCTCTGCCAGCTCGCAGCCGATCGCGGCGGCGGCCTCGGCGGCCGTGCGCGTGGCGTCGGGGAAGCGGCGTACCTCGACCCGGAGACCCAACTCCGCGAGTGCGGAGGCGAATCGGGGGTGCGCCTCGGAGTGTGCTTCGGAGCGTGCCTCGGGGTGCGCGGCGGAGGTGGTCGGCTGGGATCCGGCGTCGGGGCCGGTGGCGGAGGTGCTCATGATCCGCAGGCTACTCGCGCGAACGGGCGCGGCGCAGCACCGTTTTGGCGCACCGGGAACGTCCGTTCGGCTGCATCGAGGCTGCCCCGCACGTGGCGGTGTGCCGGTCCATGGGCCGGCGCACCGTCGTCGGGCCATCGGTACCGCGCGGGTTCACCCCGCGCCCAGCACCGCCGCCACGACCGGCCCGGCCGCGTCGCCGCCGTGACCGCCGGACTGGACCACTCCGGCCGCGGCGAGGTCGTTTCTGAAGCCGGTGAACCAGCTGTTGGAGGTTCCCTGCCCGTCCACCTCCGCCGAACCCGTCTTGGCGCCCTTGTCGCCGTCGATCGAGCCCATGGCCTTTGCGGCCGTGCCCCATGAAGCGGTGGCCCGCATCATGGTGTTGAGCTGCTGGACGACGGAAGTGGGCAGCGAGCGTGACGCCTTGGCGGGCATCCGGCCGTCCAGGTCCAGCGGCACGATGACCGGCTGGATGAACGTCCCGGTGTGGGCGGTGGCCGTGATGGACGCCATGTTGAGGACGTTCATCTGGATCGTGCCCTGACCGATGTACTGGGCGGCGGCCTCACCGCCGACCTCCTCGGGCACGCTGCCGTCCCGGGTGGTGACCCCGGTCTTCCAGTCCAGCCCGATCCCGAAGACCTCCTTCGCCTCCTTCGCCAGCGCCGAGTCGTCATGCACCTCGTCGATGAGCTTGATGAAGCCGGTGTTGCAGGAGTTCGCGAAGGTCTGGGTGAAGGTGCTGCCGTCCGGGAGCGAGAAGTTGTTCAGGTTGTGGAAGGTGCGACTTCGCCACGTCGCTTCCACGGGGCACTCGACGGCCCCGTTCGCCGTGGCCACGCCGCGCTCCAGCAGCATCGCGGCGGTCACGATCTTCATCGTCGATCCGGGCGCCTGTGCACCCTCCAGCGCCACGTTGAACTCGGTCGCGGGGTTGTTGGCGATGGCCCGGATGGCTCCGGTGGACGGCCTGACCGCGACGACGGACGCCCCGCTGAACTGCTTCACGGCCTTCTCCGCCGCCGCCTGGACGTTCGCGTCGATGGTCGTCTGGACCTTGCCGGGCTTGCCCTTGGCGAGGGTGAGCAGGGTGATGTCGGGGGTGGCCTCGTCCGCGCCCTTGATCCACGTTTCGATGCCGGGGGTACCGCCCGCCTTCTCCCCGTACTTCTTGCGGAGCGTGGCGATGACCGGTCCGAGCGACGGGTACGTGTCCGGGCTGAGCACCACGCCGTTGCGGTCCACCGCCTCGATCTCCGGTGAGGACGACTCTCCGGTGACGAGTGTCGTTCCCTTGGCCAACTTCGGGTGGACGACGGTCGGCTGCCAGTCGACGAGCGGCTTGTGGGTGGTCTGCCCGCGCACCACGGTCAACTCGGAGGAGTACGAGAGCGGCTTGCTCTGCCCCTCGAACGAGACGGTCCCCTTCACCGTGTACGGGACCTTCGCCCCGACCGCCGGCCCCGGGGTGATGACCACGTGCTCGATGTGCGCCTCGGCGGAGTACCCGGTCAGTACGGGCTCCGCCTCCACCGGGTTGTTCGTCAACTGCGCGGCGCCCGGACCGTTCCCGGTGGACCAGGCGGCGAAGAACGCCTTCGACGTCGCGGCGATCTCCTTGGCGTCCGGCGGCCCGGTCTTCACCGTGGCGGGCGCGCTGGTCGAGCCGATGCCGCCGCTCCCGTCCCCGGACAGCACGTTGTACGCGCCGTAACTCAGCCCCCCGGCCACCAGCACGAACACCCCGCCGACGATGGCGACTTTGGCTCCGCTTCGCATGGTTGCGGTTCCTCCCCCGTAGTTCCTCTTGAACGTGTTCAAGAATCTGCTTGCACGGGTGACTGTACGGGACATGTGTGCGTGGCGAGAAGGTTGTTATCGGAACGGGACGATGCCTTGGGGAGCGCTCTCCCCGGCGTTGGCCGGTTCTCGTCGGTGCGCGGGGCGGGCCGGGCGCAGGGCGGAGAAGGCGGGGGGAGGGGCCGGTGGTCGGCCTTCGTCGCCGTCGCCGGTCTCCAGGGCTGGGAGCACGGCTGCGACCTGTTCCCGCTGACGGACGCGGCCGGCGATCTCGTCCGGCCCCTCCAGGGCCGCGAGGTCCGGGTCGACCTACGCAGGAGGGCCCGGCACCGTCGTCCACGGTGCCGGGCCCTCCTGTCGCGTTTCCGCGGCTACACCCACGTGTCCAGCCACATCCGGTTCCGCCACGCGTCCTCCGGGATCGGGGTCCCGGTGTAGAGCGGCCAGAAATAGATGAAATTCCAGATGATCAGCAGCACCAGCAGCCCCGCCGCCACCGCGCCGATCGCGCGGCGGCGTTCCCCGGTGGGGTCGGAGGTGGTCAGGCCCAGCTCCGCGCGGGTGCCGGTGCCGGCCGCCGGGCCGATCATCGCGCCGATCATCATCGTCACGGCGAGACAGAGGAACGGCACGAAGACGACCGCGTAGAAGAAGAAGATCGTGCGCTCCTGGTAGAAGAACCAGGGCACCCAGCCCGCCGCGACCCCGCAGGCGATGGCGCCGGCGCGCCAGTCGCGGCGGAAGAGCCAGCGCCAGAGCACGTAGACGAGGGCGAAGCAGGCCGCCCACCAGAGCAGCGGGGTACCGAGCGCCAGGACCTCGCGGGCGCACTTGCCGGTCGCCGAGTCGGCGCAGGTGGGTTCCTCGTAGAAGTACGAGACGGGGCGGCCGAGGACGATCCAGCTCCAGGGGTTCGACTGGTACGTGTGGCCGGAGGTCAGGCCCACGTGGAAGTCGTAGACCTGCCGCTCGTAGTGCCAGAGGCTGCGAAGCCAGTCCGGCAGCCAGGTCCAGCCGCCGCTGCGGCCCTCCGCCGTGTCCGCCCAGTGGCGGTCGTACCCCTTGTCGGTGATCAGCCAACCCGTCCAGGAGACGAGGTACGTGGCGAGGGCGACCGGGACGGTGGAGACGAAGGCGGGCACCAGGTCGCGGCGGAGGACCGCCCGGTACGGGTGGATCGCGCCGGCGGTGCGGCGGGCGCCCACGTCCCAGAGGACCGACATGACGGCGAACGCGGCCAGGATGTAGAGGCCGTTCCACTTGGTGCCGAAGGCGAGGCCCAGCATCAGCCCGGCCGCGAGCCGCCAGGGCCGCCAGCCGAGTCGGAGGGTCTCCGCGACCAGGGTGTCCGGGCGGAGCACCCCCTCCTCGTCCACCGGGAGGGCTTCGGCGAGTTTGCGGCGGGCCCAGTCGCGGTCGTTGACCAGGCAGCCGAAGGCCGCGACGACGAAGAACATCAGCACCAGGTCGAGCAGCGCGGTGCGGCTCATCACGAAGTGCAGCCCGTCCACCGCGAGCAGCAGGCCGGCCAGGCAGCCGAGGAACGTCGAGCGGAACATCCGGCGCCCGATGCGGCAGAGCAGCAGCACCGAGAGGGTGCCGAGCAGGGCCACCATGAACCGCCAGCCGAACGGCGTGAGGCCGAACATCTGCTCGCCGAGCCCGATGACCCACTTACCGACCGGCGGGTGCACCACGTATCCCGGGTCGACGGGGACCTTCACCAGGGACGGATCGTTCAGGATGAGCTTGTCGACGTCCTTGGGCCAGGCGCCTTCGTACCCCTGGTTGATCAGGGCCCAGGCGTCCTTCGCGTAGTACGTCTCGTCGAATATCACCGCGTCGGGCTGTCCCAGCCGCCAGAAGCGCAGCACCCCGGCGACCAGGGTCACCAGCAGCGGGCCGCCCCACCCGGACCAGTGCCGCAGCCGCTCCGCGAGAGCCGGTGGCACACCGAGGACCGCCCAGGTGCGGGGGCTCGGCCGGTTGTAGGGAGGGATCAGGCGGTCGCGCAGCCCGAACTCCTTCCGGGGCACGTGGCCGAAGCGGTGCAGCCGCCGCTCCCAGGGAGAAGGCTGCTCGCCGGGGAGCTCGTCCCCGGCGTCGTGGCCCTGCCGGGCGTCGGGCGCAGTACTCGTCACCGCGCCATCGTAGGGAAAGCATCTGTGCGAGGGGGGCCGCCGGGGCTGGGAGGATGGTTCCTGTGACTGAAACGCCTGGAACGCCTGGAAAGCCGACGACCGGAACGCTGGTTCTCGCGGGAACCCCCATCGGTGACGTGGCGGACGCCCCGCCGCGTCTCGCCACCGAGCTGGAGACGGCCGACGTCGTGGCGGCCGAGGACACCCGCCGGCTGAAGCGCCTCACCCAGGCGCTCGGCATCCACACCACGGGACGGGTCGTCTCGTACTTCGAGGGGAACGAGTCCGCCCGCACCCCGGAGCTGGTCGAGGCGCTGACCGGCGGCGCGCGGGTGCTGCTGGTGACCGACGCGGGGATGCCGTCCGTCTCCGACCCCGGCTACCGCCTGGTCGCCGCGGCCGTCGAGAAGGACATCAAGGTCACCGCGGTGCCCGGCCCCTCGGCGGTGCTCACCGCGCTGGCGCTGTCCGGTCTGCCGGTGGACCGGTTCTGCTTCGAGGGCTTCCTGCCCCGCAAGGCGGGCGAGCGCCTCGGCCGCCTGCGCGAGGTCGGCGACGAACGCCGCACCATGGTCTTCTTCGAGGCCCCGCACCGCCTGGACGACACGCTCGCCGCGATGGCCGAGGTCTTCGGCGCGGACCGCAGGGCCGCCGTCTGCCGCGAGCTGACGAAGACGTACGAAGAGGTGAAGCGCGGCCCGCTCGGCGAGCTGGCGGTGTGGGCGGCCGAGGGCGTACGCGGCGAGATCACCGTGGTCGTGGAAGGCGCGGGCGACAAGGGCGCCGAGGAGCTGGACGCGGCCGAGCTGGTGCGCCGGGTCCAGGTCCGCGAGGAGGCGGGGGAGCGCCGCAAGGAGGCCATCGCCGCCGTCGCCGCGGACGCCGGGCTGCCCAAGCGCGAGGTGTTCGACGCGGTGGTCGCCGCGAAGAACGCCGCCCGTACCCCGGGCGCCTGAGCAGCCCGCGACGGCCCACGGGCTGCCGCCGGACACGCCCTAATCCGTCAGCAGCCCGTGGGCCGTCGCCACGAACGGGTCCTTGAGCGACACCCGCCGGGTGCAGACGGCGGCCAGCGCCGTCCCGGTGTCCGGGCAGTAGCCGAGGAACGCCTGCTGCCCGGGGGTCGCCCCGGCGTGGAAGTTGACCGGGCCGTGCGGTGACGCGTGCTGGAACCACGTCAGCGTGTGGGTGTGGGTGTGCCGCGGGCCCCGGCGCAGGACCGGGTGGCGCATCCGGGCCAGCGCGCCGGCCAGAGCGGCGTCCGGCGGCGGTACGAACGGCGTGTTGCCGGCCGCCCCGGTCCCGGCGTACGCACCGCTCGCCGCGAGGTGCGCCTCCAGGAAGGTGAGCAGGTCGTGCGGGGTGGACCGGACGGCCCCGGCCCCGGCGAACCCGCCGATGTCGAGCACCGGCACCGCGGTCCCGTCGCGCAGATGCCCCCGCGCGTCGGCGCCCGCCCGCCCCGGGGCGAGCGAGGTGGAGCCCAGGTGCAGCGGGGCGAGCACCTCCCGGTGGACGAGGACGTCCCAGGGGGTGTCGGTCGCGGCGGCGAGAGCGTGGGCCAGCACCGCGACGGCGAAGTTCGAGTAGTGCCAGCGGGTCCCGGGCGCGTGGCGCGGGCGGGCCCGCAGGAAGGCCCGGACGACCCGGTCGGCCGGGTAGCCGGCGTACGGGGCGGTGGTCCAGCGCGGTACCGCCTGCGGGTAGAAACCGGCCGGCAGTCCGGGCAGCCCCGAGGTGTGGGTGATCAGGTGCCGCAGGGTGATCTCCGCGACGGACCGGTGCACCGGAAGACCGGGCGCCAGCAGCTCGGCGGCCGGTTCGTCGTACGAGAGGCGCCCGGCGGCGACCAGCCGGGCGAGCAGCAGCCCGGTGAAGGTCTTGGACGCCGAGCCGAGTTCGTACCGGAGCCGGTCGCGCGGCCGGTCCTCGGGCGGGGGCGCGGTGCCGGTGGTGTGCAGGGTGCGCCGCCCGTGGCGGCTGAGCGCGAGCACCAGGTCGGGCGCCGGGCCGATCCTCCCGGCCGCCCGTGCCAGCAGCAGCCCGTCGGCCCCGGCGTCCCGGTCGGGGGCTCCGGGGCCGACGGGCGCGGTACGGGCGACGGCGGGGCCCGTACTCACGCGGAGGCCGCCGAGGAGAGGTCCGACAGGGAGCGGGAGACCGCCAGCGCCGAGGCGAACGCGGCGACCAGCGTCGAGTGGTAGACGAGGTCGAAGACCGACTCCGCGTCACCCTCCGGCATCCCCTCGAAGACCGGCATCGCCCCGTCCGGTTCCTGGGCGGCGGCGAACCCGCGCCAGGCCGCCGCGTCGAGCGTCGGCTCGGGGAGGCAGGCGTCGACGACCAGCAGCTCGCCGAGGAGGTCCCAGCGCTTGAGGTCGAGCCAGTCGTCCAGCCAGACCGGCAGCCAGAGCGCGAGGTACTCGGCGGTCTCCGGCGGCAGTCCGCCGGGGGACTCGCCCCAGTCGGTGAGGTGGAAGACGGTGTGGGTGATGTCGTAGCCGATGTGGCCCTCGACGGTCCACGGCTCCGGGCGCGCGGCCAGCCAGGTACGCCGGAACGCCTCGTCCTCCGGAAGGTTCGCCGGCAGCCCGAAGCGGCGCTCGATGGTGGAGAGCCCGAGGCGCCGCACCGGCAGCACCTCCAGTCGGGCCGAACTGGCCAGCCGGTGGTTGAGACGGACGGCCGCCTCCAGCCCCTGGTGCCGGTACCCGAGCTCCTTGAACGGTACGTACACCTCCATCGGCACCGGTGAGAGCGACTCGCGGCGCTGGCCCTCCAGCAGCCGGTGGCCGGAGTCGAGCAGTTCGTGCCAGGCGTGGTCGAGGAGGGAGCGGGCGAGAGAGGCCTGCTGGGAGCCGGCGACACCCTCGCGGAAGATCACCTTGCCGATGAGCGCCAGTTCGCCCAGCGGCTTGAACCGGTCCAGCATCCCGGCTTCGGGAGACGGATCGTCCTCCAGCCGGAAGCCCTCCCGGTGGGCGTGCAGCCACTTCAGGGCCTTCGCGCCCACCTCGTGGATCTGCTGGATACCGCTCATGCGGAATGTTTCCTTCCGGATGTCGTGGGTGTGCGGGGGCCCTCCAGCCGGGCGACCGTGAGCGAGGCGGCGAAGATCGTCACCAGCGTGGAGTGGTAGCAGGCGAGGAACGGGTACGGCTCCCCGACGTCGCTCCTTTCCGAGGCGGCGGGCTCGACCTGCGGGCCCGTCTCCGGCAGGCACCCGTCCGGGTGCTGCACCCGGGCGAGCACCGGCCAGGCAGCGGCGAACAGCTCCACCGGCGGAACGCCCGGCAGGCCCGCGCCGACCGCCAGCAGCTCGGCGGTGAGGTCCCACTGGTCGCTCTCCAGACAGCCGTCCACCCAGGGCGGAAGCCAGGTCCGCAGATAGAGGTCCAGGTCGGCGGGCATCCGCTCGGGCGCGATGCCCCAGTCGGTGACGTGGTACGCCGCGTGGGTCAGGGAGTAGCCGGAGGCGCGCTCCAGCATCCAGGGCTCCGAGAGCCCGCCCAGCCAGGTGCGGCGCAGCACCTCGTCGGCGTCGGCGTGCGGGGCGACGCCGACCCGGCGCTCCGAGTTGATCAGCCCCAGCTGCCGGTTGGCGTGCTGCTCGGTGAAGGCCCAGCCCCGGGTGGCGGCGATCCGCCCGGCGAGCCGCTCGAACCCCTCGTGGCGCAGCCCGTGGCCGGCGAAGGCCGCGTAGATCTCGAAGGGGTACGCGGCGAAGGGCTCGGAGCGCAGGAGCTCCAGCATGAGATCGCCGGAGCGGGTCTGCTCCCAGGCGAAGGCGACCAGCCGCTCGGCGGTGGCGCGGGCGGGGTCGCCGGGGGCGGTGACCCGCTGGGCCGTGCTGCACAGCTGGGCCAGCTCGCCGAGCGGCTTGAGGGTGTGGTCGACCTTGGTGTGCGGTTCCAGCACGTCTTCGGGGAGCACGAAGCCGGCCAGGTGGTCCTCGGTCCAGGCCAGCGCGCGGTCGCGCACCCCGCGTACGAGGCCGGTGAGCGCGGCGGTGGCGGCCGGGTGCTCCGCCGTGCTCCCGGCGCCCGGGCGGGCCGCCGTCGCCTGGTCCGCGGTCACCTGCCGCGCTCCTCGATCATCAGCCGGGCCGCGCGGACGTTGAGGGCCACCCGGGGGTCCTGGCCGCCCATCAGCTCGACGAAGTCGAGGCCCCGGTCGAGGCCGAGGGTCGCCGGCTCCCCGCCGAGGGCGGCCAGCCAGCGGCCGGTGCCCGAAGCCTGGAGCCAGTCGCGGCGGCGCACCGCGCGGACGAACCCGCGCGCCAGGTCGGTCACCCGGCCGCGGGCGATCCGCGCAACGGAAGACGCCGCTGCCGGGACGGCGAGCGGCGCGAGGAGGGAGACCTGGTGCGAGAACGCCTGCCACGGCGCCTCGTCCAGACCGGTGATGCCGGGTTCGTCCAGGGCGGGTGTGCCGCCCGGCGGGAACCCGGTGGGGGTGGAGGGGGCCACCCGGTGCAGGGTGGAGAGCATCGCCCAGTGGCTCCAGGCGGTGGAGGGGGAGGAGTCGGGGCGCGGCGGGAACTCCTGGACCGCGCGGTGGAAGACCGCCACGTCGCCGGGGTGCGGGTTCTGTCCGTACAGCACGCTCGGCAGGAGCAGGTCGGCTCCGATGACCCGTACCGCGGCGATGCCTGTTCTGTCGTCCTCGTGGATTCCGGCCGCGCCGCACACCGTGGCGAGGTGGCCCCCGCTCCTAAGAGCGAGGACCACCTCGTTCGCCAGGTCGTGCACCGCGTCCGAGAGCCGGGACGAAGCGCTTGACTGGTTCATGGGCCGGAAGTCAGCCCTTCTTCGGCCGCGGGGTGGGCGGCGAGAGAAGGAGCGCCCCACCGCCGGCGATCAGCGCGAGGAACGCGCACTCGCGCGAGTCGCGGTACAGACCCTCGACCTCGCCCGGGTTGAGCGCGGCCTCCAGGTCCTTGTCGAGGTCGGTCGTGGTGGTGGGGGTGATTTCGGTGTGCATGAGGGTTCCCGTTCTGTTCTGTGGAAAAGCCGGGGAGTTGCGTACTTGCGTACAGGTCGAGTGAAAACCAGATAAGCGAACCGCGCAAACCGGACATGCTGTTTCTCGTCGGTGCGGAATTCAATTGAATGCTCAATTCATTCCGGCGTTCGGGAACGCGCCCCCTGTGCGCCCCCGGAGAACCCCGTGCCGAGCGGCTTTCCGCCACCGGCCCGCCCCGTGCGGACACCCCGGCGCACGGGGGGTGCGGGAGGCGGGATACGCGCCCGCCGACCGTGTGAACGGGCGGTGCGCGCCCGCGCGCGGCCAACGGCTGGTCTCCGTCGGGGCGCCCTCGCACCATGGGTGGACCAAGGGCTCACCAAGGAGTCCAAGAACGCATCAACACTGGTCCTGAGCCGGTGCGATTCGCATGCGGCGGGTGTGCACTGGGAGGTGGAAACACTCGGAGCGGCTTGTCCTGCGGACAAGAGGAGCAAGTATGAGTGAGATCGCGGTGAACACGGTCCACGAGGCCTATGCCTTCGCCTGTATGCGATGCGGACACGGCTGGGAGCAGGCCTACGAAATAGAGCACCATGTCGACGGGGCCGGAAACACCTTCGTGGTCTACAAGGCCGACGGTGAGAAGGTCCCCTCTCCTCTGTCGACGCCGACCTGCACGAACTGCGGCGGCCACGTGGTCCGCATCATGCGGTCGGGGCGGGTCTCCCTCGTGCAGCAGCTGCTGCAGGGCACCCCGCGGAAGCCCTCCGCCATGGCCGGCTCCACCACCACCGGCATATCCCCCGGACAGGACGACGACGAGCGGGTCGCCGCGGTCGCCGTACCGGCGGGCGCCGGAGCCGCCCGCCACTGGCACCTGTCGGACCTGTTCCACCCCTTCCAGCGCCACTGACCGGGCCGGCGACAGGGTCGCCGGCCAAGAGCGCCCGCCCGTGTCCCCGGACCCCGGGCGGGCGCCCCCGCGTCCGGCACTCCTCGTACGATCAAGGGCATGAGCCGTACCGAAGCGCCGCCGCTGCCCGAACCCCTGCGGGTTCCGGTCGCCGATTCGCACACCCACCTGGACATGCAGGACGGCACCGTGGAAGAGGCCCTCGCCCGGGCCGCCGCCGTCAACGTCACCACCGTCGTCCAGGTCGGCTGCGACCTCGCCGGGTCACGCTGGGCCGCCGATACGGCCGCCGCCCACCCGCAGGTGCACGCCTCGGTCGCCCTCCACCCCAACGAGGCCCCGCGCATCGTCCACGGCGACCCCGAGGGCCGCACCCGCGAAGGCGTCCGCGCACCGGGCGGCAAGGCGGCGCTGGACGAGGCGCTCGCGGAGATCGACGCGCTCGCCGCCCTCGCCCACGTACGCGGCGTCGGCGAGACCGGCCTCGACTACTTCCGTACCGAGCCCGAGGGCCGCGCCGCCCAGGAGGAGTCCTTCCGGGCGCACATCGAGATCGCCAAGCGGCACGGCAAGGCCCTCGTCATCCACGACCGCGAGGCCCACGCCGACGTGCTGCGCGTCCTCGCCGAGGTAGGCGCCCCGGACCGCACGGTCTTCCACTGCTACTCCGGCGACGCCGAGATGGCCCGGATCTGCGCACGGGCCGGCTACTTCATGTCCTTCGCCGGCAACGTCACCTTCAAGAACGCCCAGCCGCTGCGCGACGCCCTCGCCGTCGCCCCCGCCGAACTGGTGCTGGTCGAGACCGACGCCCCCTTCCTCACCCCCGCCCCCTACCGGGGCCGCCCCAACGCCCCCTACCTCATCCCCGTCACCCTGCGGGCGATGGCCGAGGTCAAGGGGATCGACGAGGACACCCTCGCCGCCACGATCGACGCCAACACCGCGCGGGCCTTCGACTACTGAGCGGGGGCGTGATGTGCATTGCGTACGCACTTCGCTTCGCCCGTACGCTTAGTGGGTGAGCAGCACTGAGTCCGACGCCCTCCTGGGCCCCGCAGACATCCGCGAACTGGCGGCGGCGCTGGGCGTACGCCCGACCAAGCAGCGCGGCCAGAACTTCGTCATCGACGCCAACACGGTCCGCAGGATCGTGCGCACCGCCGAGGTGCGGCCCGACGACGTCGTCGTCGAGGTCGGCCCGGGGCTCGGTTCGCTGACCCTGGCGCTGCTGGAGGCGGCCGACCGGGTCGTGGCCGTGGAGATCGACGACGTCCTCGCCGCCGCCCTGCCGGCCACCGTCGCCGCCCGGATGCCCTCCCGCGCCGACCGGTTCGCCCTCGTCCACTCCGACGCGATGCTGGTCACCGAACTGCCCGGGCCCGCGCCCACCGCGCTCGTCGCCAACCTCCCGTACAACGTCGCCGTGCCCGTGCTGCTCACCATGCTGGAGCGGTTCCCGAGCATCGAGCGGACCCTCGTCATGGTGCAGTCCGAGGTCGCCGACCGGCTCGCCGCCCGGCCCGGCAACAAGGTCTACGGCGTGCCCTCCGTGAAGGCCAACTGGTACGCCGACGTGAAGCGCGCCGGAGCCATCGGCCGCAAGGTCTTCTGGCCCGCCCCCAACGTCGACTCCGGCCTTGTCTCCCTGGTCCGGCGGGAGAAGCCGGTCGAGACGTCCGCCGGCCGCACCGAGGTCTTCGCCGTCGTCGACGCCGCCTTCGCCCAGCGTCGCAAGACGCTGCGTGCCGCGCTCTCCGGCTGGGCGGGCTCCGCGCCCGCCGCCGAGGCCGCGCTGGTCGCCGCCGGGGTCTCCCCGCAGGCCCGGGGCGAGTCGCTCACGGTGGAGGAGTTCGCCGCCATCGCCGAGAACAAGCCGGAGCTGCCCGCATGACCCACAGCGCCACCGCGACCGGGAGCCCGAGCACGACCGGAAGCGTCACCGTCCGGGTACCCGCCAAGGTCAACGTCCAGCTCGCCGTGGGCGCCGCCCGCCCCGACGGCTTCCACGACCTGGCCAACGTCTTCCTCGCGGTCGGCCTGTACGACGAGGTCACCGCGGCCCCCGCCGACGAGCTGACGATCACCTGCTCCGGCCCGGACGCCGCCCAGGTGCCCCTGGACCGCAGCAACCTCGCCGCCCGCGCCGCGCTCGCGCTCGCGGAGCGGTACGGCATCGAGCCGGCCGTCCACCTCCACATCGCCAAGGACATCCCCGTCGCCGGCGGCATGGCCGGAGGCAGCGCCGACGGTGCCGCCGCCCTCCTCGCCTGCGACGCGCTCTGGTCCACCGGCGCCTCCCGCGAAGAGCTCCTGGAGATCTGCGCCGAGCTCGGCAGCGACGTCCCGTTCAGCCTGATCGGCGGCGCGGCCCTCGGTACCGGGCGCGGCGAACTGCTCACCCCCGTCGCCACCGGTGGCACCTTCCACTGGGTCTTCGCCGTCGCCGACGGCGGGCTCTCCACGCCGGTCGTGTTCGGCGAGTTCGACCGGCTCACCGCCGGTACGGACGTCCCCGAGCCCGCCGCCGCCCCGGCGCTGCTCGACGCCCTCGCCTCCGGCGACCCGGTCGCCCTGGCCAAGACCCTGAGCAACGATCTCCAGGCCGCCGCCCTCTCGCTGCGCCCCTCGCTCGCCGCGACCCTGGCAGCCGGTACCGAGGCCGGCGCCCTCGCCGCCCTGGTCTCCGGCTCCGGCCCGACCACCGCGTTCCTGGTCCCCGACGCGGAGACCGCCCAGCGGGTCGCCGCCGCCCTGACCGCCTCCGGCACCTGCCGTACGGCACGGGTCGCGGTGTCTCCGGCGGCGGGGGCGACGGTGGTCTGAGGGGGCTGCCGTCCGAGGCCGTCGCACCCGCCGCCGAGCGGGTGCGGGCGGTGCTTCCTTCTGTGGCCGGCGTCAGCTGAAAAGCGTGATGATGCCGAGAGTCGCGCAGACGAAACCCGCCGTGAACTGAACGGTTCCCAGTTGAAGGCCGGACGGCGGACTCAGCCGGTCCGCAGGCTCGACTTCGCCAGTTCGTACGCCGGGAGCATCTGCTCGTGCTCCTCGGTGTCCAGGCCGCCCAGGTGGACGACGACCGGGCCCTTCGCGGTGGGGACGAGGAAGGCGCGTTCCTGCTTCGTCTCGTCCAGGGCCTCGACGGTGACGGTGTAAACCGCCTCGGCCCCGGCGGTCTTGCCCGCCTCGATGTCCGTATAGGTGACGCCGGAGGCGCCCGTCTCGGCCTCCACGAAGGCCTTCAGCAGGTCGCGCGGGGAGGCGGAGGACTTCTCGCCCCGCCAGACCCGCAGGAAGCCGATGTTCCCGGCGGGCTTCGCGTCGATCTCGCAGGCCATGGTCATCGGGCCCTGCCGCGCCAGTTCGGCCAGCTCGGAGTCGGTGGCCACGTCCACGGCCTCGGGCTTCCAGTCGGCGGCCAGGTCGAAGGTGACCGGGAGCTCGCAGGCGGAGCCGGCGCCGCCGATGCTGCCGCCCTTGGCCGCCGGCTGTGCCGGGGCGGGCTGCGTCGCGGCGGCCGTCCGGGAAGGTGGGACGGAGGCCGCGGAGGCCTTGTCACCGTGCTCCGTACCGCAGCCGGAGAGGGCGCAGAGCGCCGCCGTCACCGCCACCGCCGCCCGTACCGCCGGGACCCCGCGCCGTGCCGTCCTGCCTGTCATGACGTTCCCACCCCTGAGACGCTCCTGTCCGGGGCCGCCCCCGGAAGATCGCCGCACGCTACCGCATCCGCGCGGCGACTACCCTGGGAAGCCGATCCATCCCCTGGGCAGGAGTGAAATGGCCGTCAATCTGGTCAATGTCGAGCAGGTCAGCAAGGTGTACGGCACCCGTGCGCTGCTCGACGGTGTGTCTCTCGGAGTCTCGGAGGGGGACCGGATCGGTGTCGTCGGCCGCAACGGCGACGGCAAGACGACCCTCATCCGGATGCTCGCCAAACTGGAGGAGGCGGACACCGGCCGCGTCACCCACAACGGCGGACTGCGCCTCGGTGTCCTCACCCAGCACGACTCCCTGGACCCGAAGGCGACGATCCGGCACGAGGTCATCGGTGACCTCGCCGATCACGAGTGGGCGGGCAGCGCCAAGATCCGCGACGTGCTGACCGGGCTCTTCGGCGGCCTCGCGCTGCCGGGCTTCGAGCACGGCCTGGACACCGTCATCGCCCCGCTCTCCGGTGGTGAGCGCCGCCGTATCGCGCTCGCCAAGCTGCTCATCGCGGACCAGGACCTGATCGTCCTCGACGAGCCCACCAACCACCTCGACGTCGAGGGCATCTCCTGGCTCGCCGGACACCTGCGGGCCCGCCGCTCCGCGCTCGTCTGCGTGACCCACGACCGGTGGTTCCTCGACCAGGTCTGCACCCGCATGTGGGACGTCCAGCGCGGCACCGTCCACGAGTACGAGGGCGGCTACAGCGACTACGTCTTCGCACGCGCCGAGCGTGAGCGGATCGCCGCGACCGAGGAGTCCAAGCGGCAGAACCTGATGCGCAAGGAGCTGGCCTGGCTGCGTCGCGGCGCCCCCGCCCGTACCTCCAAGCCGCGCTACCGCATCGAGGCGGCCAACGAACTGATCGCCGACGTGCCGCCGCCGCGCGACACCAGCGAGCTGATGAAGTTCGCCAACGCACGCCTCGGCAAGACCGTCTTCGACCTGGAGGACGTGACGGTCCAGGCCGGCCCCAAGACGCTGCTCGAACACCTCACCTGGCAGCTCGGCCCGGGCGACCGCATCGGCCTCGTCGGGGTGAACGGCGCGGGCAAGACCTCGCTGCTGCGCTCGCTCGCCGAGGCGTGCCGCAGCCAGGGCGACGTCCAGCCGGCCGGCGGGAAGATCGTCGTCGGCAAGACCGTCCGGCTCGCCTACCTCTCCCAGGAGGTGCACGAGCTCAAGCCCACCCTCCGGGTCCTGGAGGCCGTGCAGCAGGTCCGTGACCGGGTGGACCTCGGCAAGGGCCGCGAGATGACGGCGGGGCAGCTGTGCGAGCAGTTCGGCTTCACCAAGGAGAAGCAGTGGACGCCGGTCGGCGACCTCTCCGGTGGTGAGCGGCGCCGGCTCCAGATCCTGCGCCTGCTGATGGACGAGCCGAACGTCCTCTTCCTCGACGAGCCCACCAACGACCTCGACATCGAGACCCTCACCCAGCTGGAGGACCTCCTCGACGGCTGGCCGGGCTCCATGATCGTGATCTCCCACGACCGGTTCTTCATCGAGCGCACCACCGACAAGGTGATGGCGCTGCTCGGCGACCGTGCGCTGCGGATGCTGCCGCGCGGCATCGACGAGTACATCGAGCGCCGGCAGCGGATGGAGGCGACGGCCACCCCGTCCGCCGCCGTTCCCGCCGCGGCCAAGGAGTCCTCCCCGCAGGCGAGTTCCCTCTCGGCGCAGGAATCGCGCGCGGCGAAGAAGGAGCTGCAGAAGGTCGAGCGCCAGCTCGGCAAGCTCTCCGACCGGGAGACCAAGCTGCACGCCCAGATCGCGGAGAACGCCACCGACTTCGGGAAGGTGGCGAAGCTCGACGCGGAACTGCGTGAACTCGTCACCGAGCGCGACGAGTTGGAGATGCGCTGGCTGGAGCTGGCCGAGGACGCGTAAGTACGGGCCACACGAGGGTGGGGCGGCGCCGCTTTCGCGGAGCCGCCCCACTGTCGTCCTCCGGTTGCCGTCACGGGCGCCCGGCGAGCGCCCGGAGTGCGTCGCGGCTCGGCCGCGGGGGTCATCGCCGCGGCGCACCGGGCTTGTTGGCGATCAGCAGTCCGGCGACGGCGGGCAGCAGCCACTCCTCCTGGAGGACGGCCGTCCCCGCCGAGGGGGACATCACCAACACGATGGCGAGCACCAATGCGGCCACGAAGGCCACACTGAGGCGCGGTAGGTCTACCCTGAGATGAACGAGCACAAGGTCTCCTTGTGTGTGAGCGGTGGGCCGCTCCCTGCTTCCGGCCAGAAGCGACAGGGGGCGGCCTCGGCTTTTTCTCGGCAGGCCCGCCACGCGGGGCCTACGGTGCGGTGGCTCGCGAGGTCACATGGGGTGCTCCTTCCTTCTTTCTGTGCCGCCGTTCCCGGCAGCCGCTCGTTGAGAGTCTGCGGCCGGCGATGTGCTGCGGCAACGTCTGGAAGACGCGCGTAGAACACTGCGGTCAGAAGGAGAACACCGTCGAACTCTGGCGGCACCCGCGGGCATTGACGAACAATGACGAACCAACAGCGTCGTTCTGTTTCATGCGCGGGGGTGGACGAACGTGCCGAGCCGGAAGTCCTCACCGCCGCCGCATCCCGCTCAACTCGCCTTCGCGGCCGAGCTGCGGGAGATGCGGCGGCGGACGGAGAAGAAGCCGACCGACGAGACGATCGCGCGCCGGATGGGCTGCGGGCGCAGCACCGTCTCGGCGATCGTGAACGGCCGGCGGTTCCCGAACTGGGAGAACACCGCGGCCTTCGCGGTCGCGCTGGGCGTGGACCCGTCGAAGCTGCGGAGGCGGTGGACGGAGGTGGACCGGGAGATCGAGGAGGCGTCCAAGGCGGGTTCGCCGCTCGCCCAGCACTCGCTCGCCCAGCCCTCGTCCGCTCGACTCCCGTCCACTCAACTTCCGCTTGCTCAAAATCCCCTCGCGCAGCTTCCGCTCCTCGGGGCGGCGCAGGCCGGCGGAGAGGCGCAGCTGGCCGCGCACTGGTACCGGAACAACCGGGAGTTCTACGAGGCGGCAGCCGACCGCGTGGCGCGGGCGAGTACCGAGATCCGCGTCACGTACACGCGCCGCTATCCGCCGACCCAGTACACGACGCCGGCCTCCGCCGACTACTTCAGGGCCATCCTGGACTGGGCCGGCGAGGACAGTGCGGACGAACGCAGCGTACGGCGCATCATCGGCATCCCCGAGCGCGACGGGCGGCCGGACGGCGACATGCTGGACTGGGCGCGGGAGCACCACGAGGAGACCCGGGGCATCCTCACCTACGAGGCCAACGCGATGCGCTGGAACGCGGCGGCCGACGGGCTCAACATGGCGCTGATCGACGACAGCGTGGTCTTCCTGGCGTTCTCCGGAGGGCCGCGCCAGAAGCTGAACGGCCTGAGCATCGAAGACCCCATGTTCATGAGCTACTTCGCCGCCTACTTCGACCAGCTCTGGGCCGCGCTGCCGCCGTTGGGGACCTACCTCGACGAGGTCGCGGACCGGGCGGAGGGCCTGTAGCGGAGCACGTGGCGGGTCGCCCGCGAGGAACGGTGTACGGAACCAATCGTATGAAAGGGGAGGTTCCCGCCGTGCGGCGGAGGCTGGGTGTGCAACCGGCCTTTTCAGAAACGGATGTGAGGGGGCGTCGGTCCGGCGCGCGACGGCCGGTGACCCCGGGGCGGTAACGGCTCCATCACGGCCCGGTTCTCCCTTGGGCACAGGGGGCGGACCGATCCGGTGTGCGTGATGGTGCGGGTGGTACAAAGAAGCCCCGCCAGACTGTCGCGATGCCGCGGTAGCCATGCCCGTTCCGCTCCATTCCGGGGGAGTCCCGGAGGTTCGTCGCACGACGTCTTCCGGTCCCCGCGGGATCGCGGGGGAGGCCGGAACGGGCACCGGAACCGCACGAAGGGGGACGTGCTGATGACTCAGCCGCCCAGCCAGCAACCGCCGCAGGGGGGCTCGGGGACTCCGCAGGAGCCTTTTGACGGGTCTCCTCCGCAGCCCGCCGCGCAGCCTCCCGGCACACCGCCCCCGTCGGCCCCGCCCGCACCTCCGGCGCAGCCCCCGGCCCCCGGCGCCCCGGCGTACGGCTACCCCCAGGCCCCCGGCCCGTACGGCCAGCAGCCCCCGGCCCCCGGAGCGCCCGGCTACGGCTACCCCCAGGCCCCCGGCCCGTACGGCGCGCCGCAGTCCGGCCCGTACGGCGCGCCGCAGTCCGGCCCGTACGGCCAGCAGGCCCAGCCCCAGCCCGGCCCGTACGGCCAGCCGCAGGCGCCGGGCCCGTACGGCGCGCCGCAGTCCGGCCCGTACGGCCAGCAGGCCCAGCCCCAGCCCGGCCCGTACGGGCAGCCCCAGGCCCCGGGCCCGTACGGCGCGCCGCAGCCCGGCCCGTACGGCCGGCAGGGCTACCCGGGGCATCCGGCACCCCCCGCAGTTCCGCCTGCCTCCGGTTCCGGCTCCGGCTCCGGGTCTTCGGGCGGGCGCGGGTTCTTCCGCGGCCGGACCGGGGTGATCGTCGCCGCGGCCGTCGCGGTGGTGATCGTGGCCGCGGTCGGTGTCGGCTTCGCGGTCGGCGGGGACGACGATCCCGGTGGGAAGCCGGTCGCCCACGGAAGTTCGGACACCAAGGGCGATGCCGGGCCCAGCACTTCGGCCTCCCCCGACGACGGAGAGGGCGGTGCGCAGGACGACCTGAACGCCGACCGCAAGGCCGGTGAGGCGAAGGTCCTCTGGTTGAAGGAGAACGACCTGAAGCTGCCGCTCAACGGCACTGTGGTCCGCGGCCCCTGGATCGTCGGCGACACGCTGGTCAAGGCCGCCTACCGGGGCATCGCCGGGTACTCGCTCGCCACCGGCGAGGAGAAGTGGAACCTGACGTTCGACACCGACATCTGCGCCGCGCCCGTGAACGCCACGGCCGACGGCAAGGTCGTCCTCGGGCTGAAGGACTCCGACGGCGACCGGGCGAACTGTGTGCGGCTCCAGCAGGTCGACCTCGCCGCCGGCAAGGCGGGCTGGAAGAAGACGATCAAGCAGGACGGCATCTGGGACCTGCTCTCCGAGATCGGTCTGGCGATCAGCGGCGACACCGTGACGGTCGGCCGTTCCGGTGGCACGGACGCGTTCCGGGTCAGCGACGGCAAGGAACTGTTCGGTGCGCCGGAAGGCAACTGCCGCCCGGTCGCCTTCGCCGGTGGGCCGAAGCTCATCGCCGCCCTCAACTGCACCGTGGACGACCCGGAGAACCCGCAGCAGCAGATCCAGCAGCTCGACCCGGTCACCGGTAAGGCGCGTTGGACGTACCAGGTGGGGCGCGGCTGGGAGGTCGACAAGGTGTACTCGGTCGACCCGCTCGTCGTGTCGATGGTCCAGGACCAGAAGAAGGCGTGGGGAATCCTCGTGCTGAAGGACGACGGCACGGTCCGTTCCCGGCTGGCCAGTGACCCGGGGGACAGTTTCGCCCCGAACTGCGGGAGTTCGTTCCAGATCTTCGCCAAGTCCTTGGACGACTGCCGCGGTGTCGCGGCGGACGCCGACACGCTCTACATGGCGACCAAGGCGGCCAGCGCCAAGGACCGCACCAACAAGGTGGTCGCCTTCGACCTCGACTCCGGTAAGCCCAGGTGGAGTTCGGCCTCCCCGGCCGACCGGTTCATGGAGCCGGTCAGGATGGACGGTGCCAACCTGATCGTCCACTTCGAGGCGTCCTGGGACAAGGGCGGGGCCGTCGCCTCCATCGCGCCGACCGGGGGCGCGCCGAAGGTCCTGCTCCAGCACCCGGAGTCCACGGCGACCGTGGAAGAGATGACCTCCGGCGGTAAGTTCCTCTGGCTGGACGGCCGGTCCGTCATCGTCGCCAGACAGCTCACCGAGGCCAACAACCGGGGTGACGACCGCGAGACCGCGATGATCTCGTTCGGCAAGTGACACCGCCGCACCCGGGCCCCGCGCCCGACTCCCCCCGCCCCGACCAACCTTCCCCCGAGGTACGTACGCCATGACCCAGCCTCCCCCACCCGCGTCGCAGCCCGGCGAGCCGCCGAAGGGCGGGTTCGGCGCGCCGCAGGACCCGCCGGCCGGCGGATTCGGCGCCCCGCCGCCCTCCCCGTACGGCACGCCCCCGCCGCCGCAGGCCGCGCAGGAGCAGCCCCCGGGGCCGTACAACGCCCCGCCCCAGGCACCGCAGCCGCCGCAGGCTCAGCCCCAGCCGCCCCAGCCCCAGGCACCGCAGCCGCCGCAGACTCAGCCCCAGCCGCCCCAGCCCCAGGCACCGCAGCCGCCGCAGACTCAGCCCCAGCCGCCGCAGTCGCCCCAGCCCCAGCCGCCCCAGCCCCAGCCGCCGCAGGCTCCGGGCGCCGGGCCCGCGTACGGGTACCCGCAGGCTCCGGGCCAACCGCAGCCGCAGCCCGGCTACGGCTACCCGCAAGCCCCGCCCGGGTACGGCTACCCGCAGACGCCGACCTCCTCGCAGCCCGGCCAGCCGGGCTACTTCGGCCAGCCCGGTCCCGGGCAGCAGCCGGGGTACGGATACCCGACCCCGCCGCAGTTCGCGCAGCCGCAGACGCCCGCGGGCACCGGCGGCAAGAAGCTGAACGCCCAGATGAAGATCATCATCGGGGCGGCGCTCGCCGTGGTGCTGATCGTCGGCGCCGGGATCGTCTACTCGGCGTCCGGGGACGACGGGGGCACGGACGTCTCCACGGCCGGCCCGGTGGGCGGCAGCGGTGGCGGCGGCGGTGACAAGGGAGGGGACACCGGTGGTCTCGCCGGAGGCACCGAGAAGGTGCCGGCCTCCACCAAGTCGCACGTCGCCTTCGAGATCCCGAAGCCGGCCGTCTCCGACGTCACCACGGTCTACGGCTCCTGGGTCACCGACAAGGCGTACGTGAAGACCGGGATGTACGAGGTCGCCGGGTACGACCTGGAGAAGGGCACCAAGCTCTGGTCGGTCCCGACGGCCGGGCAGGTCTGCGCGGCCTCCCGGCACATGACGGAGGACCACAAGACCGCGATCCTCTTCCAGGAGGGCAAGCCGACCGCGGCGGACAAGTACCCGTCCTGCAACACGCTCGGCGCGCTCGACCTGGACACCGGCAAGATGATCTGGTCGAAGTCGGTCGTCGCCTCCTCCAACGGCGACGAGCCGGTGCACTTCTCGGAGGTGACGGTCAGCGGCACGACCGTCGCCGCGGGGGGCACCGACGGCGGTGCCGCCCTCGACATCACCACCGGTGCCCAGCTCTGGGCCCCGAAGATCTCCACCGACGACTGCTACGACACCGGTTACGCCGGAGGCCCGGCGCTCGTCACCGTCCGCAAGTGCGGTTCGTACGACGACCCGAAGATCTCCATCCAGACGCTGGACGCCAAGACGGGCGCCCCGCTCTCCTCGTACGACATGCCGCCGGGCGTCGAGTACGCGGCGGTCGTCTCCACCAAGCCCCTGGTGGTCGCCGCCGACATCGGCGACACGGCCGGTGACGGCTCCAGCATCTCCGACTACTTCTCCATCGACGCGGAGACCGGCAAGCTCATCGTCCGGATCTCCGCAGACGCCGACCGGTACGCGGGGGAGTGCGGTTCCACCGAGGTGGAGCGGTGCGTCGGCATGACGGTCGGCAACAACCGCCTGTACGTGCCCACCGAGTCCCACGAGGGAACCGCCGAGTACGGCGACACCAACGAGATCGTCGCCTTCGACCTCACCACCGGCAAGCTGCTCGGCGCCCGCGCCGACGCGGGCGAGCGGTACAGCATGGTCCCGCTCCGCATGGACGGCACCAACGTCATCGCGTACAAGGTGCCGCCGTACGACAAGGGCGGCCAGGTCGTCTCGCTCGACGGGGAGACCCTGAAGGAGACGGTGCTGATGGAGAACCCCAGCACCGAGAAGATCCGGGACCGGGAGACGTACTTCGGTTACGACCGGGGCGAGTTCCTGTACGAGAAGGGCCGGCTCTTCCTGTCGCCGGACATGCTCAGCGAATCGAGCGGCACGGACGACGATTCCAAGCTCCTCGCCATGGTGTTCACCACCGGCTGACCCCCGCGGGGAGACGCGGGAGCACAGCGGGACGGCCCCGCCGGTCGTCGGAAGACCGGCGGGGCCGATCGTTTTCCGTCAACCCTGTGACATGCGAAGCAGAAGAAATCGGCCTTCTGGGGGGCTTCTGCCACGAATGGGCGCCACGGCGTCGAACAAGCGTGTAGCTTGCCGGGTCTAGGCCGGGGGGCCGACGGTCGTGGCACACATGCGCACGGCGGTTCACGGCGGTACTGGGGGTATCTGCGCGATGAGCGTGCGGCTCATGGTGGTCGACGACCACCGCCTGCTGGCCGAGGCGCTCGCCTCGGCACTCAAGCTCCGGGGGCACCGCGTGCTCGCGGCCACGGCTCCGACGTCGGGCGCCGCCGATCTGGTCATAGCCAGGGCCCCGGAGGTCTGTCTCTTCGGGACGGCGTCTCCGGCCGCGCCGGGCACCTTCGATCCGGTCGTGCGGATCGGACGGGAGCGCCCGCAGGTGGCGGTGGTGGTGCTGGGCCCGGTGCCCAGCCCCCGTGGGATCGCGGCGGCCTTCGCGGCCGGAGCGGCCGGATACGTCCGGCACGACGAACGCATCGAGGGCGTGGAGCGCGCCATGATGAAGGCCAGGGCCGGTGAGGCGTCGGTGGCGCCCGCCCTGCTCAGGGGGGCCTTCACGGAGCTGCTGCACCCGGTGGAGAAGCCCGACGACGAGGGCCAGCGGTTGCTGCGGCTGCTGACGCCGCGCGAGGCCGAGGTGTTGGTACGCGTCGCCGAGGGCGAGGGCACCCGGCTGATCGCCGCCGGGATGCGGATCGCTCCGAGCACCGCGCGCACCCACGTCCAGCGGGTCCTGATGAAGCTCGGGGTGGGTTCCCGGCTGGAGGCCGCCGCGCTCGCGGCCCGTACGGGGCTGCTGGACCGGGCGGCCGTCCACACGGCGATGGGCGCGGCACGGGACGAGGGGTACGACACGGCGCAGGGGCCGGACGCGCCCTGAGTTTCGGGCGGGTCCGGCCCCTGCGGGAACCGTGGGGGACGTGCGGTGCGGCCGGTCGGAGCGTGTCGCGAATGCGGCGCCGTCCGCCCGGGCTCAGTGTCCGGCGGGTCCGTCCTGCCCGATGGGCTCGGCCGGGGCCTGCGTCGGGCGCAGCCACATCCAGACCAGGAACAGCAGCCCGAGGACCAGCATCGCGAGGCCGGTCCAGAGGTTGATGTTGACGCCCTGGGCCTTCTTGAGGTCGGCGTCGGACGGGTTGATGCCCGCGATGGTGACGATGACTCCGTAGACCACGAAGAGACCGCCGATGATCCGCCTGATGTCGAAGAGGCGTGCCGCCGTGGCGGACTTGCTCTCCAGGTCGGAGACTTCCTTGTGCAGCTCGGACATGGTGGTTCCTCCGATCAGAACGAGTAGGGGATGTAGCAGGCGGCGGCGATCACGATGGCGCCCCAGCCCAGCAGGGCCGGCTTGCGGTACCACGCGGAGTCGGACTCCTCCGGCACCTCGGGGGCGTCGGGGGACTCGGTGCCGTAGACGAGACCGGCCAGTTCGGCTTCCGGCTTGGGGGCCGTGAAGAGGGTGACGATCACCATGACGACCGCGCCGGCGACGAAGCCGACGATGGCGGAGACGAAGTTCGCGCCCTGGTCGGTCGGGATGCCGATGATGCCCTGCTTGTAGAAGACGAAGTAGTTGATCATCGCGGCGGTGGTACCCGCGACCAGGCCCCAGACACCGGACTTCATCGACGCGCGCTTCCAGAACATGCCGATGATGAAGACGACGAACATCGGGACGTTGAAGAACGAGAAGAGCGTCTGCAGGTAGCTCATGATGTTCGAGAAGCTCGACGCGATGAACGCGGTGCCGATCGAGGCCAGCACGCCGACGGCGGTGACGCCGCGGCCGAACTTCAGGTAGTACGCGTCCGGCTTGTCCTTCTTCACGTACCGCGCCCAGATGTCCGTGGTGAACACCGTGTTGAACGAGGAGACGTTGGCGGCCATACCGGCCATGAACGCGGCCAGCAGGCCGGTCACGGCGATGCCGAGCACACCGTTGGGGAGCAGTTCGCGCATCAGCAGCGGGATGGCGTCGTTGTACGTCAGGTCCGAGCGGTCGGTGCCGATGTTCGGGACGACGACGGCGGCGACCATGCCCGGGATCATCACGAGGAAGACGATGAAGATCTTCGGGAACGCGGCGATGAGCGGGGTGCGCTGTGCGGCCGAGAGGTTCTTCGCGGACAGGGCGCGCTGCACCTCGGCGAAGTTGGTCGTCCAGTAGCCGAAGGAGAGGACGAAGCCGAGGCCGAGGATGATCGTCAGCCAGTTCGCGCCGAGGGCGTTGCTGTCACCGATGCCGGTACCGCTCCAGGCGGACATGAAGCTGGAGCCGTGGCTCTTCTCCAGCGAGTGGGTCAGACCGTCCCAGCCGCCGACCCGCTTGAGGCCGAGGATGGTCAGGGGTATGAGCGCGGCGAGGATGACGAAGAACTGGAGCACCTCGTTGTAGATCGCCGAGGAGAGTCCGCCGATGGTGATGTAGAGCAGGACGAACACACCGGCGACGACGATCGCGACCCAGCGGTCCCAGCCCAGCAGCGCCTCCACGACGATCGAGAGCGCGTAGAGGTTGACGCCGGCTATCAGGATGGCGGCGAAGGCGAACAGGGCCGAGCTCAGCACGTGGGCCGACTTGTCGAACCGCTGGAGCAGGAACTCCGGGACGGACCGGACCTTCGAGCGGTAGTAGAACGGCATCATCACCAGGCCGAGGAAGACCATGGCGGGGATGGCGCCGATCCAGTACCAGTGGACGACCGAGACGCCGTACTGCGCGCCGGTCGCCGCCATGCCGAGGATTTCGGTGGCACCGAGGTTGGCGGCCACGAAGGCCAGGCCGGTGACCCAGGCCGGCAGGGAACGGCCGGAGAGGAAGAAGTCGAGGCTGGTCTTCACGCTGGCGCGGGCCGCGAAGCCGATGCCGAGGACCACGACGAAGTAGATGGCCAGGATTGTGTAATCGAGGCCGTTCGTGGGGAGCCGGAGCCCTTCAGCCAGATAGTTCATGGGGGTACTCGCTTCGTTGCGCGAACTGAACCTGATGAAACCTACGCCCCTGCGTTCGATAACTGAACAAAGCAACTGGTGTTCTTTGTTTGATCGTGATGAAGAGGGGCGGAATGACCCGATGTAAAGACTCAGGTCTTCACTTAAGTAAACACAGTGGAGCAAGTTGTCTACAAAGAGTTACGTCATTGACGCTCCTGTTGGCTTGTGATTAATTATGTTTAGTTATGTTTGGAGGAACCTGGTGAAGAAGACGGCAACGACCCTCGCCGACGGTCGGGAACTGATCTATTACGACTCCGCCGAGGGCACCGTGCGGGACGCGGTGGACCGCAGGCCGCTCGACGCCGTCGCCACCTCGTCCGAGATCCGGCGCGACCCGCTCCTCGGGGACGCGGTGGCCATCGCCTCCCACCGCCAGGGCCGCACCTACCACCCGCCGGCCGACGAGTGCCCGCTCTGCCCCTCCCGGGACGGACGGCTCAGCGAGATTCCGGACGACAGCTACGAAGCTGTCGTCTTCGAGAACCGCTTCCCCTCGCTCGCCGGGGACTCCGGCCGCTGCGAGGTCGTCTGCTTCGCCTCCGACCACGATGCCTCCTTCGCCGACCTCACCGAGGACCAGGCCGCGCTGGTCCTGGCCGCCTGGACCGACCGCACGGCCGCCCTCTCCGAGCTCGACCAGGTCGCCCAGGTCTTCCCCTTCGAGAACCGCGGCGCAGAGATCGGTGTGACGCTCGGTCACCCTCATGGCCAGATCTACGGCTACCCCTTCGTGACGCCCCGAACCGAACTGATGTTGCGTTCGGCCGTGGCCCACCGCGAGGAGACCGGACGCAACCTCTTCGAGGACGTCGTCGCCCGCGAGATCGCCGAGGGCGACCGGATCGTCCTCACCGGCGAGCACTGGGTCGCCTTCGTCCCGTACGCCGCCCACTGGCCCTACGAGGTGCACCTCTACCCCCGCACCCGCGTCGCCGACTTCCGCGGGCTGGACGACGCCGCCCGCGCGGAGTTCCCGCAGATCTACCTGGAGCTGCTGAGGCGCTTCGACCGGATCTTCGGCCCCGACGCGCCCCCCACCCCCTACATCGCCGCCTGGCACCAGGCGCCGTTCCGCGCCCCCGGGCGCGAGGAGCTCGCCCTCCACCTGGAGCTGTTCACCATCCGTCGTACGCCCGGCAAGCTGAAGTTCCTCGCCGGATCGGAGTCCGGCATGGGAGCGTTCATCAACGACGTGCCGCCGGAGACCGCGGCCGAGCGACTGCGAGAGGTAGCGAGCAAGTGAGCAGCAGTACCCCGAAGAAGTACCTGGTCACCGGCGGCGCCGGTTATGTGGGCAGTGTGGTCGCCACCCACCTGCTGGAGGCCGGGCACACCGTGACCGTGCTCGACGACCTCTCCACCGGCTTCCGGGAGGGCGTCCCCGCGGGCGCCGAGTTCATCGAGGGCCGCATCCAGGACGCCGCGAAGTGGCTCGACGGCTCCTACGACGCCGTCCTGCACTTCGCCGCGTTCTCCCAGGTCGGCGAGTCCGTCGTGAACCCGGAGAAGTACTGGCTCAACAACGTCGGCGGCACCACCGCGCTGCTCGCCGCGATGCGGGACGCCGGGGTGCGCACCCTCGTCTTCTCCTCCACCGCGGCCACCTACGGCGAGCCGGTCTCCAGCCCCATCACGGAGTCCGACCCGACGGCCCCCACCAACCCGTACGGTGCCACCAAGCTGGCCGTCGACCACATGATCACCGGCGAGGCCGCCGCCCACGGGCTGGCAGCCGTCTCGCTGCGCTACTTCAACGTGGCCGGCGCGTACGGGAACACCGGCGAGCGCCACGACCCCGAGTCCCACCTCATCCCGCTGGTGCTCCAGGTCGCCGCCGGCACGCGCGAGTCGATCTCCGTCTACGGCGACGACTACCCCACCCCCGACGGCACCTGCGTCCGCGACTACATCCACGTCGCCGACCTCGCCGAGGCCCACCTCCTCGCACTGGGCGCCGCCACCTCCGGCGAGCACCTCATCTGCAACCTGGGCAACGGCAACGGCTTCTCGGTCCGCCAGGTCATCGAGACCGTCCGCGAGGTCACCGGCCACCCGGTCCCGGAGGTCGTCGCCCCGCGCCGCGCCGGCGACCCTGCCGTCCTCGTCGCCTCCGCCGCCACCGCCCACGAGCGCCTCGGCTGGACGCCGAGCCGCCCCGGGCTGGCCGGAATCGTCGCCGACGCCTGGGCGTTCGCCCGCCGAGAGGAGAACACCGCATCATGACCGACTTCACCGGGTCCACCGTCACCGAGGCCGAACTCGCCGCCTCCTTCCGCGCGCTGTACGGCACCGAGCCCGAAGGGGTATGGGCCGCCCCCGGGCGCGTCAACCTCATAGGCGAGTACACCGACTTCAACGACGGCTTCGTCATGCCGCTCGCCCTCCCGCACGTCGCCCGTGCCGCGGTCGCCCGGCGCACCGACGGACAGCTGCGGCTGCACTCCACCGACGTACCCGGCGGGATCGTGCAGCTCGCCGTCGACGGCCTGACCCCCAACGAGGGCCACGGCTGGGCCGCGTACCCGGCGGGTGTCGTCTGGGCGCTGCGCCGGGCCGGCCACGAGATCACCGGCGCGGACATCCAGCTCACCTCCACCGTGCCGACCGGCGCCGGGCTCTCCTCGTCCGCCGCCCTCGAAGTGGTCGTGGCGCTCGCGCTGAACGACCTCTTCGGCCTCGGCCTGAGCGCCGCCGAGCTGGCGGTCCTCGGCCAGGCCGCCGAGAACGACTTCGTCGGCGTGCCCTGCGGTGTCATGGACCAGATGGCGTCCGCCTGCTGCACCGACGGCCACGCCCTCCACCTCGACACCCGCGACCTTGCCGTGCGCCAGGTGCCCTTCGACCTGGCCGCCCACGGGCTGCGCCTGCTGGTCGTGGACACCCGCGTCAAGCACGCGCTCGGCGACGGCGCCTACGCCGAGCGCCGGGCCGGCTGCGAGGAGGGTGCCCGCCTGCTCGGGCTCGGCAAGCTGCGCGAGCTGTCGTACGAGGACCTGCCGGACGGTCTCGCCCGGCTGGAGGCGGCCGGCGCGGACGAGTCCGTCGTCCGCTACGTACGCCACGTGGTCAGCGACAACGCCCGGGTGGAGCAGGTCATCGCGCTGCTCGATGCCGGGGACGTGCGTGCGGCGGGCCCCGTGCTCACCGAGGGCCACCTCTCGCTCCGCGACGACCTGCGGGTCTCCTGCGAGGAGCTGGACCTCGCCGTGGCGACCGCCAACGCGGCCGGCGCGCTCGGTGCCCGCATGACCGGCGGCGGCTTCGGCGGCTCGGCGATCGTGCTGGTCGAGGAGTCCGACGCCGAGGCGGTCTCCAAGTCGGTGCTCGACGCCTTCGCGGCGGCGGGCCACGCGGCCCCCGGCATCTTCTCCGCCGTCCCCTCGCAGGGCGCGCGCCGCCTGGTCTGACCCGCCCGCGGTCACCGCCCCCGCACCACACCCGCGTGTACGAGCGCCGGGACCGGCCCCACGGCCGTGCCCGGCGCTCCGCCGTTCCGGGGGGCGGCCGCATCCGTTCGACGACTCTGTCCGAGTGCAGAATGCGCCCTCGTTCGTCCACTTCCTGTCCCACGACGGGACAGGAAGCACCCCCGGAACGCCGGGGACGGTCACTTCCGCGGAATCGGCATCCCGTGCGCCCGTGCGCCCGTACGCTGATGTGCAGCACCGGTGGGGGCCGGTGCCGTTCAGGGGCCGGGACGGGCGGTGCGGCACCCGGGCGCAGACGGCGGCTCTGCACGCACGGCGGGGCCGTGCGGACGGCTTCCCCTCTGCGGGTCTCGGGCGTCACCACCGCCCCGACGCGTTCCCGCCCCGGTCCGGACTCAGGAAGCCGGCCCGGGACCGTCCCATTGGGGGGTAGACGTGGCCCGTATCCGGGTTCTCGTGGTTGACGACCACCGTATTTTCGCCGAATCGCTCGCCGCGGCGCTCGCCGCCGAGCCGGACGTCGACGTGGCCGCGGCGGGCAGCGGCCCGGCCGCACTGCGCTGCCTCGACCGCGCCGCCACCGAGGGCCGCGCCTACGACGTCATGCTGGTCGACGCCGAACTGGGCGGCACGACGGCGGTCGGCGGGATCCCGCACCAGGGCGGCCCGGTCGACGGGCTCTCGCTCGTCGCCGGGGTCCGCGAGGGCCGGCCGGGCGTCCGCACGGTGGTGCTCGCCGAGCGGGACGATCCGCGTCGGGCGGCTTCGGCGCTGCAGGCGGGGGCCTCCGGCTGGGTCGCCAAGGACTGTTCCCTGCAACGCCTGTTGGCGGTCATCCGTGGGGTGCTGCGCGGCGAGACCCATCTGCCGCCGGCCCTTCTCACCGGCGTACTGCGGGAGTTGACGGCTGCACGCAAACACCGCACCGAGAGCGAGCTGTTGGTGGAGTCGCTCACCCCGCGCGAGCGGGAGGTGCTGCGCTGCATGGTCGCGGGGCTGGGGCGCAAGGCGGTGGCGGAGCGGCTCTATCTCTCCCCGCACACGGTCCGTACCCACATGCAGAACGTCCTGGGCAAGCTCGGGGTGCATTCGACGCTGGCCGCCGTCGCGCTGGCACGCAGGGCGGGTGTGGGTCCGGTGGACCTGACGTCCGAAGTGGTGGTACTACCCGGGGACGTTGTCGAACGGGGCAGTCAACTGGCGTAGCAGGTCGGCGAGTTCGCCGCGCTGACGCGAGGAGAGCTCGCCGAGGATGGCGCGCTCCTGGTCGAGCAGTCCGGCCAGCGACTGGTCGGCCTTGTCGCGCCCCTCGGCGGTCAGCCGGACCAGCACCCCGCGCCGGTCGTTGGGGTCGGGGAGGCGCTCCACGAGGTTCTTCTTGGTCAGCCGGTCGATGCGGTTGGTCATCGTGCCGGAGGTGACCAGGGTCTGGGTCAGCAACTGGCCGGGGGAGAGCTGGTACGGGGAGCCGGCCCGGCGCAGCGACGTGAGGACGTCGAACTCCCAGGGTTCCAGGTTGTGCTCGGAGAACGCGATGCGGCGGGCCCGGTCGAGGTGGCGCGCGAGGCGCGACACCCGGCTGAGGACCTCTAGTGGTTCCACGTCGAGGTCGGGGCGCTCGCGGCGCCATGCTGCGACCAGACGGTCGACCTCGTCCTCCATGTCGATCAGTGTAGAGGGTCTGTCGACATGAAGTCTCTTGGTTTCGAGCGTCTTGAAGGCAAGTGCCTCGATGGCGAGTATCTTGACGTCGAGATATATCGGGGTGATGCTGGAGACATGAGCGAATCCGCCTGGGATCCCGGTCAGTATCTCCGCCACGCGGAGCACCGGGCGCGTCCCTTCCTCGATCTCCTCGCCCGCGTCGGCCGGCTCCCCGCCGACCCCGGCCCCCGCATCGCCGACCTCGGCTGCGGCCCCGGCAACGTCACCGTCCTCCTCGCCGAGAGGTGGCCCGGGGCCCGTATCACCGGCTACGACAACTCCCCGCAGATGCTGGAGCGGGCCCGCGGCCTCGCCACCGCCACGCTCGACTTCGCCGAGGCGGACGTGGTCCGCTGGGTCCCCTCGGAGCCGTACGGCCTGATCGTCTCCAACGCCCTGCTCCAGTGGGTCCCCGGTCACGCCGACCGCTTCCCCGCCTGGCTGGACGGCCTCGCCCCGGGCGGCACCCTCGCCTTCCAGGTCCCCAGCAACTTCGACGCCCCCAGCCACGCCCTGATGCGCGGACTCGCCGAATCCCCCCGCTGGCGGGGCCGCCTGGGCGGACTCCTCCGCCACGACGACGCGGTCCTGGAGCCCGCCGCCTACTACGACCGGCTCACCGCCGCCGGCTGCGCGTCGGTGGACGTCTGGGAGACCACGTACCTCCAGGTCCTGCACGGCGACGACCCGGTGCTCGACTGGGTCAAGGGCACCGGCCTGCGCCCGGTCCTCGCCGCCCTCGCCGACGACCCCGAAGCCCTCGACGCCTTCCTCACCGCCTACCGCGACCTGCTGCGCACCGCCTACCCGCCGGGCCGCGACGGCACCGTCTTCCCGTTCCGGCGGATTTTCGCCGTCGCCCGGAAGGGCGCCGCGTGAGGGACCGCCGTGTGACGGGACTGCCGTGCTGGCGGGACCGCCGTGTGGCGGGACTGCCGTGTGACCGGCGAAAACCTCTGGACGGACCGCACCGGCCCGGGGCAGGCTCCGCACCCGTGACGACGACGAAGCGCTCCCTGGTCCGGCGGTCCGCCCGCAACAACGCCGAGTGGTGCGCGGTGATGAGCCGTACGCACGGGGTCCCCGGCGGGTTCGGGGATCAGGTGTGGGCGGCACCGGCCCGCACCCCGCCGTACTACCCCGACGCGGTGACCCTGGGCCCCGGAGCCGATCCGGCCGCCGTCCTCGGGGGCATCGACCTCACGGCGCCCGGTGCCACCGTCAAGGACAGCTTCGCCGACCTCGATCTGACGACGGCCGGCTTCCGGGTGCTGTTCGACGCCGAGTGGATCCACCGCCCGGCCGGCCCGCCCGCCTGCTTCGACGGCACCCCCTGGGAGGTGGCCGGGGCCCCGGACGCGGTACGCGCCTGGGCGCACGCCTGGGACGACGGCGGCGGCGACGCGCACCTGTTCGGGCCCGCCCTCCTCGACGAACCGGACACCTTCCTGCTCACCGCCCGCGCGGCGGACGGAACGGTCACCGCCGGGGCGGTGGCGAGCCGCAGTGAGGGCGTGCCGGGCGGGGGTGTGCTCGGCCTCTCCAACGTCTTCGCCCGGCACGGCGGCACCGACGCCGCCTGGCCCGGGGCCCTGGACGCGGCACACCGGCTCTTCCCCGGGCTGCCGGTGGTCGGCTACGAACACGGCGAGGAGCTCGACACCGCTCTGCGCCACGGCTTCACCGCCACGGGCCCGCTGCGCGTCTGGCTGCACGGCTGACAGGTCTCCCGACGCCCGGCCCGTACACGGCACCGTGCTCCGATCCACCACGAATCGTGGGGCGGCCCATAAACTGGGAGCAGGAGGTGCCCAGTGACGGTCATGGAACACCGGCCGCAGATGCGGTCCGAGGAGTTCGAGCGCATCGCCGCAGCCGCCGAGCGCGAGGGCGTCCGCCTGGAGTTCGTCCACGGCAGGCTGGGGGTCAAGGCCGTGCCCGACGGCGACCACGACGAGATCATTCGCTGGCTCACGCGGCGCTGTATGCAGCACCGCCCCGAACTGTGGCTCTACCCCGAGCGCGGCCTGAAGATCGAGACCTACCGCAACGGCAACGCCAAGCCCGACGGCACGCTCGCACCCGAGGGGGCCTTCGCCGGCCAGGGTGAATGGGCCTTCCCCGATCAGGTCCTCATGATCGTCGAGGTCACGTCCTACGACGCCGACACCGACCGGCGCGACAGGGAACAGAAGCCCGCCGCCTACGCCGAGACCGGCATCCCGGTGTATCTGCTGATCGACCGTGACACCTGCGAGGCCCTCGTGTACAGCGAGCCCGACGCCGGTTCCTACACCAAGATCCTGCGCCGCCCCTTCGGCAAGGCCATCGAGATCCCGGCCCCCGTCGGCTTCACCCTCGACACCGAACCCCTCAAGGACTGGGTGCGCTGACCGCCCCGATCCGCGGAGCACGCCCGCCCGCACGCCGAAGGGGCCCCGCCGAGTAGCGAGGCCCCTTCCGCGTGTGTACGCGATCGCGTCTCAGCTCTTGCGGTGCCCTATCAGCCGGGGCTTGGACTCCAGGTTCTCCAGGCCGTGCCAGGCCAGGTTCACCAGGTGCGCCGCCACCTCCGCCTTGCGGGGCTTGCGGACGTCCAGCCACCACTGGCCGGTGAGGGCCACCATGCCGACCAGGGCCTGCGCGTAGAGCGGGGCCAGCTTCTGGTCGAAGCCCCGGGCCTTGAACTCCATGCCCAGGATGTCCTCGACCTGCGTGGCGATGTCGCTGATCAGCGAGGCGAAGGTGCCCGTCGACTGGGCGACCGGCGAGTCCCGGACGAGGATGCGGAAGCCGTCCGTGTACGTCTCGATGTAGTCGAGCAGCGCGAACGCCGCCTGCTCCAGCAGCTCACGCGGGTGCCCCGCGGTCAGGGCACCCGTCACCATGTCGAGCAGCTGGCGCATCTCCCGGTCGACCACGACCGCGTACAGGCCCTCCTTGCCGCCGAAGTGCTCGTACACCACCGGCTTGGAGACCCCGGCGCGTGCCGCGATCTCCTCCACCGAGGTCCCTTCGAACCCCTTGTCGGCGAAGAGGGTGCGACCGATGTCCAGCAGCTGCTCGCGCCGCTCCTTCCCGGTCATCCGGACCCGCCGGGTCCGGCGCGCGGGGGGAGGGCTGCTCTTCTCGCTGCTCGTGCTGCCGTCGGTCGCCACGGTGCCCATCATGCCGCGTCGGCGGGCACGGCCTCGCGCCGGGACTCCTTGCGTCGTGAGTCGATGCGGTCGGCGTCCGGCCAGCGGACGTCGTACGCCCAGCCGAATTGCTCGAACCAGCGGATCAGGCGGGCGCTGGAGTCGATCTGGCCGCGCATCACCCCGTGCCGGGCACTGGTCGGGTCGGCGTGGTGCAGGTTGTGCCAGGACTCGCCGCAGGACAGGACGGCCAGCCACCACACGTTCCCCGACTTGTCACGGGACTTGAAGGGACGCTTGCCGACCGCGTGGCAGATCGAGTTGATCGCCCAGGTGACGTGGTGGAGCAGTGCCACGCGTACCAGCGAACCCCAGAAGAACGCCGTCGCCGCACCCCACCAGGACATCGTCACCAGGCCGCCGACCAGCGGCGGGATTCCCAGCGAGATGATCGTGAAGGTCAGGAAGTGGCGGGAGATCGCCCTTATGGCCGGGTCCTTGACCAGGTCGGGGGCGTACTTCTGCTGCGGGGTCTGCTCCTCGTTGAACATCCAGCCGATGTGCGCCCACCAGAGGCCCTTGATCAGGGCCGGCAGCGTCTCGCCGAAGCGCCACGGCGAGTGGGGGTCGCCCTCGGCGTCGGAGAACCGGTGGTGCTTGCGGTGGTCGGCGACCCACCGCACCAGCGGGCCCTCCACGGCCAGCGAGCCGGCGACGGCCAGCGCGATGCGCAGCGGGCGCTTCGCCTTGAAGGAGCCGTGCGTGAAGTAGCGGTGGAAGCCGATCGTGACGCCGTGGCAGCCGATGTAGTACATCGCCACCATCAGCCCCAGATCGAGCCAGCTGACGCCGTGGCCCCAGGTCAGCGGCACCGCCGCCACCAGGGCCGCGAACGGCACCACGATGAAGAGGAGCAGCGCGATCTGCTCGATCGACCGCTTGCTGTCACCGCCCAGCGTGGCGGAGGGGAGTGGATCGGGACCGGGTCCTGCCGGTGGGTCCGGCTGGTCGGTCAGATCGGGGCTGATGGTCATGTGGTCCCCCGGGGGGTGAGGAGAACAAATCGGAATCGGCCTTGGCTACGGGACCGTAACCTACGGGATCGTAAGTTATTCAGTGACGCGGCCCACACCACCAGACCACGTTCCGTGCGCCGTTCGTGGTATCCCCTGCCCCCGTACGGGTAAAGCCTGTACGGATCCGGCCTTCGAATGCGCTGCCCGTCCCACCCTGTGAGGCCACCGGACGCGCCGAGGCCGGTGACACATATCCTGGAAGGGTCGGACAGCGCGGTCCGCACCCCGCTCGTCCCGGGGGCGGCAACAGCACGCTGCGGCCGTTGGCCCCGGATTCGTGCTCAACCACTGCAAGGAGCCGCACACTGTGAGCAGTGCCGACCTGACCCCTGCCGCCAGCAGCCCCGAACTGCGGGCCGACATCCGCCGCCTCGGCGACCTGCTGGGCGAGACCCTGGTACGCCAGGAGGGCCCGGAACTCCTCGAACTCGTCGAACGCGTTCGCGCCCTCACCCGTACGGACGGCGAAGCGGCGGCCGAACTCCTCGGCGACACCGACCTGGAGACCGCGGCGCAGCTCGTGCGCGCCTTCTCCACCTACTTCCACCTGGCCAACGTCACCGAGCAGGTGCACCGCGCCCACGAGATGCGCGACCGCCGTGCCGCGGAGGGCGGACTCCTCGCCCGTACCGCCGACCGCCTCAAGGACGCCGACCCCGAGCACCTGCGCGAGACGGTCAAGAACCTCAACGTGCGGCCCGTCTTCACGGCTCACCCCACCGAGGCCGCCCGCCGTTCGGTGCTGAACAAGCTCCGCCGCATCGCCGCCCTGCTGGAGACGCCCGTCATCGAGGCCGACCGCCGCCGCGTCGACCTGCGGCTCGCGGAGAACATCGACCTCATCTGGCAGACCGACGAGCTGCGCGTCGTCCGCCCCGAGCCGGCCGACGAAGCCCGCAACGCCATCTACTACCTCGACGAGCTGCACGCCAACGCGGTCGGCGACGTCCTGGAGGACCTCTCGGCCGAACTGGAGCGCGTCGGCGCCCCGCTGCCCGAGGGGACCCGCCCGCTGACCTTCGGCACCTGGATCGGCGGCGACCGCGACGGCAACCCCAACGTGACGCCCGCCGTCACCTGGGACGTGCTGATCCTGCAGCACGAGCACGGCATCACCGACGCCCTCGAACTCATCGACCACCTGCGCGGACTGCTCTCCAACTCCATCCGCTACACGGGCGCCACCGAAGAGCTGCTCGAATCCCTCCAGGCCGACCTGGAACGCCTCCCGGAGATCAGCCCGCGCTACAAGCGGCTGAACGCCGAGGAGCCCTACCGGCTCAAGGCCACCTGCATCCGCCAGAAGCTCGTCAACACCCGCGAGCGCCTCGCCAAGGGCACCCCGCACCGCCCCGGCTGCGACTACCTCGGCACCTCCGAGCTCCTCGCCGACCTCACCCTTATCCAGACCTCCCTGCGCGAACACCGCGGCGGCCTCTTCGCCGACGGCCGGATGGACCGCACCATCCGTACGCTGGGCGCCTTCGGCCTCCAGCTCGCCACCATGGACGTACGCGAGCACGCCGACGCCCACCACCACACCCTCGGCCAGCTCTTCGACCGGCTCGGCGAGGAGTCCTGGCGCTACAGCGACATGCCGCGCGACTACCGGCAGAAGCTCCTCGCGAAGGAGCTCCGCTCCCGCCGCCCGCTCGCCCCGACCCCGGCTCCGCTGGACGCGGCGGGCGCGAAGACCCTCGGCGTCTTCCACACCATCCAGGAAGCGTTCGAGCGGTTCGGCCCCGAGGTCATCGAGTCCTACATCATCTCGATGTGCCAGGGTGCGGACGACGTGTTCGCGGCTGCTGTCCTCGCCCGCGAGGCGGGTCTGCTGGACCTGCACGCCGGGTGGGCGAAGATCGGCATCGTGCCGCTCCTTGAGACCACGGACGAGCTGCGCGCCGCCGACGTCATCCTCGACGAGATGCTCGCCGACCCCTCGTACCGGCGTCTGGTCTCGCTGCGCGGTGACGTCCAGGAGGTCATGCTCGGGTACTCCGACTCCTCCAAGTTCGGCGGGATCACCACCTCCCAGTGGGAGATCCACCGCGCCCAGCGCCGGCTGCGCGACGTCGCCCACCGCTACGGCGTACGCCTGCGCCTGTTCCACGGCCGCGGCGGCACCGTGGGCCGCGGTGGCGGCCCCTCGCACGACGCGATCCTGGCCCAGCCCTGGGGAACCCTGGAGGGCGAGATCAAGGTGACCGAGCAGGGCGAGGTCATCTCCGACAAGTACCTGATCCCGGCGCTGGCCCGCGAGAACCTCGAACTCACCGTCGCGGCCACCCTGCAGGCCTCCGCCCTGCACACCGCGCCGCGCCAGTCCGACGAGGCGCTGGCCCGCTGGGACGCGGCGATGGACACCGTCTCCGACGCCGCCCACTCCGCGTACCGCCGGCTGGTCGAGGACCCGGACCTGCCCGCGTACTTCCTCTCCTCCACCCCGGTCGACCAGCTCGCCGAGCTGCACCTGGGCTCGCGCCCCTCGCGCCGCCCCGACTCGGGCCTCGGCCTCGACGGACTGCGCGCCATCCCGTGGGTGTTCGGCTGGACCCAGTCCCGCCAGATCGTCCCCGGCTGGTTCGGTGTCGGCTCCGGCCTCAAGGCGCTGCGCGAGGCCGGTCTGGACACGGTCCTGGACGAGATGCACGGCCAGTGGCACTTCTTCCAGAACTTCCTGTCCAACGTCGAGATGACGCTGGCCAAGACGGACCTGCGGATCGCCCGTCACTACGTCGACACCCTGGTGCCGGACGAGCTGAAGCACGTCTTCGACGTCATCGAGGCCGAGCACGCCCTGACCGTCCAGGAAGTCCTGCGGATCACCGGAAACACCGAGCTCCTCGGTACCAGCCCGGTCCTCCAGCAGACCTTCGCCATCCGTGACGCCTACCTGGACCCGATCTCCTACCTCCAGGTCGCCCTCCTCAAGCGCCAGCGCGACGCGGCGGCGGCCGGCGAGGAAGCCGACCCGCTCCTCGCCCGCGCCCTCCTCCTCACCGTCAACGGTGTCGCCGCGGGCCTCCGCAACACCGGCTGATCCAGCGGTACTCGGCACATCGGGCGCCCCTGTCCGGACCTTCGGTGGTCCGGGCGGGGGCGCCTGCGTCTCGCGCACGGGGCCGGCCGTCCATGTTCAGCCGAGGCCGCTCCGGCTGCTGCGATTGTTCGCCACGGCGAGCGATGCCTTCAGTCGCTCCTCCGGAGAGGCGCGGCGGACGGAGTGCGGAGCGACGTCCCACTCCCTGCCCCCGCCGAGCGGCCGCAACTGTACGTAGGCGCCGACGAAGCCCATGACTTCACCCACTCTTCCGGTGCCTTCATCGAGGGCGACAGTTCCGAGCCCGAGGGGTGGAACCGGAGGAAGGGGCCGGTTCACTCCGTGTCCGCTCGCGCTGTACGCAGCACACGGACCAGCCGCGCCGCCGTCGTAGGGTTCACCCGGCCCAGCTCGATCAGCGGGCAGGCCGCAGTCGTCACCGTGTACGAAGGCAGGTCGAGTCCGAGCGACGGCAGGGTGATGCCTAGCCGCCGCAGTTCCCCGGTGAGGGCATCGACAGCGGCCTGCGCGTCGGCATGTGGGTCCTCGTCCCCTTCGCTCCCGACCTTGGCGCCGGAGGACGCGGGAAGGGGTTGCGCGGAGGCGAGCGAGGTCCTGTGCGTGTTTTCGTTCATGCTCACAGCGTGGCGGTCAAGGGCTACGCTCAGTAGGGGGCGCGTGCCAACAGCAGCGTTGTGGGCTCCCGCCACCGTGAACATGCAAGAGCGACTCGACGCACGGTGCCGACGGGCCGCTGGGAAACACCGAGGAGTCGTGGCCGATGACCGCGCAGCACCAACAGGACCCCTACACGTCTCCGAGGGCTTTCTACGGCGCCGAGTTACGCCGGGAACGCGAGGCTCGCGGCCTTTCCCAGGACCAGTTGGGGGAGAGGGTCTTCTGCTCCGGCACCTACATCGGCCAGTTCGAGTCGGCAAAACGTCTGCCTCAGCCGGACGTGTCCCGGCTGCTGGACGAGGTGTTCGGTACGGGTGGGTACTTTCAGCGCCTCTGTCGGCTCGCCCGGAAGTCCAAGCACGCGGAGTACTTCGCGGACGCGGCGGAGCTGGAACAGCGGGCACTGACGATCGGTGAGTTCGCACCGATGCTGGTTCCGGGACTGTTGCAGACGGAGGGGTACGCGCGAGCGCTGGTCGAAGCCGCCCAGCGTTTCGAGCCGCAAGAGGTCGTGGAGGGATTCGTCACGGCCCGTCTGGAGCGGCAGAGGATTCTCGCCGCGCCAACAGCGCCGTTGTTGTGGGTCGTCCTGCACGAGTCCGTCCTGCGCGTCCAGGTCGGCAGCTCCACGGTCATGGCCGAGCAACTCGACAGTCTGGTAGCGGCAGTGAAGACCAACCGTCGTCTGCTGATGCAGGTCCTCCCCTTCGCGGCAGGAGCTGCTGCGTTTCTCAACGGCACTGCCATCCACATGACGTTCGAGGATGCCCCGCCGGTCATTTACACGGAGAGTGCCTTCACCGGGCAGTTGATCGAGAAGCCCTCGCTGGTTGCCCAGTATGTGAGGGCCTACGATCTGACGAAGGCCGCTTCGTTGCCACCGGAAGCGTCCCTCCAACTTCTCGAATCCGTGGCGAAGGAATACGCGAGACAATGACATCGGTACCTGATCTGGCCTCTGTTGTGTGGCGCAAGTCCTCGCACAGCAACGGTGACGGCGGCGCGTGTCTCGAAGTTGCCTCCCTCGCAGGCTCGACGCCTGTCCGGGACAGCAAGGTGCCTGAGGGGGCCGTTCTCCTTGTTTTGAGCTCGGCTTGGGAGTGCTTCGTGGAGGCAGTCAAGGAGGGGACGCTCCGCGAACGCTGAGGCGGTGCGGTTCTGGTGAGCCGTTTCCTGGTCTCGAGGGAGACCGGGTTTCCGTGTCGTCCGCTCGTACGCGATCAGCGGACGCCAACAGTCTTGTTGTTGCTTCGATTCGATGCGTGCGCCGCGCTCCTCCGACACCGGTCACGCGCCGGATTTCGCCTGCGCGGGCCCGGTGGCGGCGTCCGTTTCGCTGCCCCGCGTGCATGCCCAGAGGGCCAACGCGAGGCAGCTGACAGAGGCGCCCAGTGCGCACACCGCGCCCCATCCGGCCGCCGCGTAGAGGGTGGTGGCGGCGATGGCTCCGGTGGCGCTGCCGACCGAGTAGAAGACCATGTAGCCCCCGATCAGACGGCTGCCCGCCTCCGGGTGGAGTGCGTGGATCAGGGTCTGGTTGGTGACATGGACGGCCTGGACGGCGAGGTCGAGGAGGACCACCCCGGCGATCAGGGCCCAGAGCGAGCCGCGGGTGTAGGCCAGGGGCAGCCAGGAGGCCGCGAGCAGAGCCAGGGCGGTGCCGGTGGTCCACCGGGAGAGCCCGCGGTCGTTCAGGCGGCCCGCCACGGTCGCGGCCAGCGCCCCGGCGGCTCCGACCAGCCCCAACGCGCCGATCGCGGTGTGGGAGAAGGAGTACGGGGGTTCACTGAGCGGCAGGGCGATGCTGCTCCACAGGGTGCTGAAGGCCGTGAAGATCAGCAGGCCGAGCAGGGCCCGGAGGCGTACGAGCCGTTCCCGGGCGAACAGGGTGACGGTGGAGCGCAGGAGCCGGCCGTAGCGGAGGGCGGCCGGTGGGGCGCCGTGGTGGCGCGGCAGTACCCGGTGGAGGACCAGGGCGAGCAGTGCGGTGAGGGCGGCCGACGCGAGGTAGACGGAGCGCCAGCCGGCGAGGTCCGCCAGGATGCCGGACACGGTGCGGGCGAGCAGGATCCCGAGGACCACACCACTGGTCACCGTCCCGACGACGCGTCCGCGCCGGTCCGGAGGGGCCAGTGACGCCGCGAAGGCCACCAGTGTCTGCGTGACCACCGCGAGCAGCCCCATGCCGGCCATGGCCACGAGCAGTACCGCCGCTGTCCGGGCGGTGGCGACCGCCACCAACGCGGCTACCAGGAGCAGGAGTTGGGACACGACGAGTCGCCTGCGGTCGGTCGTGTCGCCGAGCGGTACGAGGAAGAACAGCCCGAGCCCGTAGCCGATCTGGGTCAGGGTGACGAGACTGCCGACGAGGGCCGGGCTCATGGAGAGGTCGTGGCCCACGGTCACCAGGAGCGGCTGGGCGAAGTAGACGTTGGCCACCGCCGTCCCGCAGGCGGCGGCGAAGAGCAGGACGACGCCGCGCGAGAGGGCGAACCCGGTGTTCGTTCCGGTCGGGGTCATGGGCCCCGGTGCCGGATCGGTGGGCGCGGTGGTCGTCGCCGCGGGTGGTGTGGCGTCACGGTTGCCGGGCATGCGGAGTCCCCTCGGCGCATTCGGTTGCAACTTGCTACCACCGTGGACCGTAGCGGCCATGGGTGGCATCATGCAACCAGAGGACGGAGTGGCGGAGTGGCGGAGTGATGGTGTGACGAACGAGGAGAGCCGGGCGGCATGGTGACGAGGAAGCGCTTCGACGACAGCGACTGCCCCGTCGCGCGGTCGGTGGACGCCATCGGTGACTGGTGGTCCCTGCTGATCGTGCGGGACGCCTTCGACGGGAGCCGTCGGTTCGGGGAGTTCCAGCGCAGCCTCGGGGTGGCGAAGAACATCCTCACCTCCCGCCTGCGCGCCTTGGTCGCCGGAGGTGTCTTCGAATCCGTGCCCGCTTCGGACGGCAGCGCCTACCGCGAGTACGTGCTGACCTCCAAGGGCAGAGCCCTCTTCCCCGTCATCGTGGCGCTGCGGCAGTGGGGAGAGCAGAACTTCTTCGCCCCCGGCGAACCGCACTCGCAGATGGTCGACCGCGAGCAGGGCCGACGGCTTCGCGCACTGGAGGTCCGTGCGGCGGACGGGCGGTCACTGGATCCGGACGACACCGTCGTCCGCAAGCTTCCTGTGGACTGAGGGCGCCCCCGACCGGAGGGTGGTCCGGGCGGGGGCGCTCCGCCGTGCGGGAGAGGGGCGAGCCGCCCGTTCGGCGGGCCCGCGCTCACGGGAAGTACAGGGCTGCCTTCTCCAGGGTGTGGCGTGTGAACATGCCGCCCCAGGCGGTGCCGCCCCGGTACAGCGTGGTGCGTACGGCGCCGGGGCCGGCCTCGACCGTGAGGGGGCGGCTCATCAGTGACGTGTCGAGGAGCCGCGCGTCCTGCGCCGCCCACTGGGCGGCCTCGGGCTGGACACGGGTGCTCACCAGCGCGGGCAGCACCTGGGCCACGTTGCGGGCGCCGGGTATGCCTCCGCGCACGCTCTTCGCGTAGCGCATGGCCCAGATGGTGAACTCGTGCAGGGTGGCCACGTCGATCTCGGGAACGGCTGCCGCGAAGACGAACAGCTCGACCTTCGTTCCGAACCAGCGGGCCTTGCGATCGGCACGGAAGCCGGTCAGTGACGGATGGTCGTTCCAGTGCGACGGCGTCACCTTGCAGCCGTCGGCGGTGAGTCGCTCATGGAGTGCCGCGAGGTACGCGGCCGCCGCGTCGGCGGTCGGTTCAGTGGCAGGCGAGTTCATGCGCGAAGTCTCCAACGCCCTTGTGGTGCAAGGGAAGAGGGAGGGGCGAGCTCGACTGTCCGGAGTCCGTGAGGCCGCTTTCCGCCGGACTCCGGGACCCCGCTCCGGACGCCCGGTGCGTCAGCGCCTCACAGCGCGAGGAACGTCGCCACCAGCACGGCGGCTCCCGCCACTCCCGCCGCCCACGCCGTACGGGTCAGGCGCAGGCCGCCGCCCAGGATCAGGGACGCCAGGATCAGCGCACCGCCCAACGGGAGCCAGGCGTGCAGGAACCCGGGGACCCCGGTCCGTACGGCCTCGGCGCTGCCCGGCTTCAGGACCACCGGGAACGCGTCGCCGCGCTGCGCCGCGACCGAGCGCTCGACTATCACGCCCGAGCGAGGCGGGGACTGGGCGTCCGGAGCGTACGCGCCGGTGCAGGTGTCCTCCCCGCAGCCCGTCACCGTCAGGGTGCCGTGCTCGCGGCCCTTGGCCAGGATGATGTGGTGCGCCGTCTCCCACGACGCCCACCCACCCGCGACGAGCAGCAGCAGGGTGACCAGGGCCATCGCGCCATTACGGGCGATCATGGCCACGCGCTGGGAGGACTTCATGGAGGCCGATCTTTGGGCAGGACGATGCTCTCGGTCAACTTGGGTCCGAAAAGGGGCGGGGAAGCGGTGGGAATGTCGGGAGTTGGGTGTTCCGGGGCCGGGGTGTACCGCGCGGCGTACGGGCGCCTGTACAGGCGTGATGGACGGTCCTCACGGATTCGGGGACCACAGGGGGCGGTCGGCGGGGACATTGCCGAAGGGCGGCAGGCCGGGACCGTGTTCACTGCCGGAAGTGGCCGTTCACGCCGGCCGGTCGACTGCCTATGATCACCGGGACGGGGTACCGGGACGGGGTACCGGGACGGGGTACCGGGACGGGGTACCGGAATGGTGAATTCCGGAGAATACGCCGCTCTTTGCGCCCGGAGTGGGGTCCGGGACGATTTCGCGCCGCATGAACGAGGGGGAGCCCTGGGGGTGCGGCTCTCCGCCCTGGACAACGCACCGTGCATGACCTTGGGGGGAATCGCGAGCATGCTCTCTGATCTGACCACCACCACGTGGTGGATCGTCGCGGGCGTCGTCACCGCCGCGTACGTGGCCGCGATCTGCGCGCTGTATCCGGCGGGCAAGCTGCGACGGGCGCTGTCCGCCATGCCGGTCGCGGCGATGGTCATGGCGGCCGTATCCGCGGCGCTGCACGGTTATTCGGCCGAGGTCACCCTGTACCTCTACTGCGTCCTGGTGGTGTTGTTGCTCATCGTGTTCGGTCTGTCGGCCAAGAAGTTCGTGGCGGCGGTCGCGGAGCAGAAGGAGTACCCCGACCGTCAGGTCCGGGTGAGCCGCACCGCTCTGTACGCGGTGGCCGGCGTGGGCGTCGTGTGGATGGCGATCGCCGTCTGGCTCTGGCCGTAGGGCCCGCGCCGAGCTCCGGGCCGGGCTCGCCCGAGCCAGGCTCTCCCACGGTTCCTGGTGCACACGCGCCAGGAACCGCGGGACAGCCCGGGCGGATGCGGCTCTACGCCTCCGTCTCCCGGGGCCGCCCTGCCGTCTCCGTCTCCCGCAGCGCGGTGAGGATCGCCAGCGGGGTCGCCGCCGCCCATGCCTGCGGGGAGCAGGAGTGCGGGTACGGGACCGGGCGCGGGTGGTCGGTGCGGCCGTAGCCGGCCATCACCTCGGGCAGCCGGCCGCCGTGGTGGCCGGCCGCGTCCAGCAGGCCGCGTGCGACCGCCCGGACCTCGTCGGCCAGGCCCGCCCGTGCGAGCCCGAGCACGACGACCGCGTTGTCGTGCGGCCAGCAGGTGCCCCGGTGGTAGGAGAGCGGGTGGTAGCCCGGCTGCCCGGCCGCCAGCGTGCGGATCGCCCAGCCCGAGAAGAAGTCGGGCTCCAGGAGTCGCCGCCCGACCCGGCGGGCGTGCTCCTCGTCGAGGATGCCGGACCAGAGGAGGTGGCCCGCGTCGGAGGCGAGGGAGTCGACCTGCCGCCCCTTCCCGTCGAGCGCCAGCGCCGGGAAGTCCGGGCCGGTCATCCAGAAGTCCCGCACGAAGCGGTCCCGCAAGTCCGCTGCCGCCGCCTCCAGTTCGTCGGCCCAGGCGGCGTCGCCCCACACCGTGCGGGCGAGCCGTGCGGTGCGGACCAGCGCGTCGTACGCGTACCCCTGTGCCTCGGCGACGGCGATCGGGCCCTCGGCCTGGGTGCCGTCGAGGAAGCAGATCGCGCCCTCGGAGTCCTTCCAGTTCTGGTTGACCAGGCCGCCCGGGTCCGGGGTGTAGGAGAGGTAGCCGCCGTCGGCGAGACCGCCGTCCCGGAACATCCACGCCACCGCCGCCCGCGCCTGCGGTTCGAGGCGCGCGGCGAGCCCGGTGTCCCCCGTGGTGAGGGCGTGGGCGTCCAGCAGGGTGAGGAAGAGCGGGGTGGCGTCCACGGAGCCGTAGTAACGGCCGTACGGGACCTGGCGGAACGCCGCGAGCTCGCCGTGGCGGATCTCGTGCACGATGCGCCCCGGCTGTTCGCCCCGGAAGGCGTCGTACTCCGCGCCCTGGGTCGCGGCCAGCGCGGCGAGGGTGGCCGCGGCCAGCTCCGGGCGGTAGGGGAGCGCGAAGTGCGAGGTGAGCAGGGCGTCCCGGCCGAAGAGCGTCAGGAACCACGGCACCCCCGCGCCCGGGACCCTCAGCTCCTCGCCGTCGGGTCCGAGCGCCGGGACGCGCAGCGATGCCAGGTCGCCGAGCCCACGGGCGACGGCCGCCGCGAGCCCGGCCGGAGCGTCGGTGGGCGGCGGCGGTGAAGCCTCCGGGCCTGAGAGGTCAGTGAACTCCGAAGTGTCCAGGGCCTGTTCGGCTGCGGCGGCGTCCGGGGTCGTGGGCGGCCCGGGCGCCGGGGCCCCGTGCGGCTGGGCCACCACGGTCAGCAGCAGCTCCGCCGCCCCCTGGGCCGGTACCTCCAGGTGCCACCGGAGAATCCGGGTGGTCGACCCGGCCTCCACGAGGGCCACTTCGACCGGAGCGGGGGAGGCGGCGACCGTCGTCCGCGACAGCCAGTCCGCGCCGCGCTCGTAGGCGAAGACGACCCCGTCCGGGGTGGGCGTGACCGTGCGCCGCGCCCCGGTCTTGTCGTACCTGCGGTGGTCCGACCGCAGTTCGAACTGGTCGGCGAAGTCGGCGTCCACGGTGAGGCCGAGGACGGCGGTCACCGGCTCCGCCCGGTTGCTGACCAGGCGGACGCGCTCCGTCAAGTAACCGCCACCCAGGGCCTGTTCGCGGAACACCGTGTAGGCGGGCGGCTCGTCACGGGTGCCGGGCGGGGTCAGGACGCACGCCGTGCCGGTCTCTCCCGCGGCGGGTACGAGGACGCCGGGGGCCGCGTTGTCCACGGTCAGCGTCCAGCGGCTCAGGTGACGGGCGTCCCGGCGGAAGAGGCCGTCCGGGGAGGTGCCCCGGCGGCCGGTGATCCCGCCGTCCGCGCCCAGTACGGCGAACGTACCGGCGCGGACCAGGGTGATGTCGGTGCCCGCGCTCATGCGTCCGCCCCCGTCTTCGTGGCCGGCGGCTGCCCGGATGCCGGGGAGTCGGTCCGCTCGGCTGCCACCAGCAGGTCCAGTGCGAGCGCGGCCGTCCAGCCGAAGTCGAGGGTGCCGCGGGCCTGTGCGGTGAAGGGGTCCACGTACTCCGCGAAGCCGCTGTTCCCTGCCGCGTCGAGCATCGCCGCGCGCAGCCGGTCGGCCGCGTGGGTCAGGCCGTACTGCCGAAGGCCGCGTTCCATCAGCCAGTTGGTGTTGAACCAGGCGGGTCCGCGCCAGTAGCGGGACGGGTCGAAGGCGGCGCCGTCGAGGTCGTACGAGGGGACCATCGGGACCTCGCCGAGCCGGAAGGCGGTGCCTTCGGCGGTTTGGGTCAGCGCGTCGACGACCTCCCGCGGGAGGCCGGGGACGATCAGCGGGATCAGTCCGGCGACGCTCTTCTCCGGGATGGGTTCGTCGCTCACCAGGTCGCGGCAGAGGAACATACCGGCCTCCGGCGACCAGAGCCGCTCCACCAGTGCCTCGGTGAGGCGGGCGGCGCGCTCCTCGTGCGGGGCCGGGTCGACGCCCGTCTCGGCGGCGATCCGGGCGAGCGCGTGCTCCGAGACGATCAGCAGGGCGTTGACGCACGGGTCTTCGACGGCGAAGGCGTGGCCGGCACCCGCGTCGGCGTAGCCGCCGTCGCGGTAGTCGGTGGCGAGCCGTACGTACCGTCCGTAGTCCAGGTCGGTGGGCCGTTCGGAGGGCTGGCCGTGATCGAGGTCGGCGCGCCGGTACGAGCCCGCGGCGGCCGGCTCGACGCGCCGCAGCGGCGCGTCCCAGCAGGGGCTGTTGTCCATGCCCGGCTCCCAGGGGTGGACCATCGCGGCGAGACCGCCGCCGCCCAGGTCCCGGGGGCCCGTGAGGTAGTCGTGCCAGGCGGCGAGGCGCCCGTACACCCGGGGCAGGAAGCCGCGCCGGCGCGAGTCCTCGGGGTCGGCGAGGTGCACCAGCCAGGCGGCCAGCGCGTGCACCGGGGGCTGCACGATTCCGGAGGTCTCGGTGTCCGCGGGGGCTCCGGCCGCCGCTCCGGCGCTCGACGAGCGCCAGAAGTCGGGGCTCGGGAAGTACGCGTCGTGCGGGACCGCCGGATTGAACACGATGTGCGGGACCCGGCCGTCCTTCCACTGCGCGTGCAGCAGGGTCTCCAGCTCGCGCTGGGCCCGGTGCACCGAGAGGTGGCGCAGGCCGATCGCGATGAACGCGGAGTCCCAGCTCCACTGGTGCGGGTAGAGGCCGCGGGAGGGCACGGTCGAGGCGCCCCTCCAGTTGCCGAGGAGGACGCGGGCCGCACCGTGCCGGAGATCCTCCGTCTCCCCGGCCGCGGACGTCCCGACGAGGAGCGAGGTCACGCGCCCGACCTCCGCAGGAAGGCCGGGATGGAGCGGACGGCCTCGACCGGGTCACCGGTCAGGCGGCACTCGGCGGCGAGGTAGCCGTCGAAACCGATGGTGTGCAGCGCGCCGATCCAGGCCGGCCAGTCCAGGTGGCCGGCGCCCGGCTGGAACCGGTTGGAGTCGCTGACCTGCGCGTGGCCGATGTACGGGGCCGCGGCGAGGATCGATGCCGACGGATCGGCCTCCTCGATGTTCATGTGGTAGCTGTCGATGCCGATCTTCACCGAGTCCAGGCCCACGGTGCTCAGCAGGTCGACGGCCTGGTCCAGCCGGTTGACCATGTGGTCCTCGTACCGGTTGAGCGGCTCCAGGAAGAGGGTGACGCCCTCCGCGCGCGCGTGCTCGCCGAGCTCGGTGAGACCCGCGAGGAGCACCTCGCGGTCCTCCTCCTCGGAGCGCGGCGGCTCGAACGGAGGCAGCCGGCGCGAGAACATCCCGTACGACGCCGGGGTCTGCACGCCCAGGGCGCCGATCTCCGCCGCGACGCTGAGCTGCGACTTCATCTGCTCCAGGGCGTCCTTGCGCAGGCCGTCGTCGAAGGCGGCGAAGAAGTGCAGCATCTCGACGCAGACCGTCGGCATGACGACGCCGTCGGCCAGCGCCCGCTTCAGCTCGGGGAGGCGGTCGCGGAAGTGGAAGTCGCCCCGCGAGCGCAGCTCGATGGCGTCGAACCCGGCGTCCTGGGCGAACGCCCATTTCTCCTGGAGCGTGTCACCGGGGAGCAGCTGTTCCTGGCAGGCGGTCTTCAGCGGGGTCTTCGGCATGAGTGGCCTTTCGGCGCGGCCGGCGGGCAGCGCACGGGGGAGGGGCGAGGCGAGGGGCGGGGCCGGTACGGGGTGACCCGTACCGGCGGGACGCGCGGGGGCGAGCCGGAGTACGGCTCAGAACTCCAGGACGACCTGGAGGGCGTCGGCCGGGCGCTCGTCCAGCAGGACGTAGGCGTCGGCGGCGTCCGCCACCGGGACGATGTGGCTGACCAGGGACTTCACGTCGACCAGGCCCTCGGCGACCAGCGAGAGGAAGGTCTGCTGGAGCCGCTCGACGGTCCACCGGCCGGCCAGCTGCGGGGGGACCCCGCCGATCTGGGAGCAGATGAGCTGCACCCGGTTGTGGTGGAACTCGTCGCCGAGCCGCAGCCCGGCGCCGTCGCCCTGGTAGAAGCCGGAGGCCACCACACGGCCGCCCACTGTCACCGAGCGCAGGGCCTCGTGGAGGGCCGGGTAGACACCGCTGATCTCGATCGCGACGTCGGCGCCCTGGCCGCCGGTGGCCTCGCGGACGCGCTCGGCGACGCTGTCGGTACGGGCGTTCAGGGTGCGGCGCGCGCCGTAGGTACGGGCGGTGTCGAGGCGGCCGTCGAGGGCGTCGACGGCGGTGACGCGGGCGCCGTTGAGCTGGGCGAGGCGGGTGGTGAGCAGGCCGATGACGCCCTGCCCGAAGACGGCGACCTCCTCGCCGAGGTGGATGTCGGCGGCGAGCACCGCGTTGTACGCGATGGCGCCGACGCGGGCGAAGGCGCCCGCCAGCGGCTCCAGGCCGGCCGGCAGCGTGTGGCCCACCATCCGCTCGGCGGGCACGATGCCCTCGCTGCGGTGGCCCCAGATGCCCCAGACCAGGTCGCCCACGGCCGGCATGCCGGGTACGTCCGTCAGCTCGGGCGACACCTCGGTGACCTCGCCGACCTCGGAGTACCCCCAGCCGGCCACCGGGTACTCGATGCCCGCCGCGCCGTCGCGGAAGAGGCGGGCCTCGGCGTCCCAGGTCCGCGTCAGGTACGGGTTGGTGCCCCGGTAGGCGGTGAGCTCGGTGCCCGCGGAGATGCCGGAGTAGCGCGTACGGACCCGCAGGTGGCCCGCCGGCAGGGCGGCGCTCTCGTGCTCGGCGACTTCTACCTGGCGAGGGCCGGTGAACTGGACGACGCGTTCCACGGGGGTCTCCGTTGGTGCTGGGAGGGGACTGCTGCTGACTTAGGTCGAAGATATCTCAGAGTTATGTCTTGTCAATAAGCAAAAGTGGTGCTGAGATGCGTCATGAAAGTGCGTAAGTGGCGTGAGGACACAGCATGGTGATGAAGGCCCGACGGTCGAAGGCGACCCTCTTCGGACTCGCCGCGACCCTGGGAGCCGGCCTGCTCGCGGGCTGCTCCGGCAGCTCCGGTGCCGAGAAGCCGGACAACCGGATCACGGTCTGGTCGCAGGAGAACCTGGCACCGCGGATGGCGGCGACCAAGAAAGTGGTCGCCCGCTTCGAGAAGGAGACCGGGATCGAGGTCGACCTGGTCGGCGTGGACGAGGCCCAGCTCCCGCAGCTGATCATGTCCGCCGCGGCCGCCGGTGACCTCCCCGACGTGATCGGCGCCGTCCCCATGGGCCAGGTCTGGCAGATGTACGGCAGCGGGCTGCTCAACACGAAGGTCGCCGGGAAGGTCGTCCACGACCTGGACGCCGGGACCTTCAACGCCAACGCCCTCTCCCTCACGAAGGACGCCGGAACCACCCTCGCCGTCCCCTCCGACGCCTGGCTCCAGCTCCTCGTCTACCGCAAGGACCTCTTCGCCAAGGCCGGACTCGACGCACCGGACACCTACGCGAACGCGATCAAGGCCGCGAAGACGCTCGACAAGGGCGGTGTCGACGGCATCTCGCTCGCCACCGACCCCTCCGACGCCTTCACCCAGCAGAGCTTCGAGGACCTCGCCCTCGCCAACGGCTGCCAGCTCGTCGACGACGACGGCGAACCCGCCCTCGACTCCACCGCCTGCCGCAACGCCTTCGCCGCCTACGACGAACTGGGCGGGAAGCACGGCGCCCCCGGCACCCAGACCGTGGACTCCACCCGCGCCACCTACTTCTCCGGCAAGTCCTCGATGATGGTCTGGTCCTCCTTCCTCCTGGACGAACTCGCCGGACTGCGCTCCGACGCGCTGCCCAGCTGCGCCCAGTGCAAGGACGACCCGGGCTTCCTCGCCCGCAACACCGGCATCGTCACCTCCCTCCAGGGCCCCGACGGCAAGGAACCCGCCCAGTTCGGCGAGATCACCTCCTGGGCCGTCACCAAGACCGCCGAGACCGGCGCCTCCGCCAAGTTCATCGAGTACATGATGGGCAAGGGCTACGAGGACTGGTTCGGCATGGCGCCCGAGGGCAAGATCCCGGTCCGCACCGGCACCGCCACCGACCCCGGCGCCTTCCGGAAGGCCTGGCGCGCCAGCGTCATGGGCGTCGACAAGCGCGAGTCCATGCAGAAGGCGTACCCCTCCGAACTCCTCGACCGGCTCGTCTCCGGCGTCGGCGACATGCAGCGGTGGGGCCTCGCCCAGGGCCAGGGCGCCCTCGTCGGAGCCACCAACGGCGAACTGCCCGTCGCCAAGGCCATCGGAGCGATGACCAGCGGCCAGAGCTCACCGGACGAGGCCGCCAAGGAAGCCAACGACGAAGTGGCAGCCCTCCAGAAGTCCCTCCAGTAGCCGCACGGCCGCTCTCTCCCCGAGGTAACCGACCCATGAGTACGAAAACCAGCGGCGCGACGGTGCGCCGCGGACGTCCACGGACCACCAGCAGCCGGGAGAACCGCGCCGGCCTCGCCTTCGTGACCCCGACCTTCCTGGTCGTCCTGGTCGTGGTGATCCTGCCGATCCTGTGGACCGTGCTGCTCGCCTTCCAGAACGCCAAGCTCGTCGACATCCAGGAGAACGGCCTCTTCGGCAACTGGACCCTGGACAACTTCCAGCAGGTCTTCGGCTCGCCCGGCTTCTGGAGCAGCCTCGGCACCACGCTGCTCTACACGGTCGGCGCCACCGCCGGCTCCATCGTGCTCGGACTGGTCGCCGCACTCGCCCTGCGCAAGCCGTTCCGGGGCCGCGGCATCCTGCGCGCCTCGATGCTGCTGCCGTACGTCGCACCGGTCGTCGCCGTCTCCTTCGTCTGGGAGGTGGCCCTCAGCCCGCAGTACGGCATCGTCAACGAGTGGGGCAGCAAGCTCCTCGGGTGGGACGACCCGATCGCCTTCCTCTCCACCCGCTCCTACGAAGTCAGCCTGCTCGGCGCGCACTTCGACATCCCGCTGGCGCTGCTCACCGTCATCGCCTTCGAGTCTTGGCGCTACTTCCCGTTCGCCTTCCTCTTCATGCTGGCCCGCCTCCAGGCGGTCCCGGACAGCCTGGAGGAGGCCGCCGAGGTCGACGGCGCCACCATCTCGCAGCGCTTCCGCCACATCCTGCTGCCGCAGATGATGCCCGTCATCGCCCTGCTGTCCGTCCTGCGCTTCATCATGACGTTCAACAAGTTCGACGACATCTACCTGCTCACCGGGGGCGGTTCGGGCACGGACGTCGTCGCGGTCCGCGTGTACGACTTCCTCACCTCGCGCTTCGACGTCGGCGCGGCCTCCGCCCAGGCGCTGATCCTCGCCCTCGTCCTCATGGTCCTGCTGGGCCTCTACTTCATGTTCTTCGGCAAGAAGGTCCAGGAGGAGCAGGCATGACCACCGCACCGTCCGTGACACGGCCGCAGGCCACCGGCCCCGCCGGTACCGGCACCTCCGCACCGCGCAAGGCGCGCATGAGCCGCGCCCAGTTCGAGGAACGGTTCTTCGGCATCGCCCGCTGGGTGGTGATCGCCTTCCTCGCGGTGATCACGATCGTGCCCTTCTACTACATGCTGCTGCTGTCGGTGAAGCCGATCGACTCGCTGCTCGTGGACCCGGGGAACCTCTGGGTCTCCTCGAAGGACTTCACCCTCGACACCTACCGCAGCGTCCTGAAGTCCACCGAGGACGGCGGCCAGGGCTTCCTCGGGATGCTGGGCAACTCCGCCCTGGTGGCCATCGCCACCGTCCTGCTGACGCTGGCCGCCGCCGTACCCGGCGCGTACGCCGTCAGCCGCCTCAAGTTCTTCGGCAGCCGGCACGTCAGCGCGCTCTTCCTGGCCGTCTACCTCTTCCCGGCCACCCTGCTCGCCGTCCCGCTCTTCGTGATGTTCGCGAAGATGGGGCTCTCCGGCAGCCTCGTCGGACTCGCCATCGTCTACATCGCGCAGACGGTCCCGGTCTCGATCTACATGATGAAGAACTACTTCGTCACCATCCCGTTCTCGATCGAGGAGGCCGCCGCCATCGACGGCGCCTCCCGCCTCCAGACCGTGCGCAAGGTGATCCTGCCGCTCGCGCTGCCCACCCTGATGGCGACCGGGCTCTACGTCTTCATGATCGCCTGGAACGAGTTCCTCTTCGCGCTCCTCTTCCTCGCCGCCGACCCGGACAAGTGGACGGTCTCCCTGGGCCTCCAGCAGCTCGCCAACGGCATCGAGGTCTCCAAGACGGTCCTGATGGCCGGTTCGGTCATCCTCACCATCCCCGTGGTAATCCTGTTCTTCGCCTCCGAGCGGCTCCTCACCGAGGGGCTGACCAGCGGCGCGGACAAGGGCTGACGCCCTGACAGTCCCTGACCCGGCTGACGTCGGGTCAGGGACGGCCGCGCCCGGGGGAGGCGCGGCCGCACGGCCGGCCCGCGGGGGCACGAGAGACGGGACGAGGACGACCACGATGGCAGGAAACCAGGCGAGCGCGGGACATCTGCTGCGGCTCATCCGCAGCGGTGAGGCCACCACGCGCGGCGAGCTCCAACAGGCCACCGGACTCTCCCGGTCCACCGTCGGCCACCGCCTCGACCAGCTCTTCGGGGCCGGCTGGCTGCGCGGCGCGACCGGTACGTCCACCGGCGGACGCCCTTCCTCCCGGCTGGAGTTCGACCCCACGCACGCCGTGGTGCTCGTCGCCGACCTGGAGACCCGGCACGGCCGCGCGGCCGTCGCCGACCTGTCCGGGAAGGTCCTCGCCGAGCGGACCGGGACCCTGGTCATCGCCGACGGCCCCGACGCCGTCCTCGACCGGCTCGCCCGCTGGTTCGGGCCGCTCCTGGAGGAAGCCGGCTCCGCACCGGACCGGGTCTGCGGCGTCGGCCTCTCCGTCCCCGGGCCCGTCGACTGGGAGAGCGCCCAGGTGGTCCAGCCGCCGATCATGCCCGGCTGGGACCGCTTCCCCGTGCGCGAGCGGATGCGCGCCGCGCTCGCCGAACACTTCGGTCCCGACGCCTTCGGCCCGGCCGCTTCCGGGGCGAAGGCCGCCGGTACCGGGGCGCTGCCCGTCTACGTCGACAACGACGCCAACCTCATGGCGCTGGCCGAACAGCGCGAGAACTACGCCGACTGCGGCGCGTTCGTCCTGGTCAAGGCGTCCACCGGCATCGGCGCGGGCATGGTCGTCGGCGGCGAGATGTACCGGGGCATCGACGGCGGCGCCGGCGACATCGGCCACATCCGCCTGCACGACCGGCTCGACGCGCTCTGCATGTGCGGGTCCTACGGCTGCCTCGCCGCCGTGGCCAGCGGCCGGGCCATCGCCGAACAGCTCACCGCCGCCGGGGTCCCCACCGCCTCCGGCTCCGACGTGCGCCGCCACCTCGCCGCCGGACAGCCGGACGCCCTCCGGCTCGCCCGCGCCGCCGGACAGCGCGTCGGCGAGGTGCTCGTCACCGTGGTCACCCTCCTCAACCCGGGTGTCCTGATGCTCGGCGGCGACCTCGCGAGCACCCCGTTCCTCACCGGCGTACGCGAACTCCTCTACCAGCGGGCCATGCCCCGCACCACCGCCAACCTCCAGGTGGTCAGCACCTCGCTCGGCGACCGTGCCGCCCTCGCGGGGGCCGCCGTCATGGTGGTCGAGCGCCTCTACGACCCCGACCGTGCCGACGCCCGCCTCGCCGCGCTCGCCGCCGACGCGGCCCGCTGACCCGGACCCGCACGCCCCCCGCCGTACCCACCCCGATGGAGAGCACCATGTCCCAGCACCCCACCACCGGCACCCCGTCCGACGCCTGGCCGCACCCGCCGGTCCGCGTCGGCCTGGTCGGGGCGGGGCCATGGGCCCGCACCATGCACGCCCGGATGCTGGCCGCCGGACCCGAGACCACGCTGAGCGGCGTCTGGGCCAGGCGCCCCGAGGCCGCCGCCGAGGTCGCGGACGCCTACGGCACGACGGCCGCCGGCTCCTTCGAGGAACTGCTCGACGGCTGCGACGCGGTCGCCTTCGCCGTACCGCCCGCGGTACAGGCGGAGCTCGCCGTGCACGCGGCGAAGGCCGGCAAGGCCCTGCTGCTGGAGAAGCCGCTCGGCGCCGACCTGGCCGCCGCCCGCGCGGTCGCCGACGCGGTCGCCGAACACGCGGTCGTCTCCCAGCTCGTCCTCACCAAGCGCTACCACCCGACGACCCGCGCCTTCCTCGCCGAAGCGGCCGGACGCGAGTTCACCGGAGCCCGTTCCTGCTACCTCCACGGAGCCTTTCTCGGCGGCGAGTTCGCCACCTCCTGGCGGCTGGAACACGGCGCGCTGCTCGACCTCGGCCCGCACCTGCTCGACCTGCTCGACAGCGCCGTCGCACCCATCGTCTCCGTACGCGGGACGGGCGACCCCCGCCGCTGGATCGAGCTGACCTGCGAGCACGAGAACGGCGCGGTCAGCCAGGCGTCCCTGTCCGGGAGCGTCCGGCTGGACCGTGCCCGTACCCGAATCGAACTCTTCGGCACCGGTGAGGAGTTGGTCTACGACACCGCCGGAATCGACCACGAGGAGTGCTGGCCGGTGCTCCGCCGCGAGTTCGCCGGTGCCGTGCGCACCGGAGTCGGAACCGGCATCGACGCCGCGCGTGGGCTGCGCATCCAGCAACTCCTCGACCAGGCACGCCCGGACGCCGCCTGACGGCCCCGCGAAGGCGGCTCTCCCGCACCAGGCCGATTTTCGACGCCCCGGGCCGCCGGTCCGCGGCACGGTGCGGACCGGCGGCCCGGACGACCGCGGTGGCCGTCTCCGGCCGCACGCGGAAGGGAAGTTGCCGGAGGCGGGCAGTGGCCGGCCGGATTTCCTGCCGAGCGATGCCGTACACCTCCGGCGATCGACTTCCTATGTTCGGGAAGGGACTTCGGGGGGTGTCACGCTCATGCTTTCTCATCTGACCACCGGTGCGTGGTGGACCATCGCGACCTTCGTCACCGTCGTCTACCTGGCCGCGATGCACTGGACCATGCCGACGCCCAAGGCCCGTCGGCGCATGTTCCTCGCTCCGGCGGCCGGCTGGATCTTTCTGCTGCCCCAGGCCGTGATCAAGGGCTATTCCGTTCCGGAGACCCTGTACGTCTACAGCACCGTGCTGGTGACGTTCGTCGTCGCGCTGACCCCGGTGGCGAAGCGGGTCGGGGCCGACATCGCGGAGCAGGAGCGGAACCCCTGGCGCAAGGTGCCGCTCAACACCTTCTCGCTGTACTGGTGTCTCGGGGCGCTCGCGGTGTGCGGGACGGCGGCGATCTGCTTCTGGCCGTCCTCCGGGTAGGGCGGCCGGACCGTCCCCGGCCGGCCCCATGCCCCTTCGGCCGCTCAGGAGTTGTACGTCCCCTGGGCCCGCTCTAGCCCGTCCGCGAGCAGGGACTCGACCGCGTCCGCCGCCCGGTCCACCAGGTAGGCGAGCTCCTTGCGTTCGGTGGAGGAGAAGTCCTTCAGCACGAAGTCCGCGACCTGCATCCGGCCCGGCGGGCGGCCGATGCCGAAGCGCACCCGGTGGTACTCGGGACCCATCACCTTCGTCATCGACTTCAGGCCGTTGTGCCCGTTGTCGCCGCCGCCCAGCTTCAGCCGCAGCGCGCCGAAGTCGATGTCCAACTCGTCGTGGATCGCGACGACATGGTCGGTCGGCACCTTGTAGAAGTCGCGCAGCGCCGTCACCGGGCCGCCCGACAGGTTCATGTACGACTGCGGCTTCGCCAGGATCACCCGCCGGTTCGCCGGTCCGGGCGGGCCGATGCGGCCCTCCAGTACCTGCGCCTGCGCCTTCTGCGCACGCTTGAACTTCCCGCCGATCCGTTCCGCCAGCAGGTCGGCGACCATGAAGCCGACGTTGTGCCGGTTCGCGGTGTACTCGGGGCCGGGGTTGCCGAGGCCCACGATGAGCCAGGGGTCGGTGACGTCGGACATCTGCGCGCTGTCTCCTCGGATGCGGGCCGGGCGGGAAAGGCGGCCGGAGGGCGTGGTCACGGGGCCGGTACGGGCTGTACCGGGCTGTAGGGGCCTGGAGAGTGCCCCGCACAGGCCGACGGGGCGGCGGACTCCCCGGAAGGGAGGCCGCCGCCCCGTCAGTCAAGCAGGTCGGACGAGGGCGAGGCTCAGGCCTCGGTGCTCTCGGCCTCGGCGTCGGCGGCCGGCTCCTCGGCCTGCGCGGCGACGACCTGGAGCACGATGGCGTCCTCGTCACCGGAGAGCACGGAGCCCTTCGGCAGCGTGATGTCCTTGGCGAGGATCGAGTCACCCGCGGACAGGCCGGCGACGGAGACCGTCACGGACTCGGGGATGTGGGTGGCCTCGGCCTCGACGCTCAGGGTGTTCTGGACGAACTCCAGCAGGAAGGCGCCCGGGGCCAGGTCGCCCTCGGTCTCGACGGCGATCTCGACGTTGACCTTCTCGCCGCGCTTGACGGTCAGCAGGTCGACGTGCTCGATGTTGCCCTTGAGGGCGTTGCGCTGCACGGCCTTCGGGATGACGAGCGCGTTCTTGCCGTCGATCTCCAGGCCGATCAGGACGTTCGGCGTGCGGAGCGCGAGCTGGAGCTCGTGGGCCGGCAGGTTGATGTGCACGGCCTCGGCGCCGTGGCCGTAGACGACCGCGGGAACCAGGTTGGCGCGACGGGCGCGGCGGGCGGCACCCTTGCCGAACTCGGAACGGGCTTCGACGGCGAGGTTGATCTGGTCGGCCATGGCTGCACTCCTCGTGAGGTGACGAAAGACGGACTGGTCACCCGGCCACGACTTGATGGCCTGCTACGAAGAGCGCGTCGATAACGGACCGCCGTACATGAGTACGGCCTCCCTCGCCGAGCAACTCCGTGAGTCTACCCGGCGGGGAGGCCGTCCCCCAAGTGGATCATTTCCGCCCGCACCGGCGCCCCGCTGACCTGCGGGTTACTCGTGCAACGTGGCGGAACGGTGTGCGGCGGTCGGACCGCTCGCACGGGTGGCGACGGTCAGTGCTCGTCGCTCTCGAACAGGCTGGTGACCGAACCGTCCTCGAAGACCTCGCGCACCGCGCGCGCGATCGTCGGGGCGATGGAGAGCACCGTGATCTTGTCGAGCTCCAGCTCGCCCGGGGTCGGCAGGGTGTCCGTGAAGACGAACTCGCTGACCTTGGAGTTCTTCAGGCGGTCCGCGGCCGGGCCGGAGAGGACACCGTGGGTGGCCGTCACTATGACGTCCTCGGCGCCGTGCGCGAACAGGGCGTCGGCGGCGGCGCAGATCGTGCCACCGGTGTCGATCATGTCGTCGACCAGGACACAGACCCGGCCCTGGACGTTGCCGACGACCTCGTGGACGCTGACCTGGTTCGGGACGTCCTTGTCGCGGCGCTTGTGCACGATCGCCAGCGGGGCGTCCAGGCGGTCGCACCAGCGGTCGGCGACCCGTACGCGGCCGGCGTCCGGGGAGACGATCGTCAGCTTCGAGCGGTCGACCTTGGCACCGACGTAGTCGGCGAGGATCGGCAGCGCGAACAGGTGGTCGACCGGGCCGTCGAAGAAGCCCTGGATCTGGTCGGTGTGCAGGTCGACGGTGAGGATGCGGTCCGCACCCGCCGTCTTCATCAGGTCCGCGACCAGACGGGCCGAGATCGGCTCGCGACCGCGGTGCTTCTTGTCCTGGCGGGCGTAACCGTAGAACGGCACGATCACCGTCACCGAACGTGCCGAGGCGCGCTTCAGCGCGTCCAGCATGATCAGCTGCTCCATGATCCACTTGTTGATCGGAGCCGTGTGGCTCTGGATCAGGAAGCAGTCGGCGCCGCGGGCGGACTCCTGGAAGCGGACGTAGATCTCACCGTTGGCGAAATCGAAGGCCTTCGTCGGCACGAGACCGACACCCAACTGGTGTGCGACCTCCTCGGCCAGCTCGGGGTGGGCGCGGCCGGAGAAGAGCATCAGTTTCTTCTCGCCGGTCGTCTTGATCCCGGTCACAGCACAGTCTCCTCAGACGTGTTTCTGACCGTTGCACGCATCTGTCCCGTTGTGCAACGTGCCAGCCGAAATGGGTGAGCATCTATCACGGTACGCCGACTCCGGCGCACGTGTTTCCGGTCAGCTTTCGCCGTCGGAATCCTGCGTGGCGGCCAAGGCGGCCTGAGCGGCGGCGCTTCCGGGCCGCTTGCGCGCGACCCAGCCCTCGATATTCCGCTGCTGGCCCCGGGCTACGGCCAGCGAGCCTGCCGGTACATCCTTGGTGATGACCGAGCCCGCGGCGGTGTAAACCCCGTCCCCGACCGTGACCGGTGCCACAAACATATTGTCCGAGCCGGTGCGGCAGTGCGAGCCGATCGTGGTGTGGTGCTTGTTCACCCCGTCGTAGTTCACGAACACGCTGGCAGCGCCGATGTTGCTGTGGTCGCCGATGGTCGCGTCGCCGACGTAACTCAGGTGCGGGACCTTGGTCCCCTCGCCGATCGTGGCGTTCTTCATCTCGACGTACGTGCCGGCCTTCGCCTTCGCGCCGAGCTTCGTGCCCGGCCGCAGGTAGGCGTACGGGCCCACGGTGGCGCCGGGGCCGATCTCGGCACTGTCGGAGACCGTGTTGTCCACCCGGGCGCCCTCGTGGACGACGGTGTCCTTCAGCCGGGAGTTCGGGCCGACCTCGGCGTCCTCGGCGACGTGGGTGTTCCCGAGCAGCTGCGTACCGGGGTGCACCACCGCGTCCTGGCCGAAGGTGACCGTCACGTCGACCAGCGTCGACGCCGGGTCCACGATCGTCACGCCGTCCAGCATGGCCTGCTCCAACAGCCGCTGGTTCAGCAGGCGGCGGGCCTCGGCGAGCTGCACCCGGTTGTTGATGCCGAGGATCTCCCGGTGGTCCTTCGCGACCGAGGCGCCGACCCGGTGACCCGCCTCGCGCACGATCGACAGCACGTCGGTGAGGTACTCCTCGCCCTGGCTGTTGTCCGAGCGCAGCTTGGAGAGCGCGTCCACGAGGAGTCGGCCGTCGAAGGCGAAGACTCCGGAGTTGATCTCCCGGATCGCGTGCTGGGCCGGGCTCGCGTCCTTGTGCTCGACGATCGCGGTGACCGCGCCGCTGACCGGGTCGCGCACGATCCGGCCGTACCCGGTGGAGTCCGGCACCTCGGCGGTGAGCACGGTGACGGCGTTGCCGTCCGTGGCGTGGGTGACGGCGAGCGCGCCGAGCGTCTCGCCGGAGAGCAGTGGGGTGTCGCCGCAGACGACGATCACGGTGCCCTCGACCCCGCCGAGCTCCTGGAGCCCGATGCGGGTGGCGTGACCGGTGCCGTTCTGCTCGGCCTGGAAGGCGGTGCGCACACTCGCGGCGGTCGCTTCGAGGTGCGCGACGACCTGCTCACCGGCGTGCCCGACCACCACGACGAGCTGCTCGGGGCCGAGTTCGCGGGCGGCGGCGACGACGTGCCCGACGAGCGAGCGCCCGGCGACCTCGTGGAGGACCTTGGGCGTCTTCGACTTCATGCGGGTGCCTCCACCCGCTGCGAGGACGACGACTGCTGCGGGGCTGCTGGCGCTCACGGATGTGCCCTTCGGCTTTCGGGTGCGGTCACCCGCAGGATACCGGGGGTGCACGTGCCGGAAACGGGCGCGGGCCCCGACCGGTGAGGTCGGGGCCCGCGTCGAAGAGCTCCCCCATCAGGATTTGAACCTGAACAGACGGTACCAAAAACCGCAGTGCTGCCTGATTACACCATGGGGGATCAATTCCAACTGAAACGGACATTGTGTCAGTCCGTCGGATCGGCACCCAACACTATGCCGTACCAAGCCCCTTCCGCGCGACGACGGAACCCGGTTTTCTTGATCATGCACGGGGGCGGACCGATCGGCGGATGGCGTCCGTCACGTGTGCGCGCTCGCAGGGGATGCGCGCCGCCGCAGGTGTCCGCGCGATGAAGCCCCTGTTCCGGGGATTGCCCGCAGTTCCGCCCCCGTTCGAACACGCGTCGTGCTCCCGCAGTCACCCGAAAATGGGATGCGGGCGCCCGTAGGGTGGATGGCATGACCGCAACGGGGGCAGACCGGGAGGCGGCGGGAATGACCACCCGCGGCTACTGGTGGTGGGAACGGCGGCGTGGTGTCGCCCTGGACGTGGGACTGGCGCTGGTCTCGGCGCTGGAGTGCGGGCTGGAGGGCATCCAGTTCGCAGGGGAGGCCCGGCTGCCGGTACCGGTCGGCGTGCTCTTCGGGCTGCTGGCCGGATCGGTCCTGGTGCTGCGGCGCCGGTGGCCCATCGTCGTGGTGCTGGTGTCGATCGCGACGACGCCCGCCGAGGTCGGCTTCCTCATGGGCCTCGTCAGCCTCTACTCGCTCGCCGCCTCCGACGTACCGCGCAGGATCACCGTCGTCCTGACCGGGATGTCGCTGGTCGGCAGCTTCATCGTGACGTACCTGCGGCTGAGCCGGAACCTCGTCGACCAGGCGTCCTCCGCCGCCGTGCCGGGGGACTGGTACGCCCCCGTCGTCTCCCTCTTCATGGCACTGGGCCTGACCGCGCCCCCGCTCCTCTTCGGCCTCTACATCGGCGCCCGCCGACGGCTGATGGAGAGCCTGCGCGAACGGGCCGACTCGCTGGAGCGTGAGCTGTCGCTGCTCGCGGACCGGGCCGAGGAGCGTGCCGAGTGGGCGCGTACGGAGGAGCGGACCCGGATCGCCCGGGAGATGCACGACGTGGTCGCGCACCGGGTGAGCCTGATGGTGGTGCACGCGGCGGCGCTCCAGGCCATCGCGCCGAAGGACCCCGCGAAGGCGGTACGCAACGCCGCGCTCGTCGGGGACATGGGGCGCCAGGCGCTGACCGAACTGCGCGAGATGCTGGGCGTGCTGCGCAGCGGGGACGCGCTGGTCGCGCCGCGTACGGGGACGGGCTCGGGGCCGGGCGGGGGCAGGCAGCCGCTGGCCTCCGTGGGCCGGGCCGCCGCTGCCGCGGCCGCCGCGGCCTCGGCGCCGGAGGACGGGCCGCGCCTCGGTGAGCTGGAGGCGCTGGTCGCCCAGTCGCGCCAGGCGGGCATGACCGTGGAGCTGTCGGTGGACGGCGAGCCGCGCCCCTACGCCCCGCAGGTCGAGCAGACCGCGTACCGGGTGGTGCAGGAGGCGCTGACCAATGTGCACAAGCACGCGGCCGGCGCGAAGACCTGGGTACGGCTCGCGCACCGCGAGGCGGAGGTCGCGATGCAGGTGGAGAACGGCCCGTCCGACGCGGCCGTCGCCGACGCCCACCTGCCGAGCGGCGGCAACGGACTCGTCGGGATGCGGGAGCGGGTGACCGGCCTCGGCGGTGTCTTCGTCTCCGGCCCGACCGACGCGGGCGGCTTCCGGGTGTCGGCGGTGCTGCCCGACGCCTCGGCGGCTCCGGAGGGCGCGGCCGTTCCGGAGGTCGTGGTGGTGCCCGAGGTGGAGTCGGTACCGATCGAGGTGGTGGTGCCGGGCCAGGCCGGCGCCCGGAAGCCGGCGGGCGAGCGGGAGCCCGGGGCGCGGTAGCCGGCCGTCCGGCACTCTGCGCGCAGGTCATCCCCGGCGGTGCTCCCGCCGGTCCGCGTCGAGGGCCAGCTCCGCCCACACCTGCTTGCCCCAGCGGTACGCCTCGGTGCCCCAGCGGTCGCTGAGCGCGTCGATCAGCACCATCCCGCGGCCCCGGGTCTCCTCGCCGTCGAGATCCCTCCGCGGTACGGGGGCGCGGCGCGAGCGGTCGACCACGCCGAGACGGACGCGGCCGTCGTCGGGGCGGGTGACGAGGACGCGGATCGACGCCAGACGGCCGTGCACGGCGGCGTTGGAGACCAGCTCCGTGATCACGAGGGTGGCGTCCTCGGTCAGCGCCTCCATGCCCCAGGCGGCCAGCGCGGTCCGGACGAGGCGGCGGGCGCCGGCCGCGCTCCGGGGTTCGCGCGGCATGGTCTCGGAGTAGCCGGGGTGCCCGGTGGGGCGTGGCGTTGTGGTCACAGTCATCGGGACCTCTGTGGGTACGGGCTCGGTCCGGGGGTGTTCGGACGTCGGCGGCCTCGGTCCAGTGAACGCGCCCGCGCGCGGCCCGAGGAGGAAGAATCCGCCCGTACCGCGTCCCGGGGTACCGGAAATTTCGCTCGAACCGCTCACCTTCCGGGGTTCCGTCATTACCGTGGGTGGAGTGCAGGTGAACGAGCGCCTGAGCGGCGCGATGCGGGAGGGCGGGTTCACCCAGGCGGAGTTGGCCGACTCGGTGAACGCGCGTTTGATCGCACTGGGGCACGACGGCACGGTCAGTGACAGAACGATCCGCAACTGGTTGACCGGCAGGACGAGTTGGCCACACCCTCGGCAACGCGAGGCCCTGGAAGCAGTCTTCGGCTGCGGGGCCGCGGAGCTCGGGTTCCGCCCGCCGGCCGGAAGAAGTGGTCCGGCCGAGGCATCGGAGTCTCCCGTGAATCGCAGGCGTTTTCTCACCGCGGCGGCCACGGCCGCCGCCGTCACCGCCACCGCCACCGCGGCGGCCACCGGCGCGTCCGCCGCCGCTGCCCCCTTCGCCGGGGCGTCCCCTTTCGCCGGGGCTCAGCCCCGGGTCGGTACGTCCGACGTGCTGCGCCTGCGCAGTGGACTGGACACCCTGACCGCGCTGGACGACTTCCGGGGAGGCCACACGGACCTGGAGGGGGCGGCGCTGGCCGGGGCGGCCGAGGCGCTGGAGAAGCAGCGGCTCGGGGCCACCGGGCGCGTCCGGCTCCGGCTCTTCTCGGTGGCCGCCGAGTACACCGCCACGGCCGCCTGGAGCGCGCTGGACGCCAGGCGCGACAACCGCGCGCACGCCCTGCTGGGGAAGGCCCTGTACCTGGCGGGGATGGGGCAGGACCCGGTGACGGAGCTGCGGGTCTGGAATTCGTACGCCATGCTCGCGCGGCAGCGCGGGGAGTACCGCGAGGCGCTCGACTCCGGCCTCGCGGCCCAGTCGGCGGGGGTCACGAAGCGGGATCCGCTGTTCGCCTCGCTGGCCCATGCCCGTACCGCAGTCGGGTACGCCTACCTCGGCGAGCGGCAGTCCGCCCTGCGGTCCCTCGGGTACGCGGGCGAGTCCCTGGCCAGGGCGGGGGCGGAGCCGCGGGTGCGCTGGATGGCCTTCTACGGGCCGGCCGAGCTGACCGCCATCACCGCGGTCGTCCTCGACCTGACCGGCGACCACGCCGGGGCGGAAGCCGCTTCCCACCGGGCCGTGGCCGCGATCCCTGGGCAGTTCCGCAGGAACAGGGCGCTGGCGACCGCCCGTCTCGCCCTGGCCCAGCTCCACCAGCGTGACATCGATCAGGCGTGCGCCACCGCGTCCACGGTCTTCGCGCTCATGGCGGGATCGCCCATCCCCGGGCGGATGCGCTCGCTCCTCGGCGAGTTCCGCCGGGACGTGATCGCTCTTGCGCCGGACGCGGCCGTCGGTCGACAGTGGGCCGACCGTTACCGGTCCGAATGGAGTCGAGCGTGAACGCTTTCCGGCCGGAGGTCCGTCACTTCACCCATGAGGACCTCCCCGAGATCCGTCAGGTGCTGCTCGACGTCCACCGGGACGCTTACGCGGACGTCATGGACGACGAGTTCAACCGGCGCTTCCCCTGGTTCGTGGACCACTGGGCCGGCCGCCCCGGTTTCGCCTGCGTGATCGCCTTCGACGGCGACGATCCGGTGGCCTTCGCGTACGGGGCTCCGGCGAGCCCGGGCAAGGAATGGTGGCGCGAACACATCGACCCGACGGCCGGGCGCGAACGCACCTTCTCCTACTCCGAGTTGGCCGTGGTGACGAAGTTCCGGAAGACGGGCACGGCGGAACTGGTGACCCGGACCCTGCTCGGCAGCCGCGCCGAGGACCTCGCCGTCCTCCTGGTCGACACCGGACACCCGCGCGTCCAGGCCCTGTACGAGTCCTGGGGCTTCCGGAAGGTCGGACAGCAGCAACCCTTCCCGGATTCCCCGGTGTTCGCCGTCATGCTGGCCGAACTGCCTTTGGGGTGACTGCTGAAAAAAGGAGGAGAGAGTGGCTCTGAGCCGCGGCGCGAACGGTTGCAGTCAGCGCCGGACGGGGCGCACGCGCTCAAGGGGCACGTCCCACTCCAGGCCGCCGGCCTCGGGGCGCATGAACGCTTGACGCCTGATCACTCGTCCGCCTTCCTTGGAGTGCTCCTCGATCACGCCGAGCAGATGGCCCGTGCGTTCCGAAACGGTGTCCTGGACCAAGGTGCCCGCCGGGAAAGGCAGCTTTCCGTGGCGCAAGGTCGTCGGTGTTCTCTGATTCTCGGTCATTCCCGGACTCCTCGCCGAAGTGCCTCAGCCAGGTGGAAGGCCACCTCGGCGCGCACGCGGCCCAGTTCGACGAGCCCCAGTGCCGGGGACGCCGGATCCACACCCAGCGAGGGGAGGACGATGCCGGCTTCGGAGGTCGCTGCCCTCAAGGATTCCGCCGCCGCGAAGGGGTCGGATTCCCGCGGTTCTGTGATTGCCATGAACGCAACGCTAGAAGTACGGGGTCGGCATGCGGTACGCCGATTTCTTGAGTTTGCTCGACAACCAACACGCATTGCCGCTGTTTTCTCCCGCACCACCCCCGATCCGGTGGTGGAGGCCCGAAGGTCCGGCCATGCTGTTGATCAAACCCCTGGAAGGAGAGCCTCCATGGTTCGACAGTTGCGCTTCACCGGGACGGACAGCAAGGTCGACGGTTGCCCGGCACTCCACACGGACAGGAACACCGGCGAGATCATCGTGCAGGGGGTTCCCGTCACCGACCCTGGTGATCTCGCACAGCTCCAGCACTTCGGGCCTGGCGAGGCGGCAGTGGCCGTACCGCGTGAGCTGCTGGTGAACTGGGGGCCGAAGCAGACCGATGCGGGCAAGACGGTCGGCCGTGTGCGTATCGCCGATGCTCCGCCCACTACCGAGCAGCGATTCCTGCTCGACTACGCCCGGCACAATGCCGCTGCGGGCGAGGACATTCGCTACCTGTGGCGGGACGATGCCGACCGGATGGCGCTGCCTGCCGAGGACTTCTGGATCTTCGACTCGCGCATGGTGGCTCTCCTTCACTTCGACGACCAGGACAACCTGCTCCACTTCGAGCTGATCACCGAGCCGGCGGAGGTCGTACGGTACGCCAGGGTGCGCGACGCGGCGATGCACCATGCCGTCCCGTTCGACCGGTTCGCCGCGCAGGTGGCCACGACCGAATAGCGCGAGGCGGGTGAGCACCGACTATCAGCAGGCACGGACAGCGCTGGGCGCACGCCTCCGCGAGCTGCGTTTCTCGTGCCCCGGTGGACGGCTCACCGGTCAGCAGCTGGCACAGCGGCTCGGCTGGCAAGGGTCCAAGGTCAGTAAGCTGGAGAACGGCAGGCAGACGGCGACACCCGAGGATCTTCGGGCGTGGGCCGACGCGACGGATCAGCCGGACACGTACGCCGAACTGGTCTCGCGGCTGGCCGGGTTCGAGTCCCATATCCGTTCGTGGCGAAGGGCCCTCGCGAACGGCTTCAAGCCGCTGCACGAGGGACTGAGCGCCGAGATCGAGCGCAGCTCGGACATGTGGATCTGGGAAGAGTCGGTCGTGCCCGGGATGGTGCAGACTCCCGAATACGCGCGTCATGTCATCCAACGCTATGCGGCCCTGCTGGGTGGGGCGGGAGGTGTTGAGGACGCCGTGCGCTCCAGGGCTCAGCGGCAGGAGTGGCTGTACCGGCCTGGTCGCACGTTGCATGTGCTGATGTGGGAAGCGGCGTTGCGGTCGCTGATCTGTCCGCCCTCCGTGTTGGCCGCCCAGCTCGACCGACTTGTCGGTGTGATCGGCATGGACACGGTCGAGCTGGGCGTCGTCCCGTTCGCGGCGTCCGTGAAGATCGTGCCCGCCAACGGTTTCTGGGTACTCGATGACCGGTTGGTCGTCGCGGAGGACTGGCACGCCGAGATGTGGTTGGACGACGCGGACAACGTCGCTCTGTACGCGAAGGTCTGGCGGACCTTGCGCGAGTCGGCGGTGTACGGGGCCGATGCCCACCATGTCATCAATGCGGCCAGGCGTGCTCTGCGACCACGGTGACGCGGTAGTGGCCCGAGAGTTCCCTGTGTGGAGCCGCCCAGGCGCGCGAGGCGCGCTCTTGACGCGCGCGTCCTTGCTGTGGCCGGCGCGTCAGCCGGTGAGGGCCGGGAGGTCGGGGCCGATGGTCAGGGTGATGCCCGCAGGGGCGTCCGGTGCGGCGGGGGCCGGGGTGAGGCCGGGAAGCCGTCCCGCGAGGGCCCTGGCCCCGTCGGCCTGGTCCGGGGTGTAGGTGAGGGTGGTCTTGCCGACGTGGGCGGGGGCATTGCCGGTGGCGGCGATCTGGAAGCCGAGTGCCTGGAGCGATTCGGCGACCTCCATGGCCTTGCCCCGGGTGCCGGTGCCGTTGAGGACCGTGACGCGGACCGTGCCGGCCGGTGCGGGAAGTTCGGCGACGGACTTCTTGAGGGCGTCCGTGGTCGTCTCGCGGTCGTCGTTCATGGCCGTGAACAGGTCGTGGGCGGCGGGCTGCTGCCAGGTCACGTTCGCCTTGTCCGTCGGTATGTCGCGCTCGCGCGGGTAGTTGGGGACGGTCAGGAAGGAGATCCGGTCGGCCGGTATGCCCTTGAGCCTGCTGGCCAGGCTGTAGAGGGGCTTGATGCCGGCGAAGTCCTGGTCGGCTGTCAGCGACTTGGTGGCGGAGTCGAGGAAGCCGTAGAGCGCGGTGGGGTTGTACAGCTTGGACTTGGCGCGGGCGGCCAGCGACTGCATGAACTCCTGCTGCCGGCCGATGCGGCCTATGTCGGTGCCGTCGCCGATGCTGTAGCGGGCGCGTACGTAACCGAGGGCCTTGTCGTCCCGGACGAGCTGGCAGCCGGCCTTCAGGTCGAGGTGGGCCTTGGTGTCGTGGATGGCCTCCTTCGGACAGACCTCCACACCGCCCAGCGCGTTGACCATTCCCTTGAAGCCGCGGAAGTCGGCGATCAGGAAGTGGTCGATGCGCACGTGGGTGTTGGCTTCGACGGTCTTGATGGTGCAGGCGGCGGCCTTGACCTTGTCGCCGGTGGAGCCGCCGATGGCGTACGCCTCGTTGATCTTGAAGTGGTGGGGCTTGGAGGCGGGGCCCTCGCCGCTCGCGCAGGACGGGATCTGCACCCAGGAGTCACGGGGGAAGGAGACGACCGAGGCCCACTTCCCGTCCCCTCCGGTGTGCAGCAGCATCAGGGTGTCGGACTGCATGGTGGTGAGGTTCTTGCCGTAGGAATCGCCGAGCCCTTCCCTGCTGTCCGAGCCGATGACGAGGATGTTCTCGCCCCCGGCCGCCGCCTCGGGCCGGTCGCCGCCCAGGGAGTCGTCCACGTCGGCGCCATCGATGTTGCCGCTGAGGTGGGTGTACACCCAGCCGCCGGTGCCGGCCGTGCCCAGGATGAGGACGGACGCGGCAATCGCGATCCACCGTCCGACATGCCGGCGGGGCCGGCGCCGGCTCTGCCTTCCGGAGGACGCCGGTGTGCTGTTCGCCCTGCGTTGTCCTGACACGACATGCTCCTTCGCTGTTCGCGCGGTACTCCCCGCACGCATGGAGAACGGTCCGGGTTACTGAAGGCTGTTCCTCGGCCGTGGGTGGGACGGGGAAGCGGGTGCGGAGGCTACTCCGCCGGCTGCGAAGACGAACGGGATCGCGGAACCGTTCCACCGTTCCCGCGCCGGCCGGGTCGCGGTCCCCTTTTGCCCGGTCTGCCGGCAGGCCGCGTTCACCCGCGTATGTTCTGGTACGCCCGTTGTGCGAGAGATGGCGTCGTGCCAAGGGTGCAAACGCCGCCCGGCATGCGACCGCCCATACGCGAGGGAGAGGCGCCGGTCGGGCATTGGTCATATCCCGGAGAGCCCTCGTATACGGAATGCCTTGGTTCATTTCCGGGTGGATCTTCGGGAAAGCGTGGCGCGACCCGAATTGAATGATCGAAAGTCAAGATCTTTCTTTTCCCGGCGGGGAGTTCCGGCGATCAATGGTCAAGGTCGTTGTTCTCTCGGGAGATCGATAGTAATGATCAGTGGCCGAGGTCGCGCCGCACCGGACAGGTGGCGCCGAGGTGGATCGGCCTGCCTCTCCGGCATCGGCTGAGCAGGTGAAATGGGGGTGGGGTGGGGCCGGTGGCGCGGGTTCCTCCGGTCCGGACCATTCCCGGGAATGGTCAATTCCGGTGCGGCGAAGTGGTGAATGATCAACGCTCGAACGATCGACTGAGGAAGGTTTGCGATCTTACGCCTTTCGGCCACATTCCCTCTTTCTGGCCCCAATCCGGCGCTCCGGCGGCCGGTCCGGCTCCCCGGTGACGCTTATGCGTCCATCAGGGAATATCGGCGGAGGTGGGGGTGTCGGTCTCGCGGGTGACGCGCCGGAGTACTCGTACATGTTCAGGCCAACGGCTGGACGGGCAATTCGTTTCGGCATGCCCCGCAGTTTGTTGATTCGGGCGCTGGGTAATTCTCGAATCGATGAATCGGGGCGCTCCGTTCTGATTCCTGATCCTTTTCGAAAGGGATTCCATGAACATTTCCAAGTCACCTGCCGTGGCCGGGGTCATCGGGGTATCGCTCGCCGGCGCCGTGGGGGCCGTGGTCGCCGCCACTGCCGTGCCCGGCGCTGCTGCGGCGGCGCCACAGACGGCGACGGTCGTGTCGGCCGGGCACGCGTCCCACACCGACGCCAACGCCCTGGCCGTGGAGGTTCCCGGGCAGGCCGACCCGGCGGCGACCGCCACCGTGCTCTGCGCCATCTGAGACTCCGGAGCGCCGACGACTTTCGACGTGGTGCGGGCCCCGCCGTGGGCCCGCACCACGCCGTACACAGGAGGTAACCTTGCCCGCCACCCGAACGGTCAGTGTCGACTGTCATGCCTTCAAGCGCTATCCGTACGTGGGTTGTAACGACCTGATGAGCCAACTGTTTCCCGAGGTCGGCCGGGATCGTCCCGACCTCGTACGGGAGTTTGTCCGCAGCCTGGTGACCGTGGCGCCGGACACCCGCGCGGGCGTGCTGGAGCTCCACCCCGATCTGGTCGACATCCTGGGGGAGCCGGGCACGATCCCGTTCGGCCCGGGGCAGCGGGAAGAAGGGCTGTATCCCCTCGGCCGCACCACATGGCTGTCGCACGGAGTGGTCAGCCTGATTCTGCGCTGGCGGTCCGAGCTGGCCGATGCCCCGGTGCTGACGCTGTCCTTCACCGACGTGGCGATGGCGGATCCCCTGCAAGCGGAGTTCCTGGAGATCCTGGCGCGGCGAGCGGATCCGAACGTCCTTCGCGTCGTACGGGACGACGAAGACGGTCTTGAGGAATCCGGCCCTCGGCAGAGCGCGGTGCGGCTGTCGCCGGAGGGACACCGTCTTCGCGCCGCGGAGTTGATGGCCCAGGGCCGCCGCTCACTTGATCTCAGTGCGGTTCTTCACCACTTGGAGCGCAGCGACGCATCCTCCGAGGTGATATTCGAGGCATTCAGTGGCGCGGCCGAGCACTATCTGGCGATGGGATTCTACGAAGCGTCGCTGCACACCGCACGCATTGCCGCCCGGTACGCTCCGGCCGAAGATCCTGTCGCGATGCGCACGGTGTGTTCGGTGACCGTCCACTCGCTGATGCGGCTCGGACGTCTCGATGAAGCGGAGGAGTTCTGTGCCGCTCAACTGGCCGCTGTTTCAGACCCGATCACGGCGATGTCCTGCAGTTACGCACGAGGGATCATCCATGCCCGGCTGCGACCCCGGAATCAGCGGGATCTGGTGAAGGCCGAGCAATTCCTGGAATGCGCCCTGGAGTACGTGGACAGTGCGCCCCAGGGGCCCAGCGAGATCGGAAACCGCATCTTCCTGGACAAGAATTTCAGGGCGTTGCTGGCGGTGCGCGCCGGGCGTACGGATGAGGCGCTGCGGCTGGGCCTGGAGGGACTGGACGATATTCAGCGTCTGTGTCCTGATCGCCGTCAGGCCGAGAGCCCCGTTTTCTACCAGAACGTAGCCAAGGTCTACATCGCGCTGAAGAGGCCTGACCTCGCCGTAGCGTGCTACACCGAGGCCATCGCCCTGGAGCCGTTCAGCGCGGGGATACACGCGGAGCGCGGCGATGCCCACCGTGCGGCCGGCGACCACCATGCCGCCCTGGCGGACTATCGCCTGGCCCTGCGGGCCGGTCCGCCCAGCCCGGAGATGCACTTCAATGCCGGGCTCGGCTCCGCCACCGTGGGGGACGTGGAGCAGGCGCTTCGCGAATACGGCCACGCCTTGGAGCTGGATGCCGCGTTCGTCCCCGCCAGGCTGAACCGGGCGGGGCTGCACTATCGGGCCGGCCGGCTGGACGAGGCTGCACGAGATGTCCGGGCCGGTCTGCGCGCCCAGCCCCGCCACCCGGATCTGCTGTGTCTGCGGGGGCTGATGAAGCTGGCGTCGGGTGACCCGGAGGCAGCCTTCGCCGACTTCTCCGAGGTGCTCACGCACCATCCCTCGCACCCGGTCGCGTTGAAGAATCGCAGTAGTGCGCTGTGGGCGATGGGAAATCTGACCGACGCTCTCCACGACGCCGACCGGTTCCTGGCCGTACGGGCCGACGACGCCGCCGGGTACCTCAACCGGGGATATCTGCACCAGTGCAGCGGTTCGTGGCGCGAGGCACTCGCCGACTATCAGAAGGCGGCTCGCTACGGTGATGTCGATCGCGTCCAGCTGACCCAACGACGCTCGGCTTGTATAAGCGGCCTTGTCGATGAGTACTCCCGCGGGTAGGACTCCTCTCCACGTCCCTCGGCACCGGGTGGTCCGACAGGGCGGGCCGATCACGGATGCGGAAGCGGTCGCGGCAGCGCCTCCGGCCCGCTCTTGAGGCCGCGTTGACGTTGGGTATCCGTGTGGCGGCGCAGCGTAATATCCGGGAGTTCGTGTCCTCGTCCCCCGGAAGGAACTCGCGTGCGCAAGACCGCTGCCGCCGCGCTCGTCGTGCTCGGGCTGTGGGTGACGGCCGCCGCCCCGGCCGCATCGCCCGTCGTCGCCCCGGCCGCATTGCCCGTCGTCGTACCCGCATCGCCCGTCGTCGCCCCGGCCGCATTGCCCGTCGTCGTACCCGCCGCGGCTCCGGTGGAGACCGTGTTCATCGGCGACTCCTCCACGGCCAACTTCGGCATCGCACCCACCCGAGGCCCCGCCGAGTGTCTGCGGTCCGCGGAGAACTACCCGGTGAAGGTCGTCGAGCGGCTCGCTTCGGCCGGAGTCCGGCTCGACGTACGGGCGGACGTGTCCTGCGGCGGTGCCCGGATCCGGGACGTGTGGGAGGCGCAGAGCTTCTCGCCGTCCGGTGCCGCGGGCGTGGCGCCGCAGGAGTCCGCCGTGGGGCCGGACACCGGGCTGGTGGTCGGCAGCCTCGGCGGCAACACCGCCGGCGTCGCGAGCATCCTCAAGCAGTGCTCCCAACGGCTCAGGGGGGACGAGGGGTTGCTGATGCCGGCCGATCCGGTCGACGCGTCCTCGCCGCCCTCGGAGTGCGCCGCGTTCTTCGGGAACGGGCGCGCGGGGCAGGAGTGGCTCGCAGCGCGCATGGCGGCCGTCCGGCAGGACCTGGGCAGGATGTTCGACCGGATCGGGGCGCAGGCTCCCAACGCCCGTGTGGTGCTGGTCGGTTACCCGCGGCTCGTGCCTGCCGACACCGCGCGTTGCCTCGCGGAGGTTCCGGGCGGGTCGGAGAAGCCGTTCGCGGACATCGGGCAGGACGCCCTGGAGTTCCTGGATGCCGGAGTGCAGCGGCCCCTCGATGCCCTCATGAGGGAGGCGGCCGAGGAGGCGGGGGCGACCTACGTCGACCTCTACGCCTCGACCGGCTCCACCACCGGTTGCGACGGTGCCCGGCGCGGCATCGGCGCCCTTCTGGAGGGCTCCGAGGTGCGCTTCGGGGATCGTGAACTGCCCTGGTACGTCCACCCGAACCGCACCGGTCGCGACCTCCAGGCAGCGGGAGTCGCCGAGGCGATCGAGGGGCTGCTCGGCACGTAGCGCCGGCTCGTCCCAAGGCGGGGTGCGAGAGAAGGTGCGGCGGTCGGGCCTTCCTGCGTCGATCCGGGGGATCGACGATCCCCCGGCGGCTGATGGTGGGTGGGGACGAACTCGCCACCTGATCGCCATGGATAGAGACTCCTTGCGCGCAGTTCTGCTCATTTCGTTCTTGGTTCGGTGGCTTTTCGGCTCTCCCCGCAAGGGAATGCGTACCGAGCGGATGATTCTGTCCGCGCCATCGAAATCGACGGACCCTGTCTTGCCGGATTTCTTTCGCGAGGTGTGTGATTCGGCGGACGCCGGCGCGGCGGTCGGCCGTTCTGCCAGACTCGGTCGGATGACTGAGCGACTCCCCGTCGACGCACCGGCCGAAGCCTCCCACCCCCTGCACAGGTACGCGGCCCTCTATCCCGACGTGGTGAGGGCGGGGTCCCTGCGGAACGCGCTCCAGGCGGCGGCCGATCGGGCCCGCTGCGGGCTCTGGTGCGGGCTGACGTCGTCGCCGGGCTGGCGTTACGTGGCCGCGGAGGTGAGGGCCGACGGCCGTACAGCGACCGCCCTGCTCGTCGAGGCCGCCGAACGCACCTTCGTGGTCGACTGCTGGGCCCACGGCATCCGCATGGCGTCGGGCGGTACGCACGACTTGGCGGAGGCCGCCGGTGCGATGCGTTCCTGGCACCGAGGGGCCAAGGTGCGCGAACTCGTCGCACGGTGGGCCTTCTTGGAGACCTGGGAACTGGCCGAAGCCCATGAGCGGGGCGAGGCCGTGCCGGCCCGGTGGCGGATGATGCGCGAGCACGCCGAGAGCGGGCAGTCCAGGCGCAGGCACGGGGCCGACTGGAAGGACCTCGTCGAGGCCGCCTTCGCGCAGCCGCGGCTGCGCGTCCTGTCGCCGGGGTCGTCCGTGGGCGGGCTCACCTTCAGCCGTCGGGTCACGCCGCCCATCTGCGTGGACCTCCCGAGGACCTGGCCGCTCGGCGAGGGGCGCTTCAAGGTGAGGTTCGCCGACGGCCGGGTGTACCAGGTGGACAGTGCGGCGGCGGCCGTCTCGGCGATCCTGGGCGGCCTGCCCGACGACGCCGTCCCGCGTCCGTAGCACCGCGGCGTGGTCCGGGCCCCCGCCTGTGGTCCGTAGGGCGGCGGCGTGGTCCGGGCCTCCCGCCCCCCCTCAGCCCGACGTCAGCCGGGTCGGCTGGACGCCGGTGAGGAGGGTGTTGAGGGCGCGCTCGATGTCCGGGCCGAGGAACCAGTCGCCGGTGTGGTCGACGCTGTAGACGCGTCCCTCGCTGTCCATGGCGAGGACCGCCTGTCCCTCGCCCTCGTGGCCCAGCGGGCTGATCTCGGTGGCCAGGGCCCGGCCGAGGTCGCCGAGGGTGCGGGCGAGGTGGAGGCCGCTGAGCGGGTCGATCCGTACGGAGACGGGGGCGATCTGCCGACCGGGGCCGGGGGCGAGGATGTCCAGGTTGCCGAACTCCGCCCAGGCTTCGACCGCCGCCGGGAACACCGCGTGTTCGTGGCCCGCCGGGGAGGCGTGGGCGCGCAGCGCGTCGGCCCACTCCTCGGCCTGCCGGATGATCCAGCGGCCGGGCTCCCAGCCCGCGGCGCGCAGGGCCTTCTCCACGACAGGGGTGAAGCGGTTGGCCGTGCCGGTGGGGTGCTGGTTCGGATCGTGCATCGGGATGCCGTCAGCCCTTCTCGGCCGCGGTGGCCGCGCCGTTGGCGGTGAGGTCGACGGGGCGTACGCCGAAGTGGGCGAGCATCACCGAGCAGGAGCGGCAGGGCGCCGCGTAGCTGCCGTGCCGGGGGTCGCCGTCCTCGCGGATGTGCCGGGCGGTGAGCCGGCCGTGCTTGAGCGCGCGCCGGGCCTCGCCGCTGGTGAGGGGCTTGCGCTGGGCGCGCTTGGAGCGGGTTCCCTCGGCCGCGGTGAGCTGCCGGGAGAGGAGTATCGCCTCGGGGCAGCGGCCCGTGAAGCGTTCGCGCTGGCTGGTGGGCAGGGTGTCGAGGAAGTCCTGCACGAGGTGGTGCAGGACGGGTGGCTGGTCCCCTTTGCCCGCGGTGCAGGTGAGTGTCTCCCCGCGCAGGGACAGCGCGGCGGCCACGGCCGGCAGGATGCCGTCGCGGCGGTGGTGCAGCCTGGGGGTGCGGCTGGAGTCGGTGGTGCTCCAGCTGAGACGCGGGTCCCCGGAAGTGACTGTCTGTACGTCGTGCATGGTGTCGATTTCCTCCCGTGCAATCCCCCGAGTTGCGGGGGACAGCCTGCCAAATGTGTCGGACGGTGGGGAAGCTGGGGCGGTATTGGGTGCAGCGTGTCGCCCAAAGCGGCCCAACCGTCGCTCTTCCGTCACCTGGGTGTGACGGTAGGTGACGGCCGCGGAGGGGCGGTCCCCCCTGTTGCGCCACCGCATAGGCTGTGCGGAACACTGGACGCAGCAGGGGGCAACCGCCATGACGACAGGTCGGCTCGGGCAGCAAGCCGCGCCACCGAACGCGGCCTACGCCGGGCAGGTCGTGCACTTCCCGGACCCGGTCCGGGCGTCGCGCCACCCGAGGGGTGTACGGATCGACGCGAACGGTCATCCGGACTTCTCCCCTTACGCGCGCGCTGCCGCGGAGATCGCCGAGCCGCCGGAGGGTTTCGGCATCGACGAACTCCGGCTCACGGACTACGTGTCGGCCAACGCCGCGCTGGCGGCGACCGGTCACGAGCTGTGGGACACGATCCCGGCGGTGGCGACCCCGCACGGCTGGACCTGGCACCACGTGTCGGGCAGCCGGCGGATGGAACTCGTACCGGTCGACGTGAAGCCGCTGTTGCGCCACCACGCCGGTCTGTCGACGACGTCGGTGGACCACGAGCGGCGCGGCACGCGGCCGTTGCAGGGCACCCGGCCCGCGCACTTCCGGCTGCCGAAGGGTGCCGTCGCGGTGTCCGAGACGCAGATCCTGGGCGCCGAGGAGGACTTGGGTTACCGGCTGCCGGGCGCGTACCGCTCGTTCCTGAAGGCGGCGGGCGGTTCGGCCCCGGTGGGTACCGCGCTCGATCCCGAGCTGGGGCTGCTGGTGGACCAGCCGTTCTTCACGGTGCGCGAGGAGGCGGCGGTCAACGACCTCGTCTACGTCAACAAGTGCCTGCGGGACCACTTCACCAAGGACTTCCTGGGCGTCGCGTTCGTCCAGGGCGGTCTGCTGGCGGTGAAGGTGAAGGGCAGTGGCATCGGTTCGGTCTGGTTCTGCGCGTACGACGACGCGCGCGACCGGAACGAGATGACGGTGCAGGAGCGTTCCGACCGGCTGCTGGTGCAGTGCGGCGCGGACTTCGACGCGTTCCTCCAGCGCCTCGCGGGCAGCCCGCAGGAGCTGGAGACGGTGGCGAACCTGATGGTGGACGGCGGCTTCGCGCGCGCCGTCCCGGTGGAGGGCTGAGCGCGATGGTGACGTTCGCACAGGCGCAGGAGCACGCCGACGAGTGGGTCAACGGTGACGTGCCCGCCTACCAGCACCGGGAGGTGCGGGTCCGCGAGTTCGAGCTGGGCTTCGTGGCGTGGGCGGAGGACCGCCCGGAGGGCCCCGTCTCGGACGGCGGCCGTCAGCGGCTGGTCATCGCCCGCGACACCGGCGAGGCCACGCTGTGGCCGGGACTGCCGGTGGGCGAGGTGATACGGCGTTACGAGGAGGAGTACGGCTCCCCGGCGGACGCGGTGCCCGCCCCCCAGGCGCCCGCGCGCATCGACCTGAACCAGACGTCCTTCCTGCTGACGCCGCCGGAGTGGCTCCAGGAAGCGGCCGACAAGCTGGGCATTCCGGACGGCAGGCGTGAGCCCTCCGACGCGGCCCCCGACGGTGCCGGTGGTGCCGGTGGCTCCGGGGCTGCCGGTGGTTCCGGGGCGGTGCCCGCGCAGGCGGGCGGGCCGGGTGCCGTGCACGACGCGGTGCCGGTGGCGCCCCCTGTTCCTCCCGCGCCCGCCCCTGTTCCTCCCGCGCCTGCCGTTGTTCCTCCCGTGCCCGCCGCGCCTTCGGTGCCGTACTCCGCGCCCTCCGCCGCGACCTCCCAGGGGCAGGATTCGGGCGCGACGCCGTGGCCCGCCCGGCCGGAGCCCGAGGACCACGAGCCGACCGCGTCGGACGGGGTGCCCGCGACGGGTTCCCCGGACTCCGCGCCCGTGCCGGACGGCGCCACCCCGTGGGCCGGTACGGACACCAACCGCGACCCGGACGGTGCGGCGGTCCCGCTGCCCGCCACCGTGTTCGCCCCGCCGCTCTCGGGCGCCGACGACGACAGCGCGCCCGCGCCGGTCGTTCCCGCCGACGCCCCGACCGCGCTGATGCAGCCCAGGCGGGTGCCGGGTACCCCTCCGGGGGCCGAGGACATCGCGAACGCGGCGACCAGCAAGGCCGTCGCCCCGCCGCGCGCCCCGCGCCCCGCCGCCGGTTCGGTACCGCCCCCGCCGGGCGTCCCTGGCGTCCCGGGCGCCCGCCCCGGCGTGCCCGCACCGCCCTCGGGTCCGGGAGCGCCCGGAGTGCCCGCCGCCGGTTACGTACCGACGCAGCTGGCTCCTGCGGTCGGCCCGGGCGCCCCGAGGGTCCCCGCCCCGCCCGGTCCGCCAGGCCCGCCCAGTGCTCCTGGGGTGCCTGGTGCTCCCGGTGTGCCTCAGCCGCCTGCCCCGCCCGGTCCGCCCACCCCGCCCGGGGTTCCTGCGCCTCCCGGTCCGCCCGGTCCGCCCGCACCTCCCGGGCCGCGAAGCGACGTGCACCACGCCGAGACGGTGTTCGCCGCGCCTCCGGTCGGTGCCCCGGTCGGCCCTCCCGGCCCGCCGCCCGGTGTCCCCGGGGCGCCCGGGCCCGGTGCCGTACCACCGCCGCCGCCCGCGTACGGCTATCCGCAGCAGCCCGCACAGCCGCCGACCGTGGGTCCCGGCTACCAGGCGGTGCTGCGCTACCGCGCGCCCGACGGCAGTGAGCAGCAGCTCATCCGCCGCTCGGCGCCGGGCACCCCGCACCCGGAATGGCAGATGCTCTACGAGCTGCGGAGCATGAACGTGCCGCCGCAGCAGGTCATCGAGCTCCACACCGAGCTGGAGTCCTGCGAGCTGCCCGGTGGCTACTGCGCGCGGATGATCCGCGAGATGTGGCCGCAGGTACGCATCACCAGCGTCGCCCCGTACGGCACCGACCACGCGAGCCGTCAGCAGGGCATGCGGCACCTCCTCACCCATCAGGGTGAGCTGCACCAGGTGGCGGACGGCCCCGCGCGGCCCGCCCCGGTGCGGGCGCCGCTGCCGCCGGTGCGGCCCGCGCCGCCGGTCGGGCCGGAAGGGGTGGCCGAGGAGTTGCTCCAGGCGTTCGGGCCGCAGGGCGTGCTCCGCTTCGACGAGCGGGCCGTGTCCCGGCAGGGCGTACCGGAGACCGTGGGCCGGACCCTGGTCTGGGCGGGACTGCCCGCCGATTTCGGGCCGTTCTTCTGGGCCCAGCCCGGTCAGCCGGTGATACCGACCCTCGCCGAGCTGGCCACGCAGCGCCAGGTGCGGCCCGCGCCGGACGCGGGGGCGTACCTCGTGATGGGTACGGACTTCGGCCGGGCGATCTGCGTCCAGTACGGCACGGCGAACATCGTCGCCGTGCCCGTGGAGGCCGGTCCGGACGGGCAGTCGGTGCTGCCGCAGTTCGTGAACACGGGCCTGCCGGAGTTCGTCCGGTCCATGGCGCTGCTGGGGCGGATGTGGCGGCTGCGGTACGGGCTGAACCCGGAGCAGGCCGGCCGCTGGACCGTCGATTTCCAGGCGCAGCTGGCCGCTCTGGACCCGGCGGCGCTGGCGTCGCCGGAGAGCTGGTGGTCGGTGCTGCTGGAGCAGATGTGGGACGGCTTGATCTGATCCGTCCGCCGTGCGCGGTCACCGGATCAGGTGGTCACCGGGACGCCCGCCCCTGTCGAACTCTCCGTTCGAAGGGGTGGGCGTCTTCGCGTGTCCGGCCCGGTCCGGCCGGGTATCCCTTGGAGTGTTTGCGGTGGGCGTTCGCGGACGCCGCCGGGCTGTGACGCCGGTCGCTTCCGTCCGGAAAGCGGCTGATCGATTCCGACTTCCGGCCCAATTGCCGCATCCTTGACCTCAGGATCGATGGCGGCGTGCGGAAGACGTGCGGAAGAGAGGGCTTCAGTAATGAGTGCTGCACCGGTGTCCGGACATGACTTCGTGGGGGGACGAGGACGTGGTTACCGCCCGGAGCAGGTGGATCGTTTCGTCGCCGCACTCTCGGCCCAGCGGAACGCCGCCCTGGACGAGCTCTCCCGGCTGACCCGCCTCGCGGAGGAGCTGGCGGCCGAATCGGCCCGGCTGGCCGAGCAGGTCGCCGGTCTGGCCCCGCAGACGTACCAGGAGCTGAGCGAGCGCGCCCGGTCGATACTCGCCCTCACCGAGGAAGAGGTCGCCGAGTCCGGCGCCGCCGCCCAGGAGACCGCACAGGCGCTGCTCGACGCCGCCGAGACCGCCGGGCGCGAGACCCGTGACGCGGCCCGCGCGTACGCCGAGAAGGTACGCGCCCAGGCCGGGGAGGACGCCGAACGCATCCTCGCCGAGGCCCGCCAGTCGGCCGCGCAGACCCTGGCGGCGGCGGGCGAGGACGCCGCCCGCACGCGCGCGGAGGGCGAGGAGCTGATGGCCCAGACCCGCGCCCGTACGTCGAGCGTCCTCACCCACCAGGAACAGGAACACGCCGAGCGTCACAAGCGGTCCGAGGCCGAACTGCTGGCCCACGAAACCGAAGTGACGACACGTCACGATGAGCTGATGGGCCGCGCCGAGGCCGTCCTCGCGGCGGCGTGGCGCGGCCGCACGGAGGCCGAGGAGGCCGCGCGCCACCGCCAGGAGGACGCGGGGGACCGCGCCGCCGAGCTCTTCGCCGAGGCACGGGTGCGCGAGGAGCGGGTGGTGCGCGAGACCGAGCGCATCCTGCGCGAACACCAGGAGGCCCGCGAGGAGTTGCACGCCCGCATGGCCCACGTGCGCAACTCCCTCGCCGCCCTGACCGGGCGTACCGGCACCCGGCCGTCCCAGGAGGGGTGACGGGCGGGGAGGGGACCAGATTTCGGGGTGGAAGAGTGGTGCCGCGACTACCGGTCCGGCTGACCGCCCCGGACGTGCGCGATCACGTCCGGTCGCCCCAGGCAGGCCAGGTTGATCCGGCCGCGACCTCGGGCCACGCCGTCTGCGGCCAGTCTCTTCTGCAGCGCGTCCGGCGCCAGGGGAGTCTCGAAGCCCTCGCAGAGGCTTCGTCCCGTATCCGCGTACTCGTAGCGGACCGCGTACACGCTTTCCGCGTGACGCCATTCCCAGCGGACGAGAGGTCGCGCAAGGACCGCCTCGAACCAATCGGCAGCTCTGTTTCCCAACTCCGCAGGGCTGCCGGCAGCTTCGAAGGCGAAGTCGCTCGCGGCCTGCTGGATGGTGAAGTCCTGGTTGTGGAGCTTGCCCCCATGGACGACGATCCCGTCGAAGTGGGCGCCCACCGTCAGGACGCCCTGGTCGCGTTGCGGGTCGGAGATGTCCAGGTAGACGATCAGCCGGCCGTCGGAGGTGTGCGCCGAGGGCAGCACCACGGTGTCGAGCGGGTCCACCAGCCAGGATTCCGCGCGTTCGGCCAGGACGTCGACGAAGGCGCGTTGGGCTGGGTCGAGGTCGCCCTCGTCGTACTCGAACCACGGGATGTCGTCCACGACCGCACTGTACGTGCGGCACAAAGGCTGTCCCCGGGGGTGCCGGTCGAGAGCGAGGCGGCTCTGCCCTCGGTGTGGGTGGTGTGATCAGGGCGCGGGAGCTGTTTCGGGCACCCCGTTCGCTGCGGTGAGCCTCGCGTCCGCCCGCGCCGCAACGCTCAGGCCGGTGCCGGGACCTGCGCCCAGGGCTGATTGCGGGCGGTGAACCTCTTTCGTTTGGCGGGTGCGGCGGCTCGGGCGTCCCTGCTCTCGCGGAGAGCGGTCCGCATGGACGCGATCGAGCCGGTGGCCGCGTCGGCGGTGGGCTCGGGCGCCGGGCCGTCAGGTGTGGCGCAATCCCGGCACACGCCCGGCTCGGCCGCCCGGAACGCGCGCTCGCAGTCGCCGTCGCAGGTCTGCCAGGGGAGCGAGGCGCTCCGTGATGATGGTGCGTCAATGTGGGTGCCAATGGAGCCTGTTGCATCGGTCGAGGGGGGACGCGACGGCAACGGCATGGGCCGGTCGCGGAGGCGGTAGGCGAGGATGCGGGCCGGGCGGGCGCGGAGGGGCGTCGGGAGAGTGGCGGTCAGGGTCTCGGTGATCGTCGCCGCGTCCACCCCGTGGGCCAGCCAGTCGGCGACGGCGGGTGCCAGCTTGCTCACTTCGCGCCGGGAGAGGATCAGCCGGGAGTCGACGATGCGCAGCGAGGCCAGGATGACGACGGCCTGCGGATCGACTCCGGTGATGCCGAGCGGGGCGTCTTCCTCACCGTCTGCCTCGTCTGCCTCGTCCGCCTCGTCCGCCTCGTCCGCCTCGTCCTGCTCGGCTGTGGCTGCGGGAGCCTCGGGGGCTTCCTCTGTGGCGACGGCGACGGCGACGGCGACGGCGACGGCGACGGCGGCTTCGGTGGGCTCAGGCTCCGGCTCCGGCTCCAGGCCGAGGACGGCCGACGTGTCGGCGGGCAGTCGAGGAGCGGGCAGTACGGGAGTGGGCAGTACGGGAGCGGGCGGTACCGGGGCGGGCTGGTCCGGCGACTTCCCGTTCAGGGGCCCTGGCTCGGGCAGTAGCAGGTCCGGGACCGTACGGAAGAAGGTCCGGGTACGGATGAGACCCCCGGCCCAGCGTTCCTTCCGGCGCACCAGATACCCCGCCCGCTCCAGCTCCCGCAGGGCCCGGGCGAGCGTGACGCGGCCCTCGTCGAAGTGGGCGCAGAGGGCGTCGACGGTCACGGGGGCGCCGTCGGGCAGCGACAGGATGTACGCCCCGACGCCCACCGCGACCGCGCTGCCGAGGCGTTGGGCCAGGGCGTTGTGCAGGATCGTGAAGTCGGAGGTCAAGCGGGTGCGGATGTGCGTCACCCCGGAGGGTGGGTGTGCGGGCCCGGATTGGGCGCGCGGGGGCGCGATAAAGTCGGTTACAGCCATGGGGAAGTGGAAGCCTTCCTGAGTGGTCAGACCCCCGGCTGGGATTGCCGTCCCGGGCGGGGGTCGCTCTGTGTATGAAGTCGTTGCGCTGAACGTAACCGCCCGAACTGCCCCGGAGCAACCGAGTCACCCGCACGAGTGATGACACGGAGGGGAGGGAGGGGGGTGAGTTCTTTCACCCGGTTCTTGGGGAGTCCGCCGCCTCACCGGGGGGCGGCTTACCGGCGCCCGGTGAGGTGCCAGCTGGCGGGCCGACGACCGGCGGTGCGGGAGGAGTTGGCGGCGCCCCGGTGGGATGACCTGCCGGGCTCAGTGGCGCAGGGACTCCGCGTACTCGACGGCCCGCTCCAACTGCGCTGCGGTGAGCCGCCGTACGTCCCAGACGAGTCCGGCCACTCCGCTGCCCGCTTCGTCGGGATGATCCCCGGTCGACCGGGGGGCGGTCGGGGTGATGCCGGTCAAGGCCGCCAGATCTTCGGCGGTGACATCGAGAACGGCACAGAAGTCCGCCAGGAGTTCAGCGGTGAGCGGGACCGTCCCGCGCCCGACCCCTCCGTAGGTGGAGGCCGACCAGTAGCGTCCCGTGACGACGAGGAACGTCTGTGCCGTGGCGGTCCACCCGAGGTTGCGGTTCCGCATCAGCCGCATGAGAAGCGCCCCGGGCGTGTTCGGGTACCGCTCGAAGGGCGGCGCTGAAGCCGGGGCAGCGGGAACCCGCCATTCTCGGGGCATCGACGCCATGAAGTCTCTTAGGGCTTGGCGCTGTTCCGGCCGCAGGCCGACCGCGATGCGCACCAGTCGGACCACCTGTGATCCGGCTCGCGTATCCACCGGTGCGAGGTCGTCCGGGAGGTCGACACCGGCGATCACGACGAGATCCGCCGTGTGCAGTCCCAGCGCGGGCGCGAGCCTCCGCAGCTCGGAAGGGCTCGGCTCGACTCCCGTAAGTACACGGGCCAGTTCGCCCCTCGCGACCCCCGACGCCTGGCCCAGCGCGGTGGCATCCAGCCGCCTGCACTCCATCAGCCGCCCCAAAAGGGCCCCGAAGTCCGTGGGTTCACTCATCCGGGCAGCCTACGGATCGGTTCCGCCCCGGACGAGGTGGAAGCCTCGCCTGGTTCCCACCTCGGCCGGCGGCGTCGGTACGACGCCGTGCGTGGCCCGTCGTGGCCCTGTCGTACCGGGCGTTGTCGTACCCGGACGCAGTCCTACCGGGTCAGGGCACCGGCACGGTGTCGTGCCGGGTCACGCGAAGTACGCCGCGAACTCTTCCCGCGTGATCCGGCGGTCTCCGTCGGCGTCGGCCGCCCGGACGAAGTCGGCGAGCTTGAGACCGTCCAGCTTGCCCTCGTTGGCCTGGCCGTAGTCCCTGAGTTCCCCCAGGCGGATCGTTCCGTTGTTGTCCTTGTCGATCTCGGAGAACAGTTCCTTGGCCTCTTCTTCGGTCAGCTTGCTCATCGTTTCTTCCTGTCCGTAGGTCGTTCGGTCTGGCGGGTCGGTGGCGCCGTGGAAGCGGCGCAGACAGCGCGCTCCGACCGTAAGCCCATGATCACGGTGAGTGTCACCACGGCTACGCCTGGTTCACTCGGGAGTGTTCGTGATTCCCGGGCGTTCGCGAGCGGGGGCGGCGGGAGCGCGACCCGTGTGCCGGGGTGCGGCGCGTGGACTCCCTGCCCGGCCGGACCGGGGGCCTCGGGAAGCGGGCTTCCGGGCGACCCCGGGGCTGCCCCGAAGGGGGCGGGGCCCGTAACCTCCTCGGCATGCTGGACGGTCCTGATGTCTCCGTGGCGCTGCGAGGCGGAGTGCGTACGCGCACCCATGCCTGGGACTTCGTGCGCTGGTTCGCCGACGCGTGGGCGGGGCGCCCGCTGGAGCCGGAAGACGGCTTCGGGGAAGCCGAGTTGGCAGCTGTGGAAGCTGGGTTGGGCTTCCGTCTCCCGGCTGCCCTGCGCGAGGGGTACGCCCTCTTCGGGCGCCGGGCCGACCTGACCCGGCAACAGGATCCACTCGTCCCGGTCACGGGACTCCATGTGGACGATGCCATGGGGGGCGTCCTGGTGTTCCGCCACGAGAACCAGGGCTGCGCCCAGTGGGCGATTCCCCTGGCCGGGATCGACCAGGACGATCCGCCGGTCGTGGTGGAATCCAGCGACGGCTGGCTCCCGTTCCTCGACCGGATGTCCCTCGCATGGGTCGAACTCGCCCTCAGTGAAGCGCTCTTCGGCGCGGACGAGCTCCGCCTCTACGACGCGTGCGAGCTGCCGGACACCTTGCTGCCGAGTCTCCACGAGCGGTATGTCCGGGTGGACCTGCCCGACCACCCCATGTGGGCGTCCGGGGCCGACTCGCCCGTACGTTGGTACGCGGCCCCCGGCCGGCTGGTGCGCCGGGACGGCGTGCATGACCACTGCTGGACCCACGCGTGGGGGCGTACGGCCGCCGACCTCGAAACCCTGCGCCGGGATCTCCCGGGACCGTGGGTGCGCTGAGGCCGGTGCCGGTGCCGGTGCCGCCCGTGCGGGGGCGTACGACGTGTCGGGCCGGGGTTGTCGAGTCTCGCGCCACTGCCGCTACCGGGCCTGGGCGGAGTCCGGCGCCAGAGCCCCCGTCGGCACCACGACGCCTCAGTCGAGGCAGAACTCGTTGCCCTCGGGGTCCTGCATCACGATGCAGGACTCGTTCTCGCCGTCGGCACGCATCGTCCGCACATGGAACGCGCCGAGCGCGACCAGTCGTGCGCACTCGGCCTCAAGCGTGGCGAGGCGCTCCTCACCCACGAGCCCGATACCGGCCCGCACATCGAGATGCAGCCGGTTCTTGACGACCTTGCCTTCGGGAACCCGCTGGAAGAGCACGCGCGGCCCCACTCCCGAGGGATCGGAGCACGCGAAGTAGACCACCTGCTCCTCGGGCGGCAGCGAGCCGTGGTATGCCTCCCACGTGGCAAAGCCCTCCGGGACCGGCGGCACGACGTACCCCAGCACCTCACACCAGAATGCCGCCAGGCGCGCGGGTCCCGCGCAGTCGAAGGTCACTTGGAACTGTCTGATCGTTGACATCGGCGCACCCTACCAAGGGAGTTCCGCCGCCCCTTCCCCCTGCTCGCTGCCCGCTGCGACGGCAGGGCCCCGTGAATCGGCCGGCTCCGGCGGACCCGACACCATCGGGCACAGGATGTCGGGTGCGGTGTGATGGGCTCCTCCTAGCGTGGTGATCGTCAAGAGGAGGGACACCGGGCATGCTGGAGCGGCTGAACCAGGCCATGGAGCACATCGAGCTCCACCTCGATCAGGCGATCGACGTGGGCGAGCTGGCCCGTATCGCGGCGACCTCGGAGTACCACCTGCGCCGGATGTTCTCCGCGCTGGCGGGCATGCCGCTGTCGGAGTACGTACGCCGCCGTCGGCTCACCCTCGCGGGGGCCGAAGTGCTCGCGGGCCGCGAGACGTTGCTGGAGATCGCGGTGCGGTACGGCTACGGCTCCGGCGAGGCGTTCGCGCGGGCGTTCCGGGCCATGCACGGCATCGGGCCGGGCGAGGCGCGGCGTACCGGCGCCGCTCTCCACTCCCAGTCCCGGATGTCCTTCCGCCTCACCGTCGAAGGAAGCAGCAGCATGCGCTACCGCATCGTGGAGAAACCGGCCTTCACCGTCGCCGGGCCCAAGGCACGGGTACCCCTGGTGCACCTGGGGCCGAACCAGGCGATCATCGACTTCGTCCGCGGCATCGGACCGGGGACGCTGGAGAGCCTGGAGAAGCTCTCCGACCAGGAGCCGCGGGGCATCGTCGCGGTCTGCGACGATCTCGACCCCAGCCGCGCCGAAGGCACCGAACTCGACTACTACCAGGGCGTGATCACCTCCGGGGAAGTGCCGGACGGCGTGACCGCCCTGGCCGTCCCGGCAGGCACCTGGGGGGTCTTCACCGCCTCCGGTCCGATCCCGCAGGCCATTCAGGAGCTGTGGCGGGACGTGTACGCCGAGTGGTTCCCGTCGAACCCGTACCGGGGCCGTCCCGGCCCGGAGATCCTGCGCACCCGGCTGTCGCCGGACAAGACCGAGGCCGAGGCCGAACTCTGGCTCCCGGTGGAGTCCGAGTGCGGCTGAACGGAGCACGGGGCGGCCGTGGTCCGACGCCCCGCATATCGCGGGCGTATCGAAAACCGCATACGCCCCGGCAACGGGCCGGCGTGTTCCCTGGCAGCATGACCCGACCCGCATCCCTCTCGGTCCCGCCCACGACGCCGCCCACGACGCCGCCCGCGACACCGCCCCGTCGCGGCGTGGGCGGGCTCGGGACCGTGCTGCTCTGCCTGGTGGGCCTCTTGCTTCTCGGCGGCGCGTTCATGGTGCGGCGGATGCTCCTGATGCCCGCGCGCAGATGCGCGGCCTTCGCGTGGCACGGCTGCTTCGACACGTTCAACGGCGTGGTGCTGATGACGCTGGTCCTGCTGCCGGTCGCCGTGCTGGTCGCGTGGGCCCTGGCCCGGCGCCGTCGGGCCGCCGGGGTGCCGGGGGCGTGGCGGACGTCGCTCGCCGAGGTGGGCATGGTCCACGGGACGGTGCCCTTCCTGTGGCTGACGATGATGCCGGGCGCCATGGCCGGGCAGGTCCCCGGCCGCTTCAGCCTGGTGCCGTTGCGGGACCTCGCCACCATGGGGGCGCTGGGCATCGTCGGCAACCTGCTGGTCTTCGCGTCGCTGGGGTTCTTCGCCCCTCTGCGGTTCGCGGCGATGGCATCCGCCGCGCGCGTCCTGGCCCTCGGCGCGGGCTGCTCGGTGCTGGTGGAGATCCTGCAGTACGTCCTGCGGCTGGACCGGGTGTCCTCCGTGGACGACGTACTGGTCAACACCGCCGGCGCCCTGCTGGCCGGGCTCGCCTCCCGGCGCTGGTGGCTGCGCGCCGAGGGCTCCTGACCGGACGCGGCACCCGTCGCGACGAGCGGGACAGCCGGACCCGGCAGCCCGGACCCGGCAGCCGGACCCGCCGCCGTCCCGCCCCGTCGGGGGCCAGGAAGCGGACCGTACGCTTCAGGCATGCGTGTGCTGATCGTGGAGGACGAGCCCTACCTCGCCGAGGCCGTCCGGGACGGCCTGCGGCTGGAGGCGATCGCCGCCGACATCGCCGGTGACGGAGACTCCGCGCTGGAGCTGCTGAGCGTCAACTCCTACGACCTCGCGGTCCTCGACCGGGACATCCCGGGCCCGTCCGGCGACGAGGTCGCCCGGCGCATCGTCGCTTCCGGAAGCGGCACCCCGATCCTCATGCTCACCGCCGCGGACCGGATCGACGACAAGGCGTCCGGGTTCGAGCTGGGGGCCGACGACTACCTCACCAAACCCTTCGAGCTCAGGGAACTCGTGCTGCGGCTGAGGGCGCTCGACCGCCGGCGCGGGCACGTCCGGCCGCCGGTCAGCGAGATCGCGGGCCTCCGGCTCGACCCCTTCCGCCGGGAGGTCTTCCGGGACGGGCGGCACGTCGCCCTCACCCGGAAACAGTTCGCCGTGCTCGAAGTGCTGGTCGCCGCCGAGGGCGGGGTCATCAGCGCCGAGGAACTGCTGCGGCGGGCCTGGGACGAGAACGCCAACCCCTTCACCAACGCCGTCCGCATCACCGTCTCCGCGCTGCGCAAGCGGCTGGGCGAACCCTGGCTCATCGCCACCGTGCCCGGCGTCGGCTACCGCATCGACACGGGAGGACCGGACGCGCCCGGCCCCGGCGGTACCCGTGCGTAGGCCCCCGGGGCTCAGCGCTCGGCTGAAACTCACCCTCAGCTACGCCGGATTCATCCTCCTCGCCGGTGCGATCCTGCTGGCCGTGGTGTGGGGGTACGTGCTGCGCTACCTGCCCGACAACAACCGGGGCCTGCTCGGGATCAACCCCAACCGGACCGTCGTCCTGCACGTCTTCGCCCCCGCCGCCGCCTCGGCCCTCGCCTTCCTGCTGGTCTTCGGCCTGCTGGGCGGCTGGTTCCTGGCCGGGCGGATGCTCGCGCCCCTCACCCGGATCACCGCCGCCGCCAGGACCGCCGCACACGGCTCGCTCTCCCACCGGATCGCCATGGAGGGCAGGCAGGACGAGTTCCGTGAACTCGCCGACGCCTTCGACACCATGCTCGAACAGCTGGAATCGCACGTTGCCGAGCAGCGGCGGTTCGCCGCCAACGCCTCCCACGAACTGCGCACCCCGCTCGCCGTCTCGAAGGCGCTCCTCGACGTCGCGCGCACCGACCCCGCGGGGGACCGGCGGGAACTCGTCGAGCGGCTCCACACGGTCAACACCCGGGCGATCGCACTCACCGAGGCCCTTCTGCTGCTCAGCCGGGGCGACCGCAAGGACTTCACCCGCGAGCCCGTCGACCTCTCCCTCCTCGCCGAGGAGGCCGCCGAGACGCTGCTCCCGCTCGCCGAACACCGCGGGACCACGCTCGACGTCACCGGCGGGCCCGCGCACGTATCCGGCTCCGCGACGCTCCTGCTGCGGATGGTGACCAACCTCGTGCAGAACGCCGTCGTCCACAACCTCCCCTCCGGCGGCACCGTCACCGTCCACACCGGGACGCGGGCCGGTGGCACGAGCGTGCTGCGGGTCGAGAACACGGGCGATCCGCTCCCCCCGGAGCTGGTACCGACCCTCACCGAGCCCTTCCGGCGCGGGTCGGAGCGCGTACGCACCGACGAGCACGCGGGCGTCGGCCTCGGGCTCGCCCTGGTGGCGAGCGTCGTCCGGGCCCACGACGGGACCCTCGATCTCACCCCCCGACCGGCCGGCGGGCTCGTCGTGACGGTCCGGTTGCCCGGGATACCGCAGGCGGCGCCGGTACGGTGAGGCGCATGGAACAGCGCATCAGTCTGGTCACGTTGGGCGTCACCGATCTCGCCCGCGCGAGGTCGTTCTACGAGGCCCTGGGGTGGGAGGGGCAGACGGTCCAGGACACGGTCTTCTACCAGGTGGGCGGCCTCGCGGTCGTGCTGTGGTCCCGCGAGAAGCTCGCGGCCGACTGCGGCCTCGAAGACCACGGCCCGGCCGGTTTCGGCGGGATCGCGCTCGCGCAGAACCTCCGGTCGCCCGAGGAGGTCGACGAACTCCTCACGACGGCCGGGCGAGCGGGCGCCACCATCACCCGGCCCGCCGCGACGACGTTCTACGGCGGCTACGCCGGTGTCTTCACCGACCCCGACGGCCACGCCTGGGAGATCGCGCACAACCCGGGGTTCACGCTCGCCGAGGACGGCTCGCTCACCCTCCCCGACTTCGACAGCCTCTGACCCCGGTCCCCACCCCGGCGGCCTCCGGCGACGCGCCTCACCGCCGTGTCGCCGGGGGCGCCCCGGCCAGGATCCACGGCTCCACCTGCTCGTAGCGGCGGCGCTCCTCGGCGGCAGGCCTGCGGCCGAGGACCGTCCCCAGCCAGCCCGCGAGGAAGCCGACCGGGATGGAGACCAGCCCGGTCGTCGTGAACGGGAACCAGTTCGCGTCCACGTCCGGGAAGACCGCCCCCGGAGTCCCGGAGATCAGGTTGGTGCCCGACATCAGCACCACCACCCCCGTGGTGCCCACGATCAGCGTGCAGAGCAGCCCGGTACGGGTGAAGCGGCGCCAGAACAGGCTGTAGACGAGCGCCGGAGCGAGCGCCGAAGCGCCGACGCAGAACGAGAAGATCGCCAGCGCCTGCACGTTCCAGTGCCGGGCGACGACCGCGAGCACCGTCGCGAGGATGCCGACCCCGATCGCCGCTCCCTGGGCCGTCATGATCTCGGTACGCGGCGCGGGAGCGGGCCGGTCCGCGCGGGCGAGACCGTGCGCGAAGAGATCGTGGGCCAGGGAGTTCGCACAGGCCAGCGTCATCCCGGCGACCGAGGCGAGCAGGGTCAGGAAGATCGCCGTGGTCATCATCGTCGCGATCAGCGCCCCGGTGCGCCCGCCGCCCGCGACCACACTGGTCACCTGGAGGATCGCGCTGCTGCCCTGGCTGCCGCCCGCCGAGACGGCGCTGTGGCCGACGAGGGCGGCGGCACCGAAGCCGATCACGGTGAGGAACACACAGACGAGGACGACCGCCGATACCGCCCAGGAGAGCGAACGGCGCACCGCCCGGGCGCTCTTGACGGCGGACATCCGCATGATGATGTGCGGCAGGCACGCGGCGCCCAGCACGACGGTCAGCTCGGAGCTGATCATGTCGAGGTCGTCGCCCCCGTACTGGAGCCCCGCCCTCAGATACGCGTCCCCGGCCCCGCTCCGCCGTGCCGCGGCGGCGAGCAGGGCGCCGGTGTCCCAGTGGAAGCGGTCCAGGATCAGTACGGAGATGAGCAGCCCCGCCCCGACGAGCGTCACCGTCTTCATGATCTGGATCAGGGCGGTGGAGCGCATCCCGCCGATCACCGCGTAGCTGATCATCACGGCACCGACGGCGGCGATGGCGCCGGTGCGGAATCCGGAGCTGTCGAAGCCGAGGATGAACGCCAGGAGGTTTCCGCTGCCCGCCAGTTGGACCGCCATGAACGGCACGAGAGCGACGAGTGTGACCGTGCAGGCGGTGATCCGTACGCCACGTCCCGGGGCCCGGCGGGCGAGTACGTCCCCCAGGGTGAACCGGCCCGCGTTGCGCAGGGGTTCGGCCAGCAGGAACATCAGCAGCACCAGTGAGAGGACCGTGCTCAGCACGAGGACCAGCCCGTCGTGCCCGGTGAGCGCGATGACGCCGGTGGTGCTCAGGACCGTGGCGGCGGAGAGGTAATCCCCGGCGATGGCAAGGCCGTTGCGCAGCGGCGCCAGATTGCTGTACCCGGTGTAGAACTCCTCCAGGTTGTCCCGGTCGGGACCGGCCAGGACGCAGAGCAGCAGCACCATGGTGGCCACGGCGATGAACACCACGAGGGACGTCGCCTGCGCGGACTCGTCGAAGCCGGTCACCGGCCGGTTCCCCGACTGCTGGGCCGAACCGCGGTGTCGGTGGGCCGGGAGCGCCGGCGCAGCTCGGCGGCGAGCGGGTCCACGGTGCGCCGGGCGGTGCGCTCGTAGAGCACCAAGGAGAGCAGGGCGATGGGCAGTTGGGTCAGCGCGAGCAGCAGCCCGAGGTTCAGCCCGCCGACGCCGACGTCCCGTCCCATCAGCCCGGGGGCGTACGTGGAGAGAGCCAGGAACGCCGTGAAGTAGCCCAGCGCCGCGAGCGTGGAGACCCTGCGCAGCACCCGGTACGAGGTGCGCAGCCGCCGCAGGTCGCGGTGGCGGCCCGGAGTCTGCGCGCGGGTGCCCGCCGCCGGGAAGCGCGGCGCCGCGGGCTCCGGTGGCGGGGAGCTCTGCCAGGGGAGCAGATAGTCGCGCTGGAACGGCGGCGGCGGAGGCGGGAGCTCCAAGGGCTCATGGGGCTCGTGGTACGCGTGAGACATGGGCAGTGCTGCTCCTTGCATGAGCCGGTACGAGGGGGACTGCAAGGCACGCGAACGGGACTGGTGGTGGCATCGTGGCGACGTTACTCACGAGTAGCCAGCGGATGGCGAAGAATGGCCGAACTGTGGTCGTAAATAGGCCAGTTGGCGCCTCTGGACAGGAGGCGAAATTTCGGGGCGGCTCGGGAGCGTCAGCGCCCGGGCGTACCGTCGGGTTCCTCCGCGGCGATCGGGAAGCGCTTCGGGGCCACCACGAGGAGGACGAGGAGCGCCAGCGCCGCGGCCGCCGCCGCACCCAGGTACACGTGGTCCACCGCCGCGTCCACCGCGCGCCGCAGCGTGTCGGCCGCGCGGACGGTCAGCGCGCCCGGGTCCTCCAGCGCGTGGCTCACGGAGTCCAGGTCCCCGGGCAGCCCCGCGGCCGAGGCGCCGTCGAGCCGGGCCGCCAGCGTCGCGTTGGCTACGGCACCGAAGAGCGCGGCACCCAGCGACTGGCCGAGCTGGCGGCAGAAGAGCACGGACGCCGTCGTCGTCCCGCGCTCGGACCAGCCCACCGTCGACTGGACGCCCACGATCAGCGGGAGCTGGAAGAGCCCGAGCGAGGCGCCGAGCAGCAGCATGATCAGCACCGGCTGCCACACCGCCCCCGGATACGGGAGGGCCGGGAAGGCGAGCAGCGCCAGCAGCGCGCCGCCCATGCCGATCATCGCGGTGAAGCGGAAGCCGATACGCCCGTACACCCGGTTCGACAGCGCCGCCGCCACCGGCCAGCTCAGCGTCATCACCGAGAGCACGAAGCCGGCCGGTATCGCCCCGAGCCCGAGGACGGACTGCGCGTACGTCGGCAGGAAGACGGTCGGCGCCACCATCAGCAGCCCCATCGCGCCCAGAGCCAGGTTGACCGAGGCGATCGGGCGCCGCCGCCACACCCACCCCGGCACGATCGGGTCGGCCGCCCGCCGCTCCACCAGGACCGTGAGCGCCGCGAGGACCACGCTCGCCCCGAACAGGCCCAGCGACGGAACCGAGAACCAGTCCCAGGCGACCCCGCCCTGCACGAGCGCGGTCAGCAGCAGCGCGGTGGAGGCGAAGATGCCGAGCGCACCCGCCCAGTCGATCCGGGGCGCCGCTTCGGGGCGCGGGCGGGCGGGCTCGTGGAAGTGACGTACGACCAGCCAGAGCGCGAGCGCGCCGACCGGCAGGTTCACCAGGAAGATCCAGCGCCAGTCCGCGTACGTGGCGAGCAGGCCGCCGATCGCAGGGCCAGCCACCGACGAGATCGCCCAGACCGTCGAGATCTTGGCCTGGATCTTCGGGCGCTCCTTGAGCGGGAAGAGGTCGGCGGCGATGGTCTGCACCGTCCCCTGGAGCGCCCCGCCACCCAGACCCTGGACGACCCGGAAGGCGATCAGCGCCGTCATGTTCCACGCGGAGGCGCAGAGCAGCGAACCCACCGCGAACAGCACGATTCCGGCGACCAGTACGGGCTTGCGGCCGAAGGTGTCGGAGAGCTTCCCGTACACCGGCAGGGTGACGGTCACCGCCAGCAGGTAGCCGGAGAACAGCCACGAGAACACCGCGAACCCGCCGAGGTCGCCGACGATCTGCGGCACCGCCGTGGAGACGATCGTGCCGTCCACCGCGGCCAGCGCCATCGCCACCATCAGCGCCGCCACGACGGCCCGGGGTACGGGGGGATTCGGCGCCGCCGGCACCGGGACGGCGGTACCGGGGCCGCGGCCCGCGTCGGTGTTGCCGTCCGCGCTGCTCGTGGCGCCCACAGACATTCCTTCCCCCTGCACGTATCTGTCGGGACCACTGTCTCATTCCGTTCGTCACGAGGGCAGGGCGCTCACGGGCGCACGGGGCGGAGGGCGTTTTCGGGGCGGGGCACCCGAGGTCGACCCGGGGGAGAGCCGGGTTCGGTCGGGGTGCCCGGACAGGGACGGCGGGCACGCTGCCGGCGGGGCGACCCGGGGGACAGCCGGGGGTGACCGGGGCGGGGCTGCCTGGGGACAGCCGTAGGGCGACCGGGGGACAGCCCCACCGCCCGCAGGACGAGGCCCTCCCGCCCAACCCCTAGGGGGACCTCCCCCCAGCGCCCAAGGGAACGGTCCTCCCCGTGGACGAGGTGATCGGGTCACGTCATTCCCTAGCGTTGTCATCAGGTCGCGGAGTGCGGCCGACGGCGGTGGACGGGCGGGGACCACCGCGTTCGTGGGGCGGCGTACGCCCATCCTTGGAGGAGAGAATCGTGACGACGGCTGTGACCAATCCCAGGCACGGGGGCGCCGGAGAACGGACCGCCGTGGCAGCGCGAGCACGCCAGGTGGTGAAGGCGTACGGCACCGGCGAGACACGGGTCGTCGCCCTCGACCACGTCGATGTCGACATCGCACGCGGCGAGTTCACCGCGATCATGGGCCCGTCGGGCTCCGGCAAGTCGACGCTGATGCACTGCCTGGCCGGACTCGACACGGTGACCTCCGGCGAGATCTTCCTCCACGAGACGATGATCACCGGCCTCAAGGACAAGAAGCTCACCCAACTCCGCCGCGACCGGATCGGGTTCATCTTCCAGGCGTTCAACCTGCTGCCGACGCTGAACGCGCTGGAGAACATCACGCTGCCGATGGACATCGCGGGCCGCAAGCCCGACGCGGAGTGGCTGCGGCAGGTCGTGGAGACCGTGGGCCTCGCGGACCGGCTGAAGCACCGGCCGACCCAGCTCTCCGGCGGCCAGCAGCAGCGCGTCGCGGTCGCCCGCGCCCTCGCCGCCCGCCCCGAGATCATCTTCGGCGACGAGCCGACCGGAAACCTCGACTCGCGGGCCGGCGCCGAGGTGCTGTCCTTCCTCCGCACCTCCGTGGACCAGCTGGGCCAGACCATCGTCATGGTCACCCACGACCCCGTCGCCGCCTCCTACGCGGACCGGGTGCTCTACCTCGCGGACGGCAAGATCGTCGACGAGATGCGCAACCCCACCGCCGACCAGGTCCTCGACCGCATGAAGAACTTCGACAGCCGCGGGCGGACGTCATGACCGTCCTCAAGACCTCGCTGCGCAACTTCCTCGCGCACAAGGGGCGGATGGCCCTCTCGGCCGTCGCCGTCCTGCTGTCCGTGGCCTTCGTCTGCGGCACCCTCGTGTTCACCGACACCATGAACACCACCTTCGACAAGCTCTTCACCGTCTCGGCCCCGGACGTCTCGGTCGGCCTCAAGTCGGCCGAGGAGTCGGACGCCGTACCGGACTCCGGCAAGCCGGAGACCATGCCGGCGTCGCTCCTCGCCCAGGTCGAGAAGGCCGAGGGCGTCAAGGACGCCGAGGGTCAGGTCAGTACCCTCCAGGTCACGATCGTCGACAGCCACGACAAGAACCTCAGCCCGGACACCGGCGCCCCGACCATCGCGGGCAACTGGACGCGCAACGACCTGCGTTCGATGAGGATCAGCTCGGGCCACGCGCCGCGCGGACCCACCGAGATGATGATCGACTCCGGTACCGCCGAGAAGCACGGCCTGAAGCTCGGCGACGAGCTGCGCACCATCACCTCGGCCGGCGACCTCCGGGCGAAGATCGTCGGCATCGCCGAGTTCACCGTCACCAACCCCGGCGCGGCGATCGCCTACTTCGACACCGAGACCGCCCAGACGAAGCTGCTCGGCCGCCCCGACGCGTACAGCATGATCAGCGTCACCGCCGCATCCGGCGTCAGCGACGCCCAGTTGAAGGCCAACGTCGCCACCGCGCTCGGCGACACCTCCCTCTACACCCTGAAGACCCAGGCCGAGTCCGCCGAGGACAGCAAGGACTCCATGGGGTCCTTCCTCGACGTGATCAAGTACGCGATGCTCGGCTTCGCCGGAATCGCCTTCCTCGTCGGCATCTTCCTCATCGTCAACACCTTCTCCATGCTGGTCGCCCAGCGCACCCGCGAGCTCGGCCTGATGCGGGCCATCGGCTCCAGCCGTCGCCAGGTCAACCGGTCGGTGCTGGTCGAAGCCTTCCTCCTCGGCATCGTCGGCTCGATCCTCGGCGTCGTCGCGGGCATCGGACTCGCCGTCGGCCTCATGCGGCTGATGGGCGCCGTCGGCATGGAACTCTCCACCGACGACCTCACCATCGCCTGGACCACCCCGGTCGTCGGCCTCGCGCTCGGCATCGTCGTCACCGTGCTCGCCGCGTACGTACCCGCCCGGCGTGCCGGGAAGGTGTCGCCGATGGCCGCGCTGCGGGACGCCGGAACCCCCGCCGACGGCCGGGCCGGACGCCTCCGGGCCGCCCTCGGCATCGTCCTCACCGGCGCCGGCGCCGCGGCCCTCTGGGGAACCGCGCGCGCCGACGAGGCGAGTGGCGGATCGATCCTGCTGGCAGTCGGCGTGGTCCTCAGCCTCCTCGGGTTCATCGTCATCGGCCCGCTCCTCGCCGGAGCTGTCGTACGGGTCCTCAGCACGGTCCTGCTCCGGTTCTTCGGCCCCGTCGGCCGCATGGCCGAACGCAACGCCCTGCGCAACCCGCGCCGCACCGGCGCGACCGGCGCGGCCCTGATGATCGGCCTCGCCCTGGTGGCCTGCCTCGCGGTCGTCGGCGCCTCCATGGTCGCTTCCCTCTCCGGCGAGCTCGACAAGTCGGTCGGCGCGGACTTCATCGTGCAGTCCGCCGACGGGCAGCCGATCGTGCCGCAGGCCGCCAAGGCCGTCGAGGCCGTCCCCGGCCTGAAGCACGTCACCCACTACACCTACCTCAACGCCACCGTGACCTCTCCCGACGGCGGCACGGACGACGACGGCCTGGTCGCCGCCGACTCCAGCTACCAGCAGGACGTGCACCGCGAGGTCCTCTCCGGCGAGCTCGCGGCCGCCTACGAAGAGGACTCCGTATCGGTCGGCGAGGAGTACGCCGACAAGCACGGCGTCAAGGTCGGCGACACCCTCGACGTGGCGTTCAAGGCCGGCGGCTCCGCGAAGCTCAAGGTCGCCGCCATCACCTCCGACGACACCAGCATCGACGGCGGGGCGAAGTACATCAGCCGCACCACCGCCGCCAAGCACATCGCCGCCGACCAACTCCCCGACAGCCTGATGATGTTCGCGCAGGCCGAGGACGGCCAGGAGAAGACGGCCTACGCCGCGCTGAAGAAGGCCCTCGCGCCCTACCCGGTCTACCAGCCCCGCAACCAGGCCGACTTCAAGGAGGACCTCAAGGACCAGGTCGGGCAGTTGCTCAACATCGTCTACGGCCTGCTCGCCCTCGCCATCGTCGTCGCGGTACTCGGCGTCGTGAACACCCTCGCCCTCTCGGTGGTCGAACGCACCCGTGAGATCGGCCTGTTGAGGGCGATCGGCCTCTCCCGACGCCAGCTGCGCCGGATGATCCGCCTGGAGTCGGTGGTCATCGCCCTCTTCGGTGCCCTGCTCGGCCTCGGCCTCGGCATCGGCTGGGGCGCTTCCGCCCACCAACTCCTCGCGCTGGAAGGGATGGACACGCTGGAGATCCCCTGGCCGACGATCCTCACCGTCTTCGTCGCCTCCGCGTTCGTCGGCCTGTTCGCCGCCCTCGTACCGGCCTTCCGGGCGGGCCGGATGAACGTCCTGGCGGCCATCGCCACGGACGGCTGAGCGGGGCGGCCGAGCGCCGCACCGAGCACCACCGGGCCCCCGGAACGTTCCTCGGAACGTTCCGGGGGCCCGCGCGTTCGGGCCCGCACGACGACCGTGCGGGCCCGTGGAGCGTAGGACGTGGTAGTCCGCGGTCACGTCGGTCAGCGCGCCGAAGATGCTCAGCCGGCCGCCCGGAATCATCAGCGCGACGCGCGGGAACCGTGCGAGAGCGGCCCGGCGCGGCACCGGCCGGGCGTACTCCGGTGGGAGCCGGGCCGCACCCGCGCGCAGCAGGGCGATCGCCCCGAGGGCCGGGAAAGCGCTCACCGCCCAGTCGGGAACCGCCTGCCCGAACAGGACGAGCGGCGGACCGCTCGGGCGCACGGCGACCGCCGGCGGCAGGCCCCCGTGGCGAAGCCCGTGTACGGCGCGGTTCGCGTCCTTCGACGCGTGAGAAGCCCCCGACATCCACCGGCGTACCCTGCGGCGGCGCGGCCCCGTCCGCCACGGTCCGTGGCCCCGGGGGCGTGCGGGGAGCCCCCGAGCGCCCGCCCGGAGCCCGGTCCCGCACGCGAGTGTCCGTCCCGAGTCGTAGGGTGGAGACCCCGGCCCGTTCCACGTGTCGGGCCCTTCGCGTTGCGTCCTCTCACGGCGCGGCGCGCAGCTCCTGGCGGCAGCCGGCTGCCGGGAAGCCCGAAGCCACACCGGACGGAAGACCTCCATGAGCCTGCACGGTCTGCTGGATCTCGTCGCTCGCGATCCCGCGCTCTCCGAAGCGGTGAAGGCCGCCACCGACGGTCACCGGATGCGCGTGGACCTGGTGGGACCGCCCGCCGCGCGCCCCTTCGCCGTGGCCTCGCTGGCCCGGGGGACGGGACGCACCGTCCTCGCGGTCACCGCCACCGGGCGGGAGGCCGAGGACCTGGCCGCCGCGCTGCGCACCCTGCTGCCCCCGGACTCCGTCGCCGAGTACCCGTCCTGGGAGACCCTGCCGCACGAGCGGCTCTCGCCCCGCTCGGACACCGTGGGGCGGCGCCTCGCCGTGCTGCGCCGCCTCGCGCACCCGCGCGCCGACGACCCGGAGACGGGGCCGGTGAGCGTGGTCGTGGCGCCCGTACGTTCCGTACTCCAGCCGCAGGTCAAGGGGCTCGGCGACCTGGAACCCGTAGCGCTGCGCAGCGGGCAGAGCGCCGACCTGGGCGACATCGTGGAAGCGCTCGCCGCAGCCGCGTACTCCCGGGTCGAACTGGTCGAGAAGCGCGGTGAGTTCGCCGTGCGTGGCGGCATCCTGGATGTCTTCCCGCCGACCGAGGAACACCCGCTGCGGGTGGAGTTCTGGGGCGACGACGTCGAGGAGATCCGGTACTTCAAGGTCGCCGACCAGCGCTCCCTGGAGGTCGCCGAACACGGGCTGTGGGCCGCGCCCTGCCGGGAGCTGCTGCTCACCGACGAGGTCCGCGAACGCGCCGCCGTACTCGCCGAGGCCCACCCGGAGCTGGGTGAGCTGCTGGGCAAGATCGCCGAGGGCATCGCGGTGGACGGCATGGAGTCGCTGGCGCCGGTCCTCGTGGACGACATGGAGCTGCTGCTCGACGTGCTGCCGAAGGGTGCGATGACCCTGGTCTGCGACCCCGAGCGGGTACGCACCCGGGCCTCGGACCTCGTGGCCACCAGCCAGGAGTTCCTGCAGGCGTCCTGGGCGGCCACCGCGGGCGGCGGCGAGGCCCCGATCGACGTGGGCGCGGCCTCCCTCTGGTCCATCGCGGACGTACGGGACCGGGCCCGCGAGCTCTCCATGATGTGGTGGACCACCTCCCCGTTCGCCGCCGACGACGAACTGGACGAGGACACCCTCAAGCTCGGGATGCGCGCCCCGGAGGCGTACCGCGGCGACACCGCCCGTGCGCTCGCCGACACCAAGGGCTGGATCGCCGACGGCTGGCGCACGGTCTACGTCACCGAGGGCCAGGGACTCGCCTCCCGCACCGTCGAGGTGCTCGGCGGCGAGGGCATCCCCGCCCGGCTCGACCCCGACCTGACCGAGGTCTCCCCGTCCCTGGTGCACGTCTCCTGCGGCGCCATCGACCACGGCTTCATCGACGCCGACCTGAAGCTCGCGGTCCTCACCGAGACCGACCTCACCGGCCAGCGCACCGCCACCAAGGAACTCGGCCGGATGCCCGCCCGCCGCCGCAAGACCATCGACCCGCTGACGCTGGAGGCGGGCGACTACATCGTCCACGAACAGCACGGCGTCGGCCGGTACATCGAGATGGTGCAGCGCACCGTGCAGGGCGCCACCCGCGAGTACCTGCTCGTCGAGTACGCCGCAGCCAAGCGCGGCCAGCCCGGCGACCGGCTCTACATCCCGACCGACCAACTGGAGCAGGTCACCAAGTACGTGGGCGGCGAGGCGCCGACCCTGCACCGCCTCGGCGGCGCCGACTGGACGAAGACCAAGCAGCGCGCCAAGAAGGCCGTCAAGGAGATCGCCGGCGACCTGATCAAGCTCTACAGCGCCCGCATGGCCGCCCCCGGCCACGCCTTCGGCCCCGACACCCCGTGGCAGCGCGAACTGGAGGACGCCTTCCCGTACGCGGAGACGCCCGACCAGCTCTCCACGATCGCCGAGGTCAAGGAGGACATGGAGAAGACGGTCCCGATGGACCGCCTGATCTGTGGCGACGTCGGCTACGGCAAGACGGAGATCGCGGTGCGCGCCGCCTTCAAGGCCGTACAGGACGGCAAGCAGGTCGCCGTGCTCGTCCCCACGACGCTGCTCGTCCAGCAGCACTACGGCACCTTCACCGAGCGCTACTCCCAATTCCCGGTCAATGTGCGCGCGTTGAGCCGATTCCAGTCCGAGGCCGACTCCAAGGCCACCCTCGCGGGGCTGAAGGACGGCGCCGTCGACCTCGTCATCGGCACCCACCGGCTGTTCTCCTCCGAGACCAAGTTCAAGGACCTCGGCCTGGTCATCGTCGACGAGGAACAGCGCTTCGGCGTCGAGCACAAGGAGCAGCTGAAGAAGCTCCGCGCCAACGTCGACGTCCTCACCATGTCCGCCACCCCCATCCCCCGTACCCTCGAAATGGCCGTGACCGGCATCCGCGAGATGTCCACCATCACGACCCCGCCCGAGGAGCGGCACCCCGTACTGACCTTCGTCGGCCCGTACGAGGAGAAGCAGATCGGCGCCGCCGTGCGCCGCGAACTCCTGCGCGAGGGCCAGGTGTTCTACATCCACAACCGGGTCGAGTCCATCGACCGCGCCGCCGCCAGGCTGCGCGAGATCGTCCCCGAGGCCCGGATCGCCACGGCACACGGCCAGATGTCCGAACAGGCCCTGGAACAAGTGGTGGTGGACTTCTGGGAGAAGAAGTTCGACGTCCTCGTCTCCACCACCATCGTCGAGTCCGGCATCGACATCTCCAACGCCAACACCCTCATCGTCGAGCGCGGCGACAACTTCGGCCTCTCCCAACTCCACCAGCTGCGCGGCCGGGTGGGCCGAGGCCGCGACCGCGGATACGCCTACTTCCTCTACCCGCCGGAGAAGCCGCTCACCGAGACCGCCCACGAGCGCCTCGCCACCATCGCCCAGCACACCGAGATGGGCGCCGGCATGTACGTCGCCATGAAGGACCTGGAGATCCGAGGCGCGGGCAACCTCCTCGGCGGCGAACAGTCCGGCCACATCGCGGGCGTCGGCTTCGACCTCTACGTCCGCATGGTCGGCGAGGCCGTCGCCGACTACCGGGCCCAGATGGAGGGCACCGAGGAGGAGGAAGCGCCGCTGGAGGTCAAGATCGAGCTCCCGGTCGACGCCCACGTCCCCCACGACTACGCCCCCGGCGAGCGGCTCCGCCTCCAGGCCTACCGCGCCATCGCCTCCGCCAACTCGGAGGAGGACATCCGCGCGGTCCGCGAGGAACTCACCGACCGGTACGGCAAGCTCCCCGAACCCGTCGAGAACCTCCTCCTCGTGGCCGGCCTGCGCATGCTGGCCCGCGCCTGCGGAGTCGGCGAGATCGTCCTCCAGGGCTCCAACATCCGTTTCGCCCCGGTGGAACTCCGCGAGTCGCAGGAACTGCGCCTCAAGCGCCTCCACCCGAAGACCGTCATCAAGGCCGCCACCCACCAGATCCTGGTCCCGCGCCCGACCGCGGGACGCATCGGCGGCAAGCCGGTCGTGGGGCGTGAACTGCTGGCGTGGACGGGGGAGTTCCTGACCACGATCCTGGGTTCGTAGGAGAGGAGCGCCGGAGCCCACGTGGCCCGGCGCTCCTCTCCGTGGCGGGAGGGGGCGACTACTCTCCCGGTTCTCGGCAGGTGGTAGCGGCATGGCTCTTCCGGAACTCCAGCCAGACGGTTTTCCCCACCTTGTGGAGCGTGACGCCGTGAACGTCAGCCAGGGCGCTCACCAGGAATAGCCCGCGCCCCGAAGTTGCCTCCAGGCCCGCTTCCCGGACCACCGGGCAACCGGGCCCGCTGTCCCTCACTTCCAGTCGCACGCATTCCTGGAGGGTGTGGATGCGTACCGCGAACTCCCTTCCAGGGGGAGTGCCGTGCAGAACGGCGTTGGTCGCGAGTTCTGACACGCAGAGTTCGGCATCCTCGATCAAGGAAGTTATTCCCCACTCGGTGAGGACGCCGGCGACGAAGTCGCGGGAGGCGCGAACCGACGTGCGGCATCGAGGGAAACGCCGTTCCTGTAGCGCGAGAGACAAGAGAGCCACCGCCTTGCTGTTGAGCGGGAGGGCTGCACCGTATCGCTATTCGCGAAATGTGGCAAGGTTGAGCTTTGGGCTGCCAGAGTGCGTCGCCTACCGTGGGTCGCACAGGGACTGAGTCCGGTGGATCGTTTTGCGAGGGAGAGAGCCATGAGCGGCGGCGACGCGGGCAGTACGTCGGCGCGTTACCTGACGCCACCGGCTGATGGTGCGGGTGACGCATGGGCTGCGGAGGTCGCCGCCGACGGGCGTCGGGGCAGCCAGCGCGTGATGTACGCCGGAGAGGCACTCGCTCCCGACGTGGTTGCCGACCTTCTCCGGCTGCCTCGCGGCGACTCGGTCGTGGTCCGCAGAAGGGTGATGGAGGTCGACGGTGAGCCGTGCGAACTCACGGATTCCTACTACCCTGCGGCCATTGCCGCAGGTACCGCACTTGAGGGCCGTGGCAAAATTCCCGGCGGTGCGGTCCGACTCCTCGCAGCTCTCGGTCATGTGGGTGTGACGGCCAGGGAGGACGTCGTCGCCCGGATGCCGGGTGACGAGGAACGCGACGCACTGGCCATGGTGACGGGGCAACCGGTCCTGGAGCTGACCCGGCTCACGCTGGACGGGGAGGGGCGCCCGTTCCAGGTCGACATCATGGTGATGGCGCCGAGGCGGCAGCGGTTGCGGTACGAAATCAAGATCGGATGACTGTGGCTGCGAGTGGAAGCGATTTCCCGGACGTCCGTTCCTTCCATGAGCGGATCGCCGCTGACCTGCGCGACGAGATCATGACCGGCGACTTGGCTCCTGGGGTGAGGCTTCCCTCGACCGCCCAGCTGAAGGAACGCTTCGAGGCTGCCGGCGCAACCGTCCAGAAGGCTCTGCACTTGCTGAAGGACGAGGGACTTGTCGTCGGCAGGGCCGGCGCCGCCGTCACCGTACGAGATCATCGGCAACGAACGATGCGCCCTGCCGCGTACATGGCGGCGCCCGAGGCGGGCCGCCCGTACCGCTGGCTGAGTGAGGTCGCCAAGGAGGGCGGGCGTGCCCGCAGCAACTTGATCGAAGTGACGGAGGCATTGCCGCCAGCGGACGTGGCTGCGGCCCTGGGACTTCCCGCGCAGGGCTTCGCCGTGCTGCGGCGGCAGTTGCTCACGATCGACGAGGAGCCTGCGGAACTCGTTTCCTCCTACTACTCCCTGGAGATGGCGAGGGGCACCGTTCTCGCCGCCAAGCGCAGGATCTCCGGCGGGACGCCCGCTGCTCTCACGGAACTGGGATACCCGCCCGCGCGCAGCGTGGACCGCGTGTCCGCGAGGGTGCCCACGCAGGAGCAGTATCGCGCCCTGAAGCTGCCGGGAGACCTGCCCGTCCTGCGAACGCTGAGAGTTGTCCTGGACGAGGAAGGGCGCCCGCTCGAAGCGACGGTGATGGTGAAAGCTGGTCACCTTTACGAAATCGAGTACGAGTTCACGGCTGACTGAGCCCGTCGCCTCGGGGAGTGCCATCCGCCCCCGGTGTCACTATCCGCATGTATGTACCACGTTCGGGTGGCGCTCGGGGTGTCGCGGGGATTCCGGGGCGGGGCGGGCAGCCTTCTGGCGACCGCTGATCCTCGGCCCGAGAGGGTAATTCGTGGGACTGCCACGTCCGTTCACCCGTGCCATCACTGAGGGACCGACCCCTGCCGACCTCGCGGGCGCCCCCGCCTTGCCCTACCCCAGCGGCTGGGCCGCGCTCGCCTTCTCCTCCGAACTCACTCCCGGCACCGTGCTGACCCGGCCGCTCGCCGGGGAGGACGTGGTGCTGTACCGGCTCAGGTCGGGAGCGTTACGGGCCATCCGGCCGTACTGCCCCCACCTCGGCGCGCACCTCGGACTGGCGCACCTCGACGGCGATGAACTCGTCTGCCCCTTCCACCAGTTCGCCTTCGGGCCGGACGGCACCTGCGTCCGTACCGGGTACGACACCCCGCCCCCGAGGTCGCCGCTGACGCGGCTGCCCGTGCACGAGGTCAACGGGGCGGTCTTCGTCTGGCGGCACCACGACGGGCGGGAGCCCGACTGGTTCGTCCCGCCCTGGCACGAGATCGGCCACCGCCCCGCCCGCGAGGCCGCGTGGGAGCTCGGCGGGAACGTCCAGGAGGTCATCGAGAACTCCGTCGACCTCGGCCACTTCGCCACCCTGCACGGCTGGCAGCGGGCCGAGATGGGCGGGCCGGTCGAGTACGAGGACGACACTTTCCACGTCTCCATGCGCGCCCACGAGTCGGCGCCGCTCCTCGGCGACTTCGTCGTCGACATCGAGGTGGACGGGTACGGCCTCGGCTGCCTCCACGCCGACGTGCACACCCCACGGCTCGGGCTGCGGATGTGCACCATGGTGCTGCCGACCGCCATCGGGCCCCACCGGATGCAGTTCCGGCAACGCAACCGCATCGCCTTCACCGAGCCGTCCCGGCTGCCCGCCCCGCTCGCCCGCACCGTGAGCCGTACCGCCGCGAGGCTGCTGGACCGGGCGGTCTTCCGGTCCAGCTGCGAGTTCACCGCCGCGGACTTCCCGATCTGGAACCACAAGCAGTACCTCCAGCCCCCGAAGCTGGCGCACGGCGACGGCCCGATCGGCCCGTTCCGGCGGTGGGCCCGACGGTTCTACCCGCCGGTGGACGCGGCGGGTAGTGCGGCACCGGCCGCGTGGGCCGCAGGCCGCGACAGCCACGCGGTGCGCGAGTTCGGGGCCTGACGGCCGGCCGCGTGCCCGGACGGGATCCGGCGGATCGCGGCCGGGCACGCGGTGCGGCGGGGCTCAGTCGCTGTTGAGGCTGGTGATCAGCTGTCGGAGCAACTGCCGCGCCGTGGTGTGCTCTTCAGGGGTCAGTCCCATGGCCGAGCCGATGGACACGGGGACACCGAGGGCCTTCTCCCGCAGGGCCGTGCCGGCCTCGGTGAGGTACACGGCGACGGAGCGCTCGTCGTCGGGGCGGCGTTCGCGGCGGATCAGGCCGGCCGCCTCCAGGCGCTTCAGCAGCGGCGAGAGCGTGCTGGACTCCAGATGCAGGGCGGTGCCGAGCTCCCGGACGCTCATGCCGTTCCGCTCCCAGAGCGCCAGCATGACGAGGTACTGCGGATACGTCAGGCCGATCGCGTCCAGCAGCGGCCGGTAGCGGGCGGTCACCGCCCGCGAGGCCGCGTAGAGGGCGAAGCAGAGCTGGTCTTCCAGCAGCAGTGAGCCCTGTTCCTCGGGCGGTTCCGTGGCGTGGCCCATGGCTTCTCTCCTCTGTCCCATCGATCGGTTACCACCAGCCTAACTTCAAGAGAACGCGAGCGATTCCATCGAGCATGACTTCATCTCTCGCGATTAAGTTGTGCACGACTTAATCGCGTGCTACGTTTTTCCTCGTCAGCACCGACCGGGTCGACCGGCCGGAGCGATCACCGCCCAGCCGCCGGTACCGACCAGGTGCCGACCGCCCCGACATGAGGAGAACGTCATGACCGAGCAGGCCGTCCGCCCCGTACTGGAGCCCGCTGCCGCCGCCTTCGCCGAGGCGACCGCGAACCCGCCGTACCTCTTCGACCTGGAGCCGGCCGAGGGCCGCAAGGCGGTCGACGAGGTCCAGTCCGGCGAGACCGCGAAGCTCGACGTCGACGAGGAGTGGGTCACGGTCCAGGGCGGTCCCACCGGTTCGGTCAGGGCACGCGTCGTCAAGCCCGCCGGCGCCGAGGGCGACCTGCCGGTGATCCTCTACATCCACGGTGCCGGCTGGGTCTTCGGCAACGCCCACACCCACGACCGCCTGGTCCGCGAACTCGCCGTCGGCGCCGGCGCGGCGGTCGTCTTCCCCGAGTACGACCTCTCCCCGGAGGCCCGCTACCCCGTCGCCATCGAGCAGAACTACGCGGTCGCCCGCTGGATCGTCGCCGAGGGCGCCGCCAAGGGCCTGGACGCCACCCGCATCGCGGTGGCCGGCGACTCGGTCGGCGGCAACATGACCGCCGCCCTCACCCTCATGGCCAAGGAGCGCGGCGACGTCCCGCTGGTCCAGCAGGTCCTCTTCTACCCGGTCACCGACGCCGCCTTCGACACCCCCTCGTACCACCAGTTCGCCGAGGGCTACTTCCTGCGCCGCGACGGCATGCAGTGGTTCTGGGACCAGTACACGACCGACGAGGCCCAGCGCGCCGAGATCACCGCCTCACCGCTGCGGGCCACCACCGAACAGCTCACCGGCCTGCCCCCGGCCCTGGTCATCACCGGTGAGGCCGACGTCCTGCGCGACGAGGGCGAGGCCTACGCCAACAAGCTCCGCGAAGCCGGCGTCGCCGTCACCGCCGCCCGCTACCAGGGCATCATCCACGACTTCGTGATGCTCGACGCCCTGCGCGGAACCCACGCCGCCGAGGCCGCCATCCGCCAGGCCGTCGACACCCTGCGCACCGCCCTCCACACCGCCTGATCCCCGCACCGCTCGATCCCGCACCGCCCGATCGTCTTGCCCGATCGCCCCGCACCCCGCCCGTCGCCACCACCCCGCCCGTCTCCTTCCCCGCTCGCCCCACCCACCTCTTCAGGAGCTCTCGTGTCCAGCGGAAACAGCACCGGCACCGTCTCGCAGCAGGCAACCTCGGCCCGCCCGACCGTCGTACTCGTCCACGGCGCGTTCGCCGACGCCTCCAGCTGGTCCGGCGTCGTCCAGCGGCTGCGCCAGGACGGCAACCAGGTCGTCGCCGTGGCCAACCCCCTGCGCGGCCTGCACGACGACGCGGCCTACCTGCGCGGTGTGCTGGCGACCATCGAGGGCCCCGTGGTCCTGGCCGGCCACTCCTACGGCGGTTCCGTGATCAGCGAGGCCGCCACCGGGAACCCCGACGTCAAGGCGCTCGTCTACGTCGCCGCCTTCATCCCGGACACCGGTGAGAGCGCCGGCGTACTCGCCGCGAAGTTCCCCGGCAGCACCCTGGGCGACACCGTGGAGCCCGCCGCCTACCCGCTGCCCGACGGGAGCACCGGTACGGAACTCACCATCAGGCAGGACCTGTTCCACCACCAGTTCGCCGCCGACGTCCCCGCCGATACCGCCCTCGTCATGGCGGCCACCCAGCGGCCGGTCTCCACCCGCGCCCTGGAGGAGCCCGCCGGCCAAGTGGCCTGGAACCTGGTCCCCGCGTACTCGCTCGTCTCCGGCCAGGACTTCAACATCCCGCCGCAGGCCCAGCAGTGGATGGCCGAGCGGGCCGACGCCCACATCGTCACCGTCGACGGGGCCTCGCACGCCGCCACCGTCTCCGAGCCGGAGGCGGTCACCGACCTCATCCGCCGCGCGATCAGCGACATCGGCTGATCCACCGGACCGAACCACCGGACCGATCCACCGGGCCGGGCCTGCGGGCCCGGCCCGTGGTCGTACCCCGGACCCGCCGAGGCCCCTGCGCGGGGCCCGAAACGGCTGCGACACGGCCCCTTCATACGAATGATCGATCGGGGTGTTTCCCTACCGGACATCCGCGTTGATCACGGGACGCCGGACGTGTTCCGGCGCCCCTCCCGTGAAGGACCTCCCCTTGAGCACATCCGGTACATCCGACACATCCAGCGCCCCCGGCACATCAGGTACCTCCCGCAGGCGCTTCCTGAGCGCCGCTGCCGTCACCGGCTTCGGCGCCTCCCTCCCCGCGCTGCTGCCCGGCCCGGCCGCCGCCGCGACCCGCACCACCGACCAGCTCGGCGATGCCACCCGCGACTATCTGGAGACCCAGCGCAAGGCCGGTCTGGCGGCGCTCAAGCGCGGCACCGCCCTTCCCTTCCTCACCGGCACCCAGCTGGCCGCGATGCTGCTGGCCCGGGACGTCACCAGCACCCAGGTGACCAGGGCGTTCCTGGCCCGGATCGACGCCCTCAACGGCGACGGCATGTTCGCGGTGCCCTCCCGCAACCCCGACATCCCCGTCTTCGGCGACAACGGCAAACTCAACGCCTACGTGCGCACGACCTCCGAGCTGGCCCTCACCATCGCCAAGGCCGCCGACAAGGCGCTGGACGCGGCGGCGAAGGGCGGCGCACCCGTTCCGTTCGGCTGCGGCGTACCGGTGGCGCTCAAGGACATCTACGCCGTCAAGGACACCGAACTGACCATCGGCTGCCCGCTCGCGGCAGGGAACATCGCCACCGGCGACTCGGTCGTCGCCGAGCGGCTCCGCGCGGCCCACATGCCCATCCTGGGGCTCACCCACACCGGCCCGTGGACCAACGACGACACCTGCCCGCAGACCGCCAACCCGTGGAACCGCGACCTCTGCGTCGGCGGCTCCTCCGGCGGCTCGGCCGCCGCGATCGCGTCCCGGCTCGCCGTCGTCGCGACCGGCTCGGACACCGGCAACTCCCTGCGCAACCCGGCGCAGAACGTGGGAGTCGGTTCCATCAAGCCCAGTTACGGCCTGGTGCCCAAGTACGGCGTCACCGTGTCCAGCACCAGCCTGGACACCTGCGGCCCGATGGGCCGGTCGATGGCCGACGTGTCGATGCTGCTCGGCGTGATCGCCGGTCCCGACGCCCGCGATCCGCGCTCCGAGCAGGCTCCCGGCTTCCCCCACGGCTTCCCGCTGGCGCCGCGCCCCGGCCGCAAGCCCTTTGCCGGTCTGCGGATCGGCTCCACCGTGGAGACCGAGACCTCACCGGCCCGCGACAGGTGGACGGCGGGGATACTCGCCCGACTGCGGGCCGCCGTCGCGCAGTTCGAGGAGCTGGGCGCCGAGATCGTCCCGATCACCCCGCCCGCCTCCAACCTGGGCAACACGGCCTACTGGGCGGCCTCGGCCGTCGACCCGGTGACCGGTGCGAAGGTCTCGGCGAGCAGCGCGTATGCCAACGCCGAGAACGCCTGGACGCTTCGAGGGACCTACGCCGTGACGGCCGAGGAGGACGCGGCGATCGAAGGCGCCGTCCGCACCCGGTTCCGCACCTCGCTCGGCACCATGGAGACCCAGAAGCAGCAGCTCCAGCAGCGGGCCGCCGCGCTGACGGCCGCAGACCTCTTCGGTGCCCACCGGGTGCGCCGGGAGTACTCCGAGATGTGGGCGAAGGTCTTCGAGGAGAACGACATCGTCGCCTGCCTCTGGCCCCAGAAGGTGCAGACACCGCCGGCCCGGGCCGACGACAGCACCGGCGGTTTCTCGGGCGTCGAGTCCAGCCGCCCGAACACCACGGGCTGGCCCTGCCTGAACCTCCCGGTGGGCCGCGACACGGACACCGGCATCCCGGTCGGCATCGACCTGGCCGCCCCGTACGGCGGCGACGCGATCATCCTGCAACTGGCGATCGACTACCAGGAGCACCACCCCTACCACCTCGACATACCCACGGACCTGTGATGACGATGACGACGACCGACCCCACCAACGCCCGGCTGCGCGACATCGACATCCCGGTGATCATGCCGCGCTTCGATCTGACCCGACTCCCCGCCTTCGAGGAAGCCGTGTCCACCGGCGACATCCCGGCCGGCGCCTGCGCTCCGGCGGACAAGGGGAAGAGGCGCGGCGACTCCCGCTGAACCGCCGCCCGGTGCGGGCCCGTTCGTCGGCGGGCCCGCACCGGACGCTCAACGTCCCGCATGTGAGGCTCCGTTGAGGGCGGTATCCCGGACGACTCGCTAGAACGAACTCCGGTCCGCGCTCCGGGAGTCCTGGAGGGCGCAGTCGACGTCCAACCGGGACCGCCGCCCGTCAACGGGGCGCGCGGGCGGCCGGGAGGCTGAAGAGGGGCGCTGCCAGGGCCGGTTCGTGGGCCTCAGCCCGTACGGGCGGCGATCTGCCCGGCGACGGGGAAGCGCCTCTCGCACGAGGGGCAGACCGCCTCGCCGAAGGCGTACGTCAGGGCGTCCGCCACCTCCGCGTGACCGTCAGCCAGTGCCATGCCGTGGAGACGGCGGCCGAGGCCGTCGAGGGCGTCCGGTGCGGCGGGACGGAGCGGGAGGGTCTCGACGTCGTCGGAGAGGGCGTAGTCCTGCGCCGTGCTGAAGAAGCCCCGCTCGCCCACGACCACCCAGACGGGGGCGCAGCACTCCGGATCGGGGCAGTCGAGCTCGTACTCCTCGTTGACGATGCCCCAGAACAGGTCCTCCGCCCAGTGGATGTCGCCTTCCAGGCCGAGGAGGGCTTCCAGCAGGTAGCAGTAGTCGTTCCGGTCGGTGGTGGTCCGCCGCAGCCGGCCGGCCGCTGCCACCATGCGTGCGACCTCGGACGCGCGCCGTTGCCGCAGGTCGCGGGTTTCCCACCGCTGGTCGGCCTGGACGAGGAGAGCACCGGCGAGATGGAGGGCGGCAGCGGCCGTTCCGGCGTCGTCGCCGCGGGCCATGTCGCCCCCGGCCATGTCGCTCAGCGCGGTCATCACCAGCGGATCGGACACGTCCAGGGTGCCGTTGTGGAAGAGCTCCGTCCACAGGTCGCTCCACGCCTGATCGTCCGGGCCGGTCGTGGCACGGTCCAGCAGGGCGGCCAGGCGGCCCGAACCGGCCATGCCCGCAAGGGAAGCGGGCGAGCCGGAGGAAGCGGGCGAGCCGGGGGAAGCGGCGGGGTCCGTAGTCACCCGGTCATCCAAGCACCGGCTTCCCGGCGCGAGGCTGCCGTCGGGCGGGACGTCCTTCAGCCCTCGAACAGCCCGTCCGCCACGGACCGGAACGCCTCCTCGGGGTCGCGGTCGCCCAGGAAGTCCGTGAGGTTGTGGCTCAGCAGCAGGGAGGCGAAGCCGTGTGCCAGGGACCAGGCGGCGATCCCCGTACGGCGGGCGTCCTCGGCGCTGGAGCCCTCGGGCGCCAAGCCGGCGACGCCCTCGCGGAGGGTGCGGGCGGCCCGTTCCCGCGCGGCGACGAGGGCGGGATCGTCGGCGCGGTACAGCTCGGGCTGGAACATCACCTGGAAGTGCGCCGGATGGCGGGCGGCGAACCGTACGTACCGGGCTCCGCGCTCCGTGAGGTCGGTGACCTCGGAGAGGGAGTCCGCGAAGAGGGTGTACGCCTCGGTCGCGACGGCCGTCAGCAGGCCTGTCCGGTCCTTGAAGTGGTGCGCGGGCGCGGCGTGCGAGACCCCGGCGCGGCGGGCCAGGTCGCGCAGGCTGAGCGCGGCCGGACCCTCCGCGGCGATCACGTCCACGGCCGCCGCGAGGAGCGTGCGCCGCAGATCGCCGTGGTGGTACGCGGGCTGGGGGGTGCCGCCGCTCGGGCCCTGGTCGGTGCTCATGCTCGTACCGTACGCGGCATCTAGTCATTGACAAGTTCGGGGGGCGGGTGCACGCTGGGGATCTGAGTATCTAGACAGTGACTAGATAGGTGCGGTCGCTCGCGGAGGTGGAGAGCATGTCCGAGGAACTGGGGCGCGTCCGGCAGATGTGGCATCTGCTGGAGCCCCTGCACGCCGTCCTCTACTACGCGCCGGAGGCGTTCGAGGAGGCGGCGGCGCTGGGGTACGCCACCGATGAACGGTGGCCGAGCTACTTCGCCTGGAGGGCGGCCCCGGCGGGAGCGTCCGGCGGCGGTGGGCCCACGGCGGAGTACGTCACCGGGGCCTTCTACAGCTTCAGCCCGGAGATGGTGCGTGCGTACGTCCCCGGTGTCTGGGACACCGCCGGCCCGGAGGCGGTGCTCGCCGCGCGGGGCCGCGCCGTGGACCGTGCGTACCGGGCGCTGCTCACGGCATGGATCGACGGTCCCGAGGCGGCCGAAGCGGCGACGCTCGCCCGCCGCGCCGCCGAGGCGGTCACCACCGCCGAACCGGACGTCGGCGCGGGCGAGCTCCCGCTCGGAGCCGCCAACTCCGCGCTTCCCTGGCCGGACGCCCCGCACCTCGTGCTCTGGCAGGCCGCCACGATCCTGCGGGAGCACCGGGGGGACGGCCACCTCGCCGCCCTGTGGGAGGCCGGACTCGACCCGGTCGAGGCGCTGGTCTCGTTCGCCGCCGTGGGCGCGGCCCCGGTTGCGGTGTTCGCGAGCCGGGGATGGGGCGAGAAGGAGTGGGCGGCCGCCCGGGAGCGGCTGGTGGCCCGGGGACTGCTTGCGGAGGACGGTACGGCGACGGAGGCAGGCCGGGCACTGCGTACGGAGGTGGAGCGGCGCACCGACGAGCGGGCCGCCGGACCGTGGCGCGCGCTCGGCGAGACCGACCGGGCCCGGCTCGCGGAGCTGCTGGGTACTCCGTGGCTGGAAATCATCGGTTCCGGGCTGCTGCCCGCGGAGAACACCCTCGGCATCGGCAAGGTGTGACAGCCCGTCGGGACCGCGGGGGCGGTGATGGCCGGGACCGCGGGGGCGGTGCCGGTCGGTGCGGGGGCCCGGGGCGAGCGGGGGCTGGAATGCGCGCCCGGGCCCCCGCTTTCCGTTACATATGGGCAGTATATCCGCGCGTGTCCCCCCTCCCGGGCCGGGGCCGGTACGGTCCGGCACCGAGGCCGGGCGGCACCGCGGTCCCGCGGCGCCACTGAGAGGCCGTGACGCACGGACCGAACGCCATGAATGGCAGACGGCGGGGAAGACGTCCGTAGGATTCCCGGGTTCGGCTCTCTCCCCGTCAGGACGGCTGCCAGTGATATCTCTCCGTACGTACCGCGTCGTCCTGCCCGCCCTGAGCGCGGTCGCCGTACTGGCCCTCGCCGGCTGCGACCCCGACGACCTCGCGGCCCCGGAGGGCACGCCGGGGGCCGGGGCGAACGACGGCGGGCGGTCCACCGAGGGCTTCGGCGCGAGCCCGCTGGACAACCCCGACGGCACGAAGCCCGGCCTGGCCCCGCTCACCACCGACGCGGACCGGGCCGAGGCGCGGAAGGTCATCGACAAGGTGCTGACCAAGGGGCGCGGCCCCAAGACCGGTTACGACCGCGACGAGTTCGGCTCGGCGTGGAAGGACACGGTGAACGGCATAGCGCTGGCCCGCAACGGCTGCGACACCCGCAACGACCTCCTCAAGCGGGACGGTCAAGAGGTGCGCTTCCGCAGCGGCTCCGACTGCGTGGTCGCCTCGCTGACGCTCAAGGACCCGTACACCGGCACGACGATCGAGTGGACGAAGACGAAGGCCACGAAGATCCAGATCGACCATGTGATGCCCCTGTCGTACGACTGGCAGATGGGTGCCTCCCGCTGGAGCGACGCCAAACGCCAGCAGATCGCCAACGACCCGCTCAACCTCATCCCCGTCGACGGCCCCACCAACGGTTCCAAGAGCGACTCCGGCCCCGCCGCCTGGCTCCCGCCGTACAAGCCGATCCGCTGCTCGTACGCGCTCCGCTTCGCCCAGGTCTCGCTCAAGTACGACCTGCCGGTGACCACGGCCGACAAGGACATGATGCTGAAGCAGTGCGCGGGCTGACGGGCTGACCCGGGGGGCCGCGGACGCGGCCCCCCGCACGCCGGACAGCGCCGAGCCCCCCGGCCCGGCGCTGTCCGCCCCCCCCGTCCGGGCGCCCTCCGGCGCCCGCACCCGCCCGGCGCGTCCCCCGACGCACGCCGGGCCGTCTTCGGTGCTCGGCTCAGCCGAGGTCGACCATGTCCTCCGCGGCGGGCTTCTCGGCCACGACGGGCTTGTCGACGTCGGAGAAGGTCATCGTCATCGGTTCGTCGCCGCCCGTGGTGACGACCTGGAGGAGCTGCGGGTCGCCCTCGGTGGACACCAGGATCGTGTAGGTCTCCTCGCCGTCCTTCTCGGTCAGCCGGAGGGCGGGAGTGCCGTCGAGCGTCGTCGTGCCCGCCTTCTTCGCCTCGGTGTCACCCTCCTCGAACGCCGAGAGCAGCGAGGTGAGGTCGCAGAACTCGACCATGTCCTTGGTGTCCGGGTCGGAAGCCTTCTCGGCCATCCAGTGGTCGGCGACCGTGTCCACCGTGGCCTGGATGTCCGCCTCGGACTCGCCCTCGGACTGTGCGCGCAGCATCGTCTCGTCGAGCTTCATGTACACGGTCTCGCCGATCTTGATGATGGACATCGAGCCGTCGGCGCCCAGGTCCGTCGTGCCGGTGCACTTGCCGCCGTCGACGCTGGTGGAGAACTGGGCCTTCATCGGGGTGTCGGTCGAGCGCATGTCGACCGAGAGGCTCAGGGAAGTCGCCTTGTGGATGTTCTTGAACGCCGCGCTGACGACATCGGGGCCCGACATGTCGGCGAACGGCTCCGTCGCCGGGGCGGCCGAAGACGCCGCGCCGCCCTTCTTTGCCTCCGCGGCGCTGTCGCCCCCCTCGCTGCCGCAGGCGGCGAGGGTGAGTACGGAGAGGGTGCAGACAGCGGCAGCGGCGGTACGCGCGACTCGGCGCATGGCGGTACTCCAGGAGAAGTCGGAAGGGGAAGCCGGAGGGAAGAGCGAGAAGGAAAGCGTGGGGAGGCGCGGCCCGAAGGCGCCCGGGCGTGCGGGCGTTGCCGGGCCTTTCGTCCCGGCGGGTATCCACCGGTGCGGGCACAGCTCCATCACAGCAGAGCCTGTGAACCGAGTCAACAAGGAATTGTGTGAACGATTGAAGCTTGCCTGTGAATCGATCGGTGCGGTGTGCGTCGGTATGCTCGCCTGCACGCGGCGCGGACGGTGGCGCGAACGGTGACGGTTCGGACCATGGGAGACAGCACATGCCGGAGAACGCCTCCGAGGTGACCGCCGCCGGGATCGCCCGCCTGGCCGGAGTCGGGCGGGCCGCCGTCAGCAACTGGCGCCGCCGGCACGCGGACTTCCCGAAGCCGGTCGGCGGTACGGAGACCAGCCCGTCCTTCGTGCTCGCCGAGGTGGAAGAGTGGCTCCGGGGCCAGGGCAAGCTCGTCGAGGTGCCGCTCCGGGAGCGCGTCTGGCAGCAGCTCGCCGGACATCCCGCCGGGCCCGTCGCCGCGCTGATCCACGTGGGCTGCGCCCTGCTGCTCGTACGCGACCGGCCCACCGTATGGCTGGAGTTGGCGGAGGTCTCGGACGAACGCGTCGCCCGGCTGCTGCCCGAGGCCCTCGCCCCCGTACTCGACTCCCGGTTCGGGCCGGAGGCATCCGACGGGCAGGGGCAGGGGCAGGGGGGTGGGCCGGAGGGCCTCGCGCCGGCCGCCGCCCCGGCCGCCGTCTCGGCCGTCGGGGTCCCCGGGGCCGAGGAGCTGCGGCCGTCCGTACCGCTGCTTCGCGGGGCCGCCGCGCTGGCGGCGGAGTCCGGGGCGGGCCAAGCGTTCGAGTTCCTGTTCGGCCGCCAACTGGACGCCAATCCACGGCAGTACACGCTCACCCCGCCCGAACTGGCCACCCTCATGGCGGACCTGGCCCTCCGGGGCGAAGGTCCGGGCCGCGGCCCGTCCGGGAAGGTGCCCGCCCCGGTCGTCCTGGACCCCGCGTCCGGGACGGGGGCGCTGCTGCGCGCGGTCGGCAGGCCCGCGGTCCTGTACGCACAGGAGTCCGACCCCGACCTCGCGGCGCTCACCGCGCTGCGCCTCGCCCTGGGTACGGGCGGGGGCGCGGCCGGTGGTGCGGCCCCGGAAGCGCCGGGGCTTTCGGTGCGTGCCGGCGACACCCTGCGCGCGGACGCCTTCCCGAAGCTGGCCGCCGACGTGGTGCTCTGCCACCCACCGTTCAACGAACGCAACTGGGGTCACGACGAGTTGGCCTACGACCCCCGGTGGGAGTACGGCTATCCGGCCCGAGCGGAGTCCGAACTCGCCTGGGTTCAGCACGCGTTGGCCCGACTGCGGCCCGGTGGCACCGCCGTGCTGCTGATGCCGCCTGCCGCCGTCTCCCGCCGCTCCGGCCGCCGCATCCGCGCCGACCTGCTGCGCCGGGGCGCGCTGCGGGCCGTCGTCGCGCTCCCCGCCGGGGCGGCCCCGCCGTACGGCATCCCGCTGCATCTGTGGATTCTGCGCAAGCCGGACCACGGCGTGCAGCCCTCGCCGGGGCTCCTCCTCGTCGACACCGCCGAGTCGCCCGACCCCGCGGTGGGCGCGGCCGCAGGCGCCGGAAGCCTCGCGGGGAGCGGCCGCGAACGGATCGACTGGCCGCTCGTCCGGCGCACGGTGCTCGACGCCTGGGGGGCCTTCACCGCCGCCGACCCCTTCACCACCGCCGACCGTGGACCCGGCACCGACCCCTTCACCACCGCCGACCGCGGACCCGGCACCGACCCCTTCACCGCCACCGACCGCGGACCCGCCACCCCGCAGGACACCGCGCCCGTCACCGGGGCGAGCCGGGTCGTGCCCGTCGTCGACCTCCTCGACGACGACGTCGACCTCACCCCCGGACGTCATCTCCCCCGGCCCGCCACCGCCGGGGGAGTGGCCGAACTCGCGGCAGTGCGGGACCGGTTGACCGACGAGCTGCGGCTCACCCTCCGGCTGACCCCGCCGTCCGCCGACCCGGTCGAGCCCGCCTCCCGGCCGTTCACCACCCTCGGCGAACTCGCCCGCGCGGGCGCGCTCCGGCTCAGCACCGGCGGCTCCGGCGGAGGGCGGGGCCCCGTCCTCACCGAACACGACGTTCTCGGCAACACCCCGCCCAGCGGCGCCCCCACCGGCCCCGCGGAGGATCCGGTCGTCCTCCGTACCGGTGACGTCGTCGTTCCCGTGCTGGGCGGCGGCTCGGTCGTCCGGGTCGTGGACGAGGCGACCGCCGGCGCCGTGCTCGGTCGCAACCTCCAACTGCTGCGCCCCGATCCGTCCGTGCTCGACCCGTGGTTCCTCGCCGGGTTCCTGCGCGGCACCGCCAACACCCGGCGCGCCAGCAGCCACGCCTCCACCGCGTCACGGCTCGACGCCCGCCGGATCCGGCTGCCCCGTCTCCCGCTGGACGAACAGCGGCGGTACGGTGTGCAGTTCCGCGCCCTCGCCGCCTTCGAGGACGCGCTGCGCACGGCGGGCCGACTCGGCGGACTGCTGGTCCAGGGCATGTACGACGGACTCACGGACGGGACGGTGTCCCCGCCGGTGAGCTGAGTCACATCCGTTGTGCACAACCAGGGAACGGCTGTCCGCGTGGGTGTATACGCTCGCACCACCACATCCGCCCATCGCCTCCCGGGAGCGGCACATGCACGGCTACGGCTATCCGCCGGAGCTTCCCCCGGCACGCCCTTCCTCGGCGGCGCTGACGGTCCTGCGCGTGGTCTTCGTGGCGCTGACCGTGCTGAGCTGCGGTTTTCTGGGCTGGGCGGCGACGCTGCGGCTGGCGATCGTGACCCGCCGCCCACGCGACTGGGTGCTGTTCGTCCTGACCGCCGGGCTCACCGTGGCGCTCTTCGCCTATCTGGTGGCGATCCCCGAGGAGCAGGCGGAGCTGACGGACACCCAGGGGGTGATCATGCTCGGTGGGATATTCGCGCTCATGGGCGGCGTCACCTGGTACTACCTCTACCAGGACATCCGGCACTTCGGCCCGTACGGCCCCGTCGCCGCCGCGGCCCGCGCGCAGGCGGCCGGCTACCCGCCCGCCGTTCCGGTCCAGGGGTACGGCTACCCGCCCCTCCAGCAGACCCCTCCGTACGGCGCCCCGCCCGTCCCGCACCACCCGCAGGGCCCCACCACGCCCTACCCGTCCGTCCAGCACCAGCCCGTGCAACCGCCGCCCCCGCCCCAGCAGTCGAACCCCGTCCCGCCCCCGAAGCGCCCCGGCCCGCCCCAGCGGCTCGACCAGGTCCGCGCCGAGCTGGACGAGCTGAGCGACTACCTCCGGAAGGAGAACGAGGGCCGGTGAGCGGACGGATCGTCGCCGGACGGTACGAACTCGCCGCGATCCTCGGGCAGGGCGGCATGGGCCAGGTCTGGACGGCCTACGACCGGCGGCTCGACCGCCGGGTCGCGGTGAAGCTGCTGCGCCCCGACCGGATGGGCGTGCCCGGCGGCCGGGAGGAGGCCGACGAACTGCGCCGCAGGTTCGCCCGGGAGTGCAGGGTGACCGCGCAGGTCGACCACCCCGGACTCGTCACCGTCCACGACGCCGGGGGCGACGGCGACGACCTCTTCCTCGTCATGAGTCACGTCGAGGGCTCCGACCTCGCCGACCACCTCGCCGAGCACGACCCCTACCCGTGGCCCTGGGCCGTCGCGGTCGCCGCCCAGCTCTGCGCGGTGCTCAGCGCCGTGCACGCGGTGCCGATCGTCCACCGCGACCTCAAACCCCGCAACGTGATGGTCCGTCCCGACGGCACCGTCACCGTGCTCGACCTCGGCGTCGCCTCGGTACTGGACACCGACACCACCCGGCTCACCCACACCGGTTCGCCGATCGGCTCCCCGGCGTACATGGCGCCCGAGCAGGCGATGGGCGGTGCGGTCGGCCCGTACACCGACCTGTACGCCCTCGGTGTGCTGCTGCACGAACTGCTCAGCGGGGACGTGCCGTTCTCCGGGTCCACCGCCCTCGGCGTGCTCCACCGCCACCTCTACGAACCGCCGCTGCCGGTCCGCAGTATCCGGGCCGACGTGCCCGAGCAGCTGGAGGCCCTCGTCCTGCGGCTGCTCGCCAAGGACCCGCAGGCCCGCCCCGGTTCCGCGCAGGAGGTGTACGAGGCCCTCGCCCCGTTGCTGCCCGCGCACGGCACGCCCGGCGGACCGCTCGACCCGACCCGCCCCTTCCTCCGCCCGCACGCGCCCTGGCCCGACCGGGCCGCCCCCGTCCCCGCACCGGCCACCGGCTTCGGCCCGCCGCCCGCACCCGCGCGGCCGGCATCCGGCCGGGCGGACGTGGCGCGCGCCGTCGACGACGTCAAGCGGCTCCTCGGCGAGGGCCGGATCACCCAGGCCGTGGACATCCTCGGCTCCATCCTGCCGACCGCCGCCGCCGAACACGGCGAACGCTCACCCGTCGTCCGCATCCTGCGCAAGCAGTACGCGGCGACGCTGATGGACGACGGCCAGTACCGCCGCGCCCTGCCCGAACTGCGCCGCCTCGCCGACGACCGTGCCGCCGAGGCCGGACCCGGCGACCCGCAGACCCTCCAGTACCGCTACGACGCCGCCCAGTGCCTGGAGCAGCTCGGCGAGACGGCCGCCGCGCTCAACGAGTACCGCGCGGTCCTCCCGTACTACGAGAACGTCTACGGGGCCGTCGCCACCGACCCCGGCCGCTCCTTCGACATCCGCCACCGCATCGGCCTGCTGCTGCTCGCCGTCGGCGACCACACCGCGGGCCGGTCCCAGCTGCAGGCCCTGCTGTACGACACCGAGCGCTCCTACGGCCCGCACCACCCGCTCCCCGCCGAACTGCGCCGGCAGCTGACGCACCAGCGGGACGTTCGGGGCGGCTGAGCACCGGCCCGCCCGTACACCGCCCGGTGGCACCACATCCCCAACTCCTCCCGAATCGTTGGTCGAACCAGTGGCCCCCATGGCCGCCACTGCCTAACATCGATCACCGCAAGGCTTTGTGCACTGATGCACAAACTCTCATCGGGAGGCTCCTTTGCACCGCCGTCGTCGCACCGCGCTCACCCTCTCCGCCGCTCTCCTCCTCTCCGCGCCCGTTCTCACCGCCTGCGGCGGCGACGCCCACCCCGGGGCCGCCGCGATCGTCGGGGGACAGCGGATCGAGGTCTCCACCCTCCAGTCGGACGTCGCCGAGGTGCGCAGCGCCCAGCAGAGCTCGCCGCAGTCCGCCCAGCTGGTGAAGGGATCCGGACAGCTCCCGCGCGCCGCTCTGCACCGGCTGATCTTCGGGCAGGTCCTCGACAAGGCGGCCGAGGACGCCGGAGTGACCGTCAGCCGCAAGGAGCTCCAGCAGGTGCACCAGGCGGCCGTCGCGCAGTACGGCGGCGAGGACGAGCTGGCCGCGACCCTCCTCCAGGAGCGCTGGATCTCCCCGGAGCAGATCGACGGCGACCTGCGCCAGGAGGTCCAGCTGCCCAAGCTGGCGGCGGCGCTCGGCGCGGACCTGCAGACCCAGGAGGGCACCCAGAAGGTGACCGAGGCGCTCACCAAGGCGTCGAAGTCGCTGCACATCGACGTCAACCCGCGCTACGGAGCCTGGGACGACCAGCAGATCCGCCTCGGCACCTACGAGTCCCCCTGGCTCGCCAAGGCCACCGGCACCGACACGGCCGCATCCGGCGGAGACGGCGCCGGCGGCGACGGCACCGCACAGGACGGCTCCGGGCAGGACTCCGGGCAGGCGGAGACCGCCCCGACGGGCTGACCCGCCCCCGGGGTAGGTTCGAAGGGTGAACGCTGAAGCACCCGGCCGGGTCGTCCTCCTCACCGCCAGCCACCGAGTCGCCCCCGGACTGCTGTCCTGGCCCGCCTGGCAGACGCTGCGCGCCGCCGACCGCGTCGTGTGCGGCGCCCCCGACCACGTGCAGCTCCCGTATCTGCGCGAGGCGGGCGTCACCGTCGAGAACACCGAGCTCACCGCCGAGGAACTGGTCGACGCCTGCGCCGGCGACCGGACCGTGGTGGTCCTGGTCGGCGGCGAGGGCGACCAGCGGCTGACCGACGGACTCGCCCGCCTCGGCGGCTCCGGCCGGATCCGGATGCCGGACCTGGAGCTGCTCCCCGGCTCGTACGACCTGCCGGGCGCCCGCCTCCTCGACCTCGTCCAGGTCATGGACGTGATCCGCCGCGAGTGCCCGTGGACCTCGACGATGACCCACCGGGGCCTCGCCAAGTACGTCATCGAGGAGACGTACGAGCTGGTCGAGGCGATCGAGGACGGCGACCGCGAGGAGCTCCGCGAGGAGCTCGGGGACGTACTCCTCCAGGTCGTCTTCCACGCGCGGATCGCCGAGGAGGACGCGGAGGAGCCCTTCGCCATCGACGACGTGGCGGGCACCGTGGTGGAGAAGCTGATCCACCGTCATCCGCACGTCTTCGGCGACGCCACCGCCGACACCCCCGAGGACGTCCGGGCGCACTGGCTGCGCACCAAGGCGGTCGAGAAGCGGCGCGACTCGGTCACCGAGGGCGTCCCGCTCGGCCAGCCCGCGCTCGCCCTCGCGGCGAAGCTCGGCAGCCGGGTCCGGAGCGCGGACCTGGCGGTCGCCCTGCCCGCGGGCGACACCCTCGGCCACGAGCTGCTCGCCCTCGCCGTCCGCGCCGAGGCCGAAGGCGTCGACCCGGAAGCCGCCCTGCGCGCGGCGGCCCGCGCCTACCGGGACGCGATCCTCGCGGCCGAGGGCATCGGCGCCCCGGACACCGTCGATGAGTGACCGGCCGGTGAACGAGCACCACGCCGAGCCCGAGCCCGGTGGCCCCGCCCCCGCCGGCTGCCCCGCGCACCGCGCGCCCGACGCTCCCGAGCTCTTCACCTGGGAGTTCGCCACCGATCCGTACCCCGCGTACGCCTGGCTCCGCGAGCACAGCCCGGTGCACCGCACCACGCTGCCCAGCGGGGTCGAGGCCTGGCTGGTGACCCGGTACGCCGACGCGCGGCAGGCGCTCGCCGACAACCGGCTCTCCAAGAACCCGGTCCACCACGCCGGGTCGGCGCACGCCAAGGGGAAGACCGGGATTCCGGGGGAGCGCAAGGCCGAGCTGATGACCCATCTGCTCAACATCGACCCGCCCGACCACACCCGGCTGCGCCGGCTCGTGTCCAAGGCGTTCACCCCGCGCCGGGTCGCGGAGTTCGCGCCCCGCGTGCAGGAGCTGACGGACCGGCTCATCGACCGGTTCGTGACCGCGGGCGAGGCCGACCTCATCCACGACTTCGCCTTCCCGCTCCCCATCTACGCGATCTGCGACCTCCTCGGGGTGCCCGAGGAGGACCAGGACGACTTCCGGGACTGGGCGGGCATGATGATCCGCCACGGCGGCGGGCCGCGCGGCGGAGTGGCGCGCTCGGTGAAGCGGATGCGCGCCTACCTCGCCGAACTGATCCACCGCAAGCGGGAGGACCCGGGCGACGACCTGATCTCCGAGCTGATCCGCACCAGCGACCACGGCGAGCACCTCACGGAGAACGAGGCCGCAGCCATGGCCTTCATCCTTCTCTTCGCCGGCTTCGAGACCACCGTCAACCTCATCGGCAACGGCACCTACTCCCTGCTCCGCCACCCCGAGGAGCGTGCCCGTCTGGAGGCGTCCCTGGCGGCGGGGGAGGAGGAGCTGCTCGCCACCGGCATCGAGGAACTGCTCCGCTTCGACGGCCCGGTGGAGCTGGCCACCTGGCGGTACGCCACCGAACCGCTGACCATCGGCGGCGAGGAGATCGCGGCCGGCGACCCCGTACTCGTGGTGCTCGCGGCGGCCGACCGGGACCCCGCGCGCTTCGACGACCCCGACACGCTCGATCTCGCGCGTCGCGACAACCAGCACCTCGGCTATGGCCACGGCATCCACTACTGCGTGGGTGCGCCGCTCGCCCGGCTGGAGGGACGGACCGCCCTGGCCACCCTGTTGAGGCGTCTCCCTGACCTGCGCCTTGCGGGAGAAAACGCCGATTTGCGGTGGCGTGGGGGGCTCATCATGCGTGGACTGCGCACCCTTCCCGTGGAGTTCACACCGGGCCCGGCGCGCGACGGAAGTGACGCTCCGTCAACACTGTGATGTTGATGTGATCTGCGAGGCATCGACTTGTGACACACGTTCGAGTCCCGCTAGGTTCACGGTTCGACGCATCAGTTCACCCGTCAGTCACACGGAAGGCACTCCCATGGGCTCCGCGAACGGCAGACACCGCCGCCCTCGCCAGGCACCCGCCATCGTCGTCGCAGCCGGCGTGACAGGCTCCGCCCTGGCGATTCCGCTCCTCGCCGCGACCAGCGCCGGCGCCGCGGACGCGACCACCTGGGACAAGGTCGCCGAATGCGAGAGCGGCGGCACCTGGAGCGCCGACTTCGGCAACGGCTACTACGGCGGACTGCAGTTCTCCCAGGAGACCTGGGCGGCCTACGGCGGTACGGACTACGCGCAGCGCGCGGACCTCGCCAGCCGCACCCAGCAGATAGCCGTGGCGGAGAAGGTTCTCGACGCGAAGGGCCCGCAGGCGTGGCCCGGGTGCGCGGTGATCTCCGGACTGGCGCCCGCGGGCTCCCTCATCGGCGTCGACCCCGGCTCCACCTCCTCCACGGACGCGGGCGCCTCGGCCGGCACCATCCCGGACGCGGACGGCGCCGCCGCCTCGACCGGCACCGGGGGGTCGACGGACGCCTCGGGCTCCACCGGCACCTCCGGCGCCACGGGCTCCGAGGGCACGACCGGCGCGGCCGGTAGCGCCACGCCGAGCCCGGACGCCTCCGTGACGCCCTCGCCCTCCGGCTCGGCCACCCCGGGCAGCACCACCCCCGGGAAGAGCGGCGCGAAGACCGGCACCACGGACGCGGCGACCGGTGACACCGCGACCGGCGGCAAGCACCGCGGCACGCCCGACCCGGCCGAGGCGTCCTCCGACGACTCGCGCGAGTCCGGCCGGCACGCCTCGCGCGGCGGCACCGACGCGCGCGACGACACGACGCTCGCGACGGACGGGACGTACACGGTCCAGTCCGGGGACAACCTCTGGGCGATCGCCGACTCGCAGAACCTGTCGGACGGCTGGACCGAGCTCTACCAGGCCAACGAGGACGTGATCGGCTCGAACCCCGACCTGATCCTGCCCGGCCAGGAGCTCGACCTGGGCGCCGCCCCGGCCGACACGGCGACGGAGAGCGCCCCTGCGACGGACTCCGCATCCGACACGCCGGAGAACACGGCCGACACGGCGGAGACCGCTCCGGCGCAGTGATCAAATACGGGAAAACACCCCCAAAAGAGGGGTAGTTAAGGGGCCTATGTCCACTTTTGCGAAAGTGAGACATGGGTCTCTTCGCTGTTTCGGCGTGTCGTCGTCACAGGGGTCCGCAGATGTCCGCTTTGACCTGCGGAAACGGTTATTCAGTGATGGCCAGTAAGGTCTGATTGTCTGATATGTCCATCATTGAATGTGGGGGTTCCCTCTGTTTACGGTCAGAACCGCTCGCACCGCGGGCCCCGTCGACCGTCACGCCGAATCCTGCCGTCGGTCGAAGGGAACAGACGCGTAAAGCGCCGTAGGCAGGAGCGGGGGACCCAGGTAAGCCGCCGGTATCGGACGGCCCGTCGGAGACGACGGGCGGACGCCACCGGCTAGGGGTTAAGCCATGCGCAAGGACGCGTGGCCGGGCACTCATTGGCCCGAACCCGACAGCTCACCTCGCAGGCGTCGGTGAGGAGATGTTCCATGCTGCTGTCCAGCAAGGGTAAGCACCGCCGCTCGTCCAAGGCCGTCCGTGTGGCCACGCTCGCCGGCGTCGCCGGTGCCGCGATCGCCCTCCCGCTGATGGGCGCCACCAACGCCTCCGCCGCCTCCGTCGCCACCTGGGACGCCGTCGCCCAGTGCGAGTCCGGTGGCAACTGGTCCATCAACACCGGCAACGGCTACTACGGCGGTCTGCAGTTCTCGCAGTCCAGCTGGGCCGCCGCCGGCGGTACGAAGTACGCCCCCCGCGCCGACCTGGCGACCAAGGAGCAGCAGATCGCCACCGCCGAGGTGCTGCTCGACATGCAGGGTCCGGGCGCCTGGTCCTGCGCCGGCGCCGGCAACCTCACCAACGACGGTGTGGACCCGGGCGTCGACACGGGCTCCTCCACCGCGAGCACCGACACCTCCGCGAGCACCGGCACGACCGCGACCGACGACAGCGCCTCCACGGCGACGCCGGACCGCTCCACCGACTCGCAGGCCGCCTCCCGCAGCGAGGAGCGCCCCGCCGCGAAGTCCGAGACCGTCACCACGCCGGCCGGCGACAAGGTCGAGAAGGGTGACGGCGAGTACAAGGTCGTCGCCGGCGACACCCTCAGCACCATCGCCGAGAAGCAGGGCGTCAAGGGCGGCTGGCAGAAGCTGTTCAAGCTGAACCACGACATCGTCGAGGACGCCGACCTCATCTTCCCGGGTCAGCAGCTCCACCTGAAGTAATCACGAACCACTCCTCCCCGGAATCGGGGTGTCCGGCGGCACCCCTTTCCCACTCCCTGGCCCGGCGCGCACTCCCCCCGCGCGCCGGGCCAGGGTCTTTTCCCGCCCCGCCCGCGGACCGCGCCCCGCGAGCGACGGCAGGAGAAAGAGGAGAAGGGGCGGGCCGCGCCCCTCGCCGTACCGCGGGCCGCGCCCCTCGCCGTACCGCGGGCCGCCGACCGCCGTACCGCCGAACGTTATGTTCCGTACGGAAACAATGTGTAGGCTCGTCGTGTCACTGGACGGACGGTCGGCTGGCCGATGTCCTGTGTCCGGTTAGGCTCTAGTCGCAAGGCTCACAGAGCCCCGCACAGTCAGCGTCACATCCCAGAAGGAGATGCTCGTGCCGTCCATCGACGTCGTCGTAGCCCGGGAAATCCTCGACTCGCGGGGTAACCCCACGGTCGAGGTCGAAGTTGGTCTCGACGACGGCAGCACGGGCCGTGCTGCCGTTCCGTCCGGCGCATCCACCGGCGCGTTCGAGGCCGTCGAGCTTCGCGACGGCGACCCCAAGCGTTACCTGGGCAAGGGTGTCGAGAAGGCCGTCCTCGCCGTCATCGAGCAGATCGGCCCGGAGCTCGTCGGCTACGACGCCACCGAGCAGCGCCTGATCGACCAGGCGATGTGCGACCTGGACGCCACGGAGAACAAGGGCTCGCTCGGCGCCAACGCCATCCTCGGCGTCTCGCTGGCCGTGGCCCACGCCGCGTCCGAGGCTGCCGACCTCCCGCTCTTCCGCTACCTCGGCGGCCCGAACGCGCACCTGCTGCCCGTTCCGATGATGAACATCCTGAACGGTGGGTCGCACGCCGACTCCAACGTCGACATCCAGGAGTTCATGATCGCCCCGATCGGCGCGGAGTCCTTCTCCGAGGCCCTTCGCTGGGGTGCCGAGACGTACCACACGCTGAAGAAGGTCCTCAAGACCAAGGGCCTCTCCACCGGTCTCGGCGACGAGGGCGGCTTCGCCCCGAACCTCGAGTCCAACCGCGCCGCCCTCGACCTCATCGTCGAGGCCATCAAGGAGGCCGGCTTCGTCCCCGGCCGCGACATCGCGCTCGCGCTCGACGTCGCCGCGTCCGAGTTCTACAAGGACGGCAAGTACGAGTTCGAGGGCAAGTCCCGCTCGGCCGCCGAGATGACCGAGTACTACGAGGAGCTCGTCTCCGCGTACCCGCTGGTCTCCATCGAGGACCCGCTGTACGAGGACGACTGGGCCGGCTGGAAGGTCATCACCGACAAGCTCGGCACCAAGGTGCAGATCGTCGGCGACGACCTCTTCGTCACCAACCCCGAGCGCCTCGCCCGTGGCATCGAGGAGGGCTCGGCCAACGCCCTGCTCGTCAAGGTCAACCAGATCGGCTCGCTGACCGAGACCCTGGACGCCGTCGAGCTCGCCCAGCGCAACGGCTTCAAGTGCATGATGTCCCACCGTTCCGGTGAGACCGAGGACGTCACCATCGCCGACCTCGCCGTCGCCGTGAACTGCGGCCAGATCAAGACCGGCGCCCCGGCCCGCTCGGACCGCGTCGCCAAGTACAACCAGCTGCTGCGCATCGAGGAGATCCTCGACGACGCCGCGGTGTACGCCGGCCGCTCGGCGTTCCCCCGCTTCAAGGGCTGATCCGCGGCCCGGGGGTTCCCCCTCGGGGCCCGCACCACCAGCCTCCGTCCGTCCCCGCACTCGGTCCCGTACCGTGTGCGGGGACGGACGTGCGTGACGGGGAGGCATGAACATGGCCGTGAAGGACCGCGACCGGTTCTCCACCGCGACCAGGCTGCGGCTGCTCGGCGAGCAGACGGCGGCCCGCGTCTACCGCTCGCAGAACCGCCGCCAGGCCCACCGCTCCCGGCTCACCGGCCGCGCCGCGTTCCTGGCGCTGATCGTCTGCACCCTGATCGTGGCGCTGGCCTATCCGATGCGGCAGTACGTCTCCCAGCGCGAGGAGATCGCCGACCAGGAGCGGACGCTCCAGGACGCGGGGAAGCGTGCCGAGGAACTGCGGGACGAGAAGGCCCGCCTCCAGGACGACGCGTACATCCGCCGCCTCGCCCGCGAACACCTCCACTACGTCCTCCCCGGCGAGACCGGCTACACCGTCGTCGACCCCGACGCGGCGGCCGACGACCGGGGCGAGCCCGGCGCCGACGGCCGGCCCTGGCACTCCAACCTCTGGGACGGCGTGGACAGCGCGGACGGCTCCGGCAGCGACTCCGACGGGTCCTCCCACGGCGGCTGAGCCCCGACCCGCGCGGCCGGACACACCGGTTCGCCAGGCACACTGGTCCGAGCAGGAACCACGCCCCACGGCGTACCCGCGGCGCGCCGCACCCCACAGCAGCACCTCCGAGCAGAACCAAGGCAGGCATGGACACGCCCCCTCCGCAGACCGAATCCACTCCGCCCACCGACGCGGACATCGCCGCGTTCGAGCAGCAGCTCGGACGGCCGCCGCGCGGGCTGCGCGCCATCGCGCACCGCTGCCCCTGCGGCAACCCGGACGTGGTGGAGACCCAGCCCCGTCTGGAGGACGGCACGCCGTTCCCGACGACGTTCTACCTGACGTGCCCGCGCGCCGCGTCCGCCATCGGCACGCTGGAGGCGAACGGCGTCATGAAGGAGATGACCGAGCGCCTGGGCACCGACCCGGAGCTGGCCGCCTCCTACCGCGCCGCGCACGAGGACTACATCGCCCGCCGCGACGCCATCGAGGTCCTGGAGGGCTTCCCCAGCGCCGGCGGCATGCCGGACCGGGTGAAGTGCCTGCACGTCCTCGTCGGCCACTCGCTGGCCGCCGGACCCGGCGTGAACCCGCTCGGCGACGAGGCCATCGCCATGCTCCCCGAGTGGTGGGCGAAGGGCCCCTGCGTCACGCCCTGCACGCCGGAGAAGCAGGCCGGGGAGACCGCGTGACCACGACACGGGTCGCGGCCGTCGACTGCGGCACCAACTCCATCCGGCTGCTCGTCGCCGACATCGACCCCGCCACCGGTGGATTCACCGAGCTGGACCGCCGGATGCGGATCGTCCGCCTCGGCCAGGACGTAGACCGCACCGGCCGCCTCGCCCCCGAGGCCCTGGAGCGTACGTTCGCCGCCTGCCGCGAGTACGCCGGAGCCATCGAGGAGCTCGGCGCCCAGAAGATCCGCTTCGTCGCCACCTCCGCCTCCCGCGACGCCGAGAACAGCGCCGACTTCGTCCGGGGCGTCCACGAGATCCTCGGCGTCGAGCCCGAGGTGATCACCGGCGACCAGGAGGCCCAGCTCTCCTTCGACGGCGCCACCAAGGAACTCCACGGCACCAGCGGACACGGCTTCGCCGCCCCGTACCTCGTGGTCGACATCGGCGGCGGCTCCACCGAGTTCGTCCTCGGCGACGACACCGTCCGCGCGGCCCGCTCGGTCGACATCGGCTGCGTCCGCATGACGGAGCGCCACCTCGTCCAGGACGGCGCGAAGATCGACCCGCCGACCGAGGCCCGCATCGCCGCGATCCGCGCCGACATCGACGCCGCCCTCGACCTGGCCGCCGAGACCGTCCCGCTCACCGCGGCGACCACCCTCGTCGGCCTCGCGGGCACGGTCACCACGATCGCCGCCATCGCGCTGGACCTGAAGGAGTACGACTCCGAGGCCATCCACCACTCCCGGATCTCCCTCGCCCGCGTGGAGGAGATCACCACCCGCCTGCTCGCCTCCACCCACGCCGACCGCGCCGCGATCCCCGCGATGCACCCCGGCCGGGTCGACGTCATCGCCTCCGGCGCCCTGATCCTCCAGGCCCTGATGCGACGCACGGGGGCCCAGGAGATCGTGGTCAGCGAACACGACATTCTGGACGGGATCGCGTTCTCGGCGGCAACCGCCGACGAGTGACCTGCTGGGCATGACCTGCCTGGACAGCCCGGAAGCACCATGCTTCCGGGCTGTCCGCGTTTCAGATGCCGCGCCGGTCGCCGACCTTGACGACGAGGATGACGAGCTCGCCGTTCTCGACTTGATAGGCGACCCGGTAGTTGCCGACCCTGACCCGGTAGAGGCCCGAGAGACCGACGAATTTCTTGACGTCGGCGTCCTCGCGATACGGATCGTCGCCGAGCGCGGTCAGCGCGGCCAGGATGCGCATGGCGACAGGCCGGTCGATGGCTCGGAGCTGTCGATGCGCCGTGGCGGTGAACCGGAACGCGTACTTCACTCCGCGTCTTCGGAGCGTTCGGTGAACAGATCGGCCAGCAGCTCGGCCATCGTCACGGTCGGGCCGCCCTCGTTCAGGACCGCTTCCGCTTCCCGTGCCAGCAGGACGTCGGCCGCGTCCTCCAGTGCGTAGAAGTCTGAGATCGGCACCAGGGCCGCCACGGGCTCCCCGTTGCGGGTGATCACCGTGGGCGCGCCCTCCGCGGCGCGATTGATGTGGTCCGCAAGGTGAGCGCGGGCTTCTCGCACGGTCGCGGTCGTCTCAGTCACGAGGAAAGTGTACGCGTGAGTGTGTACACAGGTCGGTCGAGTGAAGCGCACTTGGGGAGCGATGCTCGACGGGATCGCGTTCTCGGCAGCGGCAGCGGCAGCGGCGCTCGGCGCTCGGCGCGGCGAGAACGCGTATGCGGCGGTCGGCCCGTTCGCCCGGATTAAATCGGCGACCCCTTGACGTAGATCATCGCGGTTTCCATGCTGGATCCATGCCGTCCGAGGTTGGTCCCCAGGCTCGTCGCGAGCGGGTCGTGGCACGCAGGTCGTGCGTGCCGCGCCGTGGCCGGGCCGGCTGTCCGGATTCGCGCTGACCTTTCAAAGTCCTGAGAAGCAAAGGGCGTTGAGCACGTGTGCCGACGCTCCGTCAGTCATGGCCGCCGTGCGCACGGGACGTGCGGGGGGCGGTCGTTCCTCCCCGTGTGCCGGCCCGGCGCGGTGCCGCCGTGCCCGCACGGAAGCCCGCACCCGATACCCGTACGCCGAAGGAGAGCTGACCCATGACCAGCCACGAGAACCGATCGCCCGTCGGACGCAGGGCCCTGCTGGCCGGGGCCGCCGGGCTGGGGGCGGCGGTGGCGCTGCCCGCACCGGCCGCGCAAGCCGTCTCGCCCGAGCCTGCCGCGCACGCCGCACCGAAGGAGGCGTCCGGTCGCGGGCAGGGCCGGTACCCGGCGAACTGGCCCGACCCGGCGCCGTACGGCGCCGCCGACACCCGTGAGGACCTCTGGCCGAGGGAGGACAACTCCTTCGTGCTGCCCCTGGAGTTGCGCCCGCGCGACGAGGAGCTCGGGCGGGTCTGGATGCGGGACACGTACGTCAACTGCTTCGAGGTCGACGGCCGGCCCCTCTACGTCGCCACCGGCACCACCCGGGTGCCCGGCCTCGAAGCGGCCGGCCCGTGGAACGACGGGATCTTCGTGTGGACGGCGCGCGACCTCAAGGGGCCCTGGAAACTGGTGGACACGACCGGCATCCGGCCCGGCGAGGAGAAGGGCAAGGTGTGGTCGCCCGAGTTCGTGGGGGAGAACCGGCCGGGCCGTACGGTCGTCGCTCCGTGGCAGGAGTACTGGTACGACTCCCAGTTCGGCAAGCGCGGTGAGGCGTGGGCGCCCGAGGTGCACCGGGTCGGCGGCAGGTGGTACATCGTCGCGTGCATGGGCGACCACTCGCGGAAGGTCGGCTCGTTCATGCTCGTCAGCGAGGGCGGCGTGGAGGGCCCGTACCGGCTGATCGAGGGCAACCTCGACAAGCCCTTCGGGGACTCCTTCATCGGCGGCCCCGCGTTCATCGCGCCCGGCGCCTACCACCACATCGACGGCAGCCTGTACTCCGAGGGCGACGACGCCTGGCTCGTGCTGCACAACAACCTGTACGCGAAGTTCCGGGACGACATGGAGGACATCGTCCCCACGACGGGCCTCCCCGCGTTCCGGCAGACCCCGTACTCCCCGGAGCCGTATCTCGAGGGTGCGTACGTGTTCAAGTACGGCGGCAAGTACTTCCTGCTCCAGGCCGCCTGGGACCGGACCTCCGTCAACGCCGACGGCAGCACCCGCCAGGGGTACGACACTGCCGCGGCCGGACGGGTCCAGTACCAGTACGACGCCGTCGCCGCCGTCTCGGACACCTTCGAGGGGCCGTACTCGCAGCGGTGGACGGTCGGCGTCGGCGCCGGCCACAACAACTTCTTCGAGGACCACCGCGGGCAGCTGTGGGCGACGTTCTTCCGCAACCCGAACTTCGGTCACTGGTCCAACGCCTCGCGTCTCGCGGACTCCGCCGTGCCGGGAGTCGTGCGGGTGGAGTGGACCGGGCCGAAGGGCAACCGGCTGTACGTCCGCCGCAGCGACTGAGACCCGGGAGGGGAGGGGGAGAGAAGGGAGAGGGGGAGGCGAGAGAGGGAGAGGCCGGGCGGAGGGCTCAGCGTGCCTCTGCTCCTCCTTCCCCTGCATCCCCCTCCGCTTCCTCTTCTCCGTCCGGCGGGCCCTGGTGGTCGGCGAGTACGTCCGTCAGCAGCTCGGCCACGGTCGTGGTGGGGTCGACGCCGGCCAGGACCGCCTCCATGTCGAGCACGTCGGCCGCTTCCTCCAGGGCCTCGAAGTCCGCGATCGGCACCACGGCCGCCACCGGGGTGCCGTCGCGTGTGATCACCGTGGGTTCGCCCCGTTCGGCGTGGTCGATGGGGGCCGACGGGTTCGCGCAGGCCTCCCGGACCGACACGGTTCTCCTTGTGGTCATATGTCCAGTGTGTGCGCACCCGGGGCGGGTCCGCGCGTCCGGCCGCCCGGGCCGCCCCCGGAGCCCGGCGCGCACCCCCTTTCCCGGGCTCTCCGGACGCAAGCTCACCTCCCGGAATTTGTGCGCTCACATGCGGCCCGGCCTGCACCTCTGATGCTTTACTGGGGCTTCCGGGCGGCTTCCTGGCGCCTCGGCGGGGGTGACCGGGCGGGCGCGGCGACCAAGTTCGTGAAGTTCTTCACAAGGAATTCGGTCCGCTCGGGGCAAGTTCTTCGCTCTCACGGGTGCGAACGTGCCTGTGCGTACGGTTTGTGCGGTACGCGCGGGTGTCCCCCGCGTGGCGCGCGCAGGGTGGAGCGAGGGGGTGAAAGGGCGGTCGCGAGTCGCCGTTCCGGGGCCAAAAGCCAGCTCACGGGCGGTGAACAACGTTCGCCGGGAGGCTGTGGTTCCCCTGATGAAGCATGACCTGGGTCACGCGGGCCGCGCAGTGTAGCAGAGGGGGCACCCAACCTTGTGAAGGGGCTCACGAGCTGCCCCCCTGGATGGGGTGGATACTCGATTGCATGAGCACCACGGAGCGTCCCAGGATCCTCGTTGTAGGCGGTGGGTACGTAGGCCTGTACGCAGCTCGACGCATTCTCAAGAAGATGCGCTACGGAGAGGCGACCGTCACGGTCGTCGACCCGCGCTCGTACATGACGTACCAGCCCTTTCTTCCCGAAGCTGCTGCAGGCAGCATCTCGCCTCGGCATGTCGTCGTCCCCTTGCGACGCGTGCTGCCCAAGGCTGAGGTTCTCACCGGTCGCGTGACGACCATCGACCAGGAGCGCAAGGTCGCCACGGTCGCGCCGATCGTCGGCGAGGCCTACGAGCTGCCCTTCGACTACCTCGTCATCGCGATGGGCGCGGTCTCCCGCACCTTCCCGATCCCCGGCCTCGCCGAGCAGGGCATCGGTATGAAGGGCATCGAGGAGGCCATCGGCCTGCGCAACCACGTCCTGGAGCAGCTGGACAAGGCTGACTCCACGACCGACGAGGAGATCCGCCGCAAGGCGCTGACCTTCGTCTTCGTCGGCGGTGGCTTCGCCGGTGCGGAGACCGTCGGTGAGGTCGAGGACATGGCCCGGGACGCGGCCAAGTACTACACGAACGTCAAGCGCGAGGACATGCGCTTCGTTCTCGTCGACGCCGCCGACAAGATCCTTCCCGAGGTGGGCCCGAAGCTGGGCGCCTACGGCAAGGAGCACCTGGAGTCCCGCGGTGTGGAGATCTACCTCTCCACCTCCATGGACAGCTGCGTCGACGGCCACGTCGTGCTGAAGAACGGCCTTGAGGTCGACTCCAGCACCATCGTGTGGACCGCCGGTGTGAAGCCGAACCCGGCTCTCTCCCGCTTCGGTCTGCCGCTCGGCCCGCGTGGCCACGTGGACACCAGCGAGAAGCTCCAGGTCCAGGGCACCGACTACATCTGGGCCGCCGGCGACAACGCCCAGGTTCCGGACATGGTCGGCCGCCGCGCCGGCAACCCGAACGCCTGGTGCCCGCCGAACGCCCAGCACGCGCTGCGTCAGGCCAAGGTCCTCGGCGACAACGTGGTCTCCGGCATGCGGGGCTTCCCGCAGAAGGAGTACAGCCACGCCAACAAGGGTGCGGTCGCCGGTCTCGGCCTGCACAAGGGCGTCGCGATGATCGTCATGGGCAAGGTGAAGATCAAGCTCAAGGGCCGTCTCGCCTGGTACATGCACCGTGGCTACCACGGCATGGCGATGCCGACGTTCAACCGCAAGATCCGCGTCTTCGCCGACTGGACCCTCGCGATGTTCCTCAAGCGTGAGGTCGTCTCCCTGGGTGCCATGGAGACGCCGCGCGAGGAGTTCTACGAGGCGGCCAAGCCGGCTCCGGCTCCCGCCGCCGCGAAGCCCGAGGGCGAGAAGGCCAAGGCCTCCTGACCCCGGCGCTCCCGCGAGGGTGCTCGGCTCCGTACGCGGAGCCGTCGGCGCACGACCTGTACGACCTGTACGACCCGAAGGGGCCGTCCGCCATCCGTGGTGCGGACGGTCCCTTCGGCGTACCCGGGCGGGTCGCCCGTCGGGCCGGCCGCCCTCGGGGCAGTCGCGATACCGACCAATACTTGGTATCTACATGCATTTTGCCCAAGCATTGCCCAGTAGCGGGATGACGGTAGCTGCGGCCAGAGTTGACGCATGTGTTACCTCGTCGTGGCGCTGAGGCGCGTCGGCGGGGCGATGATGCATGTGTACGCATATGGGCATTTTGGGAAACACCACCACGGAGGTGTGCGCCATGGCAGACGCCGCGTCGCGGCTGACCGCTCTTCTCACGGAACTGCTCGGAGAACCTCTTCCGGTCCGTATCCGGGCCTGGGACGGCAGCGAGGCCGGACCGCCGGGTGCCCCCGCTCTCGTCATCCGCCACCGCCGCGCCCTGCGCAGGCTGCTGTGGAAGCCGGGCGAGCTGGGGCTGGCCCGGGGCTGGGTGGCCGGCGAGATCGACGTCGAGGGCAATCTGTACGAGGCGCTCGCCAGCATCGCCTCCCTCCTCTGGGACCGGGGCGTCGACGCCAAGGAGACGGTCCACCCGCTGCGCGACCCGAAGGTCCGGGCCTTCGGGAAGGGCCTCGCCCAGCTCGCGGGCCCCTACCCGCCGCCCGCCCCGCCCGCCGAGGAGATGCACCGCCGCCGCACCGGCCCGCTGCACACCAGGCGCCGGGACAAGGAAGCCATCAGCCACCACTACGACGTGGGCAACGACTTCTACGAGATGGTCCTCGGCCCGTCGATGGTCTACTCCTGCGCGTACTGGGAGGACGGCGGCACCCTGGAGAGCGCCCAGCGCGACAAGCTCGACCTCGTCAGCCGCAAGCTCGCCCTCAAGGAGGGCGACCGCCTGCTCGACGTCGGATGCGGCTGGGGCTCCATGGCCATCCACGCCGCCCGCGAGTACGGCGCCGTCGTCACCGGCGTGACCCTCTCCACCGAACAGGCCGCCTACGCCCGCAAGCGGGTCGCCGAGGAGGGGCTGACGGACCGGATCGAGATCCGGGTGCAGGACTACCGGGACGTGCGCGACGGGCCCTACGACGCGATCTCCTCCATCGGTATGGCCGAACATGTCGGCTCGGTCCGCTACCGCGAATACGCCGACGACCTGTTCGCCCTCCTCAAGCCCGGCGGCCGACTCCTCAACCACCAGATCGCCCGCCGTCCCGAGAAGGACGAAGAGGCCTACCACATCGACGAGTTCATCGACGCCTACGTCTTCCCGGACGGCGAACTCGCTCCGGTGGGGCGGACGCTCGGCATTCTGGAAGAGGCCGGCTTCGAGGCCCGGGACGTCGAAGCGCTGCGTGAGCACTACGCCCTGACTCTGCGTCAGTGGGTGACCAACCTGGAGGACAACTGGACCGCCGCGGTGGCGGCCACCTCGCCCGGGCGCGCCCGGGTCTGGCGGCTCTACATGGCGGCCTCCGCTCTCTCCTTCGAGCACAACAAGATCGGCGTCAACCAGATCCTCGCCGTGAAGCCGACGGACTCCGGACACTCCCGGATGCCCGCCCGGTCCCGGCGGTGGACCGCCTCCGCCGGCGACTGACGTACCGCCACGCACCAGGGGCCGGAGACCGCATCCGTGCGGTCCCCGGCCCCTGGTGCGTGACAGATCCGCGTCACTGCGGGACAGCCCCGCGTCACTCCGTCTTGATCGCCGTCAGCATGTTCAGCCGCGCGGCGCTGCGGGCCGGCCAGAGCGAGGCGAGCACACCCACCAGGGCGGCCAGCAGCAGGAAGATCCCGATGCGGCCCCAGGGGATCACCAGCGCGTAGTCGGGGAGGGCGGAGGCGATCGTGCGGCCGATCGCCCACCCGAGGAACGTCCCGAGCAGCACGCCGACCACCGCGCCGAAGAGCGAGATCACCACCGCCTCCAGCCGGATCATGCGCTTCACCCGCGCCCGGTCCAGGCCGATCGCCCGCAGCATCCCGATCTCCTGCTTGCGCTCGAAGACCGACATGGCCAGTGTGTTGACCACCCCGAGCACCGCGATGAGCAGCGCCATCGCCAGCAGGCCGTACATGATGTTCAGCGCCAGGTTCACGAAGCCGCCGAACATGTCCCGCATGTCCTGCCGGTCCATCACGCTCATCGCCGGGTTGTCGCCCAGCGCGTCCACGACGGCCCGCTCGTTCGTGGCGGAGGCACCGCCGTCGGTCGTCAGCCAGATCTCCTGGATGTCGGGGGTCTCGGTGTGGGCGTTCGCGAGGTCCTCGGGGAGCAGGACGGGGGAGACGAACTCGTTGGCCTCGTAGACCGCGCCGATCGTCACCTCGCCCTTCTTCTCGTCCTCGAAGGTCACCGGCAGGGTGTCACCGGTCTTCCAGTGGTTCGTCCGCGCGGTGTCGCTGTCGACCGCGATCCTGCCCTGGGCGAGCGAGTCCAGCGAACCCGTGACCGTCTTGAGCGTGAAGACCTTCTCCACGTCGCCCGGAGTGACCCCGGACGCCGCGTGGTGCCTGCCGTTCACCGTCAGCCAGTTCGCCTGCTGCGGGGAGACCGCGGTGACGCCGTCCGCCTTCCGCAGCGCGGTGAGGGCGGACGTGTCCAGCGCGTCGCCGCTCGCCATCGAGACCATGTAGTCGGCCTTGATGTTGTCCGTCGTCATCCGGTCGACCGCCTGGCCCAGGGTGACGCCCAGCACCGAGATGCCGGTGACCAGGGTCAGCCCGATCGCCAGCGCGGAGGCGGTGGCGCCGGTGCGGCGCGGGTTGCGCACCGCGTTCTGCGCGGCAAGCTTGCCCGACACCCCGAACACCCGGGTCAGCAGCGGGCGTACCAGCGCGATGGCCGGCCGCGACAGCAGCGGGATCAGCACGATGATCCCGATCAGCGCCAGGAACGCGCCGCCCGCGATCAGCGGCCTGCCGTCCGAGCCGGCGGCCGCGCCACCGATGATCCCGGCCGCTCCGAGCAGGGTGATGGCCCCGCCGATCGAGTTCCGTACGACCAGCGAACGGGTGGTCGCCACCGCGTGCACGCTGCTCATGGCGGCGACCGGCGCGATCTTCGCGGCCCGGCGGGCGGGCAGGTAGGCGGCGAGCACCGTGATCACGACCCCCACACCGAACGCGGCGAGGACCGTGAGCGGGGCGACGACCAGCGGTCCCGCCGGGATCTTCCCGCCGATCACGCCCATCGCCGAGCGCAGCGCGGCGGCGAGACCGACACCCAGCGCGAAGCCCACCGCCGAGGCGATGAGGCCCACCACGGCCGCCTCCATCAGCACCGACCGCTTGACCTGCCGACGGGAGGCGCCGACGGCACGCATCAGGGCCAGTTCCCTGGTGCGCTGGGCGATCAGCATGCTGAAGGTGTTGGCGATCAGGAAGACACCCACGAAGAGCGCGATCCCGGCGAAGACCAGCAGGATCGTGTTGAGGTTGCCCAGCCCGTCCTCGATCTGCTTCGCCTGCTCGTCGGCGAGGGCCTGCCCGGTGCGGGCCTCGGCCCCCCGGGGCAGCAGGGTCTTCACCTCGGCCAGCAGCCGGGTGTCGGAGGCGCCGGGCGCGGCGACGACCGTGGCCTCCTGGAACTCACCGGCCCGCAGGAACAGCCGCTGCGCGGTGGCCTGCTCGAAGAGGACCAGGCTGCCGCCCGCGTTGACCGCGCCGTCCTCGGTGGTGAAGACACCGGTGAGGGCGTACTCCTTCACCGGACCGTTGGTCGCCACACGCACGGTGTCGCCGACGTGGTACCCGCCCTTGTCGGCCGAGGCGCGGTCCATGGCGATCTGGCCGTCCTCCACCGGGCCGTCGCCGGAGGTGAAGGTGTACAAGGAGTCCTTGCCGTTCTTGCCGGGGGCGAAGTTGCCGCCGTTGGTGGACCAGCCGTCGCCGATGAGCTTGCCGTCACGGCCGGCGGCACCGGCGAACCCGGAGACCCGCCCGGTCGCCTCCGCCACGCCGTCCAGCGCCCGGATCTTCTCCAGGGTGGCGTCGGGGATGCCGGAGGTGTCCGTGTCGTGGCGGCCGGCCGAGGTCGAGACGGCGACCGCGACGTCCTTGTAACTCTTGGCGGACTGGTTGCGGAAGGCATTGCCGAGGGTGTCGGTGAAGACCAGCGTGCCGGAGACGAAGGCGACGCCGAGCATGACCGCGAGCACGGTCATCAACAGCCTGGCCTTGTGCGCGAGCACATTGCGCAGGGCGGTACGGAACATGTGTGTGTCCTGGGATCAGGTCCGGGAGGGACCGGAGGAGAGCGGGCGCGCCCGGGGGACGGGGCGGGGTGGGTGGTACGGGATACCGCAGCCGGGTGTCAGCTGGTGCGGCCCTTGGCGTCGAACGCCTTCATCCGGTCCAGCACGCCGTCCGCGGTGGGCCGTGCCATCTCGTCGACGACCGCGCCGTCCGCGAGGAAGATGACCCGGTCCGCGTAGGAGGCGGCGACCGCGTCGTGGGTCACCATCACGACCGTCTGGCCCAGCTCGCGCACCGAGTTGCGCAGGAAGCCCAGGACCTCCGCGCCGGACCGCGAGTCGAGGTTCCCGGTCGGCTCGTCACCGAAGATGATCTCGGGCTGCGAGGCGAGGGCACGGGCCACCGCCACCCGCTGCTGCTGGCCGCCGGAGAGCTGCGTCGGCCGGTGCTTCAGCCGGTCCGCGAGCCCGATCATGTCGATGACCTGCTGGAGCCAGGCGGCGTCGGGCTTGCGGCCCGCGATGTCCATCGGCAGCGTGATGTTCTCCAGCGCGGTCAGCGTCGGCAGCAGGTTGAACGCCTGGAAGATGAACCCGATCTTGTCCCGGCGGAGCTGGGTGAGCTGCTTGTCCTTGAGCGACCCCAGCTCGGTCTCGCCGATGCGCACCGACCCGGAACTGAAGGTGTCGAGCCCGGCCACGCAGTGCATCAGCGTGGACTTCCCGGAGCCGGACGGGCCCATGATCGCGGTGAACTCGCCCTGCGGGAAGTCCACGGAGACCCGGTCCAGGGCGACCACCTGGGTCTCGCCCTGGCCGTAGACCTTCGACAGCTCCGTGGCGCGCGCGGCGACGCCGGTGGCACGGTGGACGGGGGGTGCGGTGGTCACAGGGACACTCCTGGGGGACACGGGGGCGGGAAAGCCGGGGGGCCTCGGGGCCGGACGCCCCCGGGGCCGGACCGCGACCGGAGGGGCCGGCGGGGCCGTGGGATTCAGGGGCCCCTTCATCCTCCCGTCTCCCCGGTGGCCCGGTCGTCAGTCCCCGTGCCCGTTCGGTGGCCCTCTTGAGTCGCACCGGGGTGGTGCCCGCCTCCTCCTCCGGTATGACACCCGCACGTAGGGGGTCCGCTCCGGGCCGCCGGACCGCCGGGGTGGGTCGGCCGGTGCCCGTCGCGGCAGGTCAGGGGCGGATGGGGTCGCCGCCGGTCAGCGCGGCGGTGCCGTCGAGCCGCGCGGGACGAGACGGGCCGAGGTGTCCTCCCGGCCCTCGGCCGCACCCTCGGCGACCAGCGTCAGCAGAGTGCGCGCGGCCAGCGCCCCGTACGCCGGGATGTCCCGGCGGAGCGCGGTGAGCGGCGGCCGGACCACCTGCGAGAGCTGCGAGTCGTCCCAGGCCACCAGCGAGAGATCGGCGGGCACGTCGAGCCCCATCTCCTGGGCGACCGAGAGCCCCGCCACCGCCATGATGTCGTTGTCGTAGATGATCGCGGTCGGCCGGTCGGGTGCGCTGACGAGTCGGCGGGTCGCGTGCGCGCCCTCGTCCCCGGAGTAGTCGGTGTGCACCACCACGGGCTCGCCCAGGCCGAGTCCGGCGCAGATCTCCCGCTGCGCCCGGTCGCGCATCCGGGTGTGCGTCAGCTCCGCCAGCCCGGCGACCCGGGCCACCCGGCGGTGGCCGAGCGCGTGCAGGTACGACACGGTGTCGCGGAGCGCCCCCGCGTCGTCGGACCACACCGGCGTCAGCGGACCGGCCGCCGACGGGTGGCCGATCGCGACGGCCGGCAGACCGAGCCCGGCGACCCCCGTGACGCGGGGGTCCGGTTCGCCATGGACGGCGTCCGTCTCGCGCAGATCGGCGAGGAAGACGCCGTCCACCCGGCCCTCGCCCCACCAGCGCCGGTACACCTCCAGCTCGTGCGCCGGACCGCTCACCATCTGGAGCAGCAACGCATAGCCACGGGTGGAGAGTTCGCTCTCGATGCCGCTGATCAGTTCCATGAAGAACGGCTCCACCCCCAGCATCCGGGCGGGGCGGGAGAGCGCGAGGCCGACCGTGTCCGCGCGGGCGCGGGTGAGCGCGCGGGCCGCGCTGTTGGGCTGCCAGCCGATCTCCTCGGCGATGGCCTTGATGGCGGCCCGCGTGCTGGGCGACACCCCCGGGCGGTCGTTGAGCGCGTAGGACACCGCGACCTTGGAGACCCCGGCGCGCAGCGCGATGTCGGCGATCGTCGGGCGGTTCTTGGGCAATGGGACCTCGCTTAACCGGTTCGTGTCCACCGGCATCGTAGCCCTCTGGCCCCCTCCGTGCCGCCCCTCCACGGCCGTCCGCACGTGCCCCCGAATCCCCTCCCCTGAACTCGAACGTACCGTCAACTCCCGTACGTAACAAGGGTGGGAGCGCTCCCGCGAACCCTTGACACGCCCTCGGGGCGCCCATACCTTCACGGCACTTACCCGGTTCAGTGACTCCGCTCGCAGGGACGGCGGGGAGAGGAAGGGCTATGGGTACGGGTATCCGGGTGCGGCTCGCCGGCGCACTCGCCGTGATCGCGCTCACCGCCACCGCGTGCACCGGAGGGAGCCCCGCGACGGGCAAGGGTGCGGACGGCGCGAAGGGTGGGGCGTTACCGCGCGGCGAAACGCTCTACACCACCGGTACGCAGTGGGGGCCGCCGGCCAACTACAACCCGCTGCGCGACTGGGACCACGCCACCGGCACCAAGGGGCTGGTCTACGAGACGCTGTTCCACTTCGACCCCAACGCCGGGAAGCTCACCCCCTGGCTGGCCGAGTCCGGCGGCTGGAAGGACGCGAAGACCTACGAGCTGAAGCTGCGGCCCGGGATCACCTGGGCCGACGGCAAGCCGCTCACCGCCAAGGACGTCGCCTACTCCTACGGCCTCGGCAAGATCGAGGCGTCTTCCTTCCACTCGTTGTGGAGCTGGCTCTCCGGCGCCGAGGCGGTGGACGACACCACCGTCCGCTTCACCTTCACGACGGCCCACTACCAGGAGTGGGACTTCACCCTCTACGGCCGGCCGATCGTCCCCGAACACGTGTGGAGCGGCCGCTCCGAGGAGGAGATCCTCAACGGGGTCAACGACAAGCCGGTCGGCAGCGGGGCGTACACCCTCAAGAGCAAGTCCCAGGACCGGGTGGTCTGGCAGCGCCGCGACGACTGGTGGGGCACCAAGGCGCTCGGCATGACGCCCGCGCCGCGCTACATCGTGGACGTCTCCAACCCGAGCAACGAGGTCGTCATCGGCCAGCTCGGACAGGGCCAGCTCGACCTGAGCAACAACTTCCTGCCCGGCGCCTCCTCGCTGGTCAAGGCCAAGAAGGTCGTCTCGTACTACGACCAGCCGCCCTACATGCTCTCCGCCAACACCGCCTGGCTGGTGCCCAACACCACCCGCAAGCCCCTGGACGACGCCGCCTTCCGCAAGGCGCTCGCCGCCTCCGTGGACATCGACAAGATCGTGAAGGGCGTCTACGGCGACCTGGTGAAGAAGGCCGACCCGACCGGCCTGCTCCCGCAGTGGGACCAGTACATCGACAAGGGCGTGGTGGCCTCCGACGGGTTCTCCTACGACACTGGCGGTGCCAAGAAGATCCTCGCCGACGCCGGATACCGCGACACCGACGGTGACGGGCTGGTCGAGAACAAGGACGGCTCGAAGATCTCCCTCAAGCTGGCCGTGCCCACCGGCTGGACCGACTGGATGGAGGCCGCCAAGGTCATCGCCGCCGGCGCCAAGTCCGCGGGCATCTCGGTGACCACCGAGTTCCCCGACCAGAACGCGCTCAACGAGCAGCGCGCCAAGGGGGACTTCGACCTCGTCATCAACAACGACCGCCAGCTGTCCAACACTCCGTGGACGTACTACGAGTACATGTTCCAACTCCCCGTGCAGAAGCAGCAGAACACGGTGAACTTCGGGCGGTACGAGAACGAGGAGGCGTGGCAGCTGGTCCAGCAGCTCGGCGCGGTGCCGACCGACGACGCCGCCGGGATGAAGGCGGTCACCAGCAAGCTCCAGAAGATCCAGCTGGACGAGATGCCGATCATCCCGCTCTGGTACAACGGCCTCTGGTCGCAGTCCACCACCGGCACCTGGACCAACTGGCCCTCGGACAAGGCGGGAGCGCCCGCCTACGCCCCGGCGCTCTGGCGCAACTGGCTGGAGATGGGCGGCTTCGAGATGCTGACCCAGCTCAAGCCGGCGAAGTAGCCCACGGCGGGACCGGTAGGGGCGGGCGCACCGCCGCCCGTACCGGTCCCGGCCGCCGCTCACGCGCCTGCCCGCGCGCTCCTCCCTGCGCGCTCCTGCCCGCGCGCTCCTGCCCGCGCGAGGCGCCCACTCACGCCCACCGCCGCTGCCCACACCGCCGCCCGGCCATCCGTACGCCCCCCTCCGCGCACCCACCCGACATGGCGCGCGCCCGGCGGGGCACCTCGACGGGAGCTCCCTTGCGCCGCTACTTCGCCCGAAAACTCCTGGTCTACGCGCTGACCTTCGTCGTCGCGGTCACCGTCAACTGGATGATCCCGCGTTTCATGCCCGGCGACCCGGTGGCCTCCATGGTCTCCCGCGCCCGCGTCTCCCAGCCGGAGGCCGCCGAGGCGATGCACGCCTACTACAACAACCTCTTCGGCTTCGACGAGCCCGTCTGGCAGCAGTACCTGCACTTCTGGAGCGCCCTGCTCCAGGGCGACTTCGGTCTCTCCGTCTGGGTGTTCCCGACGCCCGTCTCCGACGTACTGCTCGACGCCCTCCCGTACACCCTGGGGCTGATGATCCCGGCCGTCCTGCTCAGCTGGATCGTCGGCAACTGGGCCGGCGCGCTCGCCGCCCGCCGCAAGGTGCTCGACAACACGGTGCTCCCGGCGGGCTATCTGCTGACCGCGATGCCGTACATGTGGATCGCGGTGATCCTCGCCTGGGCCCTCGGGTCGAAGGCGGGCTGGTTCCCGATCTCCGGCGGCTACAGCCTGGACATCCAGCCCAGCTGGACCCTCGACTTCGCCCTCGATCTGGCGCACCACTGGGTGCTGCCGTTCCTCTCGCTCTTCCTGGTCGCGCTCGGAGGCTGGGCCATCGGCATGCGCAACATGATCATCTACGAGCTGGAGTCCGACTACTCCTCGTACCTCTCCGCCCTCGGCGCGCCCCAGCGGCTCATCCGCCGGTACGCCTTCCGCAATGCCGTACTGCCCCAAGTCACTGGCCTGGCACTGCAATTGGGTGTGCTGGTGGCCGGGGCGCTGGTCACCGAGATCGTCTTCGCCTATCCCGGACTCGGCTCGCTCATCCTCGCCGCCATCCAGAACCAGGACTTCTTCCTGCTCCAGGGGGCGTTCCTCTTCATCGTCATCGGCGTACTGATCGCCAACTTCGTCATCGACGTCGTGTACGTCCTCGTGGACCCCCGGACCCGTACCGGCATGGCAGGAGGCCAGTCATGAGCGCACCGCCCGGACCGGCCGGGAGCGACAGCGCGGCGGTGGCGACCCCCGTGGAGAAGAAGGCGGTCGGCCCCGCGCGCGAGACCCTGCACTACGCCGTACGCAACCCGAAGCTGCTGATCGGCTTCACCGTCGTCGCCCTCCTGCTCGCCCTCGGGCTCTTCGGCCCGCCACTGCTGGACACCACCGACCCGAACGCCTACGGCGGCCCACAGGCCGCGCCGCCCGACTCCACGTACTGGATGGGCACCACCACCTTCGGCCAGGACGTGTACGCGCAGTTCGTCCACGGGCTGCGGGCCACCTTCCTGGTGGGCGCGGTCGGCGGGGCCATCGCCGCCGTCGTCGCGATGCTCGTCGGCTTCTTCGCCGGCTACCGGGGCGGAGTGCTCGACGAACTCCTCACCATGGTCACCAACGTGGTGCTGGTGATCCCGGCGCTCGCGGTGCTGCTCATCATCAACGCGTACCTCGGTGTGCGCTCGGTGCCCGTACAGGGCGTGTTCATCGGGCTCACCTCCTGGCCCTGGGCGGCCCGCGCCATCCGCGCACAGACCTTCACCCTGCGCACCCGCGAGTTCGTGGACCTGGCCCGGCTCAGCGGCAGCGGCACCTGGCGGATCGTGTTCCGCGAGATCGCGCCCAACATGAGCTCCTACCTCTTCATGATGTTCATCCTGCTCTTCGGCGGCTCCGTCCTCATCGCCTCCTCGCTCGACTTCATCGGCCTCGGACCGACCGGCGGCGTCTCGCTCGGCCTGATGCTCCAGAGCGCCCAGCAGTGGAGCGCGCTCCAACTCGGCATGTGGTGGTGGTTCGTGCCCCCGGGCGCCGGGATCACCGCCATCGTCGGCGCGCTGTACGTCGCCAACGTCGGCCTCGACGAGGTCTTCAACCCGAAGCTGAGGGAGTCCTGAGCACATGACGCTGACCGTCACCGACCTGCGGGTCCACTACCGCACCCTGCGCGGCGAGGTCCGGGCGCTGGACGGCGTCGGCTTCGACGTGGCCGACGGCGAGATCCTGGGCCTGGCGGGCGAGTCCGGCTGCGGCAAGACCACCCTCGGCAAGTCCCTGATCCGGCTGGACGGCCGGATGCGGCACGCCGGCGGCACCGTCACCCTCGACGGCGAGGACGTGCCCATCGCCGACGACCGGGCGATGAACGCCTTCCGCTTCCACCGCATCTCGCTCGTACCGCAGTACTCGATGAGCGCCCTCAACCCGACCCGGCGCATCGGCCGCATGATCCGCGAACTCCTCGCCTCGCGCGGGGTGAGCGTGGACACCGCCGAACTCCACCGCCGGCTCGACCTGGTGGGCCTGGAGCCCAGTGTGCTCGACCGGTACCCGATCGAGCTGTCCGGCGGGATGAAACAGCGCACCGTCATGGTGATCTCCACCCTGCTCGACCCGGCCCTCCTCATCGCCGACGAGGTCACCTCCGCCCTCGACGTCTCCACCCAGAAGGCGGTCGTCACCGCACTGACCGGACTGCGCGACGCGGGCCTCGTCACCAGCATGCTCTTCATCACCCACGACCTGGCCCTGACCTCGCACATCGCCGACTCGATCATGGTGATGTACGCCGGGAAACTCGCCGAGAAGGCACCGACCCGGGTCCTCACGGCCGAACCCCGCCACCCGTACACCCGGATGCTCCTCGGCTCGCTCCCCGAAGTCGGCGTACGCCACCGGGACCGGCCGCTCAGCGGCATCGCGGGCTCCCCGCCCTCGCTCCTCGACCCTCCGGCCGGCTGCCGCTTCCGCGACCGCTGCCCGCTCGCCGACGCCGGCTGCGCCGAGGAGCCGCCCGTCGTGGAGATCGCCCCCCGTCACTCCGTCGCGTGCTGGAAGGCATGATGCTGACCCTGGACCGAGTCACCAAGACCTACCGCGCGGGCGCCTTCGGCGGCGGCTCCGTCACCGCCGTCGACCGGGTCTCCTTCGACGCGGCACCCGGCGAAGTCGTCTCCCTCATCGGCGAGAGCGGCAGCGGCAAGTCCACCATCGGGCGCATGATCCTCGGCCTCACCGGGATCTCCGGCGGCAGCCTCACCCTGGACGGCGCCCCCGTCCGCCCGGGCAAGGACTTCTACCGCCGCGTCCAGGGCGTCTTCCAGGACCCCTTCTCCTGCTACAACCCCGTCTTCAAGGCCGACCGTGTCTTCGACATGATCCGCCGCGCCTACCACTCCGGCGTCCCCGACCGCGAGTGGGCCGGCCGGGTCGAGAAGGCCGTCCGGGACGTCCGCCTCGACCCCGGGCAGGTACTCGGCCGCTACCCGCACCAGCTCAGCGGCGGCCAGTTGCAGCGCCTCCTCATCGCCCGCGCCCTCCTGCTCGACCTGAGTTTCCTGGTCGCCGACGAGATCACCAGCATGCTCGACGCCTCCACCCGCATCGACGTGCTCAACCTGCTGGCCGGGCTGAAGGAACGCGGCCTCGGCGTCCTCTACATCACCCACGACCTCTCCCTCGGCACCTACCTCGCCGAGCGGACCGTGGTGCTCCGCCGGGGCCGGGTCGTGGAACGCGGCGACACCCAGAAGGTGTTCGGCAACCCCCTGCACCCGTACACCCGGACCCTGCTGGCCGCCGTGCCCCGGCTCAACACCCCCTGGGAGCCGCCGGAGCCGGTGGAGAGCTGCGCGTACCACCGGGGCACCCCGGAACCGGACGGCGGTGGCGGGCTGCACCAAGCCGAAGAAGATCACTTCGTGGCCTGTGCCGGACTCCCCGACTGCGGAAGGATCACCGCGTGACCCTCCACCGACTGCCCCTCGCCGAAGGCTGGACCCTGCACCCCGCCGGACCGGTCCCCGTGCCCCTCCCCGCCGACGGCATACCCGCCACCGTCCCCGGCTGCGTCCACACCGACCTCCTCGCGGCGGGGCTCATCGACGACCCGTACCTGGACGACAACGAGACCCGGCTCGGCTGGATCGGCCGCACCGACTGGACCTACCGCACCACCTTCCAGCGGTCGACCGCCGGTGAGGACTGCGCGGACCTCTGCTTCGACGGCCTCGACACCGTCGCCACCGTCACCCTGAACGGCACCGAACTCGGCCGCACCGCCAACCAGCACCGCTCCTACCGCTTCCCCGCCGAGCACCTGCTCCGCGAGGGCGCCAACACCCTGGAAGTCCGCTTCACCGCCCCGTACGCCTACGCCGAAGCGCTCCGCGAACGGCTCGGCGACCGCCCCGGCGCCTATGCGGAGCCGTATGCCTTCATCCGGAAGATGGCCTGCAACTTCGGCTGGGACTGGGGCCCGACCCTGGTCACCTCCGGCATCTGGCGCCCCGCCGCCCTGGAGAGCTGGACCGGCCCCCGCATCGCCGGGGTGAAGCTCCTCGGCGACGTGGACCCCGACGGCGTACCGCGCCTGACCGCGACGCTGACCGTGGACCGCCGGGGCGAGCACGGCGACGGCCCGAAGGCGCTCGCCGCGCACGTCGAAATCGGGGGCGAGCGGCATGCGCTGGCCGTCCCCGCCGACGGGACGACCGCGACCCTCGTCGTGCCCGTCCCGCAGGCCGAACGCTGGTGGCCGCACAGCCACGGCGAGCAGCCGCTGTACGCCGTCCAGGTCCGGCTCGGCGACCAGGTCTGGCAGGGCAGGACCGGCTTCCGCACGGTCTCCCTGGAGCGCGAGGCGTTCCGGATCGCGGTCAACGACGAGCCGGTGTTCGTCCGGGGCGTGAACTGGATCCCCGACGACTGCTTCCCCTCCCGGATCACCCGCCGGCACCTCTCCGACCGCCTCGACGAAGCCGTCGCCGCCGGGGTCAACCTCGTACGCGTCTGGGGCGGCGGCCTCTACGAGAGCGACGACTTCTACGAACTCGCCGACGAAAAGGGCCTGTTGGTCTGGCAGGACTTCCTCTTCGCCTGCGCGGCCTACCCCGAGGAGCAACCACTCCACGACGAGGTCGAGGCGGAGGCCCGCGAGAACGTCGTCCGCCTCGCCCCGCACCCCTCGCTCGTCCTGTGGTGCGGCAACAACGAGAACCTGGAGGGCCACGCCGACTGGGGCTGGGCCAAGGAACTCGGGGACCGCACCTGGGGGTACGGCTACTACCACGAGCTGCTCCCCGCGATCTGCGCCGAACTCGACCCCACCCGCCCCTACTGGCCCGGCTCGCCCTACTCCGGATCGCCCGAACTCCCCCCGAACGAGCCGACGCTGGGCACGGTCCACCTCTGGGACGTGTGGAACCGGGTCGACTACCGCCACTACGCCGACCACGCGCACCGCTTCGTCGCCGAGTTCGGCTTCCAGGGCCCGCCCGCGTACGCCACCCTCCGGCGCGCGATCAGCGGCCCGCTCGCGCCCGACGCCCCGTACGTGACCCACCACCAGAAGGCCGAGGACGGCGACGCCAAACTGCTGCGCGGGCTCGGCGACCACCTCCCGCGGCCGGGCGGCACGGGCGCCGCCTCCTTCGACGACTGGCACTGGCTCACCCAGCTCAACCAGGCCCGCGCCGTCGCCTTCGGCATCCGCCACTTCCGCTCCCACACGCCGTACTGCATGGGCTCCGTCGTCTGGCAGCTCAACGACTGCTGGCCCGTCGTCTCCTGGTCCGCCCTCGACGGCGACGGCCGCCGCAAACCCCTCTGGTACGCCCTGCGTTCCGTCTACGCCGACCGCCTCGCCGTCCTCCGTGACGCCACCCTCCACCTGGTCAACGACGCGGCCGAGCCCTGGGAGGGCACCCTCCACCTGACCCGGCACGCGCTCGACGGCACCGTGCTGGCCGAGGAGCGGCTGCCCGTCGCCACGGCCGCCCGCGACGTCACCCGCGTACCCCTCCCGCAGTCCGTCGCCGCCCCCGCCGACCCGGCGCGCGAACTGCTGGTGGTCCGGCTCGGGGAGCTGCGGACCGTGGAGTTCTACGCGGAGGACACCGCCGTGGACCTGCCCCCGGCCCGCTGGACGGCGACCGTCACCCCTCGCACCGGCGATCCCGCCGCCTACGAGGTCCGGGTGACGGCCCACACCCTCCTGCGCGACCTCGCGCTCTTCCCGGACCGCCTGGACCCGGCGGCCCGGGTGGACGACATGCTCACGACCCTCCTCCCCGGCGAAACCGCCGTCTTCCGGGTCACCGGAGCCCGCCTCGACGACCCGGAGGCCCTCACCCGGAAGCCGGTGCTGCGCTGCGTCAACGACGTGGCCGGGCCTCCCGCGTAGGGGTCGGGGAGGCGCAGGGGAGGCGCAGGGGTGGCGAGACCCTGGCGAGCGGTGGCTGAAGACCGGCGCATTCGTCCGTAAGGGTGCGGCGACTTTCCGTCAATCCCGTTCGCCGGGGAGAAGGACCATGATCGGGACGGGTGCGTGGTCATGACCTCGGGGCGGGGTCTGACGCCCCATCAAACGATCAATAAAATAAGACAACATCGCGCTACTGCGCCGCTGATGGGGGGCGCCCCCCGATAGGGTCAAGTCCCGACGCGGAGCCGCGCGCAAGCCCGGGTGGTGGAACGCAGACACGGCGAGCTTAAACCTCGCTGCCCCTCGGGGGCGTGCCGGTTCGAGTCCGGCTCCGGGCACTCACATCCATCGCCGCTCCGGCCCGAGGAAGGGTCACGGCCTGCCGTGGACGCCGGCGTGTGCGGGCGCCCGGACGCCAGGGCGTGCGGGCGCCCCCGGATCGCCGGAGCCCTCGGCGCGAGGGCTGCACGCGGCCGGGCGGAACGTGCGACTCATCCGCAGGCAAAGGCTTTCGGCCAAGCTGTGCCGGGCCTCATCCGGTCGCCTCCCGGGTGCCGAATTCCTACGTGACCACACGAAGAGAGGGCCCTCGCGCGGCGGAGCCCGATGCCGCATACCGTGCCTATCTGACGCATACCATCCACTGCTCGACGTGCCGGGCCGGTGAACGGTGCGCCACCGCGTCGCGTCTGGCCGAGGAATGGCGGAGGTTCCGTTGATCTGTGTGGACTGCGATCAGGCCATTGTCGGGCCGGCCGTGTTGGTGTCCGAGGCGGACAGCATGTCCGGGGCGCGGGCCGATGCCTACGCCCACCCCGCGAACTCCCCGGAGTGCGTGCCCCGTACGCCCGGCAAGGCGAGGCTGCGGCGCCTCATCGACGGCGGGGTGGGACCGGGGCGCGCCGGAACGGGGTGACCGGGCAGGGCCCCAGGGCGGGCCCGGTCACCCCGTTCCGGTCGGGCGGGGCGGGCTTCCGGTGTGGGGTAAATCCAGCTGCGCGAGGACGGGTTCGAGCCGCACCATGGGCTGATGCGGAAGATTCCCACGCTGTTCCTGCGCGACTTCTCGACCCGCCCGGCGGGCGTACTCCCCGAGGTGACACCCGGCTGCGGCTGGGTGCTCTCCGGGGAGGGCGTGGCCACGCGCAAGTACGACGGCACGTGCCTGCGGATGGACGGGGCGGGGGCCTGGTGGGCGCGGCGCGAGGTGCGGGCCGGGCGGGCGGCGCCCCCGGAGTTCGTCCCCCTGTCCACCGACCCGGCGACGGGGAAGACGGTCGGCTGGGAGCCGGTCGCGGGGTCGTCCTTCGCGAAGTTCCACGCGGAGGCGCTGGCCGCGGACGGGGGCCGGGACTGGTTCCCGGGGACGTACGAACTGATCGGGCCGAGGATCAACGGGAACCCCGAGCGCAGTGATGCGCACCGGCTGGTCGAGCACGCCGGTGCCGAGCGACTCCCCGTGCCGGAGCTGACGTTCGACGGTATCCGTGCGGGTGTGCTCGCGCTGGCGGCGGCCGACGGGTGCGAGGGGATCGTCTGGCACCACCCCGACGGGCGGATGGCGAAGATCAAGGCCCGGGACTTCCCCCGTGCCGACGGTCCGGCGACGGCCCGGTGAACACTCCGGCGCCCCGTGACGCTCTCAGGGCCGGGGCCAGGGCCGGCCGCCGAGGCGTTCCAGGTCCGAGTTGAAGCGGCGGAGGTAGTCGGCGAAGGCGGCGACGTCCTCGCGCGGCCAGTCGACCATGACCCGGCCCAGGGAGGCGACCGTCCCCTCGCGCTCCTCGTCGAGGATGCGGCCGCCCTCGGCGGTGATGCGGAACTTGCGGGCCATGCCGCCCGCCGGGTCGGGGATGCGCTCCACGAGCCCGGCGCGCATCGCGGCCGTGGTCTGGCGGTTGAGCGTGGAGACGTCGAGGTCGAAGGCCTCGCTCAACTCTCCGATGGACATGGGCCCCTGGATGCGTATGCGGCTGAGCAGGATGTACGCGCTCCGCTCCAGGACGCCGTCCTCGCGGCGGCCCTTGCGGTGGTTGAGGAGCCCGTGCCGACTGAGCAGCATCTGCTCGTACTCGACGTCCTTGACCGCGCTGTCCATGGGTGGGTTGCCTCCAGCTTCCTGCCGGGCCGGTGCGTCGGGGTCCCGGGTGGCCCGGCTCCATCCTGACACATGATGTGCATCGAGCACATGACATGCATAATGCAATGGGAATGTACGATGCTCACCCTTTCCCCGCCCCGCTCCAGCCCGCCCGATTTTCGTCCCGGACCTCCCGTCCCGACCCCCATCGAGGAATCGCGTTATGGATGCCCCCCAGCCCACGGCCCGCACAGGCGGCGTGATCACCACGCTGGCCCTCGCCGGCACCGCCGCCGCGATCATGCAGACCCTGGTCACCCCGCTGATCGCCGAGCTCCCGCAGATCCTGCACACCTCCTCCTCGAACACGGCCTGGGTGATCACGGTCACGCTGCTCGTCGCGGGCGTCTGCGTGCCGGTCACCGGCCGCCTCGGCGACCTCCTCGGCAAGCGCCGGATGCTCCTGGCCTGCGCCGTCCCGCTGATCGTCGGCTCCGTGGTCTGCGCGCTGTCCTCCTCCATCGTGCCGATGATCATCGGCCGGGGTCTCCAGGGCATGGGCATGGGCATGGTGCCGCTCGGCATCGCGCTCCTCCGTGACGTGGTCCCCGCCGAGAAGCTCAGCAGCTCGATCGCTCTGGTCAGCGCCTCCATGGGTATCGGCGGCGCCCTCGGCCTGCCGATCTCCGCCGCCGTCGCCGAGTACACGAGCTGGCGGGTCCTGTTCTGGGGCTCCGCGGTGCTCGCGCTGATCGTCGCCGTACTGATCCACACCTTCGTCCCCGACGTCCCCGCCGGGGCCAAGGGCCAGCGCTTCGACGCACCCGGAGCGGTCGGGCTCGCCATCGGCCTGGTCTCCCTGCTGCTCGCCATCTCCAAGGGCGCCGACTGGGGCTGGGCCTCCGGCACCACGCTCGGCCTGTTCGCCGTGGCCGTCGTCGCCCTGGGCCTCTGGGGCTTCTACGAGCTCCGCACCCGCGACCCGCTGGTCGACCTGCGGACCACCGCTCGCCCCCGCGTCCTCATGACCAACATCTCCTCGATCCTGGTCGGCGTCGGCATGTACTCCTTCATGCTGATCGCCCCGCAGCTCCTCCAGTTCCCCGAGGCCACCGGCTACGGTCTGGGCCAGTCGATGCTCGCGTGCGGCCTCTGGATGGCCCCCGGCGGCGTGATGATGATGATCGTCTCCCCGCTCGGCGGAAAGCTGATCAACGCCCGCGGCCCGAAGATCGCCCTCGTCCTCGGCGCGCTCGTCATCTCCGCCGGATACGGCCTCTCCCTCGTCCTCATGGGCTCCGCCTGGGGCCTGATGATCGTCGGAATCGTCATCAACAGCGGCGTCGGCCTCGCCTACGGCGCGATGCCCGCCCTGATCATGAGCTCGGTCCCGATCTCCGAGACCGCCGCCGCCAACGGGTTCAACACCCTGATGCGCTCGCTCGGTACGACCATCGGCTCGGCCGTCATCGGTGTGGTCCTCGCCCAGATGACCATCAACCTCGGCGGCCACACCCTCGCCTCCGAGGACGGCTTCCGCGTCGGCCTGACGGTCGGCTGCGGCGTCGCCCTGGTCGCCGCCGCCGTCGCCGCGTTCATCCCGGGCCTCGTCCGCCCGGCCGCCGACAAGGACGAGGCCGGCGAGGCCCCGGCCGCGAAGGCCGCCGTCGAAGCCGCCTGACGTACCGTCCGAAGCTCTACGAGGCAGGGCCCCGCACACCCAGGTGTGCGGGGCCCCGCCTCCGTACGTCCGGACAGCTCCGGGCCGTCACCGCTTCCGGCCGGGACTCCACGCGTAGGCACCCGGAGACGTCTCGACGACCTCGCGCGGCCAGACCCGCCGGACCTGCTCCAGGCGCTCCCGGTGCTCGGCGATCCAGCCTTCGTGGGGCCGTGTTCCCCACAGAACCGTCATCCGGTCCGGGGCATCCACCTCGATCGACAGCCAACCGCCGTCCTCGTGGACGTGGATGCCGAGACCCAGCTCGCCGTCTCCGCCCAGGGATGCCGTCCCGCCCGGAACCAGGCCGGAGAGCTCCCGCTCCCAGGAGTCCAGGTCGACGGGCAGGAGGTGGAAGTCGAGCCGGGCGTCGGCGAAGCCCGCCGAGAGGAGCACCTCCGCGCACAGGATGTCGTGACCGGTCAGCGCACCGGGAACGGACCGCCCCGTGACCCGTACGACGCAGCGCTCCCCGTCCGGACCGGGGAGGTGGATCAGGTCCACCGGAGCGGGTTGCGTCATGTGCCGGCTCGCTTTCGTGCGGGGAGGAGGGCCACATCCTCGCCGATCGCGAACGGCGGCAGCCGGCCGGACGGCTCCGGCCGCCCCGCCCGGTCCGTCAGACCCCCTGCTTCGCCACGTACTCCCGCGCCGCCTTCAGCAACTCGGTGTGCAGCGCCTCGCCCGCCGGGAGCACGCTCGGCAGCAGGGTGCGGTCGGTGAACGTGCGGAACGCCAGGGAGGCGGTCACCTCGTGGTCCGGGCGGTGGACGATCTCGATAGGGTCCCCGGCGCTGATCGAACCGGGCGTGATGACCCGCAGGTACGCGCCGGTGACCGCCTCCTGGGTGAAGCGCTTCACCCAGCGCTCCTCCTGTACATGGCCCGCGAACGTCCGGCACGGTACGCGGCCGTCGGTCACCTCCAGGACCAGGTCCGGGCCGATCCGCCACCGCTCGCCGACCAGCGCCTCGCTGACCTCCAGGCCGAGGGTCGTCAGGTTCTCGCCGAAGATCCCGTTGGGCAGCGGCTTGCCCAGCTTCTCCTCCCAGGCGTCGAGCTCCTCCCGGGCGTACGCGTACACCGCCTGGTCGCTCCCGCCGTGGTGACGCAGGTCGCAGACGGCGTCCCCGGCCAGACCGCTGCCGCCGGTGCCCTTCGGACCCGGGTCGGTCACCGCCACCGGCCCCTCCACCGGGCGCTTGTCGATGCCGGTGAGGCCGTCGCGGGCACTGGAGTGCTCGGAGTGCCGGGGACTTCCGATGTTCACGGTCAGCAGATGCATGGGGAAAGGTTAGAACGGCGGACATCAAAGCCGCATGCCTATTTTTCGCGATCACCAGAAGCGACGCTTATGGTGGAGGGGTGATCGAAGCCCGTCATCTCCGCGTCCTGCGTGCCGTCGCCACCACCGGCTCGTTCTCCGCCGCCGCCCGCGAACTGGGCTTCACCCAGCCCGCCGTCAGCCAGCAGATGAAGGCCCTGGAATCGTCGGTCGGCACGCCCCTGCTGATCCGTACCGGCCGGGAGATGCGGCTCACCCAGGCGGGCGAGGCCCTCGTGCGGCACGCCTCCGGCATCCTGGCCGGGCTGACCGCCGCCGAAGAGGAGGTCGCCGCCATCGCGGGGCTGCGCGCGGGCCGGGTCAGGCTCGTCTCCTTCCCCAGCGGCAGCTCCACCCTGGTCCCCGGTGCCCTGGCCGCACTGCGCGCCGAGCACCCCGGTACCCAGGTCTCGCTGGTGGAGGCGGAGCCGCCCCGGTCCGTGGAGATGCTCCGCGACGGGGACTGCGACATCGCGCTGGCGTTCCGGTACGGAAACACGGGCGACGGCGGCGGCGGTGAGGGCGGCGACGGCGACTGGGGCGACCTGGTGGTACGCCCGCTGCTCGCCGACCGGCTGATCGGCCTGCTGCCCGAGGACCACCGGCTGGCAGGGACGGAGGCGATCGACATCGACGAGCTCGCCGGGGACCCGTGGATCGCCGGCTGCCCGCGCTGCCGCCGGCAGCTCGTGGAGGTGTGCGAGGAGTCCGGCTTCACCCCCCGTATCGACTTCGCCACCGACGACTACCCCGCCGTGATCGGGCTGGTCGGTGCCGGGCTCGGGGTGGCGGTACTGCCCGCGCTGGCGATCGAGTCGGTACGCCCCAAGGGGGCCGTGACCGTGACGGTGGAGCCGCCCGTCGTGCGCGAGATCGTGGCGCTGACACTGCCGGACCTGGCCCGGGTCCCGGCGGTGGCGGCCACGCTGGAACAACTGTCGCTCGCGGCGGCCCGCTGACGGCACGGTCGTACCGACGGCGCGGCGGCGCCGACGGCGCCGACGGCGCGAGCCCACTGGCACGGCCCGTTGACAGCACGACGCTGCCCCGGTCCGTGGATGTCCCGGCGGGGCGGACCGTGGATGGTGAAACGTTCCTGCGGTACGGGGCGGCGCGGGCCGCTCAGTCGGGTCGCGCGCTGTCGCCGGGACCCGCGTGGGTGGACGCCGTGATCAGGCGGTTGCGGGCGCGGCCCATCAGCTCTTCGCGCTCGTCCTCGGTCAGGCCGCCCCACACTCCGTAGGGCTCGCGCACGGCCAGTGCGTGGGCGGCGCACTCGGCACGTACCGGGCAGCGCATGCACACCTCTTTCGCCGAGGTCTCGCGGGCGCTCCGGGCGGCTCCGCGTTCGCCCTCGGGGTGGAAGAACAGTGAACTGTCGACCCCTCGGCAGGCCGCGAGCAGCTGCCAGTCCCACAGGTCCGCGTTGGGTCCGGGAAGGCGGGAGAAATCTGCCATTGCTTGTCCCCTCGAAACCGTGCTCTGCCGGAGACGTCGTCCCGGCAGTCGCAGTCCGTCGTCGTCCGTCGGTGGCCGATCCTCAGTTCCTCGGTGACCGGGAACCCTCAGTGACCGAGCGTTCTCGGTGACCCAGGTCACGACCGTACATCTACGGTCGTAGTAGATGTAAATATGACTGATTGCGAATCTAGTCACAGACACCAGCAAAAGGGAAGAAATCCCGCCAAATAGGGCACGCCAACCCGTGGACTTTCGGTTGAAGGGTGAAGCGCCCGCGTCGATCCGCTCCGTATGCGCACCTTCACGTAGAGTGCCGAACCCTACGGTCCGACCCGTAACTCTTTCGAGTGACCATCGTTGAGAGTGCGGAGGCGGTTGGCGACGAACCGGCTCGGGCACATGTCCGAGGGGGTCAACCGCACAGGTGACGACTTGTATCAGCCTGGAGGCTCAAGGTGACGCACATCAGCTGCGGAGGACGGTCATGACATCCGTCCTCGTCTGCGACGACTCCCCGCTCGCCCGAGAGGCGCTCCGTCGCGCGGTTGCGACCGTGCCCGGCGTCGAGCGTGTGACGACGGCGGCCAACGGCGAGGAAGTACTCCGCCGCTGGGGGGCCGACCGTTCGGATTTGATTCTGATGGACGTACGCATGCCCGGTCTGGGGGGAGTGGAGACCGTCCGACGGCTGCTCTCCGCCGATCCCGGTGCCCGGATCATCATGCTGACGGTCGCCGAGGACCTGGACGGTGTCGCGCTCGCGGTCGCCGCCGGTGCCCGCGGCTACCTGCACAAGGACGCCTCGCGCGCCGAGCTGCGGGCCACCGTGACCCAGGCCCTGGCCGACCCGACGTGGCGGCTCGCCCCGCGCCGGCTGCGGTCCGCGGAGATGGGTGCGGCCCCCACGCTCACCGCGCGCGAGATCCAGGTGCTCGAAGGCATGAGCCACGGCCGTTCCAACGCGGAGATCGGGCGCGAGCTGTTCCTCTCCGAGGACACGGTCAAGACCCACGCCCGCAGGCTCTTCAAGAAGCTCGGCGCCTCGGACCGGGCCCACGCGGTGGCGCTCGGATTCCGCTGGGGTCTGGTGCGCTGAGGGTCCGCCGGTGCCCATGTGCCGGAATCGTCCCCGTCCGCGGACCCGCGGACGGGGCGACGGAGGGCACGAGTGGGGCCGCCCGCCCGTGGCGGGCCGGTCGCGGCGGCGGTGGGTGACGCTTCCCGGCCGATGACGCATCCTTGAGCTGTGGAGTTCCTCGGGAACGACGATTCGGACCAGCGGATCCAGCGGAAGGGGAGGGCGCAGGACATGACATCCGGCGCACCCGCTCGTAACGCTTCGGTGCACAACTCTGAACGCGATGGCGCGGAGCGGTCGGCACCGAGGCACCATGGTCCGATGCGCGACGACGAGACGACGGTGATCGCTGCCCTGGTGCATCGGGCCGTGGACGGCGACGCGCAGGCGACACACGACCTGCTGGCCCATGTCCACCCCCTCGCACTGCGGTACTGCCGGTCCCGGCTGAACCGGCTGCCCGGTGACGCCCGTCACTTCGTCGAGGACCTGGCGCAGGAGGTCTGCGTGGCGGTGCTCATGGCGCTGCCGCGCTACCGCGACACCGGCCGCCCCTTCGAGGCGTTCGTCTTCGCCATCGCCGGACACAAGGTCGCCGACCTCCAGCGCGCCGCGATGCGCCACCCGGGTTCCACGGCCGTCCCGTCCGACGAGATGCCCGAACGCCCCGACGACTCCCTCGGCCCGGAGGAACGCGCCCTGCTCAGCAGTGACGCCGCCTGGGCCAAGAAGCTCCTCGCCAACCTCCCGGAGAACCAGCGCGAGCTGCTCGTCCTGCGGGTCGCGGTCGGACTGACCGCCGAGGAGACCGGACAGATGCTGGGGATGTCCCCGGGCGCCGTACGCGTCGCCCAGCACCGCGCGCTCAGCCGGCTGCGAGCCCTCGCCGAGCAGTGACTTCGGCCGCACCCGCGGCGGCGTCTCCCGGTCCGGCCCCCGGTTTCCCCGGCGTTCCGGGCTTCTGTAGGAATCTACGGAGCGCTCCGACGATCTTGCTCGTGGAATGAGACACCCCCGAAGGCCGTTAGCATGGACATCCGCACCGATCAAGACCATTTGGGGAAGGTGTCATGACTGCAAACGTCGACGGAGTGCCTGAGAAGTTCGCGACGCTCGGGCTGACATACGACGACGTGCTGTTGCTGCCGGGCGCGTCGGAGGTCCTGCCCAACGCGGTCGACACCTCGTCCCTGATCTCCCGCAACGTGCGCGTGAACATCCCGCTGCTCTCGGCCGCCATGGACAAGGTGACCGAGTCGCGGATGGCGATCGCGATGGCCCGTCAGGGCGGCGTGGGCGTGCTGCACCGCAACCTCTCGATCGAGGACCAGGTGAACCAGGTCGACCTGGTCAAGCGGTCCGAGTCCGGGATGGTCACCGACCCGATCACCGTGCACCCCGACGCCACCCTCGGCGAGGCGGACGCGCTCTGCGCGAAGTTCCGCATCAGCGGTGTGCCGGTCACCGACGGCGCGGGCAAGCTCCTCGGCATCGTGACCAACCGTGACATGGCCTTCGAGTCCGACCGCTCGCGCCAGGTGCGCGAGGTCATGACCCCGATGCCGCTCGTCACCGGCCGGGTCGGCATCTCCGGCGTGGAGGCGATGGAGCTGCTGCGCCGCCATAAGATCGAGAAGCTGCCGCTGGTCGACGAGGCGGGCCTCCTCAAGGGCCTCATCACGGTCAAGGACTTCAAGAAGGCCGAGCAGTACCCGAACGCCGCCAAGGACGCCGAAGGCCGTCTGCTGGTCGGCGCGGCCGTCGGCGCCAGCCCCGAGGCGCTGGACCGCGCCCAGGCGCTCGCCTCCGCCGGGGTCGACTTCCTCATCGTCGACACCTCGCACGGCCACAACAGCAACGCCCTCGACTGGATGGCGAAGATCAAGTCGAGCGTCGGCATAGACGTCATCGGCGGCAACGTCGCCACCCGCGACGGTGCCCAGGCCCTGATCGACGCCGGCGTCGACGGCGTGAAGGTCGGCGTCGGACCCGGCTCGATCTGTACGACCCGCGTGGTCGCCGGTATCGGCGTCCCGCAGGTCACCGCGATCTACGAAGCCGCCCTCGCCGCCCGCGCCGCGGGTGTTCCGGTCATCGGCGACGGTGGTCTGCAGTACTCCGGCGACATCGGCAAGGCGCTCGCCGCGGGCGCGGACAGCGTGATGCTGGGCAGCCTCCTCGCCGGTTGCGAGGAGTCCCCGGGTGAGCTGATGTTCATCAACGGCAAGCAGTTCAAGTCCTACCGCGGCATGGGCTCGCTGGGCGCGATGCAGTCCCGCGGCCAGGGCCGTTCGTACTCCAAGGACCGTTACTTCCAGGCCGAGGTGTCCTCCGACGACAAGCTCGTGCCCGAGGGCATCGAGGGACAGGTGCCCTACCGGGGCCCGCTGGCCAACGTCCTCCACCAGCTCGTCGGCGGCCTCCGCCAGACCATGGGGTACGTGGGCGCCGCCTCCGTCGACCAGATGGAGAGCAAGGGCCGCTTCGTACGCATCACGTCGGCCGGTCTCAAGGAGAGCCACCCGCACGACATCCAGATGACGGTCGAGGCGCCGAACTACAGCAGGAAGTAGCACCCGCGCGGTGCGGGAGGGGCGGGCCGGGGTTCCCCGGGCCGCCCCTCCGCCGTGTGTCGGGGATACTGGTCAGCGCAGACGTAGAGGGAAAGAGGCCACACATCGTGACTGAGATCGAGATCGGGCGCGGCAAGCGCGGCCGCCGGGCGTACGCATTCGACGACATCGCTGTCGTACCGAGCCGCAGGACCCGGGACCCGAAGGAGGTCTCGATCGCCTGGCAGATCGACGCCTACCGCTTCGAGCTGCCGTTCCTGGCAGCTCCCATGGACTCCGTCGTCTCCCCGCAGCACGCCATCCGCATCGGTGAGCTGGGCGGGCTCGGCGTCCTCAACCTGGAAGGTCTCTGGACCCGCCACGAGGACCCGCAGCCGCTGCTCGACGAGATCGCCGAGATGCCGGTCGAGACCGCGACCCGTCGCCTCCAGGAGATCTACTCCGCGCCGATCCAGGAGGAGCTGATCGGACAGCGCATCAAGGAGGTGCGCGACTCCGGTGTCGTCACCGCCGCCGCGCTCTCCCCGCAGCGCACCGCCCAGTTCTCCAAGGCCGTCGTCGACGCCGGGGTGGACATCTTCGTCATCCGCGGTACGACCGTCTCCGCCGAGCACGTCTCCGGTGCCGCCGAGCCGCTCAACCTCAAGCAGTTCATCTACGAGCTGGACGTCCCGGTCATCGTCGGCGGCTGCGCCACGTACACCGCGGCCCTGCACCTGATGCGCACCGGAGCGGCGGGTGTCCTGGTCGGCTTCGGCGGCGGCGCCGCGCACACCACCCGCAACGTCTTCGGCATCCAGGTGCCGATGGCGACCGCGGTGGCGGACGTGGCGGGTGCCCGCCGCGACTACATGGACGAGTCCGGCGGCCGGTACGTGCACGTCATCGCCGACGGTGGCGTGGGCTGGTCCGGCGACCTGCCGAAGGCCATCGCCTGCGGTGCCGACGCCGTGATGATGGGCTCCCCGCTGGCCCGCGCCACCGATGCTCCGGGCCGCGGCCGCCACTGGGGCATGGAGGCCGTCCACGAGGACGTGCCGCGCGGCAAGCTGGTGGACCTCGGCTCGGTCGGTACGACCGAGGAGGTGCTGACCGGTCCGTCGCACACCCCGGACGGCTCGATGAACATCTTCGGCGCCCTGCGCCGCGCGATGGCCACCACCGGCTACAGCGACCTCAAGGAGTTCCAGCGCGTCGAGGTGACGGTGGCGGACTCGCAGCACCGCCGCTGATCCGTACCGCACACGCAGAGGGTCCCGGCCACCACATGGTGGCCGGGACCCTCTGCGTGTGCCCGGACTCGTCAGTCGGAGATCTTCTTGGCGGCCGAGAACGAGGCGAAACCGGCGATCCCGAAGAAGACGACGCTGAGGAAGTCGGTGTCTTCCTTCCAGATGTCCTGGAGCACGCCGAAGTGCTGGAAGAACATGTCCGAGACGGAGACCGGGAGCTGCTTCGAGGCCATGATCGCGTCGGCGAGCAGCTGGCCGAAGTAGACCGAGCCCAGCGAGAACACCACGGCGGCGATCGGCAGCAGGGGGTTGCGGCCGCCGACCTTGCCGGCGACCCAGCCGACGAGCAGGCCGACGACGACCGCCGCGTAGACGAACTCGCGCTCGGTGGAGCCGGTGATGCCGCCGTAGATCGCGCCGACCGCGAGGGCCGTGCCGAAGGAGGCGAGCAGGCCGAGGGCCAGGTTGTTGCGGACCGGAGCGGCGACGGGCGCGAACGGCGTCCCCACGAACTGGCCCGGCTGGCCCGGCTGGCCGGGCTGCTGCTGTGCGAAGGGGTTTCCGGTGGGCGCGCCCGGGGCTGCGGGGTAGACCGGCGCTCCGGTCGGGGGCGGCAGGGGGGCTCCGGCGGGCGGGGCCGCGGGCGACCCGGTCGGTGCCGCCGCCGGCGCCGCGGGCTGCGCGGCGGCGTACGGGTTGCCCTCGACGGGCTGCCCGCCGGCGGGCAGCCCGCCGGCGGGCGGCTGGGGCTGGCTGGGCGGCGGCACGGGCTGGCTCATGGTGAAAATCCCCCGGGGACGGATGCGCGCACGAGTGTGCGACAGATGCGCACGACTGTGCGCAAGGTGACGCCGCAGGCTAGCAGTCGCCTGTGACATCGCCCCACCGGTATTCGCGGCCGCCCCCGCTCACCACGCGGTGCCCGTCCGTCACAGCCGGTGTGCTGCCCCCGCCGGAGTGGCCCCCCGGGTGTCGAGCAGCAGCTGCGCCTTCACCGCGAGCCCCTGGAGGTCGTACGTCCGGTGGTGCTGGAGGAGCAGCGTCAGATCGGCCGCCGCCGCCGCCTCGTACAGCGAGTCGGCGCGGGGGACGGGGGCGTCGCGGACGCGCCAGTCCAGGACGTGCGGGTCGTGGTAGCCGATCTGGGCGCCCAGGTCCATCAGGCGGCTCGCGATCTCCCGGGCCGGGGACGCCTCCTGGTCGGCGCTGTCCGGCTTGTAGGTGACGCCGAGGAGGAGGACGCGGGCGCCGCGCACGGACTTGCCGTGCTCGTTCAGCAGGGTGGCGCTGCGCCGGATCACGTAGCTCGGCATGCGGTCGTTGATCTCCTGCGCCATGGAGACCAGCCGCAGCGGCGAGCCGGCGGCGGCCCGGCCGGGGTACGGGACGCCGCCGGGGTCCAGCGGGACGCCGTGGCCGCCGACCCCGGGGCCCGGGCGGAACGCCTGGAAGCCGAAGGGCTTGGTCTCCGCGCACCGGACGACGTCCCAGAGGTCGACGCCCATCTCGTGGCAGAGCACCGCCATCTCGTTGACGAGGGCGATGTTCACGTGCCGGAAGTTGGTCTCCAGCACCTTGGTCATCTCCGCCTCGCGCGGCCCCCTGGCGCGTACCACCTTGTCGGTGAGCCGGCCGTAGAACGCGGCGGCGGACTCTGTGCAGGCGGGGGTGAGACCGCCGATGACCTGCGGGGTGTTCGCGTAGGTATGGGTGCGGTTGCCGGGGTCCAGCCGGCCGGGGGAGCAGGCGAGGTGGAAGTCGCGGCCCGCGCGCAGCCCGGAGCCCTCTTCGAGCAGCCCGCGCAGCAGGTTCTCGGTGGTGCCGGGGGGTACGGCCGATGCCAGCAGCACCGTGGTGTGCGGGCGCAGCCGGGCGGCCAGGGCGCGGGCGGCGTCGCCCAGGGCCGTCAGGTCGACGGTGCGGTCGGCGCCGAGGGGGGTGGGGGAGCAGATCACGGCGGTGCGCACCCGGCCGAGTTCGGTGGCGTTGGTGGTGGGGCGGAAGCCCCGGGAGAGCATCCTGCGGACCTCGGACGCGGTGAGCGATCCCTCGACCGGGGTGCGGCCCGCGCTGAGATCCGCGTACGGGCGGGGATCGGTGTCGTAGCCGATGGTGTCGATACCGGCGGCGACCGCTGCCTGGGCGAGGGGCAGGCCGAGGTGGCCGAGGCCGATGACCGCGAGGTCTGCGGGCATGCGAGGGGCCGTCCTTCCCTAGGGTCTTGGGGACCGAAGCGCAACCGCTGTGGGCCGTGCTATGTCAGACTAGGCGTAAATATGACCTATATGTCGTATTCGACGTCCCCCGTCATCGGGGTGTTGTCCACAGGCGGTGGCTGAAGTCGCCCGTCGCGGACAGAATCGGGACGTGGGCACGACCGGCCCGGCCGGACGGTCACGGACGCACCGCCCGATGACCGCCCACCCCGATCCACCGGGAGGCAGAGTTGAGGACATCGACACTGGGACCCGCCGAGCGCGCCGAGGCGCTCGCCGCGATGGCCGAACACGAACTGGACGTACTGGTCGTCGGGGCGGGCGTGGTCGGCGCCGGGACGGCGCTGGACGCCGCCACCAGAGGACTCTCCACCGGACTGGTCGAGGCCCGCGACTGGGCCTCCGGCACCTCCAGCAGGTCCAGCAAGCTCATCCACGGCGGCCTGCGCTATCTGGAAATGCTCGACTTCGCCCTGGTCCGCGAGGCGCTCAAGGAACGCGGACTGCTGCTGGAACGCCTCGCCCCCCACCTCGTGAAGCCCGTGCCGTTCCTCTACCCCCTCCAGCACAAGGGCTGGGAGCGGCTGTACGCGGGCTCCGGCGTCGCCCTCTACGACGCGATGTCCCTCTCCTCCGGGCACGGACGAGGGCTCCCCGTCCACCGCCACCTCTCCCGCCGCCGCGCCCTGCGCGTGGCCCCCGCGCTCCGCAAGGACGCCCTGGTCGGAGCCCTCCAGTACTACGACGCCCAGATGGACGACGCCCGCTACACCGCCACCCTGGTGCGTACCGCCGTGAGCTACGGCGCGCACGCGGCGAACCGCGCCCGGGTGTCCGGATTCCTCCGGGAGGGCGAACGCGTCGTCGGCGCCCTGGTCGAGGACGTCGAGACCGGCGGCCGGTACGAGGTCAGGGCCAAGCAGGTGGTCAACGCGACCGGCGTGTGGACCGACGACACCCAGGCGCTGATCGCCGAACGCGGACAGTTCCACGTCCGCGCCTCCAAGGGCATCCACCTCGTCGTGCCCAAGGACCGCATCCACTCCTCGACCGGGCTGATCCTGCGGACCGAGAAATCCGTCCTCTTCGTGATCCCGTGGGGCCGCCACTGGATCGTCGGCACCACCGACACCGACTGGAGCCTCGACAAGGCCCACCCGGCCGCCTCCAGCGCCGACATCGACTACCTCCTCGAACACGTCAACACCGTGCTCGCCACCCCGCTGACCAGGGACGACGTCGAAGGCGTCTACGCCGGGCTGCGCCCGCTGCTGGCCGGTGAGTCCGACGCCACCAGCAAGCTCTCCCGCGAGCACACCGTCGCGCACCCGGTGCCCGGCCTGGTCGTGGTCGCGGGCGGCAAGTACACGACGTACCGGGTGATGGCGAAGGACGCCGTGGACGAGGCCGTGCACGGGCTCGACCAGCGGGTCGCCGAATGCGTCACGGAGGACGTACCGCTGCTCGGCGCCGAGGGGTACCGCGCCCTGTGGAACGCCCGCGCCCGGATCGCCGCCGCCACCGGGCTGCACGTCGTCCGGGTGGAGCACCTGCTCAACCGGTACGGCTCGCTGGCCGAGGAGCTTCTCGCGCTGATCGCCGAGGACCCGGCGCTGGGCGAGCCGCTGCCCGCCGCCGACGACTACCTGGCGGCCGAGATCGTCTACGCCGCTTCCCACGAGGGCGCCCGGCACCTGGACGACGTCCTCACCCGGCGGACCCGGATCTCCATCGAGACCTTCGACCGGGGTACCCTCAGCGCCCGCGTCTGCGCCGGGCTGATGGCCCCCGTGCTGGGCTGGGACGCTGACCGGGTCGACCGCGAGGTGGAGCACTACGAGAAGCGGGTCGAGGCCGAACGGGAGTCGCAGCGCCAGCCCGACGACCTGACGGCGGACGCGGCGCGGCTCGGCGCACCGGACATCGTGCCGATCTGACGGGACGTCGCACGCCCGGAGCGGGGGCCGCGACGGGGCCGCGCAGTGTCCCGGTGCGGCCCGCGCCCGCCCGCCGCACGGCCTGCCCGAGGCATGGGCGGGCGGCGAGCGGGCACCCGCTTCCAGATGGAGCACGCCTCCGGCGCACCGGTCCGGCGGGGTGCCGGGGCACCGCCCGAGGAGCCGTTCGCGGGCGCCCGGGGGCCGTACGGCGGAGCCCCTTCGGCGCTTTCCCGGGGCCGACCCAGGACCCGGGACCAGAACCGGTCCCGGGGTGAGGGACAATGAACGCTCTGCCAGGGCGGGTTGATCGCAGAGGGGACGCATGTCGGAGGCGGAGCAGGCAAACGGGCCCCAACGGGACACCGAGGGACGTCTTCTCGCGGGACGGTACCGGCTCGGAAAGGTGCTCGGCCGGGGCGGTATGGGTACCGTCTGGCGCGCCGACGACGAGACGCTGGGCCGCACGGTGGCGGTGAAGGAACTCCGGTTCCCCTCGGCCATCGACGAGGAGGAGAAGCGGCGGCTGATCACGCGCACCCTGCGCGAGGCGAAGGCGATCGCGCGGATCCGCAACACCAGCGCGATCACCGTCTTCGACGTGGTGGACGAAGACGACCGGCCGTGGATCGTCATGGAACTCGTCGAGGGCAAGTCCCTCGCCGAAGTCATCCGCGAGGACGGCACCCTGACGCCCCGACGGGCGGCCGAGGTCGGTCTGGCCATTCTCGACGTACTGCGCTCCGCGCACCGCGAGGGCATCCTGCACCGGGACGTGAAGCCGTCCAACGTGCTGATATCCCAGGAAGGCCGGGTCGTCCTCACCGACTTCGGCATCGCCCAGGTCGAGGGCGACCCCTCGGTCACCTCCACCGGCATGCTGGTCGGTGCCCCCTCGTACATCTCGCCGGAGCGCGCCCGCGGCCACAAGCCCGGACCGCCCGCCGACCTCTGGTCGCTCGGCGGCCTGCTCTACGCGAGCGTGGAAGGCAGCCCGCCCTACGACAAGGGCTCGGCCATCGCCACGCTGACGGCCGTGATGACCGAACCGCTCGACCCGCCGAAGAACGCGGGTCCGCTGAAGGACGTCATCTACGGCCTCCTCACCCGCGACCCCGAGCAGCGGCTCGACGACGCCGGTGCGCGCGCCCTGCTCACCGCCGTCGTCACGGCGCCCGAGAAGCCGCCGGCCGACGCCACCCAGGTCATGGCCGTCCCCACCGGTGTCGGCCCGGCCCCCTCGGACCGCGCCGAGCCCGCCGGTGACGCCGCGACGCCGGCGTCCTCCCGTACCGGTGAGGGAACCCGGGACCGGCTGCGCGGCGCCCTGCGCGCCGCTCGGAACTCGAAGGCCGCCGCTGCCGGGTCCGCCGCCGGGTCCGCAGGGGCCGCGAGCGGCGCCTCGGCCGCGAGTCCGGCGAGCACGCCCGCAGCCAAGCCCGTTACCGCCAGGCCCGCCGCGACCCCGGACACTCCGGTGGCCGCCACCGCCTCGGCGGACGGCGGGCTGCCGCCGCGCGGCCCCGCCGCGTCCACCCGCGCCTCGCTCACCGACGTGGTGCCGCGCCGGACCCTGGCGATCATCGCCGGGATCGTGGTGCTCGCCGTCATCGGCACCGTGCTCGCGCTCAGCCTCGGCGGCGGGGACGACACGGGCGCCAAGGGCACCGGCGGGCAGTCGAGCACGGCCGGGGCCACCGGCGGCGCCGATGCTTCCGGCAAGGACGAGGACACCGGGAAGAACGGCACGCAGGGCCAGGGGAAGTCCGACGGCTCCGCGAGCCCGTCCACGGCCGGCACCCCGTCGGGATCCGCGGCCCCGTCCGGTGGCGACGACAAGGGCGGCAAGGGCGCACTGCCGGACGGCTACAAGACGGTCACCGACAGCCTCTTCCACTTCACCATGGCGATGCCCGGCTCCTACCGGCGCACCGCCATAGCGGGCAGCAGCTCGGGCGGCATCTACAACGCGTCGAAGGGGGCCTTCCCGCGCGTCCAGATCGACTACAACGACTCACCCGGCAAGGACGCCGCCGCCGCGTGGAACGGCGCACTCGCCGCGGTGAGGAGTTCGAGCAACGACTACAAGCACATCGGCATCAGGAAGGTCGAGTACAACGGCTACCCGACCGTCGCCGACTGGGAGTTCGAGCGCACCCAGAACGGCGAGCGGGTCCACGTCCTCAACCGCGGCTTCCGGGCCGACTCCACGCACGGCTACGCGATCATGGTGAGCTGCCCGGCCGCGGAGTGGAACGAGGACGAGTGCCGCACCCTGCGCGAGACCGCGTTCGCCACCTTCGCGCCGAAGGACTGACGCCCGCCGGTGACCGCCCGGCGGGCGGTCACCGCACCGGCCGGAGAGCGCCGGGTCCGGCCCCGACCGCCCGGGTTGGCGCGACCCGGACACGCCGCCGCGTCCTGCCACGTATCGTAAGAGGCTGAGAACCGTGAGCAGCCGTGACGACGTGTCATATGTACCCAATTGACCGTGACGTGACGGCTCGTACGGATCTCGTGACCGGGGGACCGTGCGCTCTGGGGAGGCGTCGTGGACGACTACGCGGGTCGGGTGCTTGCCGACCGCTACCGCCTTCCGCTGCCGCCGAACGACGCCTACGAACTCCTGGAAACCCGGGCCTTCGACACCTACAGCGGCCAGGAGGTCCTGGTCCGGCAGGTACCGCTGCCCGAGGTCGTCGACGCCGAGGTGCTCGACGGCGACGGCCGGCCGTCGCCCGTGCGCCGGGCCACCGGCCGGGCGGTCCGCCGCTCCTCCGACCCGGTGGTGCGCCGGGCGATAGAGGCCGCGCAGGCCGCCGCCCAGGTCCCGGACCACCCGCGACTGGACCAGGTCTTCGACGTGTTCGCCGAGGCGGGCTCGCTCTGGATCGTGAGCGAGCTGGTCCCCGCTCGCCCCCTCGCCGCGCTGCTGGCCGAACGCCCCCTCAACCCCTACCGTGCCGCCGAGATCGGCTCCGACGTGCTTACCGCCCTGCGGGTGCTGCACGCGCACGGCTGGACCCACCGCAACATCACCGTGCGCACGGTGCTGGTCTGCGACGACGGCCGGGTGATGCTGACCGGCCTCGCGGCGGGCGCCGCCGAGGAGGCCCTCTGCGGGTACGTCACCGTGCCCCGGCCCGACCTGGAGGAACCCGAACTCCCGCCCCGGCGGCAGGAGGACGGGAACAGCGACGACGTCGGCGACGAGGCTGGTGACGCGTACGAGGACGGTGACGCGTACGAGGACGAGCGCGAGTACGCGGGCGAGGGCGAGTACGAGGGTGAGGGCGAGTACGCGGGCGAGGGCGGGTACCCTTCCGCGACGCCCGCCGCGCTTCCGCCGACGCCTGCCGCGCTTCCGCCCGCGACGCCCGCCCCCGCCCCGTACACCGCTCCCGACCCGTACGCCGGCCGTCCGGAGTACGCACCGCGGCCCGAACCCCGTGACCCGTACGCGAAGGGTGCCCGGGCGTACCCCGGCGCGCACCACCCCGCGCCGGTCGCGCCTCCCGCGCCGGTCGCGCCTCCCGCGGTGGTGGAGGGCGGCAGCCACGAGCTGGTGCCTCGCCCTGCCGCACCCCCCGCCGTCCCGCAGCACCGCCCTCCGGGCCCGGAGACGCCGCCCGCCGATCCCGGCGCCGCGAGCGCCGCACAACTGCGGGCCGCCCGGGCCGGCGCCATAGCGGCCTACCGCGCGGGCGCCCTCGCGGCCTCGGCCCGGGTCAGCGAGGAGCAACAGCGCGCCGAGGAGCAGCGGCTCCCGGAGGAGCGGCGCCGGGCCGAGGAGCAACTGCTCGCCGAAGAGCGGCGTCGGGCCGAGGAAGCGCGCCTCGCGGAGGAGCAGCGGCTCGCGGAGGCGTCCGAGGGGCCGGGGCTGCTGCCGCCGCCGCGTCCCGCCGCCGGGGCGCTGCCCCCGCTGCCCAGCGGCTGGGGCCGCTCGTCCGCCGACCTCTACCCCGACCGGTACGACGAGGAGGACGACGAGGAGGACGACGACCCGGAGGATCCGGGCCCGGCCGCGCCCGGCCGCCGCGTCCACCTCGCCGGCTCCTGGGAGGACGGCCACTCCGGCCGCCCCGTACCCGCCGGTGGCTCCGGCGCCGACTCCCTGCGGGCGGACACCCGCCGAGAGGTGCTGCCCGCAGCCCGCTCGCGGGCCGCCGTCGAGCGGGTCCCGGCCGGAGGCTGGGACGCCGTGGTCGCCGCCGGTGACCAGGGGCCCGTCTACCGGGGACCCGCGACCCCGCTCGCCGCCGAACGCGCCCGGCAGACCCGCATCGCCGTCGTCGGAGCCGTCACCGAGCGGTGGGCGCCCGAACAGGCCGGACCGGTCCACGAGAACTGGCAGCTCGCCCCTCCCATCGGCCCCGCCACCGACCTCTGGGCGCTCGGCGCGCTGCTCTACCGCGCGGTCCAGGGCCACGCGCCCTACCCGGAGGAGAACGCCGCCGAGCTCGTCCAGATGGTGTGCGGAGAGCCGCCCGCCTTCGCGGAGGAGTGCGGTCCGCTGCGGCCCGTCGTGGAGTCGCTGCTGCGCCAGGACCCCGCCGAGCGGCCCGACTTCGAGGAGCTCCGCGGCTGGCTGCGCTCCCTGATCCGGTCCGCCCCGGAGCCCGAAGCGGGCTCGGACGTCGTACCGCTGCCCGCCGACGACGCCACCAAGCTGCCCATCGTCCGCCGTAAGGGCGAGCTCGTGCGCAGGCGCAGGGGCCGCCGCTTCCGTTCCGCCGCGCAGGGCCGGCACCGCCAGGGCGCCCACGGCGGTCCGGGCGTCCAGGCCGAGGGCGGGCTGGAGTCCCTGGGGCTGCACGCCTACCCGGAGACCGACGAGCGGGAGTACCGGGAGCCCCCGCAGCAGCACGCGTACCACCAGCCCCAGGAGACGCAGAGCCGCAGGCCACCGCGCGGACCGCGCGAGCCCAAGGTGCTGCGGGACAACGGCGACCGGCCGCCGCGCCGGCTCGGCCGGCTGTTCCTCGTGCTCATCCTGCTGGCGCTGGCGGCCGCCGTGGTCTACGCGATGGCGTTCATGCCGAAGAAGGATTCCGGTACGCGCACCGGCGCCGCCTCCACGCCGGCGGCCACCGGCTCCTCCGCGCCTGAGGCGGGTTCGGCACCGCCCGCCGAGAAGCCGTCCCCCTCGGCCACCGGCAAGTCCACGGAAGCGCCCGGTACCCAGGATCCGCAGACCAGCCGCTCCGCCGTCGCGCTGCCGCCGGGGTACACGCTCCGCACGGACCCGGAGGGGTTCGAGGTGGGCGTGCTGAAGGACTGGCAGCGCAGCCCGGCCAACTCCGACGGACAGATCCGCTACGGCAGCGACGGGTTCAGCCTGGTCGTCGTGCCGGGCCGGGACACCGTGCAGGCCAACGGCTCCGATCCGCTGGCCTACCAGCGGGACAAGGAAGCGGAGTTGCAGCCGTTCCGGGACTCCTCCTGGGCCACGGCCATGGGGCTCCGCCGGGTCGACGTCGGCCGGCAGGCCATGGCCGAGGGGCAGTACACCTGGCAGGACGTCAACGGCCGTGAGGTGTACGTCCGCAACCTCGCGATGATCGTCGACGGCCGGTACCACGTCATCCAGGTCATCGGCCCGGTCAACGAGCGCGATCAGGTCTCCAGCATCTACCAGCAGGTCATCTCCTCGTACAAGGTCACCTCCTGACGGTCCGGTATGTGCCGGTACGACGCCGTGCGGGGTCATCACAGTGCGGTCTCGTGGGCGGTGCGAGGTTCCCCGGCTCCCGGCCCCTCCGTAATCTGGCACCCGAGGAACGGGGCGGGGACGACACGTGGATCACTCATCGAACAGCGGCAGGCGCACCGGGAAGGCCGCCGCGACGGCGCCGGGGCTGGTGCTCGCCGGGCGGTACCGGCTGGAGGACGTGCTGGGCCGGGGCGGCATGGGCAAGGTGTGGCGGGCGCAGGACGAACTGCTCCACCGCACCGTCGCCGTCAAGGAACTGACCGCCGGGCTGTACGTCGCGGAGGCCGACCGGCTCGTCCTGCACGCCCGTACCCGCAAGGAGGCGCGGGCCGCCGCCCGCATCAGCCACCCCGGTGTCGTCACCGTCCACGACGTGCTGGACCACGACGACCGCCCGTGGATCGTCATGCAGTACGTCGACGGGCCGTCACTCGCCGACTCCACCAAGGAGAACGGTGAGTCCACCCCGCACGAGGCGGCGCGGATCGGGCTCGGGGTGCTCGGCGCGCTGGGCGCCGCGCACGCCGCCGGAGTGCTGCACCGGGACGTCAAGCCCGGCAACGTGCTGCTCGCCCGCGACGGACAGATCCTTCTCACCGACTTCGGCATCGCCGCCATCGAGGGCGACTCGACCATCACCCGGACCGGCGAACTCATCGGCTCCATCGACTATCTGGCGCCCGAGCGGGTGCAGGGCCACGACCCCGGCCCCGCCTCCGACCTCTGGTCGCTCGGCGCCACGCTGTACGCGGCGATCGACGGCCGGTCGCCGTTCCGGCGCTCGTCCCCCATCGCGACCATGCAGGCGGTCGTCACCGACGAACCGTCGATCCCCCCGTCGGCCGGCACGCTCGGCCCGGTGATCGCCGCCCTGCTCTGCAAGGACCCGGCGGGCCGGCCCTCGGCCGCCGAGACCGAACGGATGCTCCGCTCCGTGCTGACCGGCCGCGAACCGCGCACCGCGCAGGTGTACGTGGACACGCGGCACTACCCGGGCGAGACCCGGAACGAGACGGCCCCGCAGGCGACGGCCGGTGGGACGGCGGCGCAGGCCACCGGGCCGACCGCCGTACGGGCGGGACAGACGGGTCGGGCGACCGGGCCGACCGCACCGGTGGGCCCCGGGACCGCGCAGAGCTCGCCCACCCACGGCCACGCCACCCCGGCCGGGCAGCCGGTGACGGCCCCGCCCACGCCCGGGTTCGGCGCCCCCACACCGCCGGCCGGCCTTCCGTACGGGACACCGCCGGGCACCACCACCGCGGCGACCGGGCCGAAGCCCGGATCGCGGCGGCGCAACACGGTGGTGGCCGTGGTGGTCGCCGCGGTGCTCGGCACCGGGGCCGGACTGGGCGCGATGCACTTCGCCGGTGGCGGCTCGGGCGACGACGCCGCGCCGCCCTCGCCGACGCTCAGTGCGAGGGAGTCCGCCACTCCGGGCCCCTCGGACGGCAGCTCCTCGGGTTCCTCGGCCGGCCCCTCCGACGCCGCCTCGCCGTCCGACGGCACCGGCGGACTGGCGGACGGCCCGATACCGGAGGGCTGGAAGCGGGTGGAGGACCCGGCCGGCTTCACCATCGCCGTACCCGAGGGCTGGGAACGCCGGACGGAAGGCACCCAGATCGACTACACCCCGGACGAGGGCGGGCACCGCATCCGCATCAGCCTTGACCCGGCGCCCGACTTCGAGACCCCGTACACCCACATGCTCGAGATGGAGAAGAACCTCAGGAACCGGCTGCCCGGGTACAGCCGCATCTCCCTGGACGAGAACACCTTCCGCGACTACCCCGGCTCGATCTGGGAGTTCACCTGGACCGAGACGAAGGACCATCCCGGGGAGCGGCGCGGCATCGACCAGATGTACTTCGCCGGCGAGACCGGAGGGCCGGAGTACGCGCTTTACCTGACCGCTCCGGTGGACGACTGGGACGACACCCGGCAACTGTTCGACACGATGCTCAGGAGCTGGCGCCCGCCCGCGTCCGTCGAGTGACCCGCACGAGGGGGCGGTGAGCATGCCCGGCCGTGTGTGCCGGGTGGGTCGCGCGGGGCGGGTCCTCGGGAGGGGTGCGAGGGTCTGGTACGAGGGCCGGGCCGCCGCCCCGAATTCCTGCCGCCGCACCGGCAACCGCCCTGATCAGCGGTTATGCCGCCAGTGATCGCTGGCTGGGTGTGGGGAGTGTGAAAAGGCTGTTACCCACGGGTACCCAAAGTCGTCCGGTGGACTTACCCTCGCCCTCATGACGGACTCGAAGGCAGCGGACTCGCAGGCAGCCGGCCCGAAGACGGCGGACCCGAAGGCGGCGGACCCCCTGACGGCCGCGGCCACCCCGGGCACCAACCCGGTGGCCCCGGCCCCGGCGGGCGTACGCACGGCGGCCGACGTGGTCACCCCCGACCTGGTCGCCCGGCTGGTCCGGGGCGTCGTCGGCTCCGGGCGGACCGCCAACCACACCCCGATCACCGGGGAGAAGCTGGCCGACCTGCCGGAGTCCACCCCCGAGGACGTGGCGACCGCCTTCGAACGGGCCCGCGCCGCCCAGCCCGCCTGGGCCGCCACCCCCGTACGCGCCCGGGCCGCCGTACTTCTCCGTTTCCACGACCTCGTCCTCCAGCGCCAGGCCGAGGTGCTCGACCTCATCCAGCTGGAGACCGGCAAGGCCCGGCTGCACGCCCACGAGGAGGTGCAGGCCGTCGCCGTCGCCTCCCGTCACTACGGGCGCAAGGCACCCGCGTACCTGCGCCCGAAGCGGCACACCGGAGTCGTGCCGACCCTCACCAAGGTCACCGAACTGCGCCAGCCGCGCGGGGTCGTCGGTCAGATCGCCCCCTGGAACTACCCGCTCGAACTCTCCGTCGGCGACGCGCTGCCCGCCTTCGTCTCCGGCAACGCCGTCGTGATGAAGCCCGACACCGAGACCGCGCTCACCGCCCTCTGGGCCCGTGACCTGCTGGTCGAGGCCGGGCTGCCCGCCGAGGTCTTCCAGGTGGTGCTCGGCGAGGGACCGGTCGTCGGCCCCGAGGTCGTCCAGCGCGCGGACTACGTCTCCTTCACCGGCTCCACCCGCACCGGCCGCGAGGTCGCCCAGGGCGCGGCGGCCCGGCTCGTCGGCGTCTCGCTGGAACTCGGCGGCAAGAACCCCATGCTGGTGCTGGCCGACGCCGACGTGGAGAAGGCCGCAGCCGGAGCCGTCCGCGCCTGCTTCTCCTCCGCCGGCCAGCTCTGCATCTCCATCGAGCGGCTCTACGTCCACGAGTCCGTCGCCGACGACTTCCTGGCCCGGTTCGCCGCGCGTACCAAGGCGATGCGGCTCGGCGGCTCCCTCGCGTACGGCGCCGACATGGGCTCGCTCGCCGGAGAACGCCAGCTGGAGGCCGTCGTCCGGCACGTGGACGAGGCCGTCGCCAAGGGCGCCACCCTCGTCGCCGGCGGGACGGCGCGCCCCGACATCGGCCCGCTCTTCTACGAGCCGACCATTCTGGAAGGCGTCGAGGCGCCCATGGAGGTCTGCGCCCAGGAGACCTTCGGTCCGGTCGTCTCCGTCTACCGCTTCCGCGACGAGGACGAGGCGATCGCCCTCGCCAACGCCACCCCGTACGGCCTCAACGCGAGCGTCTGGACCAAGGACTCCCGGCGCGGGCACCGGGTCGCCGCCCGCCTGAACACCGGCACGGTCAACATCAACGAGGGGTACGCCCCCGCCTACGGCAGCGTGCAGTCCCCGATGGGCGGCATGAAGGACTCCGGCCTCGGCCGCCGGCACGGCTCCGAGGGCATCCTCAAGTACACCGAGGCCCAGACCGTCGCCCAGCAGCGGCTGATCCCGCTCGCCCCGGCCTTCGGGATGGACGACGAGAAGTACGCGGCGTTCATGAGCCGCAGCCTCAAGGCGATGAAGGCGTTCCGGCTGCGCTGACCCGTCCGGCACGCCCCGGGCAGCCGACGTCCGTACAGACAGATCAAGAAGGTTCCACCCGAGGTTCGCGACGAGGAGAGCCATGCCCGAGGACAGCCCTGCCCGCAACCAGGCCGACACCGCCTCCGAGACCGCCTCCGAGACCGCCTCAGGCACCGCCTCCGGCACTGCCTCCGGCACCTCTTCCGAGGCCGCCTTCGACTACGACGTCCTCGTCGTCGGCTCGGGGTTCGGCGGGGCGGTCTCCGCGCTCCGCCTGACCGAGAAGGGGTACCGGGTCGGCGTGCTGGAGGCGGGCCGCCGCTTCACCCCGGGGACGCTCCCCAAGAACTCCTGGGACCTGAAGAACTACCTGTGGGCCCCCGCCCTCGGCCTCTACGGCATCCAGCGGGTGCACCTCCTCGGCAAGGTCATGGTGCTGGCCGGAGCCGGGGTCGGCGGCGGCTCGCTCAACTACGCGAACACGCTGTACGTGCCGCCCGCCGCGTTCTTCGAGGACCGCCAGTGGGCCTCCATCACCGACTGGCAGGACGAGCTGCGGCCCTACTACGACCAGGCCACCCGGATGCTCGGGGTCCGGCTCAACCCGACGACGACCCCCTCCGACGTGCACCTCAAGGCGACCGCCGAGGCGATGGGCGTCGGCGACACCTTCCACCTGGCACCCGTCGGGGTGTTCTTCGGCGACGGCCGGGACGCCGACGGCACGGCGAAGGCCGAGCCCGGCGGCACGGTCGCCGACCCGTACTTCGGCGGCGCGGGGCCCGCCCGCAAGGCCTGCACCGAGTGCGGCGAGTGCATGACCGGCTGCCGCCACGGCGCGAAGAACACCCTCACCGAGAACTATCTCCACCTCGCCGAGAAGGCCGGAGCCGTCATCCACCCGATGACCACCGTGCTCTCCGTCACCGAGGACCCGCAGGGCGGCCACCGGGTCGCGACCGTCCCCACCGACCGCCGCCGCAAGGCCGCGCCCACCACGCTGCGGGCCCGGTACGTGGTCGTCGCGGCGGGCACGTACGGCACCCAGACCCTGCTCCACCGGATGAAGGACGAGGGACGCCTGCCCCGGCTCTCGGACCGGCTCGGCGAGCTGACCCGTACCAACTCCGAGGGGCTGGTCGGCGCGCAGACCAGCGACCGCCGCTACCGCCGCAGGCACGGCACGAAGCCCGATTTCACCAAGGGCGTCGCGATCACCTCGTCGATCCACCCGGACTCCAGCACCCACATCGAGCCGGTCCGCTACGGCAAGGGCTCCAACGCCATGGGCGGCCTCACCATCCTCCAGGTGCCCTTCGCGAAGCGGCGGGTGCTCGCCTGGCTGGGCAGCGTGGTCAGGCACCCCACGATCGCGGCCCGCTCGCTCTCCAACCGGAAGTGGTCGGAGCGGACCATCATCGGGCTCGTCATGCAGTCGCTCGACAACTCGCTGACCGCCTACCGCAAGCCCAGCGGCATCGGAAAGGGCCTGCTCACCGCCCGCCAGGGGCACGGGGCACCCAACCCGACGCAGATCGCCGAGGCGACGCAGGCCGCCTCGCTCCTCGCCGAGGAGATCAACGGTTTCGCGGGGTCCAACATCGGCGAGCTGATGGGCACCCCGCTCACCGCCCACTTCCTCGGCGGCTGCCCGATCGGGGCGAGCCCGGCCGAGGGCGTCATCGACCCGTACCACCGGCTGCACGGCCACCCGGGCATCTCCGTCGTGGACGGCTCGGCGGTCTCCGCCAACCTGGGCGTCAACCCGTCGCTGACGATCACCGCGCAGGCCGAACGCGCCATGTCGTTCTGGCCGAACAAGGGAGAACCCGACCCGCGACCGGCCCCCGGCGAGGTGTACGAGCGGCTGACTCCGGTGGAGCCCGTCGCACCGGCGGTGCCCGAGGAGGCGTTCGGCGCGCTGAAGCTGCCGTTCCTGGGCATCCCGGCCGTACCGCCGAAGCGGGCGGAGAAGGACTGAGGGCGTCGGCCCACGGGTCGGTCCGCGAGCCGAAGGGCTCCCGGAGGACAAACCGAGGGGGCCGGCTCCGGGCGTCCCCGGAGCCGGCCCCCACGGGTGACCGGGCTGCTGTCCCCTGCCGACCGGCCACCAGGTCCGTATCAGGTTCCGGGCGGGGCCCAGAACTCGATACGGACCCTGACGCCGGGACGCGGTCCCACGACGCACCTGAGATACGTCACACGTCCGAGCGGAGCCACACGCGCTTTCCTGCCGACGCCGCCCCTGGTTGGCACGGACACCCCGAACAACGAAGCCCGGTCGGGGCCGGACACGCTCCGTACGGGTGAGACGGCGACCGAACGGGGGTGCGGCCGTACAGTCCTGCGCGCAGCCGCGCGCCCCGCGCATCCCCGCTCCGCGCCGGGTTCACACCCGGCCGCGGCAGAGCTCCAGCAGCGTCATCGCGAGCGGGGTACCGGGCTTCCCGAGCGCGTCCCGGAAGTGGTTGAGCACCTCCATCTCCCGGGAGAGGTTCACCCGGCGGCCCCCGGACGTGATCCTCGCCTCCTGGATGACCGCCGACACCGCCATCCGTTCCTGCACCAGGCCGATGATCCGGTCGTCCAGCGCGTCGATCCGCGTCCGGGCGCCGCCGATCAGCGCGGCGGCCTCCTCGGTGTGCGCCCCGGTGATCTCCGTCGGGGTCTTCGGGGTCTTCGGGCTCTTCACGGCGGTGGCCGGCTCCGCCGGTGTGGCCGCGGGCACGGCGGTGGTCGTGGCGGCGGGCGCGGCGGCGGGCGCGGTGGTCGTGGCGGCGGAGGTGCTGGTGATGCTCATGGTCGGACTCCCGGTCGGGTACGGGCCCCGGTCCGACGGCCCCCGAACGCCAAAACGCCCCGGGCCTGTCGGCCCGGGGCGTCTGGAAGGTCGCTCGTCAGTTGCTCAAGCAGCACGACCATGACACCCGGCGGGCCGGGTGCCATAGGTAAAGACGAAGATCGTGTGCTGACGCATGGCACCCAGTATGGACCCGCTCCGGTCCGGCGCCCAAGCCCGGGCCCGGATGGTGAGACGGCGGACGGAACGGGAGGAGCGAGGCGTCTTCGCCGCGGCCGGTAACATTGAAGGACCGACCCCTCTCACCGCCGGAAGGCCGCCTCGTGCCAGCAGCACCCCCCGCCGCCCCCGACATGACCACCGACGTGGTTCTCGTCGTCGACTTCGGCGCGCAGTACGCCCAGCTCATCGCCCGCCGTGTCCGCGAGGCCCGGGTCTACAGCGAGATCGTCCCGTCCACCATGCCGGTGGCCGAGATGCTGGCGAAGAACCCCCGCGCGATCATCCTGTCCGGCGGCCCGTCCTCGGTGTACGCGGAAGGCGCGCCTTCGATCGACCGCTCGCTGTTCGAGGCCGGGATCCCGGTCTTCGGCATGTGCTACGGCTTCCAGCTGATGGCGACCACGCTCGGCGGCACCGTCGACGACAACGGTGCCCGCGAGTACGGCCGTACCCCGCTCACCGTCACCAAGTCGGGCTCCACCCTCTTCGAGGGCACCCCCGACGAGCAGGCCGTCTGGATGTCGCACGGCGACGCCTGCTCCGCCGCCCCCGAGGGCTTCACCGTGACCGCGTCCACCGACGTCGTCCCGGTCGCCGCCTTCGAGAACGACGAGAAGAAGCTCTACGGCGTCCAGTACCACCCCGAGGTCATGCACTCGACCCACGGGCAGCAGATCCTGGAGCACTTCCTCTACCGCGGTGCGGGCATCGAGCCGAACTGGACGACCACCAACGTCGTCGAGGAGCAGGTCGCCCTCATCCGCGAGCAGGTCGGCACCAAGCGCGCCATCTGCGGCCTCTCCGGCGGCGTGGACTCCGCGGTCGCCGCGGCCCTCGTGCAGAAGGCCATCGGCTCCCAGCTGACCTGCGTCTACGTCGACCACGGCCTGATGCGCAAGGGCGAGACCGAGCAGGTCGAGAAGGACTTCGTGGCCGCCACCGGCGTCCAGCTGAAGGTCGTCGACGCCGAGAAGCGCTTCCTCGACGCGCTCGCCGGGGTCTCCGACCCGGAGCAGAAGCGGAAGATCATCGGCCGCGAGTTCATCCGCGTCTTCGAGCAGGCCCAGGCCGAGATCATCGCCGAGGGCGCCGCCGACGGAGAGCAGGTCGCCTTCCTCGTGCAGGGCACCCTCTACCCGGACGTCGTCGAGTCCGGCGGCGGCACCGGCACGGCCAACATCAAGTCGCACCACAATGTCGGCGGTCTCCCCGACGACATCGAGTTCGAGCTGATCGAGCCGCTGCGCCAGCTGTTCAAGGACGAGGTCCGGATGGTCGGCCAGGAGCTCGGCCTGCCGGAGGAGATCGTCCAGCGCCAGCCGTTCCCCGGCCCCGGCCTGGGCATCCGCATCGTCGGTGACGTCACCAAGGAGCGCCTCGACCTGCTGCGCGAGGCCGACGCCATCGCCCGCGAGGAGCTGACGGCCGCCGGTCTCGACCGCGAGATCTGGCAGTGCCCGGTGGTCCTCCTCGCCGACGTCCGCTCGGTCGGCGTCCAGGGCGACGGCCGCACCTACGGTCACCCGATCGTGCTGCGCCCGGTGTCCTCCGAGGACGCCATGACGGCCGACTGGTCGCGCCTGCCGTACGAGACGCTGGCGAAGATCTCCACCCGCATCACCAACGAGGTCGCCGACGTCAACCGCGTCGTCCTCGACGTGACGAGCAAGCCGCCGGGGACCATCGAGTGGGAGTAGTCCTCCCCGCGACCCCCTGACGATGCCGCCGTTCCCCCTCGGGGAGCGGCGGCATCGCCGCGTCCGGGCCGGTCGGCCGCCCCGCACGGCACCTCGTGGGGGCACAGGTGCGCGAAACCGGTCCCGCGGGCCGCCCCGATGCGGCCCGAAGGCGCCCGGTACGGCACAATTCACAAAAAACGTAAGTGAGTTGGCTGTACCGGGGCGGGAAAGGGCGGCGTAGGTCGTGGCGTTGGACGAGGCGAGGGCACGCGGGACGCACGGCGGGAGCTGTACGTGCGGCGACTGCCCGCACGGAGCACGCGAAGGACACCGGCGCGCGGTCGCCGCCTTCCTCGCCAAACGGGACGAACTAGCCGCCGGGAAGGGACTGCCCGCCGGGGTACGGCAGTCGCCCTCGGCCTCCCGGCAGTGGGTCTCCGACGAGCTGACCGGGGCCGCCCGGGCGGTCGCCGACCGCGGCCGGGAAGCCGGTGACGCCTGGCTCCACCTGGTACGGCTGCGGACCCTTGCCGTCATCGCGGTCGCCCTCGTCGCGCTCGTCCTCGGCGAGACCGCCACAGCGATCGGCGCCGGCTGGTCCACCGCCCGTACCGCCGGGCTGATCGCCGGGCTCGTCACCGCCGCGCTGCTGGCCGTAGCCGCCTCGTACCACCGGGCACGCGGCGGTCTCCTCGCCCCACTCATCGGCGAGGACAACCGGCTCTCCACCTCGCGGACCGTCGCCGCCGTCTGGGTGCTGCTCGCCGTCTTCGCCGTCCTGGTGCTCTCCCTCCAGCTCGCCGGGGCCTCCGACCACGAGGAGCGGGACGCGCTCATCGACGGGCTGGACCTGACGCGTTCGGCGGGGGTGCTGACGGTGCTGGCGCTGGTCTGCGCCGTCGCCGTCGTCGTCCGCCGGGTCGTCTCCGTACGCGTCCTGGCGCAGCGGCTCCAGAAGCTGCGGGCGGACCGGCCGCGCGCGGCCGACCTGCTGACCGACGACTCCGGCCGCGGCAGCTTCACGGACGTGAGTTACGTGCTGGTCAACGGCGTCGCGGTGCTCTTCGCCGCGGTCCGCCTCGCCCGCCGGCCCGAGCAGCTCCCGGACCTGCCGTGGGGGCTCGCGCTGCTGGTGGCGGTCTCGGCGGCGACCTACTTCGCGGGGAAGTACGCCGAGGGCGGCCGGCCGGTGGTTCTCTCCGTCGTCCGGTCCCGCGAGGCCGGCGAGCTGGACGCCCCCATCCGTACCGGCGACGACATCGAGATCCGGGGCGCCGGATTCGTACCGCCCGGCGCGGGAGGCCCGGCCGGGCTGGCCCGGCTCGTCGTCCGGATAGGGACGGTCCACGTCCACGTCCCGCTGATCCCCGTCAGCGGCGGCTTCGCCAACCCGACCGACACCGTCCTCACCGTGCCCGTCCCGGTGGAGGTCGAACCCGGCTCGGTGGACGTCCAGGTGGTGACCGCCGCCGGGGTGGAGACCAACAGCTGCCGGATCGACGTGACGGACTGACCCCCGGGTCGCCCTCAGAACAGCGGCGACCGCACGAAGGCCGTGAAGACCGTACCGGCGAGGATCAGCCAGAGCAGGACCGTGCTGGTCAGCAGGGAGCGCGCGACGGGGAGTGCGGCCGGGCGGTCGCGGAGCGAGGCGACGATCCACCCGCAGGCCGCGCCGAGGAACGGCAGCCCGAAGAGCACCAGGGCGGCGCGCTGCAGAGCGAGCTTCGCCTCGTGGTTGCCCTGCCAGTCGGTGGCGCTCTTGTTCCGGACCGTCTCCTCGGCGGAGTACCAGAACCCGAGGAGCAGCGGGACCAGGAGCACGGCGGTCACCATGAGCAGGACCGCGACCTTGCGGCGGACCGGGGAAGCCTGGGAGTCCTGGAGGTCCTGGGAATCCGTCATGCGGGCATCGTCGACGGAGACCCGCGTGCACCGCTACCCGTACCGCGTACGGAGACGGAAGAGGTGCGGGTTCGTGACGCACCCTCCCCGGTGCGGCGGACGGACCTGCGCGGCGGACGGACCTGCGCGGCCCGAACGGGTCGCCCCGCGGGGCCCGCGTACGTATGTTCTTACGTATGGTCTGTTGACGGGGCAACGGAAAGGTGGGGCAGTTCATGCAGGGCCACGGAAGCAACGGTTACGGACGCGTTCCCGGCGAACCCAAGGGGCTGCGGGAGTACGCGCGCGAGTTCGCGCTGCTGCCGCTGCGCGTCTTCCTCGGCGTCACGTTCATCTACGCCGGGCTCGACAAACTGACGGACAGCACGTTCCTGTCGTCGAGCGGCGCCGGTTCGATCGGCGACCAGATGCGCGGGGTGCGCGACTCCGCCGGCGCCCCCTGGCTCGTCGACCTGGCCCTGCACGGCCCGGTCGGCTTCGGGTACGCCATCGCGCTCGGCGAACTCGCCGTCGGCATCGGCACCCTGTTCGGGCTCTGGGGCCGGCTCGCCGCACTCGGCGGCGCCCTGATCTCGCTGAGTCTCTGGCTCACCGTGAGCTGGCAGGCGACCCCGTACTACTACGGCAACGACCTCGTCTACCTCATGGCCTGGCTGCCGCTGCTGCTCGCCGGATCGGGCCCCTTCTCGCTGGACACGCTCCTGCCGCCGCGCCGCCGCCGGAGCCTGTAGGCGACCCAGGCGGCCACGGCGGCGAGGAAGAGACCGCCGCCCAGCACGGCGACGAAGAACACCCACGGCGCCCGCCAGGCCCCGGCCCAGTCGGCCGCGTACCCGGCCGACAGGGCCAGCAGGGTCAGGCCGGCCAGCGCGCGGCCCGGCCGGAACTCATGAAGCAGCACGGGTGACCTCCACCTGTCCGAGACCGACTTCCAGGCGCAGCTCGACCGTACCGGCCGGGTCCGCGCCCCTGGGGGGCGCGAGCGTGCGGGTGGTCCGGCGGTCCGGCGCGATGTCGATGTCCTGCCCGGCCGGATCGCCGGGCAGGGTCACGTCCCCGAGCCCGACCTCGGCCCGCACCCGGACCGTCGCGTCCTGCGGGACGACCACCACCACGCGCCCGGCCCCCACCTCCACCCGGGTGGAGAGGGTGGTCCCCAACGGGACGTCCAGACCGGACAGGTCGAGCCGGGCGGTGCCGGCCCCGATGTCGTACGACGGTTCCAGGGCGGCGGCGGTGACGGGACGCCACTGGGTCCGCGCCCAGGTCGTCCCGATGTCCCTCGGCAGTACCGTCGACGCCGCGAGCACCCCCGTGACGAGCAGCGCGAACACCAGCGTCCCGAAGCCGGTCCGCCCGAGGAACGAGGCGACCAGCAGCCCCACCCCGAGCACGGCCAGCGCCGCGACGGCTCCGATCTGGAGGCTCTCGCCCAGCGGATGCCTGTCCCAGCCGGGCCACGCCGCGGCCACCCCGGCGACGATCGCCAGGAACCGCACCAGGAACCCGATCGAGTGCGGCCCGTGGGTGCGCTCCCTCGGATCGGTGGCGACCGGCGGCAGCCCGTCGGCGGCCGGCGGTACGTACGTCCCATGCCTTCCGGCCACCCGGCGCACCCGGCGCGCCCGGCCCGCCGCGTCCGCCAGGTGCGAACCGCCCGCCCTGCCGGGCACCGCGTCCGCCGGGCCCCACAGATAGCCGGAGCCCACCGGCCCCGTCGTGCCGTCCTTGACGATCGGGTCCCGCCACCACGAGGGCCCGGCCGGCGCCGGGGGCGCCTGGACCTCCGGCGGCACCGAGCCCCGTCCGGCGGGCGGCGGAGGAGGAGTGACGCGTACGGCGGGCGGTACGGAGTCCCCGGCGGCCCGGTCCGGCTCGGTCTCCGTGGCGGCGGCACGGCCGTGCCGGGTCCACACCGAGAACCCGGCCACGGCCACCACCAGCATGGCGGCGAACGCCAGCACCCCGCCGTTGTTGATCATCGAGAGGAAGAGCCCGCAGCCGACCAGCGCGAGGAGCAGCGCCACCAGCGACGCGCCCTCCACCCGGCCGGAGAGCAGCCTGCGGAACTCGTTCTCCTCCTCGCCCTCCACCGGGAGCAGCAGCCACGCGAAGCCGTAGACGATCAGCCCGGTGCCGCCCGCGACGGCGAGGACGCCGAGGACCACGCGGAAGATGACCGGGTCCACGTCGAAGTAACGGCCTAGACCGCCGCACACCCCCGCCACCACCTTCTGCCGGGGGCTCCGCGTCAGCTGCGGCTTCGGTGCGCTCTTCGGTGCGCCGGGGGGCGCCTCGCCGGGGGGCGCGGCGGACGGGGAAGCGGTCATGGCTCCATGGTGACGGCCCGAAGGCTTCCGTGGGACCCACGGCGACCCTGGTCGTTCCCTGATATGGGAGTAGGGGCCGTCCCTGATGCCCCGGCACACCCGGACGTGTGACGATCGGTCCATGCCAACCGCCACGTCCCGAGCCGCCGGTGCGCCGGTCACCGACCCGGAGGAACCACCGGCGCGCAAGCTGTACCGCAGCGCCGAGGGGCGGATGCTGGGCGGCGTCGCGCGTGGCCTCGCCGGGCACCTCGGACTCCCGGTCGTCTGGGTGCGGCTCGTCTTCCTCGGACTGTTCCTGGCGGACGGCCTCGGCGCGCTGCTCTACGCGGTGTTCTGGATCGTGGTGCCGCTCGGCGTCGGCGGAGTCGGTGGTGTCGACGGCTCGCGCTCCCTTTTCGAGACGGACCCGGACGGCATCCGCCGGCTCCGCAAGCCCGACAAGGGACAGGTCTTCGCCCTCGTCGGGCTCTTCGTCGGCGCCCTGATCTTCCTCGCCAACGTCAACATGGGCAGCGGCGCCGACCGCTACATCTGGCCCATCCTCCTCATCGGCGCCGGCTCCGTGCTGGTCTGGCGGCAGGCCGACAACGCCCGCCGCGCCCAGTGGATGGAGGTGGGCCGCCGCCGCGGCATGCTGCATCTCGCGCGCGGACTCGCCGGGGTCGCGCTCGTCGGCCTCGGGCTCGCCGCCTTCCTGGTGGTACGCGGCTCGGCCGCCCAGCTCGGCAACGTCCTCACCGCAGCCATCGCGGTCCTCACCGGCATCGCGCTGCTGGCCGGCCCCTATCTCGTACGGATGACCCAGGACCTCTCCGAGGAGCGCCTGATGCGCATCCGCGCCCAGGAGCGCGCCGAGGTCGCGGCCCACGTCCACGACTCGGTGCTGCACACCCTCACCCTGATCCAGCGCAACGCCGAGGACGCCGGAGAGGTCCGCAGGCTGGCCCGCGCCCAGGAACGCGAGCTGCGGAACTGGCTGTACGACCCCACCGGCACCGGCAAGGACGCCGACGACGAACCCACCACCCTCGCCGAGGCCGTGAAACGCGCCGCCGCCGAGGTCGAGGACAAGCACGGCGTCCCGCTGGAGGTCGTCGTCGTCGGCGACTGCCCGCTGGACGAGAAGATCACCGCCCAGCTCCAGGCCGCGCGCGAGGCGATGGTGAACGCAGCCAAGTACGGTGGCGAGGGCGGCGCGGTCCAGGTCTACGCGGAGGTCGAGGGCCGGACGGTCTTCATCTCCGTACGCGACCGGGGGCCCGGGTTCGACCTGGACGCGGTCCCCGAGGATCGCATGGGTGTACGAGAATCGATCGTCGGCCGGATGCGGCGCAACGGCGGCACGGCCCGGCTCCGGTCGGTGCCCGGCGGCGGCACGGAAGTCGAGCTGGAGATGGAGAGGGCGGGCGAATGACCGAGAACACCGAAGCGGCGACCCAGGGACCGGAGCGCCGGGTACGGGTCGTCCTCGTGGACGACCACCGGATGTTCCGCACCGGCGTCCAGGCCGAGATCGGCCGCACCGAGGAGACCGGGGTCGAGGTCGTCGGCGAGGCCGCCGACGTCGACCAGGCCGTCACCGTCATCACGGCGACCCGCCCCGAGGTCGTCCTCCTCGACGTCCACCTCCCCGGCGGCGGCGGCGTCGAGGTGCTGCGCCGCTGCGCCCCGCTGATGTCGGCCGCCCAGAACCCGGTCCGCTTCCTCGCGCTCTCCGTCTCCGACGCGGCCGAGGACGTCATCGGGGTCATCCGGGGCGGCGCCCGCGGCTACGTCACCAAGACGATCACCGGCGACGACCTGGTCAACTCCGTCTTCCGGGTGCAGGAGGGCGACGCGGTCTTCTCGCCCCGCCTGGCCGGCTTCGTGCTCGACGCCTTCGCTTCCACCGACGCCCCGCCCGTCGACGAGGACCTGGACCGGCTCACCCAGCGCGAGCGCGAGGTGCTGCGGCTGATCGCCCGGGGATACGCGTACAAGGAGATCGCGAAGCAGCTCTTCATCTCGGTGAAGACGGTGGAGTCGCACGTCTCCGCGGTGCTCCGCAAGCTCCAGCTCTCGAACCGCCACGAGCTGACCCGCTGGGCGACCGCCCGCCGGCTGGTCTGACGCGTCGCGCTCGTCGTTCGCGAGGCATGAGCCGTCACGCCACCCGGGTCGCCCCCGCGAACGGCATCTGGTCGATCGGGGCGATCCGGATCGGCGCTCCCGGGTGCGGGGCGTGGATCATCTTGCCGTCGCCGATGTACAGGCCGACATGGCTGATCCCGGAGTAGAAGAACACCAGGTCACCGGGGGCGAGCTGGGAGCGGGAGACCCGCTGCCCGGCGTTGATCTGGGTGTAGGTGGTGCGTGGCAGCGAGACGCCCGCCGCCTGCCAGGCGGCCTGGGTGAGGCCGGAGCAGTCGTACGCGGACGGGCCGGTGGCGCCCCAGACGTACGGCTTGCCGAGCGCCCCGTACGCGAAGGCGACGGCCTGCGCGGCGCGGGAGTTCGGGGCGGCGACGGCGCCGGGCGCGGCACTCGTGCCACCGGTGCCGGAGGAGCCGCCGGTGCCGGAGGCGTCCTCGTATCCGGCGCGCTCGGCGGCGGTGAGGGTGTGCAGGAGCTTGCGGGCGTCGGCGAGGCTGCTGGTGATCTTCTTCTTGTGCCGGGCCAGCTCGGCCTCGCGGTCGGCGAGCACGGCGGACTCGTCCTCGGCCCGGGCCCGGACCTGGTCGATCCCGGCGATCTGGCGCCGGATGCCGCTGATGGCCCCGGCCTGGCGGTCGCCCGCCATCGCGACGTACGAGGAGCGTTCCAGGTACTCGTCGGGGTCCGAGGTCAGCAGCAGCTGGAGCGCGGGGTCCAGCCCTCCCGAGCGGTACTGCGCGGCGGCGAGCGAACCCAGCTCGTGCCGGGAGTCGTTGAGGAGAGCCGTGCGGCGGGCCGCCTCGTCGCGCAGCGCGTCCACCGAGCGGGCGGCCTCGCCGGCCTTCTCCCTGGCGCCGTTGTACCGCTCGGTGGCGGCCTCGGCGTCCCGGTAGAGCTGGTCCACCTTCGCCTTGACCTGGGCCGTGGTGAGCCGGGGCTCCGCCTGGGCGGAACCGGTCGCGGCGGTCGCGGTGGCCGCCCCGGCGAGCGCCAGGGCGGCGGCGGAGCGGGCAGCAGAACCGGTGAAGAGGCGCTGCTTGGGCTTGCGGTGAGCTGATTTCCGGTGCGCGGCCACGAGGTCCGCATCCTTCCTGTCGGCTGCCCGCCCGGGGGGTACCGGCGGGCCCGGCGGACCCCGGCGGCGCGCGCCACATGGGGGAGGGCGGGCACCACCGGGATCGTTCGGCCAGGTGACCGGTGCCACCCGTCAGGGGGCGGCAAGGCGGGCCGGTCACCCAGGGCGTGTCGTCGAAGTGCCATGCCTCCGGCCGGATGACGGCACTTTGACGACACGCCCTGGGAGGGACGCTAACCCCGGGGTCGGCCCAGAAGGCGTCATGATCGAAATTGACCTCCGGTGACGTTTCGCCTTCGGAGTGTGACCGTCGGAGTGGAGGGTGACCCGGTCATATTCGTGCAGCTTCGGGAAAAGGCCGCCAGGGGCATCGAGCGACGAGTAAGCCCCACCTGACCGTCGAGGGGTGATACGGCCGTCGTTAGGCTGCCGGCATGTCTGTACTCATCCATGTCTTCGTCGCCCTGCACATCATCGGCATCGCCTCCCTGCTGGGCGGCTTCCTGACACAGATGAAGGCGATGGGTACCAACACCGCCCGGTTCTCGCCCGCGATGCTGCACGGCGCACTCACCATGCTGGTCACCGGCATCGCCCTCGTCGGCTTCCACCAGGCCGACGACAGCCCGGTCAACAACGTCAAGATCGGCATCAAGCTGCTGATCCTCGTCGTGATCCTGGCCCTCATCTACCTCAAGCGCGACGAGGAGAAGGTGTCCAAGGGCGCCTTCGCCGCCGTCGGCGGACTGACCGTCGCCAACATCTTCATCGCCACCCTCTGGACCTGATCGGGCCCGGGCGGGCGACCTGATCCCGCCCTGCGGGGGTGTGTCGGCGCGGCCCCTTAGGGTGCCGGGCATGATCACACGCCCCACGGAAAACGCGGACGGGCCGTACGGCGCCGCCTTTCTGCCACGCTGCCGGATCGACCTCGAAGCGGCGGAGATGCCGGTCGCCGAGCCGGTGGCGAAGTTCGGCGGGGACCCGGTCTGGCTCTCCGCACCCGCCTGGCCGGTGGACCCGCACTCCGGGGTGCCGCTGGTGTTCGTCGGCCAGTTCCCGGTCCCCGGCGACGAGCTCCGCCTGGCCTACCTCTTCCTCGGCGAGGAGGACATGATCATGGGCGGGCTGGGGCCGGAGGACGGGGACGGCGTCCTGCTGGTCCAGCCCGGCGGCCGCATACCCTCCTTCGCCGCGATCGGTCCGCCCGGAACGCGCGGCCGGACGCTCTGGCGCTGGGGGCCCGACGACGCGGAGATCCCCGTCGAGTGGCGCGTCCACCTGCGTCCGGTGGAGCCGGAGGTGGACCGCTCCATCGACGCCCAGGCCGCCTGGGAGCGTGGCATGCGGGGTGAAGGTCCGGCCGTCGCCCAGCCCGGCGGCGAGGACCTGCACGACTACGTCGGCGGAACCGCCTGCTATCCGAACCACGAGGCGCGGGTGGACGCCCCCTGGCAGTTCCTCTTCAAGCTGAGCGACGCCGGCGAGGCCGAGGACGACCCGTACTTCCTCAACTTCGGTTACGGCTACGGATTCGCCTTCGTCAGCCCCGACCACCGCGAAGGACGCTTCTACTGGGAATGCTCGTAGCCGCCGCTCCGGTCCGGCACCCGGCAGGCGGGGGCCGGACGGTGTGGCGGGGGCGGGAGCAGCCCGCCGGTCAGCCCGGGCGGACGCTGCCGTAGATCGGCATGTAGTAGATCGACTCCTCGCGGACGTACGCCCCCGGCTTCGGCGCGTGGACCATCATCCCGTCGCCCTTGTAGATGCCCACGTGGCTGATGTCGTCGTAGAAGAAGATCAGGTCGCCGGGCTGGAGGTCGGCCGTCGCGACCCGTGTCCCGACGTTGACCTGGTCCCAGGTCGTGCGTGGCAGGTCCACGCCCGCCTCCCGCCAGGCCGCCTGGGTCAGGCCGGAGCAGTCGTACGACGCCGGGCCGGTGGCCCCCCACACGTACGGCTTGCCGATCTGGGACTCGGCGAACGCCAGCGCCTTCGCGCCCTTGGACGACGCGGCGGTGGTCGAGCCGGTGGAGGTGCCGGTGCCGGTGGTCGCCGTGTCCGATCCCGAGGCGGCGGCTTCGGCGGCCGCCTTGTCGGCTGCGGCCTTCGACGCGGCGGCCTGCTCGGCGGCGAGCTTCTCCGCCTTCTTCTTCGCCTCGGCCTCCTTCTTCCGCTCCAGCTCCGCCAGGCGCGCCTTCTCCTCGGCGGTCAGCTTCGACAGCAGCGTGCGCGCCTCGGCCAGCTTGTTCTGCACCGTCTGCTTGCTGGTGCGCAGATCCTCCTGCGACGCCGTCAGCGCCTCCAGGCTCTTGGTGGCCTCGGTGCGCTTCTCGGCCGCCGCCAGCTGCTGGGTACGGAAGTCGGAGACCGCCTTCTCCTGCTGACCGCTGCGTCGCTTCATCAGCTGGTCCTGGTCGAAGTACGACTGCGGGTCGTCCGCCAGGAAGAACGTCATCGAGGACGCCAGACCTCCGGTGCGGTACTGGGCCGCCGCGTAGTTGCCGAGCGCGCGACGGGCCTCGTTCACCTTCTCCGCCCGCTGGGCCGCCTCCTCCAGCAGGGCGTCCACCTTGTCCTGCTGATCGGCGGTGGAGTCCTTGGCCCGGTTGTACTCCTGGGTCGCCGATCCCGCCTGACGGTAGAGGTCGTCGACCTTCTTCCGTACCTCCTCGATGCTCGGCTGGGGCGCCGAGGGGGCGGCCGTCGCGCTCTGCGCCGAGAGCAGCGTCACCGACGCCAGCGCGACCGTGGTGAACCCCACAGCCGGTGACGTCACGCGCATCGGGGCGCGCGGCTTGCGATGCGATGCCAAGACGGCATCTCCTTCCATGGTCCGCCTACCGGGTTAGCTGTCGGGTTCGGGCGCGGAAGGCTGCCCTACGGGCCTGTACCGAACGAACGGAGTACGGGCCCGATTCACCCCGGTGGGACGTGTGGGTCCCCGGTTCCGGACAGCCGGGGGCGGGCCGGATTCGGCGGGGGCGGCCCTGTGGCGCGGTTCGCCTGTCAGGGGATACGGGCCGCCCGGCTGAGCACGGTAGCCAAGCGGTGGGGCGGCTGGGAAGGGCGATGGCCGATATGCCCGATACATTTTCGTGACCTTGGCGACGGGGGTCCGCCAGGGACGATTCCTCTCGCGCGCCGCGTACGGTCCTTGACACCCGGTGACGGTGGCCGTGGAGACTCCGCAAGGCCGCCCGGAGTGTCGTCACGGGCATCTAAACTCGACAAGCGATGAGCAGCCTCTTTGACGACAGTTTCCTGACCGGCCTCCAGCCCGTGGAGGAGGGGCCCCCGCCGCCTCCCGAGGACCACGCGCCCGAGGAGGAGGCCGAGGGCCTCTTCGGAGGCATCTACGACGCACCCCCGCCGCCCAGGGACGGGTACTACCGCGACGGCGCCCCGCGCCCGGTCATCGACTCCGCGGCGCTGCTCGACGGGCTCAACACCGAGCAGCGCGCCGCCGTCGTGCACGCCGGGTCCCCGCTGCTCATCGTCGCGGGCGCGGGCTCCGGCAAGACCCGGGTGCTCACCCACCGCATCGCCCACCTGCTGGCCGAACGCGGCGTGCACCCCGGGCAGATCCTGGCGATCACCTTCACCAACAAGGCCGCCGGCGAGATGAAGGAGCGGGTCGAGCAGCTCGTCGGACCCCGCGCCAACGCCATGTGGGTCATGACCTTCCACAGTGCGTGCGTGCGCATCCTGCGCCGCGAGTCGAAGCGGCTCGGCTTCACCTCGTCGTTCTCGATCTACGACGCGGCCGACTCCAAGCGGCTCATGGCCCTGGTCTGCCGCGACCTGGACCTGGACCCCAAGCGCTACCCGCCGAAGTCCTTCACCGCCAAGGTCTCCAACCTCAAGAACGAGCTCATCGACGAGGAGACCTTCGCCGGGCAGGCCGCCGACGGCTTCGAGAAGACGCTCGCCCAGGCGTACGCGCTCTACCAGGCGCGGCTGCGCGAGGCCAACGCCCTCGACTTCGACGACATCATCATGACGACGGTCCACCTGCTCCAGGCGTTCCCCGACGTCGCCGAGCACTACCGCCGCCGCTTCCGGCATGTTTTGGTCGACGAGTACCAGGACACCAACCACGCCCAGTACACCCTGGTGCGCGAGCTGGTCGGACCTGCGGGCGAACACGACGCCCCCGGCGAGCTCTGCGTCGTCGGCGACGCGGACCAGTCGATCTACGCCTTCCGCGGCGCGACGATCCGTAACATCCTCCAGTTCGAAGAGGACTACCCGAACGCGACCACGATCCTCCTGGAGCAGAACTACCGCTCCACGCAGACGATCCTCTCGGCCGCCAACGCCGTCATCGAACGCAACGAGAGCCGCCGCCCCAAGAACCTCTGGACCAACGCCGGAACCGGCACCCGCATCGCCGGGTACGTCGCCGACACCGAGCACGACGAGGCGCAGTTCGTCGCCGACGAGATCGACCGGCTCACCGACGCCGGCGACGCCAAGGCCGGCGACGTCGCGGTCTTCTACCGCACCAACGCCCAGTCCCGTGTCTTTGAAGAGATCTTCATCCGCGTCGGCCTGCCCTACAAGGTCGTCGGCGGCGTCCGCTTCTACGAGCGCAAGGAGGTCCGGGACATCCTGGCCTACCTCCGGGTGCTCGCCAACCCCGAGGACTCCGTCCCGCTGCGCCGCATCCTCAACGTGCCCAAGCGCGGTATCGGCGACCGGGCCGAGGCGATGATCGACGCCCTCTCGCAGCGCGAGAAGATCTCCTTCGCCCAGGCGCTGCGCCGCGTCGACGAGGCGTACGGCATGGCGGCACGCTCCACGAACGCGGTGAAGCGGTTCAACACGCTGATGGAGGAACTGCGCACCGTCGTGGAGTCCGGCGCCGGTCCCGCGGTCGTGCTGGAAGCCGTCATGGAACGCACCGGCTACCTCGCAGAACTCCAGGCGTCCACCGACCCGCAGGACGAGACCCGCATCGAGAACCTCCAGGAACTCGCCGCCGTAGCCCTTGAGTTCGAGCAGGACCAGGCCCGTGCGGCGGCGGAACCGGACGAGGGGGCCGCGGCAGACGCGGATGCCGGCGCCGAAGCGGAGGCGGCCGGTGTGTCCGGGACGCTCGCGGAGTTCCTGGAGAAGGTGGCCCTGGTCGCCGACTCCGACCAGATCCCCGACGAGGACGAGGACGGCTCCGGCGTCATCACGCTGATGACCCTGCACACCGCCAAGGGCCTGGAGTTCCCGGTCGTCTTCCTCACCGGCATGGAAGACGGCGTCTTCCCGCACATGCGGGCGCTCGGCCAGGTCAAGGAGCTGGAAGAGGAGCGCCGCCTCGCGTACGTCGGGATCACCCGCGCCCGCGAGCGCCTCTACCTCACCCGCGCGTCGATGCGGAGCGCCTGGGGCCAGCCCTCGTACAACCCGCCGTCGCGGTTCCTGGAGGAGATCCCGGACCAGCATCTGGAGTGGAAGCGGAAGGGGCCGATGGCCGCCTCGGCCGGACCCACCTCGGGGATCACCTCGTCGCTCTCCTCCTCCCGTGCCCGCTCCGGCCCCTCCGGCTTCGCCACCCGGCGCACCGGCGACAAGCCGGTGGTCACGCTGGTGGTCGGGGACCGGGTCACGCACGACCAGTTCGGGCTCGGCACGGTGACCGCCGTGGACGGCTTCGGCGACCAGGCGAAGGCCACCGTCGACTTCGGCGACGAGCGGCCCAAGAAGCTGCTGCTGCGGTACGCCCCCGTCGAGAAGTTGTAGGAACCGGCGCCGCAGTCGGCCGGGGCTCCGGCAGGGTTCCTCGGCCGGGGTTCCGTGCGGGGTTGCCCGGCCGAAGTTCCGGCAGGGCTCGTCGGCCGGGGTGAGCGGGAGGCCGTTGTCAGAGCCTCCCGCTAGCGTGTCGGCGGCAGCCAGCTCCGACTCCTCTCCGGGAGAACAACCGTGGACATCCTGCTCATCGCCGGCCTGTGGCTCGACGGATCCGCGTGGGACGACGTCGTGCCCGAACTCACGGCACTCGGCCACCGTCCCGTGCCGCTCGTCCTCCCCGGCCAGGGGGACGGCAACACCCTCGCCACGCTCGACGACCAGCTTGCGGCCGTGCTCGCGGCCGTCGACGCGGCGCCCGGGAAGCCCCTGGTGGTGGGGCACTCCGCCGCGTCGACCCTGGCCTGGCTGGCCGCCGACGCGCGACCGGAGAAGGTGGCCGGGGTCGCCCTGATCGGCGGCTTTCCCGCCGCCGACGGGCGGGCCTACGCCGATTTCTTCGCGATCGAGGGCGGCGTCATGCCCTTCCCGGGCTGGGGCCCCTTCGAGGGAGCGGACTCCGCCGACCTGGACCAGGAGGCCCGCCACCGCTTCGCGTCCGCAGCCGTCCCCGTCCCCGAGGGGGTCGCCAGGGGAGCCGTGCGCCTGACCGACGAGCGCCGTTTCGACGTTCCCGTCGTGGTCGTCTGTCCCGAGTTCACCCCCTCGCAGGCCAAGGAGTGGATCGCCGCCGGCGAGAGCGCCGACCTCGCCCGCGTCTCCCGCCTCGAGTACGTGGACCTCGACTCGGGCCACTGGCCGATGGTCACGCGTCCCCGCGAGCTGGCCCGCGTCCTGGCGGAGGCCGCGAGCGCCTAAGGGCTGTCCCGTAATCCCTGGTGGGTGCGCGACGACCGCTACGGCACCTCGCCGCGTTGTCGGAACGTCCACATACATCCAGTATGCGGACGCTCCTCCGCCTTGCGATGCACCGCATCTGACGCCGCGCACTGATCCACCACGGATTACGGGACCCCTTAGGCCGTGTCTGACGCGGACGTACGGGAGGGCCGGGTCCTGACGACCCGGCCCTTTCGTGAAATCCCTTGCGGCTACTGCGGGTTGAGCCCGTGGCTCGCCAGCCAGGGCAGCGGGTTGACCGCGGCGCCGCCGCCGGGGCGCACCTCGAAGTGCAGGTGCGGACCGGTGGAGTTGCCGGAGTTGCCGGAGTACGCGATCACGTCGCCGGCCTTCACCGAACCCGAGCGGATCTTGGTGCTGCTCAGATGGCAGTACCAGGTCTCGGTGCCGTCCTCCATGGTCACGATCGCCATGTTGCCGTAGGCGCTGTTCCACTGGGTGCGTACGGTTCCGTCGGTCGCGGCCATCACCGGAGTCCCGTACTGCACGGGGAAGTCGATGCCGGTGTGCACGGACATCCAGTTGACGCCGGCCTGGCCGAAGTAGGCGCTGAGCCCGTGCTGGGCGACGGGGAGCAGGTACTTGGGGCGGGCGGCCTCCTTGCGGGCGGCCTCCTCCTCGCGCTTCTTCTTGTCGGCGGCCTGCCGCTCCTTGAGGTCGATGCGCTCCTGCGTACGGCTGGCCCGGTCCCGGAAGTCCTCACCGGCGGCGCTGACCCCGGCGAGCTGGGTGTCCAGCTTGGTGTTGGACGCGAGCGCCTTGACGCCGGCCGTGTCGGCGGCGGCCATCGTCGTCGTGTCGTCCTTGGTCTCCTCGGTGCCCCCGAGTCCGCCGACCGACGCCGCCGCGATCCCCGCGACACCCATCACGCAGGCGGACGGGACCGCGATCGTCAACAGCGCGGACCGCTTGGCGGGCGTACGCCGGCGGGCACGGTTCCGGGCGGCGGACCGGCCCTCCGGCCGGCCTTCGGAGTGCACCTCGGGCTGGTACGGGTCGGGCCAGGTGTCCGGGAGGCCGGACGGTTCACCGGACTCCGGTGCGGGTGAGGGGTCCTCGGCGGAGTCGGACACCTCCGGCCCGTCCGTCGCGTGTTCGGGCGCCTGGTGTTCGGCGTTCTGGTGTTCGGGCACCTGGTGTTCGGGCACCGCCTCGTGATGCTCGGCGGGCGCGTAGGACATCTGTTCCGGGACGTACGCGGTCGCCCCGGGCGTGGCGTCGGGGTCCGACGCGGTGTTCCAGGCGGTCGCGTCGTAGGCGCCGGTGTCGTACGCGCCGGTGGCGAAGGCGGTGGGTGCCGCGTAGGCCGGAGTGCCGGAGGCGGGGGTGTCGTAGCCGGGGCTGTCGTAGCCGGTGGTGGCGCCGTAGCCGTCCGCCGCCTCGAAGGCGCGGGTGTCGAAGACGCCGGTGGTGTCGTGGTGCCCGATGTCGTACGCGCCGGTGCTGTGGGTCCCGTTTTCGAAGATGCCGGTCCCGTAGATGCCGGTGTCGTAGGCACCGGTCGTGTGGGCGGTGGGCCCGTAGCGGGTGTCGTCGGTCCCGTAGGCGGAGGGGGCTGCGGCGTATCCCGCCGTGTCGTACCCGCCCTGGGCCTCGTACGTGCCGGTGACCGGCGCGGCGGCCTGGTACGTCCCCGTCTCGGACAGGGATGACTCGAAGGTGGTGGTGGGGAAGGCGCCGGTGTCGGTGAAGGACCACTGCCCGGTCGTCGTGTGGGTCGCGGCCTGCTGCCAGGCGCTGGAGTCCCACTGCCCGGTCTCGTCGGGTGCGCCGGCCGACCTGCTGCCGGTGGTGTCGTACGCGTGCTGGTGCGCGGCCAGGGACTCCGCCGCGTAGGCGTCGTACGCGCCGCCGCTCTCCCAGGAGGAGCCGGTGGCGTAGGTGGTGTCCTGACCGGGATACGCGCCGTGGTGGGCGGCGGCCGTGGGGCCCGCCGCGAAATCGCTGTCGTATCCGGAACCGGGAGCGACGCCGTGCTCGCCGGGGAGCGTCCCGTAGAGCGGACCGGCGGGGTAACTGCCGGTCTGTGACGTGTCGTATCCGGCGTACCCGGCGTGGGTGTGCTGGTCGTTCACCAACTTCTCTCTCGCCTCGGCAGCAGGACCAGTCCGGAGTTCAGTGGGGAGAGCCCCGGGAAGCAGTGGCCGCGACTGTACCTGTCGGTGTGTGACGGCCACAATCTTCGGAAGGGTTTGGTCTCGGGGGAAGCGGGCATTCGGGCGCCTTTCGGCGGAGCCGAGACCTGTTGTTGGCGTTACGTTCGAGGAATCCGTTCTTATTTCCGCCGTACGTGATGACGGAACGTAGTCACGACGGTTGACGCGGTGGGGGAACGGTGCACGATCGGCACGGAGGGGGAGATTCGGTGTACGGGCCAACCAGAGGTGGCGAAGGCTGGGGATACGCCCTCAGGTCCGACGAGGACGAGGCCGACTTCTGGGGTTTCGCGCGCGGCGCGGAGGGGCTGTTCACGCCGCTCGGCGGGGACACGGAGAACACCGAGGGGGACGCGGCCGAAGAAGACGTCGACACGGGACGGCGACGGGTGCTCCTCACCGGCTGCCGCCCGGAGGGCGGCCTGCTGAAGGCGGCCGGCCGCATCGGTGGCCGACGTGCCGAGGCGGGGAACGCCCATCTCCGCGTACTCGACCCGGAGGGCGTCACCATGGGGGCCTACTTCGTCGGCGGCGTGACCGCCGTCGGTGCCCGGCCCTCCGCTCACGGGACCGGGCTGGTCGACCTCACGGTCGACCTGTGGTGCGACAACGCCTTGCCCGGATCGGAAGCGGCGTGGGACCTGGTCCGGGCCGGGGGGCCGGACCGTACAGGCCTGTGGCGCGGGCTCTCCACCGACGAGCAATGGACCTGGCTCTCCGTGGCGTTGTGGTCCCACGAGTACCACCGGCGGGGGAAACCCGAGCCCGAGGCCCGTTCCGGGCGGACGGTCACCGTGGACGGCCGGTACACCGTCGACCGGAACAGCTTCTTCTGCGCGATCGGGGAGGCGGTCAACGGGCCCGGCGGCTACTTCGGCTGGAACCTGGACGCGTTGGACGACTGCTTGATCGGCGGTTGGGGCGCCGCGCGCGGGTACACCCTCGAGTGGGTGAACTCGGCGGAAGCCCGGGCGCGGTTGGTGGAGCCGACGGGCTCGGGCGCCCCGCTCTTCGACGTGATCCTGGAGATCTTCGAGGAGCGGGGCGTCAGCGTCGTCCTCAGGTGACCGGCGATCCCGGGCCCGGATCTCCCTGTGCCACGGTCACGCCACGGTGGTGCCGCTCGCGGTGCCGGTGTGCGCCGGCGGGCCACCGGCGGACGGGAGCGGGATGCCGCCCGCCGCGTCGAGCTCCTGACGGATGCGGGCGGCGACGGCCGGGTGCACGGGGAGCGCGAGGTGGCCGATGCCCGTGACGCGTACGTTCTCCGCGTCGAGATCCGGGTGGTCGATGCACGCGGTGCGTACCGGGACCATCACCCGGTCCAGTTCGCTCCAGAACGAGACGAAATGTGTCCGGCACCCCGGCGCGGGGGTGCGCAGCTCCTCGATGAAGTCGGAGCCCGCGCGCATCTGGCGCACGATCGGGTGGGCGCTCGCCAGGGGCGCGACGGCGGTGCCGCCGTGCGGGGTGCCGAGCGTGACCAGGACGCGTACCCGGTGGTCACCGCCGAGGCACTGTACGTAGTACCGGGCGATCAGTCCCCCCAGGCTGTGCCCCACGATGTCCACCCGCTGGTGCCCGGTGCGCTCGCAGATCTCCTCGACGTGCCGCCCCAGCAGTTCGGCGGCCGCACGGATGTCGCAGGTCAGCGGGGAGTAGTTGAGCGACTCCAGATGGCGCCTGCCGTGCCGGGCGAGGGACCGGCGGAGCAGCACGAAGACGGAGCGGTTGTCGATGAACCCGTGCAGCAGTACCACCGGCGGCCGGTCGTCCTCGCGGGGAGGGGGCAGCGCCGCGACACCCGAGGGCAGCGCGTCGAGATCCTGCTCGATACCGGGGGTGGCTTTGCGGCGCTCCGGGGTGAGTCCGGTCGGGTAGAAGAGCACGTGTCCGGCGAGGATCGCCAGATCCAGTGCGGTGGCTCTGAGCAGCGCAGAAGAATCGCGCAGGCCGCTCGGTGACGGCAGGCGCAGCAGACGCGGCAGCAGGGTGAGCATCGAGAGCAGATTCATGGCCGACCTCCTGCACCGGCACGCGCGAACGGCTTCGGTCCCGCGCGCCTTCAGGGGGTGCCGTCGTGAGGTCACTGCCGGCCGGTCGACCGGCATTCGTGTCACCGGACTCCGTGCCGGCCGGACTCCGTGTCGGACGGTGGCGGTTTGTGGCCGGGCGCTGTGCCGGCCGGTGCCCACAGCTGCCGTGTCCCGCACTGCTCGGAGCCGTGTCGCTTCGTTCCGTGAGCGGCCCGGACCGGGTCCCGACGGCCGGTATCTCCGGCCCGCCGGCCGTCCGCTCCCCCGGCAGCCCTGCTACGGCTGCCGGAGGACCGGACGGTCGCGGGGGCCTCACCTCCGCGCCGTGCGGCTGACGGCGCGGGTGTGCGGCGACCTCTGGCGGCTCCCCAGTACGGCCGTCCCCGGGTGGCGGGTGTGCGCCTCCCGATGCGGGGGCGGGCGTATGGCGAACATGTCCCACAGGGAGATTTCCCCCCTCACGTCCTTCACGAAACAGGGCGCGACGGGGAAGGATGCTGAAGATAACGTTCGTTCACATCCGTGGGGTCGTCGGGAGCGGGACACGGCGCGGGCCGCGGCGCGGATCGCGGCGGTTCTCCGCGGCGGAGCGGGCGACCGGCGGTGCGGGAGACCAGGTGGAGGCAGTGATGGGTGTGTCCGGTCCGATTCGTGTAGTGGTGGCCAAGCCGGGGCTCGACGGCCACGACCGGGGGGCCAAGGTGATCGCGCGGGCGCTGCGGGACGCCGGTATGGAGGTCATCTACACCGGTCTCCACCAGACCCCTGAGCAGATCGTGGACACCGCCATCCAGGAGGACGCCGACGCGATCGGTCTCTCGATCCTCTCCGGTGCCCACAACACCTTGTTCGCCAAGGTGATCGACTTGCTCAAGGAGCGGGAGGCCGAGGACATCAAGGTCTTCGGCGGCGGGATCATCCCGGAGGAGGACATCCCACCGCTCAAGAAGCTCGGGGTGGCCGAGATCTTCACCCCGGGAGCGACCACCACCGCGATCGTCGACTGGGTCAACGCGAACGTCCGGCACCCCGCGGACGCCTGATCCGGGTGGAGCGAAGCACCTGTGACGGGCTCGGTGACCGGGTTGCCCGGTGACCCGGTGACCCGGTGACCCGGTGACCCGGTGACCCGGTGACCCGGTGACCCGGTGACCCGGTGACCCGGTGACTCGGTGTACTGGCGGCCTGGCGGCCTGGCGGCCCGGCGGCCCGGTGACCGGGTGTGACGTGTGGGGATCCGAGGCGGGTGACCCCCGATGATCGAAGCGGGCGGGGTTCGGGTTGCGGGGCGGTGGCGTTCGGGTCGCCGATGCGGGGGCGGGTGGCGTTCGGGTCGCCGATGCGGGCCGCACCCGGTCCACCACCGTGCGTCAGGCGCCGACCTCCGCCAGTTCGGCTTCCATGGCCGCGCGCAGGCGGAGGGTGGAGACCAGCCTCTGGAAGGCCTCGGACCAGTAGCCGCCCGCGCCGGGGGAGGCGTCCTCGCGTTCGTCCCCCGTGGTGGTGAGGACCTCCAGCCGGTCGGCCTCGCCGGGATCGAGGCAGCGCTCGGCCAGCCCCATGACTCCGCTGAAGCTCCAGGGGTAACTGCCCGCATCCCGGGCGATGTCGAGAGCGTCCACGACCGCTCGCCCGAGCGGGGCCGCCCACGGCACCGCGCACACACCCAGCAGTTGGAACGCCTCGGACAGGCCGTGGGCCGCTATGAAGTCGGCGGCCCAGACGGCGCGTTCCTCCCGGGGGAGGGTCGCGAGGAGCTTGGACCGCTCCGCCGGCGAGTCCGTCCCGGTGGTGTCCGACGGGGGCGCGGTGGGAACCCCGAGCAACGCCCGCGCCCACTCCCCGTCCCGCTGCCGAACGGCGGCGCGGCACCAGGCGGCGTGCAGATCCGCGGCCCAGTCGTCGCCCACCGGCAGCCCGACCACCTCCCGCGCCGTGCGTCCGCCGAGCTTCGCGGACCAGGTCGCGAGCGGCGTCGACTCGATCAACTGGCCGAACCACCAAGACCGTTCGCCCTTCCCTGCCGGTGGTACCGCGACCACGCCGTCCCGCTGCATCGCCGCGTCGCACTCGTACGGTGCCTCTATCAGCAGGGAGGGTCCGTCGGGGTTCGGTGAGGGGCCGCCGGACCTGCGGTCCAGGACGACGCAGGAGGCCGCACGGGCGGCCATCCGGCGGCCCAACGCCGTGTCGGGCAGGGTGGAGAGGAGCTCCGCGGCGGTGGCGCGGACATTGCGGCTGCGGTCGTCGAGCGCCTCCTCCAGGAAGTCCTCGTCGGCTCCGGAGAGCCTGGCGCGGAGGGTGTCCAGGAACATCAGCCGGTCCTCGGCGCGCTCGGCGGACCAGGTGCCGGCGAGCAGGTCCCGCGCGGCCTCCGGATCGCGGAGCCGTACGGCACTGAGCAGCGCGATCCGCTCCGTGAACAGCCCCTCCTCCCAGAGTTCGCGCACCGCGTCCGCGTCGGCGCCACCGCCGGGGCCTCCCCGGAGAGCGGCCTGCGGGGCGCCGTCGCGCAGGGCGAACCGCCAGTCCGGGTTCAGGCCGGCCAGCCAGCGACCGCGCTGTCCGGCGAAGGTCAACGCGTGCGGACGCAGATCCGTGCGGGCCCGCGCCGCGTCCAGCAAGGACGGGAGCAGCGCCGCGGGGGCGCGGTAACCATGGCGGTTGGCGGCGGCCAGCCACTGCGGGATCAGCTCCGTCAGGTCGGGGGCCGTGCCCCGCCTGCCGCTGGGGGAACCGCCCGTCCGGTCCGCGAGAAGTTGCGCGAGCCGACGGCGGGCCGCCTCGGGCAGCGGCGGACGGGGGTCCTCGGGGGCCCGGTCGGGGAGAGTCCCGGCCGCTGCGGGGCGCAGCCCAGCCCGCCGGCGCACGGCGTGCACCGCCGCCGCGTCCAGCAGGGCGGCCGGACTGCCGCAGGTGCCGTCCGGCGAGGTGGCGGGGCGGCGGTCCGTACCGAGGAGGGCCCGGGTGACCAACTCGTCCCACTGCTCGTCCCACTGCTGGGGCTGGGGCTGGGGCTGGGGCTGGGGCTGTGGACGGTCGGCCGGGCCCCGGTCGGCCGCGAAGTCCGGCGCGGTGGCGTGGTGGTGGTCGTGATCCGGGCAACCTGGTGCGGAAGACGGCGGGTTCGTGGCGGTCATGGTTCACCTCCGGCAGACGGGAACGCGGGTGGGTGGGCGGGAAGAGCGGCGCCGGGTGGGCGGGAAGAGCGGCGTCGGGTGGGCGAGGAGAGCGGCGTCGGGTGGGCGGGGAGAGCGGCGCCGGGGTCGGCAGAGTGGGGTGACGGGGCTGGGGCGGGCGAGGCGCGGTGACGGAGAGGTCCGGGCGGTCCCGGCTCCGGCCGCCCGGGCCGGGCGGGCCAGGTCCGGCAGTGCGGGCAGGGTCAGGCCAGGGCGACGGTCTCGACCGGGCCCTCCCCGCCCGCGTGTCCGCCACCCTCTCCGGCGGACCACGCCGTCAGAGGGGCGAAGCCGCGCGGGCCCAGCTCGCCGAAGACCGTGACCGGCCCGCCGCCCGACAGTGCGGCCAGCCGCCAGAGCCCCGGCCGGGAACGGGGGTCCCCCGCTATCGGCAGGGCGGTCCCGGTCCTCTCGTCGGCGAGCTGCCAGCGGCCGGCGGAGGGGACCGGTATCACCGTGCCCAGCACCGCCGGATGCCTCTCCGCCCAGGGGTCTTCGCCCAGCGCCCTGCCGTATCCGGCGAGGGCCTCGGCGGGGGAGACGCCCGGCGGCGGGGCGGCGGCGGGATCCGGGGTGCCGAACACCGCCCCCGGCTCGGCCCGGTGCCCCGCACCCGGATGCGGCGTCAGCTCCGCCTCCAGCACCGTGCCCACGGGCAGGGACCGCTCCGGGGCGCGTCCCCCCGCTCCGTAGGAGAGCAGCACCAGCGTGCGGCCCGAGTCCTCTCCGTACAGCCAGATACGGCGAGTGACGATCTTGCCGTCCGGGGTGTCGTACTGGGCGAGCACCTGCCAGCGGTCGCGCACCGGCCGGCCGTCCGCGGCGGAGGACAGTCCCACCCGGGTGCGGACCGTCGCCAGCAGGGATGGTGGCAGCCGATCGCGGTCGAGCCAGGCGGTGTTGAGCAGATGGAGCAAGCCGCACTCCTCCAGCATCCGCGCGGGCCACCCCGCCCCGGACGCGGGCAGCGCGCCCAACTCGCGGACCCGGGATGCCAGTCCGGGGGCCTGCGCGTCGACCATCCGGGCGGCGGTCTCCTCCCAGTGGGTGCCGCCGGACTGTCCGGACACCGCGAGGCCGGAGCGCAGGAGGTCGGCGAGGCGCTCCTCCAACTCTCGTGCTCCATCGGCGATCCGGGCAGACCTCCGCTCGGCTCGCTTGCGCGCCGCCTCGGCGTCGGCCGGGGCGGCGGGTGCGCGTCCCGCCCGATCGGCGGTCCGCGCGGACTCTCCCTCATGAGACAGCAGCATGGCGACGACGTTAGGGCCTCCCACTGACAATCGCGCTGACCTGCGGTGACGGTGAGTGAGGGACCGATTGTCAGTGGCGTGGTGCACGGTGGTGACACATCGGACCGAGCGATGAGCGATCTGGAGGAGGGGGACCATGACCGGATACGAACGAGCCGGGAATCCGGCTGCCACCGGCCACACGCCGGACGCCGGACCGCAGGGCGCCGACGCTCGCGTGGGTGCGCTGCCGGACGGTGCATTGCGGGACGGTGCGTTGCGGGATGGTGCGACGCGGGACGGTGCGTTGCGGGACGGCGGGTCTGGGGACGGTGCGCCGCCCGACGCGGGGGTGCGGGCACTCCGGCCGCACGCCGAGGACGCGTTCGCCGACGAACTCAAGGCGCTGGCCGCCGCCGACGACCGCCCCAGGCCCGCCCGTTGGCGCCTCTCGCCGTGGGCCGTCGCCACCTATCTGCTCGGCGGGGCACTCCCGGACGGCACGGTGATCACCCCCAAGTACGTGGGCCCGCGCCGGCTCGTCGAGGTCGCCGTGTCCACCCTCGCCACCGATCGCGCCCTGCTGCTCCTCGGCGTCCCCGGCACCGCCAAGACCTGGGTTTCCGAGCACCTCGCGGCGGCCGTCAGCGGTGATTCGACCCTCCTCGTCCAGGGCACCGCAGGCACGCCCGAGGAAGCGATCCGGTACGGCTGGAACTACGCCCGGTTGCTCACCGACGGCCCGAGCCGCGCCGCTCTGGTGCCCGGCCCGGTGATGCGAGCCATGGCCGAGGGGCTGACCGCCCGGGTGGAGGAGCTGACCCGCATCCCGGCCGACGTGCAGGACTCGCTCATCACGATCCTCTCGGAGAAGACCCTGCCCGTCCCCGAGCTCGGCCAGGAGGTCCAGGCGGTCCGGGGGTTCAACCTCATCGCCACCGCCAACGACCGCGACCGGGGCGTCAACGAGCTGTCCAGCGCGCTCCGTCGGCGCTTCAACACCGTCGTGCTGCCGCTCCCGGCGACCCCCGAGGACGAGGTGGACATCGTCTCGCGCCGCGTCGATCAACTGGGCCGCGCCCTGGACCTGCCGGCCGCTCCCGAGGGTCTGACCGAGATACGGCGCGTGGTCACCGTCTTCCGGGAACTCCGCGACGGCGTCACCACCGACGGCCGCACCCGGGTCAAATCCCCCTCGGGCACGCTCTCCACCGCCGAGGCGATCTCCGTGGTCACCCACGGCCTCGCGCTCGCCGCCCACTTCGGCGACGGGACCCTGCGCCCGGGCGACGTCGCCGCCGGAATCCTCGGCGCGGTCGTCCGGGACCCCGCGGCGGACCGGGCCGTCTGGCAGGAGTATCTGGAGACCGTCGTACGCGAGCGGGACGGCTGGAAGGACTTCTACCGGGCCTGCCGCGAGGTCTCGCCATGACCTCGCCGCGCACGGCCCCGGCACCCCCGCCCCGGAAGGCCACCACTCGGCGCCCCAGGACTCCGGGGCCCCTGCTTCTGGGTGTGCGGCACCACGGCCCGGGGTCCGCGCGGGCCGTGCTCGCCGCGCTGGACGCGGTGCGGCCGCGCGCCGTGCTGGTCGAAGGGCCCCCGGAGGGCGACGCGTTGCTGCCGCTCGCCGCCGATCCGCAGATGCGCCCCCCGGTGGCTCTGCTCGCGCACGCCGAGGACGATCCGGGGCTCGCGTCGTTCTGGCCGATGGCGGAGTTCTCGCCCGAGTGGGTCGCGATCCGCTGGGCCCTCGCGCACGGGGCGGCCGTCCGCTTCATCGACCTGCCCGCCGCCCATTCGCTGGCCCTCGCGGCGGCGGCCCGTGGCGAGGAGCCCGGGGATACGGCCGGCCGGGGCGAGGAGCCCGGGGACACGGCGGGCCGGGGCGAGGAGCCCGGGGAGACCGAGCCCGCCCCGCCCGACCCGATCGCGGTGCTCGCCGAGGCCGCCGGTCACGACGACCCCGAGCGCTGGTGGGAGGACGTGGTGGAGCACCGGTCCGCCGCGTCCGGTGCCGACCCCGTCGCCCCGTTCACCGCGCTGGCCGAGGCGATGACGGCGCTGCGCGAGACGTACGGGGACGGCGGGCATCCCCACGACGACGTACGCGAGGCCTTCATGCGCATCCGGCTGCGGGCGGCACGCAAGGAGTTCGGCGACGAGGTCGCGGTCGTCTGCGGCGCCTGGCACGTGCCCGCCCTCGCCGCGCGAACGACCCTCACCGCCGACCGCTCCCTGGTGAAGGGACTCCCCAAGGTCCGGACCGGCATGACCTGGGTGCCCTGGACGCACCACCGGCTGGCCCGGCGCAGCGGATACGGCGCCGGGATCGAGGCCCCCGGCTGGTACGCCCACCTCTTCCACGCGCCGGACCGGCCCGTGGAGCGCTGGATGACGAAGGTCGCGGGCCTGCTCCGCGACCAGGACCGGTTCGTCTCCCCGGCCCACGTCATCGAGGCGGTACGGCTCGCCGGGACGCTCGCCGCCCTGCGCGGGCGCCCGCTCGCCGGGCTGGACGAGGCCACCGACGCGGTCCGGGCCGTCATGTGCGACGGGTCCGACGTGCCCCTCGCCCTCGTCCACGACGGACTCGTCGTCGGCGACACACTCGGCGAAGTCCCCGACGGCGCACCGGCCGTGCCGCTCCAACGGGACCTGACCCGGCAGCTGCGCACCCTGCGCCTGAAGCCGGAACCGTCCGACCGCGAGGTGGAGTTCGACCTCCGCCAGGACACCGACGCGGCGCGGAGCCGGCTCCTGCACCGGCTGCGCCTGCTCGCCGTGGACTGGGGCGAGCCCGTGGCCGGCCGGGGGAGCACCGGCACCTTCCGGGAGACCTGGCGGCTGCGGTGGGAACCGGAACTCTCGGTCCGGATCGCGGAGGCCGGCACCTGGGGCACCACGGTGCTCACCGCCGCCACCGCCAAGGCCGAGTCCGACGCGAGGGCGGCGACCACCCTCGGCGAGGTCACCGCCCTCGCCGAACACTGCCTCCTCGCCGGACTGCCCGGCGCGCTGCGGGTGGTGATGCGGGCCCTCGCGGACCGGGCCGCGCTCGACGCGGACGTGGCCCATCTCGCCGAAGCCCTCCCCGCGTTGGCCCGTTCACTGCGGTACGGGGACGTACGGGCCACGGACACCGCGGCCCTCGGCGAGGTCGCCACCGGGCTGGCGACCCGGATCTGCGTCGGGCTGCCCGCCGCCTGCACGGGCCTGGACGCCGACAGCGCGGAGGCGATGCGCCGCGCGGTGGACGAGGTGCACGGCGCGATCGCCCTCCTGGCAGCCCCGGACGGGCGGGTGGCCCCGGACGGGCCTGGAACGGGTGGGCTGCGGGGCCGTTGGGCGGCGGTGCTCCGCACACTGTCGGCCCGGGACACCGTCGCCGGGGTCGTCCGGGGCCGCGCCGCCCGGCTGCTGCTGGACGAGGGCCGGCTCGCGGACGACGAGGCGGCGCGGCTCATGGGCCTCGCCCTCTCGCCCGGCGCCCCGCCCCCGCAGGCCGCCGCGTGGATCGACGGCTTCGTCGGAGGAGCCTCCGGCGGCGGGATGCTCCTCGTGCACGACGAGCGCCTGCTCGCCCTCGTGGACGGCTGGCTGACCGGAGTACCCGACCACGCCTTCACGGACGTGCTGCCGCTGCTCCGGCGCACCTTCTCCGCGTACGAACCCGGCGTGCGGCGCACCCTGGGGGAGCTGGCCCGCCGGGGCCCGGCCACGGCCGGACGGGCCCGCGGGCCAGGGACCCCAGCGGCTCTGCCCGGCTTCGGCCCGGAGCTGGACGGGCCCCGCGCCGACTCCGTACTCCCGGTGCTGCGCCTGATCCTCGGCCCCGACCGGGTCCCGGAGCGCTCGGAGCCCGAGCCCGACCGGACCCGGCCGGCCCTCCCACGTACAGGAGTTGATCGACCGTGACGGAACACGTGAACGGGGCCGGACCGGCCCCGGAGCCCCCGCACCCGCCGACCGCGCGGACCTCCGGCGACGAGCGGCTGAGGAGGTGGCGGCTGGTGCTCGGCTCCGACAGCGCGGAGTCCACCGGCCACACCCCCGAAGGCCGGGACGCCGCCATGGACCGCACCCTCACCGCGCTCTACGGCGGCGCGAAGAACCCGGGCACCAGGACACCCGCCGAGCGCGGGGCCGGACTCGGAGCGTCCGCTCCCGCCGCGGCCCGCTGGCTCGGCGACATCCGTACGTACTTCCCCGCCCCGGTGGTCCAGGTCATGCAGCGGGACGCGATCGAGCGGCTCGGCCTCGCCGCCCTGCTACTGGAGCCCGAGATGCTCGACGCGGTCGAAGCCGACGTCCACCTCGTCGGCGCCCTCCTCCAGCTCGGCGGGGCGATGCCGGAGACCACCCGGGAGACGGCCCGTGCGGTGGTGCGCAAGGTCGTCGCCGACCTGGAGAGGAGGCTGGCCGGCCACACCCGGGCGACCCTCACCGGCGCGCTCGACCGGTCCGCGCGCATCGGCAGACCGCGCCACCGCGACATCGACTGGAACCGCACCGTCCGCGCCAACCTCAAGAACTGGGTCCCGCTGCCCGCGGCGGACGGTACGGACCCCACGAGCGACGAGGACCCGGCGAACGGCGCGAGCCGTGCGGCCGGCGCGGGCACCGTCGTCCCCGAGCGGCTCGTCGGCTACGGCCGGGCGGGCAGGTCCGTACGCAAGGAGATCGTTCTCTGCGTCGACCAGTCGGGTTCGATGGCCGCCTCCGTCGTCCACGCGGCCGTCTTCGGGGCGGTCCTCGCCTCGATGCGCTCGCTGGACACCCGGCTGATCGTGTTCGACACCGCCGTCGTGGACCTCACCGACCAGCTCGACGACCCGGTCGACGTGCTCTTCGGCACCCGGCTCGGCGGCGGTACGGACATCAACCGGGCCCTCACCTACTGCCAGGCACGCATCACCCGCCCCGCCGACACCGTCGTCGTGCTGATCAGCGATCTCTACGAAGGGGGGATACGCGACCGGATGATCCAGCGGGTCGCGGCGATGAGGGACGCGGGAGTGGAGTTCGTGGCCCTGCTCGCGCTCTCGGACGAGGGGGCCCCCGCGTACGACCACGACCACGCGGCGGCCCTGGCCGCCCTCGGGGTCCCCGCCTTCGCCTGCACCCCGGACCTCTTCCCCGAGGTGATGGCGGCGGCCCTGGAGAAGCGGCCCCTGCCGGTCCCGGAGCGGTAGCGCCCCGGCACGAGCCCGGCACGAGCCCGGCACGAGCCCGCCCCGGACTCCCTTCCGGTCCGCGGGCCGGGACGGTCGGGTGGTCCTGGTCGGGTGGTCCTTCTCTCACCGGTCCGACGGTTGGGGCGGCGCCCGGCAGGCCATCGCCGCGCCCGTTCCGGCCGTACCCCCGCTGACCAGCGTGACCGCAGGTGCGGCAGCGCGCCGATTTGTCCCCTCCGGCCCGGTCACCAGGGGCGTCTGTGACCGTAATCACCGCTCGTGCGCGATCTCCGATTTATGGTCGGGCGGAGCGCGGGGATAACCTGCCGGATGGACATGCCGCGTACCGGACACCGTGTACGCATCCCTGGTGACAGCGCAGTCACGTTTGCCCCTCGCGGCACGCCCACGCATCAAACCAACCGCGAGACCACTAAAAGGGACGGACGCGCGTGGACCTGTTCGAGTACCAGGCGAGGGACCTCTTCGCCAAGCACGGTGTACCGGTGCTGGCCGGTGAAGTCATCGACACGCCTGAGGCAGCCCGCGAGGCGACCGAGCGGCTGGGCGGCAAGTCTGTCGTCAAGGCCCAGGTGAAGGTCGGCGGTCGTGGCAAGGCCGGCGGCGTCAAGCTGGCCGCCGACCCCGACGAGGCGGTCGCCCGCGCGACCGACATCCTCGGCATGGACATCAAGGGCCACACGGTCCACAAGGTGATGATCGCCGAGCTGTCCCCCGAGATCGAGGCGGAGTACTACGTCTCGTACCTCCTCGACCGCACCAACCGCACCTTCCTGGCCATGGCCTCGGTGCAGGGCGGCATGGACATCGAGGAGGTCGCGGAGAAGACCCCCGAGGCCCTCGCGAAGGTCCCGGTCAACGCCGTCGACGGCGTCGACATCGTCAAGGCCCGCGAGATCGTGGCCCAGGCGAAGTTCCCGGCCGACGTGGCCGAGGGTGTCGCCGAGGCCCTGGTGACCCTGTGGGAGACCTTCGTCGCCGAGGACGCGCTCCTCGTCGAGGTCAACCCGCTGGTGAAGACCAAGGACGGCCGCATCCTGGCCCTCGACGGCAAGGTCTCGCTCGACGAGAACGCCGACTTCCGCCAGCCGGAGCACGAGGCGCTCGAGGACAAGGCCGCGGCCAACCCCCTCGAAGCCGCCGCGAAGGCCAAGAACCTCAACTACGTCAAGCTCGACGGCGAGGTCGGCATCATCGGTAACGGTGCCGGTCTGGTCATGTCGACGCTGGACGTCGTCGCGTACGCCGGTGAGAACCACGGCAACGTGAAGCCCGCCAACTTCCTCGACATCGGTGGCGGCGCCTCCGCCGAGGTCATGGCGAACGGCCTGGAGATCATCCTCGGCGACACGGACGTCAAGTCCGTGTTCGTCAACGTCTTCGGTGGCATCACCGCTTGTGACGAGGTCGCCAACGGCATCGTCCAGGCGCTCGCCCTGCTGGAGAGCAAGGGCGAGAAGGTCGAGAAGCCGCTCGTCGTGCGTCTCGACGGCAACAACGCGGAGCTGGGTCGCAAGATCCTTTCCGACGCCAACCACCCGCTGGTCCAGCGTGTGGACACCATGGACGGCGCGGCCGACAAGGCCGCCGAGCTCGCCGCGGCTGCGAAGTAAGGACGAGGGACTCCACACCATGGCTATCTTCCTCACCAAGGACAGCAAGGTCATCGTCCAGGGGATGACCGGCGCCACGGGCATGAAGCACACCAAGCTCATGCTGGCCGACGGCACCAACATCGTCGGCGGCGTGAACCCGCGCAAGGCCGGCACGACCGTCGACTTCGACGGCACCGAGGTACCGGTCTTCGGCTCCGTCGCCGAGGCGATGGAGAAGACGGGCGCCGACGTGTCCGTCCTCTTCGTGCCGCCGGCCTTCGCGAAGGCCGCCGTCGTCGAGGCGATCGACGCCGAGATCCCCCTCGCCGTCGTCATCACCGAGGGCATCGCCGTCCACGACTCCGCCGCCTTCTGGGCGTACGCGGGCTCGAAGGGCAACAAGACCCGGATCATCGGCCCGAACTGCCCGGGTCTGATCACCCCCGGCCAGTCCAACGCCGGCATCATCCCGGGCGACATCACCAAGCCCGGCCGCATCGGTCTCGTGTCCAAGTCCGGCACGCTGACCTACCAGATGATGTACGAGCTCCGTGACATCGGATTCTCCTCCGCCGTCGGCATCGGTGGCGACCCGGTCATCGGCACCACGCACATCGACGCCCTCGCGGCGTTCGAGGCGGACCCCGAGACCGACCTCATCGTCATGATCGGCGAGATCGGTGGCGACGCCGAGGAGCGTGCCGCCGACTTCATCGCGAAGAACGTCACGAAGCCGGTCGTCGGCTACGTCGCCGGCTTCACCGCGCCCGAGGGCAAGACCATGGGCCACGCGGGCGCCATCGTCTCCGGCTCCTCCGGCACCGCCGCCGCGAAGAAGGAGGCCCTCGAGGCCGCCGGCGTGAAGGTCGGCAAGACGCCGACCGAGACCGCCAAGCTGGCGCGCGAGATCCTCGGCGCCTGATCACGGCCGGCGCGGCGGCACCGCCGCCGCACCCCGTGTGAACGCGTCACGACGGCGCGGGCCCGTACCCCTCTCACCGGGGGTGCGGGCCCGCGCCGTTTTCCGTCGTACCGGACGCGTCCGACAGTGCTCCACCGTCGACGGGCCGTCAGTGGGGCAGCGGGACGAGACGCTCCGGGCCGTGGACGAGCTCCTCGCGCAGGGACGCCTGGAGTTCCAGGTCCTGCTCGGTCAACTGCTGCGGGCCGCCGCGCGGGGGTACGCCCCCGACGCGTTCGGCGGGGGAGAGGGGCTCCTCGTACCGGGTCGGCGCGGTGTGCAGGGTGAAGGCGGTCGCGCCGATGAGCAGGGCGGCGAACGCGATGGCCGCCCTGGTCCACAGTTGGGCCTTGCGCTCGCTCCCGGCGCGTACGGCCTTCGGCGTGGGCAGGGCGGGCGCCGGTTCGACGGCCGCGAGGGAGTGGAGCCGCTCGCGCAGCAGGGCGGAGAGCTCCGTGGACGAGGGGGCACCGGCCAGTTCGGGAAGCCGCTCGGTGAGGGCGGCGCGCGCGTTCACCAGCCGCCCGGCGGCGGCCGGTGTGCTCGCCTCCGTCTCGGCCGCCGTCTCCGGCAGGTCGAGCCCGACCCCGTCGTAGAGCAGCACCGTGCGGCGGGAGGCCGGCGGCAGCGCGAGGAACGCCTCCAGGGTCGCCCGGCGCTCCGGGTCGGCGGGCGGTTTGTCCGGGTGGCGGTGGGCGCGGCGCACCCGGTGCCAGGGCGACAGCGCGTACTCGTGCGCGGCGGCCCGTACCCAGCCTGCCGGGTCCCGGTCCACGGCGACCTCGGGCCACCGCTCCCACGCCGTGTGGAACGCGCGCTCCACGGACTCCCGGGAGAGGCCCCGACGGCCGGTCAGCAGAAAGGCCTGGCCCACCAGTCCGGGCGCCGTCCGGCGGTAGAGCGCGTCGAAGGCCCCTTCCGGGGTCGGCCCCGCAGGGGCGTCCGGGTCGGGCGCCACCGGCGCCGGAGCGGCTCCGTCCTCTCCGGCCGGGGCGGCCCGCGCGGGAACCTCCTGGTCCGGAGCGTCCTGGTCCGGGGACGGGGTGAGGTCCGGCTCGGTCGGGGACATGGGGGTGCTCCCGGTGGCTGCGACGGTGAGGGGCGGTGCGGTGGCATCCGCCGCACCCGGCGCGGCGGCACGCGACGACGGGGCTGAATCCGCGCGCGGAGACGGTCGCGACGACGGGGCTGCATCCGCGGGCGGAGACGGTCGCGACGACGGGGCCGGACTGGTGGGCGGGTGCGGACCCGCGGGCGGTGCGGAGGGTCGGCGGCGGCCCGGCCTGCGGCCGGCGCACCCGATGAGCTGGGCGTACGCCGCCCGCTTGCGGCCTCGCGGGGCGGTACGCCCCGACTCCCAGGACCGGACGGTGGCCGGAGTGACTCCGACCGCCGAGGCCACCTGTTCCTCCGTCAGCGATTTTGCCTCGCGCAGCCTCCGCCGTTCCTTCGGGGGCGGCAGCGGCACGTCGGCGGTGCCGGTCGTACTCTCCGTCACGAGTGGCCCCCCGCAACACTGGACCGGGTGAAAAAGTACATAAACGTATATTGGGCGACACGGCGCCCGTTCGCCCGTTACACGGATTCAGCGCGTGTCGTTGGCAGCATGGCGGGCGTGACCCAAGTGACCGATCGCAGCCCGATGTTGTCCTCCGGACGCGGCAGGGCTGCCGCCCTGGCCTCCGCACTCCTGCGCGGTGCGATCGCGGCCGGACTCGGTCTCGCCACCCTCACCGTCCTCCTGATGGGGCTCTGGATCAGCTCCCCCTACTCCGACGCGGGACCCGGCGGGACGATGCGTACGGCGGCGGCCCTGTGGCTGCTCTCGCACGGCGCCGAACTCGTCAGGAGTGACACCCTCAGCTCAATCCCCGCGCCGGTGGCGACCGTCCCCCTGCTGCTGACGGCGCTCCCCGTGTGGCTGTTGCACCGGGCCGCCCGCGACGCGCTGGACGCGGTGGACCCGGTGGGCCCGATGGAGGCGACGGACGAGCGGCCACCGCCGTCGGCGGCCGCCGTCTGCTGCGCGGTGACGACCGGCTATCTGCTGGTGGTCGCGGGAGCGGTGGCCTTCGTCCGGTCGGCCCCGCTGAGCGTGGACACCGGGAATTCGGCCACCCTGGCGTTCCCGCTGGTGGCCGTGGTGGCGGGTGCGGCGGTGGCCGGGGTGTGGACGGCGTCCGGCCGGCCGTTGGGCGCCACCCCGTCCTGGGCCCCGCTGCGGGTCCAGGAAGCGGTCGCCCGGACCCTCTTCCGGGACAGGGCCGAAGCGGCGACCCGCTCGGCGCTGGCGGGGGTCGTCGTGCTGCTCGGCGGCGGCGCGCTGCTCGTCGCGGTGGGGCTCGTACGGCATCGGGCCGCCGCCGAGGAATCGTTCCTGGCGCTCTCCGACGAGGTGTCCGGGAAGGTCGCGGTGTTGCTGCTCGCGATGGCGCTGGTACCGAACGCGGCGGTGTGGGCGGCGTCGTACGGACTCGGGCCCGGCTTCTCGCTCGGTACGGAGGCGACGGTCGCCCCCCTCGGTTTCCACGGCGACCCCGCGCTCCCCGGGTTCCCGCTGCTGGCCGCCCTGCCCGATCCGGGCCCCGGAACCGCCGCGAACGCAACGGCCTGCGCGGTCCCCCTGCTGGCGGCGTTCGCCGTCGCCTGGTTCACCGTGCGGAGGGCGGCCCCGCTGTACGGAGCGCGCGAGGACGCCTGGAGCCCGGGGGAGACCGCGCTGGTCACGGGGCTCGCGGCGATCGGCTGCGGTGCGGGGACGGCCGCCCTCGCCGCCCTCGCGGGCGGGCCGATGGGGACTCGGGCGCTCGCCGAGTTCGGCCCGGTCTGGTGGCTGACCGGCGGCGCCGCGGTGATCTGGACCGTCGTGCTGGGAGTGCCCCTGGCCCTGCTCATGAGGGCCTGGAGGCTGCGGGAACAGACCTGGGGCTGGCGGTGGGAGACGGCCGAAGCGGTGCGGGGCGCGGGAGTCACGAGCAAGGTGCCCGAGGCCGTGGCGGTGCCGGAGTGGACGGCGCGACCCGCGCGCGCATCCGGTTTCTGGCGGTCCGCGTCCTCGCCGGCGGCCGCTCCCGGGGCGGAGTTCCCGGGCGGGGCCGCACAGGAATCCCGCGGAGCGGTCTCCGGAGAAGCGCGCGCGTGGTGGAACCCGCGCCTACCCCGGCGGACGTGGACGACGCGGCGGACGTGGACGACGTGGACGACGTGGCGGACGTGGCGGACGTGGCGGAAGCCCGAAGCGTCCGGAGCGACGGCGGCAGCCGGTACGCCGTCAGCTCCGCCGGCCCCCGCGAGCCCGGCGGGAAGGCCCGCCGCGCCCGTCGCCTCACCTGTCACGGCGCCCGTCGTCGCTCCTGTCGTCGGCGCGCCCGTCACTCCGCCCCTGGCCGCGCCCGTTGCTCCGCCCCTTGCCGTGCCCCTTGCCCCGCCCGTCACTCCGCCCCTTGCCCCGACCGCCCGTCCCGCCGAACCCGGTTCCGAGAGCTACGACTTCCTGCCGAGGTCGGAGCCCGCGAGCCGTCCCGAGCCGGAGGACCCCCGGCCGACGACGACGGACGGCGCGGCAACCTGAGGCTGCCGCGCCGCCGTGCTGCCGCGCCCGGTCGGGTCGGGCGCGGGTCGTGCCGATGTGCGGGTGCCGCGGTCGGTGCGGATACCTCGGTGGCCGCGGGTCAGCTCGCGGTGCAGGAGACCGTCGGCCAGGTCCAGGTGCCGTTGGTCTGGATCGTCACGCCCCAGTTGTTGCCGCTGCCGTTCGGTTTCGCGACGAGTTGCTGGGCGCTCGGGTAGCTTGCGCCGATGTTCCAGGTGGAGAGGACCTTCTCGGGCGAGGGCACGTTCATCGTCACGGTCCAGTTGCTGGAGCCGCTGACCGAGACGTTGAGGTTGTAGCGGTCGCTCCACTTGTCGCCGGCGGAGAGCGTCGCGGTGCAGCCGCTGCTCGTACCGCCACCGCCCGTGCTGCCGCCGCCGGTGCTCCCGCCCCCGGTGCTGCCGCCGGTGCCGTCGAGGGTGATGTTGGAGTTACCACTGCTCTGGTAGCCCTCGGTGGCGAGCACCATGTAGTTGAAGGACCCCAGGTTCATGCCCTTGCTCGCCCAGGCGTCGAAGTGGTTGCCCGTGGTGATGGTTCCACCGGTCTTCTTCGACTGCCGGACGCTCCAGTACTGGTTGAAGGTCTTGGTTCCCTCGATGGACGGGGCGTTGGTTCGCGTCGTCTCGTAGATGTCGTAGGTGCCGCCGTCGCTGGTCACCGTGCCCTTGAAGGTGCCGGTGGGCCGGTAGGTGCCCCAGTTGTCGACGACGTAGTACTCGACGAGCGGGTTGGTGGTCCAGCCGTAAAGGGCCAGATAGGCATTGCCGGACGGGTTGAACGTGCCGGTGTAGTTCACGCTCCGGCGCCCGCCGGTGCTCCAGCCCTTACCGGCGACGAAGTTTCCGACGTTGCTCCAGTTGGTGCTGTAATTCCCGCCGGAACCGAGGTTCATGGAGACCGATCCGCCACCGTCGGACCAGTACGAGTAGTAGTAGCCGTTGTTGGTGCCGGTCTGGTTCGAGTTGATCGTCGTGTCGGCGTTGGCGGTGCCCGGCAGAATCAGCGCGGTCGCCGCCGCAGCCAGGGCGAAGGCCCGGCCGAGGAGCCGCAAGCGGCTGAGGCCGCGGCTCCTCGGCCGAGTGGTGCCTTCCTTCGTGAACATGCTTCCTCCTTGTGCGGACTGGCCGGAGACCAGGTGGCAGGGCGTCACCCCGGCCCGGAAATGTCATGGACGCGTCAGGAGTTGAGCCGTGTCGGTGTAGGGGGCGACGCGGCGCGGTGGTGCGGTCCTGTTGCGCCCGGGAGCCGTTAGGGGCGGCTCGTGCGGGTGCCCTCAAATCGACGGCCTTTGAGGTCTGTTGGCGACGCCAGTGTTGATTCGGCGCTCGGGGGTGTCAATGGTTTCGGCAGGTATCGCGAAAAACTTTTTTGACCGGCCTGGGGGGCGGAGGCATGTTTTCCCAGGTCAGTATGAGTCTCATCCGGGATTGCGTGATCGAGGTCGTGGTAATCCCCGGATAGGGGAACTCATTAAGGGTCGAGGGAGGGCGTGGAATTCGAAACATTTCGAAAATTTTTCGCTCGCGCACGGGTATTCCGGAATGCGTAGCCGAGGGGGTACCGGGCCTGGGTCGGGCGGCGGTGCGCGGCCGGCGGGGAGCGTCGGCGGTGCGCGTCGGCGGTGCGCGTCACGAGGTGTGCGGGGTGCGGTGGGACGCGTCCCGGCCGACGGCTCCGCGCGGCCGGGGTGGCCGGAATTCGTCTCCCTGTGGGCTGTCCCGGCTCGGTGTGTGCGGCCCGGACGCGCGGGCCCGGACGTGTGCGCCCGGGTGCCTGCGCGGACGTCGCCGTACGGGCGGCCCGCCCCGTGCGAACGGCCCGGCTCCTGAAGCAGGGGCCGGGCCGTCGACGGAGGGTGGGGGTGGGTCAGTTCTTGACGCCGAAGATCGGTTCGAGGGGGTCCGGCAAGAGGTCGTTGCAGGCCAGCGCGCTGGAACGGGTCAGTGCGTCGTCCACGCAGGTGTAGTAGTCGCGGTAGACCAGCTGGACGGTGAACGTCCCGGCCACCATCGCCAGCGCCAGCAGCGCGGTCACCAGGCCGCTGACCGCCGCCGTGGTCTGCGGCTTCCCGACGCCGGGGGCGCCCGGTACGGGCTGCCCGCCCGGCGGTACGGAACCGGGCGCGGGGGCGCCGCCGGGCGCCTGGGCGCCCGGGGCGGGGGTCGTTCCGGCGTGGCCGGAACCCGTCGGTCCGTCGGCGGGCGCCGGCGGCTTCGGATCGGCGCGCAGCGAACTGATCGCCCAGTACGTACCGAGCGCGCCGAGCAGCAGGGCGATCTCCGGGAAGCCGAACAGGACGAAGAAGAAGGCCCACATTCCGCTGAGCACCGCGTAGCGGGCGCGGCGCTGGGCGGGATCGGTGGGGTCCCACCGCATGCCGCCCCGGCCGCCGTCGGGGCGCTCCGGCCCGCCGCCCGCTCCGGGGCGCCGGCCGAAGTCGCCGCCCTCCCGGCCGGGCTGCCGGTCGCTCCACTGGCTGCCCCAGACCGGGCGGTCGTCGGACGGGCCGTTCCCCTGGCCGTTCCCGCCGCCCTGCCCGTCGCCCCGGCCGCTGTGGGCCGAGGGGTGCGAGGGGTGGCGGGGCCGCCAGGGCTGGTCGGGCCGCCCCTGCGGGGGTGCCGCGAAGGGGTTGTCCTCGACGGGGGCGGCGGGCGAGGGCCGGTCCCGGCCCTCGGCCTCGCCCGGGGTGCCCTGCCCGCCGGACGTGCCCGAGGTGTCCGGCGTACCCGAACCGGTCGCACCGGGCGCATCGGAGCCGCCGTGCGGCGAGGGCTGCCGCTCCCGCAGCAGGGGTGCCGACGGTGCGCCCACCGGCCTCGTCGGGGCGCCCCCGGTCAGCGGCGAGAGCTGCGGATGGCGCGGAAAGAGCGAAGGCTGCGGAGGGCGGGAGTCGGTGCGGCGGCGTCGGTCCGGCATGTGGTGAACGTCTTCCCCATCTTGTCGTTTCCGCCCGTCGGACGGTTCGCGTCCCCTGACGCTACCTCCCGGCCCCGCCCCCGTCCCGTGGGGGCGGCAGGGTGTGCCGGTATCGTTGCCGACGGTCGGTCCGTTCGTAGAGTCCCCCGTACCCGGGGGCGATCTTCGTTCGTAGGACCGTACAAAGAGACCGTACGAAGAGTTCATCAGTGCAGAGTTCCGCCGGCACACCGCAGGCGCGTCTCCATGCGAGAAAGGGCCCAGCCGTGGCCTCGCCCACCTCAGCCGATCCGGCCCGCTCCGTCGATCCGGCCCGTCTGGTCGTGCTGGTCTCCGGTTCCGGTACGAACCTCCAGGCGCTGCTCGACGCCATCGACGCCGACCCCCAGGGGTACGGCGCCCGGATCGTCGCGGTCGGCGCCGACCGCGAGGGCATCGTCGGTCTGGAGCGGGCCGAGCGTGCCGGCATCCCCACCTTCGTGTGCAAGGTGAAGGACCACGCCACCCGCGAGGAGTGGGACGCCGCGCTGGCCGCCGCCACCGCCGGGTACCGGCCCGATCTCGTCGTCTCGGCCGGTTTCATGAAGATCGTGGGCAAGGAGTTCCTGGCCGCGTTCGGCGGCCGGATCGTCAACACCCACCCCGCCCTGCTCCCCAGCTTCCCCGGCGCCCACGGAGTGCGTGACGCACTCGCGTACGGCGTGAAGGTCACGGGGTGCACCGTCCACTTCGTCGACGACGGCGTCGACACCGGTCCGATCATCGCGCAGGGCGTGGTCGAGGTGACCGAAGAGGACACCCCGGAGGGCGAAGCCGCTCTCCACGAACGCATCAAGGAAGTCGAGCGCAAGCTGCTCGTCGAGGCCGTGGGGCGGATCGCCCGTGACGGTCATCGCATTGAGGGACGAAAGGTTCATCTCGGTGAATAAGCCCATCCGCCGCGCCCTGGTCAGTGTCTACGACAAGACGGGGCTGGAAGACCTCGCCCGCGGTCTGCACGAGGCGGGCGTCGAGCTGGTCTCGACCGGCTCCACCGCCGGAAAGATCGCCGCCGCCGGCGTCCCGGTCACCAAGGTCGAGGAGCTCACCGGCTTCCCCGAGTGCCTCGACGGCCGCGTGAAGACGCTCCACCCGCGCGTGCACGCCGGCATCCTCGCCGACCTGCGCCTCGACTCCCACCGTGAGCAGCTCGCCGAGCTGGGCGTGGAGCCCTTCGACCTGGTGGTCGTCAACCTGTACCCGTTCAAGGAGACCGTCGCCTCCGGCGCCTCCGACGACGAGTGCGTCGAGCAGATCGACATCGGCGGCCCGTCCATGGTCCGCGCCGCGGCCAAGAACCACCCGTCCGTGGCCGTCGTCACCAGCCCCGAGCGGTACGCCGACGTCCTCGCCGCGGTGAAGGCCGGCGGCTTCGACCTGACCGCCCGCAAGCGGCTCGCCGCCGAGGCCTTCCAGCACACCGCCGCGTACGACGTGGCCGTCGCCTCCTGGTTCGCCGCCGACTACGCCGCCGCGGACGACTCCGGCTTCCCCGACTTCTTCGGTACGACGTACGAGCGCTCCAACGTCCTGCGCTACGGCGAGAACCCGCACCAGCCCGCGGCCCTCTACACCTCCGGTGCCGGCGGTCTCGCCGAGGCGGAGCAGCTGCACGGCAAGGAGATGTCCTACAACAACTACACGGACACCGACGCCGCGCGCCGGGCCGCGTACGACCACGCCGAGCCGTGCGTCGCGATCATCAAGCACGCCAACCCGTGCGGCATCGCCATCGCCGACGACGTGGCCGAGGCGCACCGCAAGGCGCACGCCTGCGACCCGCTCTCCGCGTTCGGCGGGGTCATCGCCGTCAACCGCCCGGTGACCGTCGAGATGGCCGAGCAGGTCGCCGAGATCTTCACCGAGGTCATCGTCGCCCCGGCGTACGAGGACGGCGCGGTCGAGGTCCTCGCCCGCAAGAAGAACATCCGCGTGCTGCGCTGCGAGGGCGCCCCGACCGCCCCGGTCGAGGTCAAGCCGATCGACGGCGGCGCGCTGCTCCAGGTCACCGACCGCCTCCAGGCCGACGGCGACGACCCGGCCAACTGGACCCTCGCCACCGGCGAGGCGCTCTCCGCCGACGAGCTGAAGGACCTCGCGTTCGCCTGGAAGGCGAGCCGCGCGGTCAAGTCCAACGCGATCCTGCTCGCCAAGGACGGCGCCTCGGTCGGCGTCGGCATGGGCCAGGTCAACCGCGTCGACTCCGCCAAGCTCGCCGTCGAGCGCGCGGGCGCCGAGCGCGCCCAGGGCTCGTACGCCGCCTCCGACGCCTTCTTCCCCTTCCCCGACGGTCTGGAGATCCTGACCGCCGCCGGGATCAAGGCCGTGGCCCAGCCGGGCGGTTCGGTCCGCGACGAGCTGGTGGTCGAGGCCGCGAAGAAGGCCGGCGTGACCATGTACTTCACGGGTACGCGCCACTTCTTCCACTGAGTCACGCGGTAGCACCGCCGGAATCCCCGCCGGGATGACGGTTCGTGCGGCCCGCCGGGAATCCTCCCGGCGGGCCGCACGTGTAGGGCCCCCTGCCCCCTGGCCCCTGGTCCCGGGCGCCGGGGGACGGGACGGAACCGAGGTCTCCCCGGGGCACCGTCTCTCTGTTCTAATGGATCGCTTGTCCGAAGGGGTGTGCGGGGGCGCGCGATCCGCGAGCCGTCGAAAACGGTTCGCGAGCCCCTCCGATCGGCGTGCACGACTCGATGCGAACCGGTGGGTGAATTCATTGCGGATGGGGAAAGCGCCCGGCCCGGGCGGCGACGCCCGGAGCCGTACCGGAAGCGGCAACGGCTGGTCCGTCCCCGCGCAGCAGGCGCGCGGCAAGGCCCCCCGCCCGCGCACGGACGACGAGCCGCGGCCGGAGGAACCCACGCCCGGTGCGACGGGCCCCGACGCGACGGCTCCGGAGGCGACTGCTCCCGACGCGACGGTTCCGGACGCGACGGTTCCGGACGCGACGGCTCCCGGCGAGCGGTCCGGCCGTGTTCCGCTGCGTCCGTATCTGATCATCGGCGCGGTCCTCTGCGCCCTGTACTTCCTCTACGCCTACCTCCAGTACGCGCGCTTCGACTCGCCCTCCTGGGACCTCGGCATCTTCGAGCAGGAGGTACGCGCGTACGCCGGGTTCCACGCGCCGGTCGTCGACATCAAGGGCCCCGGCTACCTGATCCTCGGCGACCACTTCTCCCCGGCGGTGGCGCTGCTCGTCCCGCTCTACTGGATCTGGCCCTCCGCCGTCGCCCTGCTGTTCGCGCAGGCCGCCCTCTTCGCGCTCTCCGCCGTCATCGTGGGGCGTACCGTCCAGCAGGTCCTCGGCGGCCGTCACGGGCCCTGGGTCACGGTCGCGTACGGGCTCTCCTGGGGGCTCCAGGAGGCGGTGAAGTCCGACTTCCACGAGATCGCCCTCGCCGTCCCGCTGATCGCCCTCGTCTGCCGGGCGCTGCTCACCGAACGCTGGACGGCCGCCGTCCTCTGGGCCCTGCCGCTGGTCCTGGTCAAGGAGGACCTCGGCATCACCGTGGCCGCCGTCGGCCTGGTCCTCTTCGTCCTCGGACAGCGGTTCCAGGGCACACTGCTCGCCATCACCGGCGCCTGTGCCTTCGTGCTCACCGTCTTCGTCCTGATACCGGCGGCCAGCAACGCGGGCGGTTACGACTACTGGAAGAAGATCGACACCGACGGCCAACAGCACGTCTCCACCCTCGACGTGGTGCTCGGGGCGTTCGACTCGTCCGTCAAGATCGAGATGCTGGTCTTCCTCTTCGGCATCACCGCCTTCATGGCGCTGCGTTCACCGTTGGTGCTGCTCGTCCTGCCCACGCTCGGCTGGCGGTTGCTCTCCAGGGACGAGAACCACTGGGGCATGGTCTGGCACTACAGCGCCGTCCTCATGCCGATGGTCTTCCTCGCCATGGCGGACGGCATCCGCCGCAGCCGTACGTCGGCCAGGCCCTGGCTCGCCTCCTTCGCCGGAGCGGTAGTCCCGGTGACCGTGGGCATCGCCTTCGCCATGACCCAGCACCTGCCGCTGCGCGAGCTGCTGCGCCCGGAGACCTACCGCGCCGACGCCGGCACGTACGCGGCGCGCGAGGCGATGGCGGCGATCCCGGTGGGCGCCAGCGTGGAGACCGACATCGCGCTGATGGCGCACCTCACCGCAGACCGGACCGTCTACTGGATCGGTGGCGCGCCCGGTACCGCCCCCGACATCGTCGCCTTCAACCTGGACGCGGGCTGGGCCAGTTCGATCCAGGACCCGGCGGCGTACGCGACGCAGCTGCACCCGGAGGCCACCTACCGGCTCAAGCTCCGCACCGGGAGCATCGTGGTGGTGGAACGGATTCCGGCGGGCTGACATCCGGCCCGGACACGGCGAAGGCCGTGCCCCGCGGAGTGCGGGGACACGGCCTTCGTACGCAGGCGGTACCGACGCGGCGTCAGTACTGCTGCGGCTGCTTGTGACGGTTGAACCAGGCGCTGCCGTCGCCGTTGGCCGAGAACACGATGACGAGAACGGCGAGCACCGTGTAGACGAGGCCGACCAGGACGAACGGGTAGATGCCGAGGATCGCCGTCACCGCACCGAACACGATGGCCGTGACGCGCAGGCCGCTGCCCCCGCTGCGGAACTTCGCAGCGAGCACGATGGCGAACACCGCCCACACCAGCGCGAAGACGGTGATGGCCCACAGCACGCCGCCCGAGTAGTCCGCGAGCTGCTGGAACTGCACGTCCTCCTGGAGGGAGGCGTCGTTCTTGGCGGCGCTGACGGCCACCGCGCTGAGCGCGAAGAGGATGGTGCCGATGACGCTGAGGCCGCCCATCACGAAGAGCATCACGCGGGCCGCCTTCACCCCACCCGGCATCTCGGTCGGGCCGGCCGGGAAACCGCCCTGACCGTACGGCGCCTGGGGGTAGCCGTAGCCCTGCTGGGGTACGCCCTGCGGGGCCTGCGGGTAGCCGTATCCGGGCTGCTGGCCGGGCTGCTGGGCGCCCGGCTGCGGCTGGCCGTAGGGGTTGTTGGGGTCGCCGAAGCTCATGGCGAGGTTCCTCCGTTGTGATGGTGCGGGGACGGTGCGGCCCGCGCGGAGGTACGGCTGCGCATACAACGGTTCGTCCCCCCGGCACTGTCCGCATTGCTGCGCGCCTCATCGTCGTCCCGCTGGCCGGTTTCTGTCCACCCGATTGGCGTAGTAGTTGTGCGAGTGCAACCTCACAGGTCCGGACACCGGACCCGAATTGGTCCGCAGGTGGGTTCATCCGCGAGGATGGGGGCATGACCGCCCAGATTCTCGATGGCAAGGCCACCGCAGCAACGATCAAGTCCGAACTCACCATCCGTGTGGCGGCCCTCAAGGAGCGGGGCGTCACGCCAGGCCTCGGAACCCTGCTCGTCGGGGACGACCCGGGCAGCAAGTGGTACGTCAACGGCAAGCACCGCGACTGCGCGCAGGTCGGCATCGGCTCGATCCAGCGCGAACTCCCCGACACCGCCACCCAGGAGGAGATCGAGGACGTCGTACGCGAGCTCAACGCCAACCCCGACTGCACCGGTTACATCGTGCAGCTCCCGCTCCCCAAGGGCATCGACACCAACCGCGTGCTGGAGCTGATGGATCCGGCCAAGGACGCCGACGGGCTGCACCCCATGAACCTCGGCCGCCTCGTCCTGAACGAGACCGGCCCGCTGCCCTGCACCCCGCAGGGCGTCGTCCAGCTGCTCCGCCACCACGGCGTGGAGATCAAGGGGAAGCACGTCGTGGTCGTCGGCCGCGGTGTCACCATCGGCCGTCCGATCCCGCTGCTGCTGACCCGTAAGTCCGAGAACGCCACGGTCACCCAGTGCCACACCGGCACCCGCGACCTCTCCGCCCACCTCAAGGAGGCGGACATCATCGTCGCCGCCGCCGGGGTGGCCCACATCATCAAGCCCGAGGACGTGAAGCCGGGCGCCGCCGTGCTCGACGTCGGCGTCAGCCGCGACGAGAACGGCAAGATCGTCGGAGACGTGCACCCGGGCGTGGCCGAGGTCGCCGCCTGGATCTCGCCGAACCCGGGCGGAGTCGGCCCGATGACCCGCGCCCAGCTGCTGGTCAACGTCGTCGAGGCGGCCGAGCGCGACGCCGCCGCGGCCGACGCCCCGGCAGCCGGCTGACCCCGAGGCGCCGGACGCGTCCGACGCGTCCGAACGTTTCCCTCGCGAGTCCGGTCGCCCGACCGGACGCGCCGTCGTCCGTGCAGACCCGGAAGGAACCCGATGGCTGCTGCCACGAGCCCGGCAGACCCCGCCCGCCGCGAAGCGCGGGACCCGGGTGACGCGGACCGTGCCGGAAAAGCGGAAGAGGCGGGGGGACCCGCCGGGGAGCCCGAGGGGGCCGCGGAACCGCAGGGATCGTCCCCCGCGACGCCCCAGCGGTCCTGGCGGTTCTCGCTGACCCGTGACACCGCCCGCCCCGAGGGCGGTGGCCGGGCGGCGTCCGGCGACGCCCCCGCACCGGCCCGCCAGTGGCCGCTGCTCACGGTGCTCGTGACGGCGGCCCTGGGGCTGCTCATCGTGGCCACCGACCCGTTCACCGAGGCCTTCCGGATCGGCTCCCTGCTGATCGGGGTGGCCCTGCTGACCGGGGCCGTGCTGCGCTGGGTGGTCCCGTCGGTCGGCATGCTCGCCGTACGGTCGCGGTTCACCGACCTCGTCACGTACGGGGTGATGGGCACGCTGATCGTGCTGCTCGCGCTGATGGCGCAGCCGGAGCCGTGGCTGGACATCCCGGTCCTGGAGGACGCGGTCCACTTCACGATCCGCTGAGGCCCGGCCCCCGCGCTTTTCGCGTTCCGCCCGGCGCCCGGTGAGTGGCCCCGCGGGGTGTCCGTCCCTTCCCCCGACAGGGACGGACACCCGGGGCGGGCGGGGCGGTGCGGCCCCGGCGGGCGGCGACGCGAGCGCCGTCCGCGGCCCGCTCCAAGAGTCATGGACACGACCATGCAGGGCAAGGAACGGTCGCTCCCTGTGGCACGGAAGTGACCATTCCGGGACCGTGTGACCGCCCCGCCACCGGCCTGCCTCCGCCTTGCCACCGCGCGGTGACCGCCCCGCCACCGGCCTGCCTCCGCCTTGCCACCGCCCGGTGACCGCCCCGCCACCGGCCTGCCACCGCCCGGTGACCGCCTCGCCAACGCCCGGTGACCGCTGTGCCGGTGACCGCCCTGTCACCCGCCGCACGGTGACCGCCCCCGTGCCCGGCCCCCCTCCCCGGACGGGAGGGACGCCCCCGGGCGCCGGTACGGGGAGTCTGTGGGCCGTGACACAGGGGGGTGGGCGGTCCGCACGGCCAGGGTCGGATAGCCTGACCGACGGATATCTCTTCACATCAAGATTCAGGAGATGTCCAGCTCCAGGGGCCATGAGCCCCCACCGCCAGCTGTCTAACGGAGATCGCCATGACCCGCACTCCCGTGAATGTCACCGTGACCGGCGCGGCCGGCCAGATCGGCTACGCGCTGCTCTTCCGCATCGCCTCCGGTCACCTGCTCGGCCCGGACGTGCCGGTCAACCTGCGTCTCCTGGAGATCCCGCAGGGTCTCAAGGCCGCCGAGGGCACCGCGATGGAGCTCGACGACTGCGCCTTCCCGCTGCTGCGCGGCATCGAGATCACGGACGACGCCAACGCCGCGTTCAACGGCGCCAACGTCGCGCTGCTCGTCGGCGCCCGCCCGCGCACCAAGGGCATGGAGCGCGGCGACCTGCTCTCCGCCAACGGTGGCATCTTCAAGCCCCAGGGCAAGGCCATCAACGACAACGCCGCGGACGACATCAAGGTCCTCGTCGTCGGCAACCCGGCCAACACCAACGCGCTCATCGCGCAGGCCGCCGCCCCGGACGTCCCGGCCGAGCGCTTCACCGCGATGACCCGCCTCGACCACAACCGCGCGATCTCGCAGCTGGCCGCCAAGACCGGTGCCGCCGTCTCCGACATCAAGAAGCTGACGATCTGGGGCAACCACTCGGCCACCCAGTACCCGGACATCTTCCACGCGGAGATCGCCGGCAAGAACGCCGCCGAGGTCGTCAACGACGAGGTGTGGCTGGCCGACACCTTCATCCCGACCGTCGCCAAGCGCGGCGCGGCGATCATCGAGGCCCGTGGCGCGTCCTCCGCCGCCTCGGCCGCCAACGCCGCCATCGACCACGTGTACACCTGGGTCAACGGCACCGCCGAGGGCAACTGGACCTCGATGGGTATCCCGTCGGACGGCTCCTACGGCGTCCCCGAGGGCATCATCTCGTCGTTCCCCGTCACCACGAAGAACGGCTCGTACGAGATCGTCCAGGGCCTGGACATCAACGAGTTCTCCCGCGCGCGCATCGACGCGTCGGTCGCGGAGCTCGTCGAGGAGCGCGACGCGGTCCGCGAGCTCGGCCTGATCTGAGCCTGAGGGCCCCCGCGGCCCCACCGGCTCGTGGAGCGCCCGTACGGCACCTGCCGTGCGGGCGCTCCCGTTCGTCGTGCCTCCTGCTCGTCGTGCTTCCCGTTCGTCGTGCCTCCTGCTCGTGAAAGTTGCGTGCACGGCCCCGCACCTGGCGTGCAATCGCCTCGCTCAACACCGTCACCGCCCGCTACATTGGCGTCCTTTCCCATGCAACACCCGTGCGAACGAGACGGGTTGCTCATCGAAGGGGTGCCGGTGACCGTGACCTCCGTGCCGTCGCAGGAATCGCGAGGCGGGGACGAGCCGGGTGGGAGACCTCCGGTCCATCCCGCGGGCAGTGAAGCCTGCCGGCTGCTCTGTGCCGGAGTCCATCACCACGAGGGCTTCCGGGACGCGGTGATCGACCACTTGTATCTCCGGGAGAACCGGATCGTCTCCCCGTCCGCCGGCTTCGACGCGGCTCGCGTGCTGGCCCATGCACTGTGGGCGCGGAAGACCCAAATCCAGTGGGCCGTCGGCATGTTGGCCGTCTGGGTGCTGGCGGTCGTCGTCACCCGGGGTTTCTTCGGCATCCTGGCTGTCGCGGCCTTCTGGGTCGGGGTCGCCCGGCTGATCCGGGGCACCGCCGCCGAGCCGCCCTACTACCGGGTCGTCCCGGCCCTTCTGATCCGCTGGTACGCCCGGGGCATCATGGCCCTGTTCCTGCTCGCCGTCGTCGTTTCGGTGGCGGGCGGGTCCCTCGGCTGGCTCGACGACAGCGGCTCCTCCGACTATTACGGCTCCTCCGACTCGTACGGCTACTACGGCTCGTACGACTCGGACGACGGCTTCGTCGACAGCCTTCCCGGTGTGTTCGCCCTGGGGCCGAGCCTCGTGGGCGGGCTCTCCGAGTCGATGCCCGCCTCCGTGCCCTGGCTCTGCCTGCTGGCCTACGCCGGACTCGCCGCCCTGGTGGGTCTCCAACGCGGCCAGTTCTCCCGGGTGATGGGAGCGGAACTCTCCCGGCAGCGCTTCGCCGACCTCTCCGCCGACCCGGCGGAGCGGTACGCGGGCGGGCGGTTCCGGTGGCTCCGTGACCGCATCCGGGTGGAGCAGCACTCCCCGCTGATCATGTACAACGAGGACGATCCGTTCTGCGGGAGCGGGGACACCCGCCGCGCGTGGAACCTCTCCGTCGAACTCCGCCCGCGCACCGACACGGTGGCCGAGCCCATCGACAACGCGGCGATCCTCCGCCGGATCGCCCCTCTGCTCGAAGGGCTGCGGGTTCCGTCCCCGCACGGCTCGCCGGAGGCGGCGGCCGCCGTCCGCGACCGGCTGCGCGAACTCCAGGTGGACGAGTGCGTGTTCCTCCCGGTACGCGGGCTGTTGAAGCGCGGGGACGCGCCGTACGGGCCGGAGGGGTTCGAGGTGCACCGGCGGGCCGCCGTGGAGGAGGGCGGCGAGAGCCGCAGGCACTTCCTGCGGATCAGGGTCGGCGGCTGGGGCGAGGAGGTCGTGGTCACCGTCTTCGTCCGGGTCCACACCCAGGGCGGGATGCTGATGCTGGAGGTCGCCCCGCACATCTTGAAGCCGCTGCTGCCGTTCTTCCGGCAGCTGGACCAGATCGCGCACCAGCACCGCAACAACAACTGGTTCGGCAAGGCGTACTGGGCCGCCACCAGGGTGCCGGCCTCCCTGATGGGTTCGCTGGTCACTCTCGGCCGGGGCACGGCCGTCAGCCGGAAGCAGCTCACCGACGGCCACGGCGGCGCCCTCCCGGAAGGGCCCGAGCTGTCGATCCGGGAACTGGCCTCGGACACCCGGGCCACGCTCTTCCAGGAGATGGACATCGACCGGTACCTCAAGAGCGTCGAGGACCGGGTGACCGGCGGGGTACGGCTGGCGCTGCGCGAAGCCGGCTGGCAGACCGACGAGTTCGAGCAGAAGATCGTCCACGTCGGCGCGGGCGGGGTCTTCATCGAGTCCGCGACCGACAGCGCCATCGGCATCGGCGACCACAACACCGTCAACAGCGACCGGCGGCGCGGCTCCACCCCCGGCACGCCGGGCGCCGGCCCGGGCTCGGGCCGCGGTTCGGGTCGGGGATCAGGCCGGGGGGCGGGCCCCAGGGCGGGTACGTCCTCGCCGCCTTCACCGCTCGGGCCGGGCCCCGCGCCGCACGAGTAAGACCGTTACCCAGGACCACCGGAGGGACATGACATGGGAAGCACGGACGGGCAGCAGAAGCCCCGGGCCGGCGTGCACATCGGTTCGGTGACGGGCAGCGCGTTCGCCATCGGCGACCACAACACCGTGACACAGAACGGATTCGCGGCCGACGGTGACGATCCGCAGGCGGAACTGCTGCGTGTCGTAGGTGAGTTGCGCGCCGACCTCGCCCGCTTCGTCGCCACGGACGCCACCGGGGCGCTCGACTCCGAACTCGCCGCCGTGGAAGAGGAGATCGGGACGGAGGGCGCCGCCGCGCCCGGACGGCTGGTCCGTCTGCGGGAGGCCATGGAGGCGGCCGGCGCGTTCGTCGCCACCCTGGCCTCGGGCGTCGCGGTCGGCCATGAGCTCTCGGCCCTGCTGGGAGGCTGACCGATGAAGGGCGGCGGCGCACCGCGCTGGAACGACGAGACGCAGAGGTGGGAGACGGGGGACCACCCCCCGCCCGCCGTACCGCCACCGCTGCCCGCCTCCCCGCCGGTGGCCCCGGCCCCGCCGGTCGCGCCCCCCGGGGCGTACGTACCGCCGCAGCCGCCGGAGGGTCCGGCCGGCGGATACGTCCACGGCCCCGACGGGCGGGGCGGGTTCGCGGTCGGCACCGGCGGGGAGACCGGCGTCGAAGCGGGCGGTGGCGGACTTGTCGGCGGTTTCGTGGGCGGTTTCGTCGGCGAGGTCGAGCCCGGGGACGGCGTACGGGTGGACGGCGTACGGGAGGACGGCGTACGGGAGGACGGCGTCGGCACGGTGTGGCAGCGGATCACCCCGCTGACCGCCGGGCTCACGGTCGGCGTGCTCGCCGCGTGCACGGCCGCGCTCTGGTTCACGCTCGCCAAGGACGACCACCACGCCGCCGCACAGGGGACCTCGGCCTCGGAGTCCGCCTCGGTGGAGGACACGTCCGGTGGGCCGGGCGCGGGCGAGGAGTCCCCCGTCGAACCGATCGGAGAGGGCCCTTCGCCCACGGACGAGGAGACCGACCCGGCGACGGCAGGCCCCGGCTACGCGCGCGTGGACGACGTCGAGGGCGGCTTCACCGTCGTCGTGCCCGAGGAGTGGCAGAACCGCACCGAGGACGACCACGGCGTCTACTACACCTCGGCGGACGGCACCTCGCTGCTCCAGATCTGGCAGGTCACCGGGGTCGGCAGCGCCTTGGACGCGGTCCGCACCGCCTCCGAGTCCCGCAGCGCCAGTCCCGGGTTCCAGGAGATCAGCGTGGAGGAGGTGGATTCCCCGGACGGCGGTGACGCCGCCGAACTGGTCTACGCGTACGACCACGAGGCGACCGGCACCCGGCGCCAGGTGATCGACCGGGTGTTCACCGCGTCGGACGGCAAGCTGTACGCCCTGCTGGTCGCCGCCCCGGACACGGAGTGGCCGCTCCACGAGGAGATCCTCGCCGAGGCGGTCGCTGGCTTCGCACCGCGGGGCCCGGCTCACTGAGCGACCGGCCCACTGAGCGACCGGACGACGAGGATCCCGCCGTTCGCGGGGAACGGCGGGATCTCCGTGGGGCCGGGGCGCCGGCCGGCCCGGCCGGCCCGGCCGGTCAGGGACAGGAGGTCAGAAGGTCAGGCTCCAGCCCTGGAGGTGGCCTCCGGGGATGTCGAACATGCCCGGCGTGGCGTCCTGGACCCGCAAGGTCCACGTACCGTCCGCCCGGAAGGCCGAGGCGTCGACCGTGTACGTCTCGTGGAGCTCGGGGGTGAGTACCCAGGGTCCCCAGGCCTTGACCGGGATGACCGTGCCGTCCGGGGCGATCAGGTCGATCACCTGGGCGTTGCTGAACCCGTGGTCGAGATCGACCGTGACGGCGAGGTCGCTCGGGGCCATGCCCTTCCTCCGCGTGACGACCAGCGGTGACTCGGCGGTGCCCCACTGCGGGATGTCGAAGGCCGTGCGGTTGACGAAGTAGTCCCCGCCGGACCGCAGGACGGTCCAGGTCACCGGAAGCCGCCGGGTGTCCCCCGCCGAGTCCCTGAGGGTGATGGTGGTGCGGTACGTCCCGGTCTTCTTCGGCGTACCGGTGATCAGACCCGTGGTGCGGTCGAGTGAGAGCCCCTTGGGCAGGTGCTCGGCCGTGTACCGCAGCGGCCCCGGGCGGGTGCTGGTCGCCACGATCCGACGGTGTACCGGCTGGCCGAGCGACACCGGTTCGGTGGGCAGTGAGGCCAGGGCGATGTGGTTGACGTAGCGCAGCCCGACGTTGACGGCCGCCCAGGCGTTGGCGACGGCCTCGTAGCTGTCGCTCCCGGAGCCGTAGAGGTCGGCGGCGGCCTGGAGCATGGCGGTCCGGGCCCCCGCGTAGTCGGTGGAGCTGGTCATGTAGACGGTGAGCGCGCGGTAGACGACGTCGGTGGCGGCGGTCAGTCCGATGCCCGCCACCGGCAGGCCGTCGTAGGTGGGGCTGTCGTACGCCACGCCGTTGATGGTCTTCGCTCCGCTGCCCTCCGCGAGCAGGTAGAAGAAGTGGTCCCCCACGCCCGCGAGCATGTGCGGTTCGTCCCGCTTGGCCTCGGGGCTCCAGTAGTCCAGGGGCGCGTACCCGACGGCGCTGATGCCCGCCGCGGAGGGACGGTCCATGTAGCGGATGGGTTTGCCGTCGCCGTGCAGGTCGTCCAGCTCGGCCATCATGTAGTCGGGCACGTCCTGCGGGCTGTCGGCGTAGAACTCGACGGCGGCGGCCATCATGTCGCTGATCGCCTCGTTGAGGGCCGGCGATTCACCGTAGTCGCCCAGGCCCGCCGTGCTGGAGGTGACCCCGTGGGCCATCTCGTGGGCGGCGATGTCCAGCGAGGTCACCGGGTGCCGGCCGTCCCCGCCGTCGCCGTAGCTCATGCAGAAGCAGCCGTCCTGCCAGTTGGCGTTGGCGAGCGATGTTCCCGCCACCGCCTGGTAGTGGACGCGTGAGTAACTGCTGCGGCCGTCGTCGGCTATGCCGTTGCGGCCGAACCGGTCGCGGTAGAAGGACCAGGTCGTCTGCGCACCGTAGGCCGCGTCCACCGCCGCGGTCTGGACGTCCGCCGCGGTCCCGTCGCCCCACACGTCGTCCTCGTCGGTGAGCAGCACCCCCTGGGGACCGGCGGTCGCGTCGAGCGTCCGGTGGCCGCTCACCGGGTCGACCAGGGCGTATGTCCCGTCCTCCTGGCGGGTGCTGCCGATCCGGACCTTCCCGCTGTACATGCTCATGCCGTCGGCGGACTCGACCTGCTCCGCGCTGTCGAGCACGGCGCCGCTCTCCGCGTCGGTGAAGACGTGCAGCTCACTGGGGGACCCGTCCTCCTGCACGCCGGTGACGACGGACTCCCACGCGAGCGTCGGCCTGCCGTTCTGCGCCCAGACGACCAGCCGGGGAGCCCGGCCCGCCACCGGCTTCCCGGTGTCCTCGCCCGCGGCGGCGCTCAGCGCCGACTTCTTCGCCTCGGCCGCGGGGAGTCCCGCCTCGGTCGTCGGTACGGACAGCTTCGCGTCGGTGGCGTACGTGGTGCTCAGCACGCCCGCACGGTCGTGCACCACCAGGTCGCCGCCTAGGACGGGCAGCCCGGCGTACGTCCGCTCGTAGCGGGTGTGGACGGTCCCGTCGGCGTCCTCGACGACGTCCTTCGGCACCAACTTCTCCTGTGCGCCCAGCCGCAGGGCGCGAGCGGTCTCCGACGAGGCGGCGGCCGCCGCGTCGAGCAGCTGTCGGCGCTGCTCGGGGGAGAGGGAGACCGCCTTCGCCTCCGGGCGCTGGCGCGCCTCGATGCGGTGCGGCGCCGTCTCCGCACCGGCCGAGGCCGAGGCCGGTGGCGCGGAGGCCGACAGCGCGGTGGCGGCCAGGGAGGCGGCCACCAGGAACGTGGCGGGCGCGGCGAACCGCGAGCGGCGGGCGCTCCCGCGCGCCGCCGACCGTCTGCTGGAGCTCGTCACTTCTGGGGTTCCTTTCGTTTCCGACCGCGCTTCCTCGGAGGTGCGGGCCGGACGGGGATGCGTACGAGGGGTGCGTACGAGGGGTGGGCGCGAGGGTGTGCGCCCGGGGAGAACAGGAATGGGCGGTTTCCGGCGAGTCCCGGCAATTTCTCGTGTCGTCGCGTTTCTGCGGTGCGGTGCGGTGCGGGGCGGGGCGCGGGGCGCGGGAAAGGGGAATGCGGATTCCCGTGCCGTGCCCCGTGAATCCCTTTGAGGAACCCTTTGGTTTCCCTTGCGCTGCGCATGGGGTTTCCTTGTCGGTTCCTTGTCGATTTCTTGTCGCGGGCAGGTGATTACGCGCGGGCGAAGGTGAATTGCCCGCGCACGGGGGATTTCTCTGCCACCGGCATCACGGAAGCCGGGCCGGCGGCGCTTTCGGGCACGCGCTGTTCCCGCGTCCCCGGGGCGAGGGCCCGGGGACGCGGAGGACGTGCGGTGGATCATGAGGGGGCGGGCGGACCGTCACCGCCCGGAGAGGAAGCCCGCGGCCCGGCAGCAGCCGGCCCGCCCGTTCGTCCTCAGCCGTTGGTCGCGGTGACGTTCACCGCGGCCCACGCCTTGTTCACGGTGGTGTACTCCGTGCTGGTCTGCCCGTACAGGTCGGCCGCGGCCTGCAGGGTCGCCGTGCGGGCGTCGTGGAAGTCGGTGCTGGAGACCATGTACCGGGTCAGCGCCTGGTAGAAGATCGCCACCGCCTTGTCGCGGCCGATACCGGTCACGGTCGACCCGTCGTACGTCGCCGAGCTGTACGAGACGCCGCCGATGGTCTTGCTCCCGCTGCCCTCCGCCAGCAGGTAGAAGGCGTGGGAGGAGACACCGGACCCCGCGTGGACCTCCGTGCTGGGGGCCTTGGTGCTCCAGTAGTCGACCGTGCCCTCCAGCTTGTCCAGCGACGGGTGATCGAGTCTCCGCAGGAACCCCTGCGCGAGGCCCAGCTGCTCGCCCATCAGGTAGTTCGGGGCGTGCGTGGAGTTGTTCGTGGTGAACTCGACGGCGCTGCCGAAGATGTCGGCCAGCGACTCGTTCAGCGAACCCGCCTCGCCGATCTGGTTGCCGGCCGAGTCGTAGTCGGTCTCCAGGCCGGCCGTGGACGACACCACGCCGTGGGTCAGCTCGTGCCCGGTGACGTCCAGCTGGGTCAGCGGCTTGGTGAAGGTCGAGCCGTCGCCGTCGCCGTAGACCATGCACCAGCAGCCGTCGCTCCAGCCGGCGTTGCCGTAGTTGCGCGCGTAGTGGACGACGCCGTGCGGGCCGACGCCGTCGTTCTTGATGCCGCTGCGGGCGAAGGTGTTCTTGTAGAAGTCGAAGGTCGAGGTCAGCCCGTACTGGGCGTCCACACCAGCGGTGTTGGTGTCGGAGGTGGTGCCACTGCCCCACTTGTCGTCCGTGTCGGTCATGGCGCTGGAGCTGGTGAAGACGCTCGCCTCCGACAGGGACTTGTTCTTGGCGTTCTTGACCTGGGCGCCGCCGCGGGTGGTGTCGGTGAGGGTGTACGAGGACGCCGCGGTCTGCGTGGTGTTCAGGGTCACCGTGCCGTCGTACATCGACGCTCCGGTGCCCACCGCCGGGGCGGGGTAGGCGGCGGCGAGCCGCGGGGCCGCCGACGCGGCCGTGGACGCGGTCGGGGACGGTGTGGCGCGCTCGCCCAGGGCCTTGAGCTTGCTCTCCAGCTTCGGCGAGATGAACTCGTCCAGGGTCGCCGCGTCGCTCACCACGCCGCCGGTCACCGCGTCGAGCAGGACCGCGCGGGAGGCCACCGCGTCCGCCCCCACGGACACCCCCACCTGGTAGGCGAGGATGCTCGTGCCCCGATGGAACCGCACCACCAGCCGGGGCGCCGCGGCCGAGCCGTTCGGCACCACCGAGGCGGCCTTGGCGCGGGCCTGCCGCGTGGTGACCTTCGCCGTCACCGCCGGCACCGAGACCGGCTTGTCCGCCGCGCGGGTCACGCCGAGGTACCCGGAGTTGCTGCTGAGGTGGACAACGATGTCCGCACCGACGACGGGAAGGCCCCGGAAGGTCTGAGAGAAGCGCACGTGCCGCAGGCCGCTCCGGTCGGTCATGACGTCCGTGGCGACCAGTCCGCTCAGCCCGGTCAGACCGGTCTCGGCGGCGTGCGCGAAGGCCGCCGAGTTCGCGGCGCTCACGATCGCGGCCTGGGCGGGAAGTGCCTGGGCGTGCGATCCGCTCGGCGCGGGGGCGGCCAGGGCGGCGGTGCCCGTGATCGAGGCGGAGGCCACTGTGGTCAGCGTCAGTGCGATGGCAAGCCTGGATATGAGAGGAGAACGCATCTGGGGGGCTCGTCCTTCCGGAACTCAACTCGTCGGCCCTTCGCCGGAAATGGCGAGGACTGGCGAGAGCATGTCACGGCGGGTGTTACGAACGGATGCGCTCCGAGTTAACGACGCTTTTCCGCGGGCTCCTGGAGGGCGATGACATTTCTCTCTGTTTCGGGGCCCGTTGAATGCGGGTAGCGAATTCCGAATAGGGTGCTGGCGGTCAATTCGACGCCGAAATAGTGGTGTTGCTCCCGGATTGGGTGAGTGGGGGGAGGCGGCCGGGGGGTGCGGACGCGGGTCCGGTACGGGTGGGTCCGAAACGGGGTGGGTGCGGGGTGGGCACGGCGTCGGTGGGTCCGGAACGGGGCGGGTGCGGGGTGGGCACGGCGTGGGTGGGTCCGGAACGGGGTGGGCGCGGGGTGGGCACGGCGTGGGTGGGTCCGGCGCGGCTGGGCGCGGAAACGCCCCGCGGGCCGCAGCCCGCGGGGCGTCTCGGAGGGTCGCCGCGGTGCGGCAGGACCGGAGAGGTGTCAGTGCGCGCCCGGGGTGTAGTGGCCCGGGACCATGCGGGTGCTCACGGCGAAGCGGTTCCAGCCGTTGATCACGTTGATCGCGGCGACCAGGTGGGCCAGCTCGGTCCCGTCGAAGTGCTTGGCCGCCTTCTCCCAGACCTCGTCCGGCACGAACCCGTCGGTCACGACGGTGATCGCCTCGGTCAGCTCGATCGCCGCGATCTCCTTCTCCGTGTAGAAGTGCTTCGACTCCTCCCACGCGCTGAGCTGCACGATCCGCTGGACGGTCTCGCCCTGGGCGAGGGCGTCCTTGGTGTGCATGTCCAGGCAGAACGCGCAGTGGTTGAGCTGCGAGGAGCGGATCTTCACCAGCTCGCCGATGACCGGGTCGAGCCCCTTACGGGCCGCCGCGTCCAGCCGGACCATGGCCTTGTAGACGTCGGGCGCGAGCTCCGCCCAGTTGAGGCGCGGGGTGTGCTCGGGAACGAACTCGGACGTGGCGTGGGTGTGGCTCTGTGTCGTCATGCCCACCACGCTACGGCTCGGGTGGCACCGGGCTATGGTCCATTTCCATGACGGATTCCTGGGCCACTTTCGGCGCCGACCTGCACATCGAACCGCACGCCGGGGGCCTGCGCGACGGGCTCATGGAGGCGCTCCGGGAGGCCGTACGCACGGGGAGGCTGACCCCGGGCGCCCGGCTGCCCTCCTCCCGGGCGCTCGCCGCGGATCTGGGGGTCGCGCGGAACACGGTGGCCGACGCGTACGCGGAACTGGTCGCCGAGGGGTGGCTCACCGCCCGCCAGGGCTCCGGGACCCGTGTCGCACGGCGGGCGGAGCCGCGCGGCGGGACTCCGGCCGCCCGCAGGACCCTGCCGGCCCGCCGCCTGCCCACGTACAGCCTGATGCCGGGCCAGCCGGACTTGGCCTCCTTCCCGCGTGCCGCCTGGCTCCGGGCGTCCCGCCGCGCGCTCACCGACGCACCCAACGAGGCCTTCGGGTACGGAGATCCGCGCGGGCGCGTCGAACTGCGCACCGCCCTCGCGGAGTACCTGGGCCGGGCGCGCGGGGTGTACACCGACCCGGAACGGGTGGTGATCTGCTCGGGCTTCATCCACGGACTGCGCCTGGTGGCCGCGGTGCTGAGGAAGCGGCGGGTGCGCGAGGTCGCCGTGGAGTCGTACGGACTCGACTTCCACCGGGGTGTCCTCGCCGACGCCGGGCTGCGGACCCCCTGCCTTCCGCTCGATCAACGAGGCGCTCGTACCGACGAGTTGGCGGCAAGGGGCGGGGTCGGTGCGGTGCTGATGACCCCCGCCCACCAGTTCCCGACCGGTGTCCCGCTCGACCCGGACCGGCGGGCGACGGCCGTCGACTGGGCGCGTGCGACGGGCGGGCTGATCGTCGAGGACGACTACGACGGCGAGTTCCGCTACGACCGCCAGCCCGTCGGCAGCCTTCAAGGACTCGACCCCGACCGGGTCGTGTACATCGGCACGGCGAGCAAGTCCCTCGCCCCGGGACTGCGGTTGGGCTGGATGGTCCCGCCCGCCGGCATGGTCCAGGAACTCGCCGACGCCAAGGGCTTCTCCGACTGGACGACCGGTGCACTGGAACAGCTGGTCCTCGCGGAGTTCATCGCCTCGGGCGCGTACGACCGCCATGTGCGCGCGATGCGGCTCCGCTACCGCCGCCGCCGCGACCAGCTCGTCGCCGCTCTCGCCGAACGCGCACCCGGCATCAGGGTCAGCGGCATCGCGGCCGGGCTGCACGCCGTCCTCGAACTCCCCGAAGGAACCGAACGCTCGGTGATCTCCGCCGCCGCGTTCCAGGGCCTGGCACTGGAGGGCCTCTCCTACTTCCGCCACCCGGACGCCCCACGGGAGAGCGACGCGCTGGTCATCAGCTACGGCTCACCGCCCGACAGCGCCTGGAAGGGGACCCTGGACGCCCTGTGCCGGGTGCTGCCGTGAGGCGGCACCGGCCTCCGGCCGGGGCGGCTCGGCCTCACCAGCCGAGCAGGTCCATGGACGCGCGCTCGGTCCACTCACCGAACGACACCGGCCGGCCGTCCAGGTTCAGCGGAAGGATCAGATCGCAGGAGGCCCGGCCGTCGAACCACAGCGAGCCCCGGAGCGGACCGGTGACCACGAGCAGCGTCGAGAAGCCGCAGCCGTTGTCCTGGACGAACACCGCCCCGGCCGTCTTGTGCTCCTGGAACACCTCGTACTCGGCGTCCCACCGCGCCCACGCGGCCCGGTGGGCGCCGGGGTCCGGGTAGTCCTCCGGCGCGGGTTCACGCGCGTCCAGCTCGTCCTCACGGGCGCGGTAGGAGTCGGGATGCGGGAAGTCCTCGCCGAGCAGAGCGTAGTTGGTGCCGTGATCCCCGTCCCAGCCCCAGCCCGCGGCGGTGCGCCGCAGCCGGTTCACCACGCCCCCGGCGGTCCTCCGGAGCAGGTACTCCCGGTACTCCCGCGGAAACGTGATCCCCAACTCCGCCTCTGCCGAAAGCACTTCCGCCTCCGTGAGCGGCGGGGGAGCGGTGTCCGGCCCTGCCGGGGGCGGACCGCCCGGCTCATGGTGCCGGTGCCCCCGGGCCAAGCGCTCGGCCTCCGCCACCCAGTCGGTCGTCACGCGGACGAGGATAGGCGCCGCCTGCGGGGTGGGGCCGTGCGGCCCGCCGGCTGGGGGTGCGACACGGAAACCGGGAGCCGGCTTCGTACCCGGCCGAGGTACGGAAAGAGGGCGCCCGGGCCCATGCCATTGCTCTCAGCCGGAGCGGAAGCGGGCCGCACGCTCCGGATGTTCCGCCTTGTCGTGGCGCCTGCGTAGGACGCGCCAGTCCGTCGCCAGGCTCAGGTCGCCCGTCGACTCGGCGTCTTCCTCTGCCCAGTCGAAATCCAGGCAGACGGAACAGCTGGGGGAACCGGACGGGGTCGCTGTATCGGCGGGGTCGGCTTGGGGCTCCTCGTTCACAGCACATCACCCCGACTCCGCGCGTTGCACCGTGCGTTCTCGGCGCGTAGCCGCTCTATGGGGGTTGCGGGGCGGGTGTGTTCGGGCGCCACTTCCCACTCGGTCCCGCCGCCGATGGGGCGTATGGCCCAGTACGGGCCGGCCACCCCTCTGAACTCGCCGACACGACAGCCCTGGGTGGTGTCCACCATGGGTGTACCGGGTGCCGGAACCGGACGTCCTGATCCGTTCGGAAGGATGTTCTCCTCGGGCATCACCGCTCCTCTCCGTAGTGAATCGACTACTGGATGGCCTCAGCGTCGCCTAGCGTCGAGTTGTCTCCGGCGGCCCGTCGGAGGTAGCGGCATCATGGATCGCCAACTGTCACACCTGATCGAGTTCGCGGAGCAGCCGCACACCGTACTTCAGTTGGCTCCGTACGCCATGGGGGAGCGCCGCCCGTTCAATCGTCTCGTGAACCTCCTGACCATGCCCGACCGCTCGATCATGTCCTACGTCGAGTCGCAGACCCATGGTCACTTGGACAGGGAGATCGCTTCCGTCCTTCCGCTGGTGAGGGCCTACCATTTGCTGCAGGCCGAGGCGCTCTCTCAGGCGGCATCCGTGGCCATGATCAACGAGGCGCGAAAGGGCACCCCGTGAAGACCGACGCTCCTCTCCACTGGATCAAGTCCTCCTACAGCGGCAGCGGCGGTTCTTGTGTCGAATGGGCCCCGGCGCACGCGTTCGCCGTCGGCATGGTCCCTGTGCGGGACTCCAAGAATCGAAGTGGCCCGGTTCTGAACTTCTCCGCAGTTGCGTTCGCCGCGTTCGTGGGCTGCGTCAAAGAGGAAGAGTTCGGCTCTCACTGAGCGCCCTGCCGCGGCCTGCGCGGGCACTCCGAAGGACCGGGAGAGCCGTACGTGAACGCGGCCCAAGCCGCCCATCCCGCGTACGAGGAGAGTCTGAACCGGCTGCGTTCCATGGGGGTCCTGGTCGGCGACTACGTACCGCACCAGCCCAAGGCGGTCGGCGGGCGGGACGCGTACGACTGGACCCAGGTCCTCGATCGTTCCGGCGGACGGGCACGGCACCGGTCCTCACGCCTCCGAGGTGAACCCGGCGGTGAGACGGGCCGCGAGCTGCCCGGGTGCGTCCTCCTGGAGAAGATGGCCCGCGCCCTCGATCCAGTGCAGTTCGGCGTGCGGGATGCGCTCGTGCAGCCATCGCGCGTACTCCGGGGGAAGGATGTGGTCCTCGCGTCCCCACAGGAGCCGCACCGGAAGGGAGATCCCGCCCAGGAGGTGCTCGTACCCGGCGGTGTCCGCCTGCCTGATCTGGCTGTACTGGCGGTAGAAGGCGGCCTGCCCCGCCGCCCCGCGCCACGGTGCGAGGAACGCGTCGAGGACTCCCGGGCGGAAGCCGACATGCGTGGCGTGCCGCAGGTGGGCGGCGACCAGCGCCTCGTGCGCGTACGGGGGGAGCTGCCGGAACACCTCCGTGTGCTCCAGGAAGAGCCGGAACAGCCCTCGCTCCCAGTCGCCGCCGCTCACGGCGTCGAAGAGGGTCAGGTCCCGGTAGATCCGCCCCTCCAGCAGCAGCGTCCGCAGGGCCACGGCGCCGCCGATGTCGTGCGCGACGACGCTGGGGGAGGACAGCTCCCAGTGGTCGAGGAGCCCCGCGAAATTCCGCGCGTGGGCGGCGAGGCTCAGGTCCTGTCCCTCGCGCTGCTCCGACAGGCCGAAGCCGAGATGGTCGAAGACGAAGACCGGGCGGTCACGGGCGAGCGCCGGCGCGATGTCCCGCCAGAGGTAGGAGGAGTACGGCGTGCCGTGCACCAGCACGACAGGATCGCGGTCGTGGGACCCCTCACCGGCCAGGCGGCTCCAGCGGATCACCCCGCCGGGCGTCTCGAATTCCTGCTCCAGTTCCCATGTCACCGTGGGCCTCCTCCTGTCCGGCATGACCAGCACCTTTGTCAGGCACTCCCCGGTAATCCCGGAGAACGACCGTCTGCCCCGGGACCGCGACGACATCACCCTCCCGTGGCGCTCGGGGGCTCCTGCGGCAGGTCCGGAGGACGGGCCGGCGGCGTTGAAGGGGCGGCGGGCCCGGGCGCCCCGTTCACCGAACCACCCTCACTCCGGGCCCACTTGTTCACCGCGAACGGCCGTGCCACGTCCTACGATGACCCGATGCTGAAGTTCACCGATGTCATCCTCGACTGCCCCGATCCCTGGAAGCTGGCCGAGTTCTACGCCAAGGTGCTGGACTGGGAGATCAACACCGAGAGCAGCCAGGAAGGGTGGGTCAACCTGCGCAACGACGGGATCGAGCTGTCGTTCCAGCGGGCGGAGAACTACCAGCCGCCCAGCTGGCCGGGCCAGGAGCATCCGCAGCAGTTCCACCTCGACTTCGAAGTGGACGAGTTCGAGCCCGAGCACCAGCGGGTGACCGAGCTCGGCGCGACCTTCCTGAAGAGCTTCGTCGGCGAGTCCGGCTACGGCTGGCAGGTCTACACCGACCCGGCCGGACACCCGTTCTGCCTCTGCCGCAACCGCCCCCAGCCCTGACCGCTCCCCGGCCCCGACCGCACTCCGGCCTCATCGCGTTCCTGGGCCGACCGTGCCCAGGAACGCGCGGACGTGCCGGAGCCACGTCGCCCGGTCCGGCCCGCTCAGGACATGGGCGGCGCCGGGCAGCTCGACGAGTTCGGCGCCCGCGATCCCAGCCGCCAGGCGCCGCGAACCGTCGGGCAGGACGAGCCTGTCCCCGGTCGGTACCACCACGAGTACGGGCACGGACAGGCCGGCCAGGTCCGCCCGGACGTCGACCCGGGACACCAGGTCGAAGTGGTCCACCGTCCCCGCCGGCATGGCGGCCAGGGTCTGGGACACGAGGGTGTCCAGGGCGGCGGGTTCGATCTCCGCCAGATCCTTCGCGGTCATGCAGCTCAGGCAGGCGAGCCGGGCCACCTCCTCCCACCGGCCGTCGGCCGCGAGGGACTTGATGAGCCGGGCCGCCAGGGCCAGCACCGGGTCCGCGACGGGGAAACCGGCGGTGAGGACGAGCGCCCGGACGCGTCCGGGATGACGGGCAGCGGCCCGGACCGCCACCGCGCAGCCCAACGACTCACCGACCAGGACGAACGACTCCTCTCCCGCCGACACGGCCGAAGCGACCAACTGATCCGCCAGTTCGTCCAGTTCCAAGGGCTTCTCGTCAGCCGGAGTGTTACCGGCGCCCGGGTAATGGGGGCCGATCAGGGTGTGGTCACGGGCGAGGTCGTCGAGTACGAGGCCGAAGTTGCCGTGGATGCCGCCTCCGGCGCCGTGGGCGAGCAGCAGTGCGGGGCCGCTGCCCCGTACGAGGACGTCGAGACGGGGTTCGGGAAGCGCTTCTCGGGTGGTCATACGGGCGACGCTAAACTCTGACATCAGTGTCGGAGTCAAGTCGTTGATCCGGAGGCGGACCACATGCGCATGAAGGACATGGTCAGGCGCACCGGAGTCCACGAGCGGCTGTTGCGCTACTACGAGCAGCAGGGGCTGCTGGCCCCGGACCGGCTGCCGAGCGGTTACCGGGTCTACGCCGAAGCCGATGTGGAGACGGTGCGCCGCATCCGGACCCTGCTGGCGGCGGGGCTCACGACCTCCCTGATCGCCCAGGTACTGCCCTGCGTCGACGCCGACTCCGAGCACATCGTGCCCATGTGCCCGGAACTGGTCGGCCGGCTGCGGCGGGAACACGAGAGGATCGGGCGATCCGTCGAGGAATTGCAGGCGTCGCGCGCACTGCTCGGTGCCGTCATCGCCGGTGCGCCGGCCGTCGCCCGCCCGCACCCCGTCGCCGGCTGACCGGCCTCAGCCGCCTCCGGGCACGGGACGGCTGACCGGCCTCAGCCGCCTCCGGGCACGGGACGGCTGACCGGCCTCAGCCTTCCCACGACGTGAGGCGGCGTTCGACGCAGGCGGTGATGGCCGGGACGACCGCCGTCATCTGCGGGCGCCAGCCGGGTACGGCGTTGACCTCGCAGACCGTGAAGGTGTCCTCGGAGGCGAAGAGGAGATCCACCCCGGCGATGGCGAGGCCCATCGCTCCGGCCGCCCGCACGGCCAGCGCCTCCGCCTCCGGGTACTCGCCCGGGCAGACGGTGGCGGAGCCGCCCTGGCCGATGTTCGAGGTGAGGCCGCCGTTGCGGGAGGTGCGGACGGCGGCGCCCACGGTCTCGCCGTCGACCACGAGCAGGCGCAGGTCCCGGCCGTGCGAGTGGGAGACGTACTCCTGGAAGAGGTGCGGAGTCTCCTGCGCGAGGGCGCCCGCGATCCCGCGCAGCAGATGGGTGTCGGGGGCGAGGAAGACCTGCTTGCCCTTGTGGCCGGTGACCGACTTGACCACGCACGGGGTGTCGAGGCCGTCGGTGCGCACCACCCCCTCCAGGGGCGCGGTCCCGTACGAGAGGGTGTCGGGCACCGGCAGCCCGGCCAGGGCCAGTTCCTGCATCTGCCAGACCTTGTTGCGGCAGACCAGGTGCGCCGCGAGCGGGTTGAGGAGGGTGGCGCCCATGCGCTCCAGGTGCCGCAGCAGGGTGACCTCGCGGTCGTGGTGCATGGAGCCCGGGGTCTGGCGTACGAGGACGACCTTCGGCGCGGGCACCTCGGCGCCGCCCAGGGTCCGCAGGAACAGCCGGCCTCCGCTGACGCCGAACACGAACTCGTTGGTGTGCCAGACGGCGAACCTCGGTCCGTGCAGCGCCGCGAGGGCGTCGGCCAGCCTGTGGGTCGCGCCCTGCAAGGGGACCGGGAGCGCCCTTACCAGCAGCCATACGTCCGTGGGGGGCAGTAACTCCGCACGCGCCATGGTTCGTTCGCCTCTCCGCCTCGCTGCCAGGACCGACGGAAAGATAGCGCGGGAGGGGTGAATTCCTGGAGGAAACGGGGATGGTGCATCCCAAAGAGACGTCCATGGCCGGGGTCGCGGGGAACGATTTCCGCTCGTTCGTCGAGGGGCTCACCGCGAGCGGCGCGTAGCGTACGCGAACCGTCCGGCGCGATGCGAGGGGCGCGGGCCCATGGGGGTGGGCCCGTGCCCTCGTGCGTCACAGCCGTTCGCCCCGGCTCCGCGCGTTGCACCGCGCGTTCTCGGCCCGAAGGCGTTCGGCGGGATCCGCGAACCGGACCTGCTCCGGATCGGCCTGCCACTCGGCCCCTCCGGCCACCGGCCGCAGCTGCCAGAAGGCGCCCGAGACGCTCCGGAACTCGCCGATCACTCCGGGGCGTGACGCGTCCACCACCAGCGCCCCGACGGCGGGTTCGCTTCTCTTGGCGTTCACTCTTCTCGTCCTCTCCGCACCCTGGTGGTGCTCTTCGGGACACCTGGTGGGTGTCCCGGCACCCCTAGAGTGAGGCAGAAACGGGCCGGTTGGTATGGAAACCGGAGCCGACCTGCGCAGGGGTCGTCCGGGTGCGTGGGTCCGGGGCCTACCGGCGTCGTCGCGGCACCCGCTCGGGAGGCCCGGACCGCCGGTCGGGAGCGGGGGGATGAAAACCGGGAGGCAGGTTGACGGGGGTGCCGTGGGGCCGCGCGGACCCGCGACGAGGGCCCCGCGCGCACGGCGGAGGACGCATGCGTCACACCCGCCACCACCGCCTCAGGGGTCGCCGCTCAGGTGGCGCTGACGGCGGGAGGTGCCGCCTCGGGAGGTGCCGCCTCAGGAGGTGCTGCCTCGGGCGGCGCCGTCCGGAGCAGGCTCGAAGGCCGTCGGCAGCGAGCCGGGGGTGACCGGGGTCCGCTGGCCCGAGCCGGTGACCGGTAGCCGGGCGCCGTCCTGGGCGGGGTCGACGTACCGTGCGAACCAGGCGTCCAGGCGGGCGGCGAGGGCGATGCGCTCCTCGGCGCGGGACGGGTCGCCGGCGAGGTTCCGCTCCTCGCCCGGGTCGGCGACCAGGTCGTAGAACTCGTGCGGTCCGTGCGGGTAGCGGTGGACGTACTTGCGGTCCCGGGTGCGGATCATGCGGACCGGGCCGTACTCGTCGTAGACGACGACCCGTTCACGGTCGGCACCGGCCGCGGTCTCCCCGCCCGCGGGGTCTGCGGAACCGTCCTCCGTGCCCGCCAGGATGTCCGCGAAGGAGCGGCCCGGGAGGGCGGGGTCGTGGTGGTGGTCGATGCCGAGGTGTTCCACGAGCGTCGGCAGTACGTCGTACTGGGAGAGCAGCGCCTCGCTGTGCCGGCCCGCCGGGATGCGGCCGGGCTGGGACATGAGGCAGGGGACGAGCACCGAGCTGTCGTACATGTTCTGCGGGAAGGTGCCGTTGCCCTTGCCCCAGATGCCGTGGTGTCCGGCGTTGAAGCCGTTGTCGCTGGTGAATATCACCAGGGTGGATTCGGTGAGGCCGAGCGCGTCGAGCCGGTCGAGCACCCTGCCGATGGCGGCGTCCATCGCGGTGGTGGCGGCGAAATAGCCAATCAATGCCTCGCGGGTGTCGCTCTCGCCGCCGACCGGAGCGCCGTTCTCGTCGACGGGCTGCCAGGGGTGCGCGGGGCCCTGCGGGCAGCTGTCGAAGGCGCAGTCCTCGTACAACTCCGTGTACTCGGACGGGTGCTGGCCCTTCCACGGTTTGTGCGGGGCGGTGAAGTGCAGGGAGAGATGGAAGGGCTCCGGGCGGTCGGACTCGGCGGTGAGGAACTCCCGCGCGTCGTCGGCGAGCGCGTCGGTGAGGTACGACGGCTCCTCGGTGCGGACGCCGTCGCGGTAGAGCGGCGCGCCGTAGTACGGGCCGCCGCCGCTCTCGTGGGCGTACCAGTGCACGAACCCCTTGCGGGGGCGGTCGTTGGCGCCCAGGTGCCACTTGCCGCTGAGGCCGAGGCGGTAGCCGGCGTCGGCGAAGACATCGGTGAAGAGGGTCCGGCCGGACAGGAAGTCGATGCCCGTCCGGCCCGCGTGATGGTACGAGAGCCAGTCGTGCACCCCGTGCTGGGACGGCAGTTCGCCGGTGAAGAGTGAGGCGCGGGCCGGTGAGCAGACCGGGGAGGTGCAGAAGAAGCGACTGAAACGGACCCCGCGGTCCGCGAGCGCGTCCAGGTGCGGGGTGCGGATCTCGTCGTTGCCCGCGCAGCCCATGGCCCACGGCCCCTGGTCGTCCGAGAGGATCAGCAGGACGTTGGGGCGGTACGGGTCACGACTGGCCATGGGGAGTCCTCCTCGGGCGAACCGAACGGGAGTGGGGTGGGCCGCCCTGGAGCCGGGCGGTCCGTCGGGGGAGTGGGGCGGGCCGCGGGAGTCGGGCGGACCGCCCGGGAGCGGAACCGGCGGTGGAACCCGGCCGTCCGGTCGCTCCCGCCGTCCGGTCGCTCCCGCCGTCCGGGCGCCGGGGGTGGGTGCCTCGCCGGGGTGGGAGTCCCGCCGGGCTGTGCAGAGCGTGGGCTCTGATGGCCGGATAAGTCAACTGTTTCAGGCGCATGAATTGCTGATGTCTTTGGGTCCGGTTCGACTCCTGCTTCCCTGCTCGTCACCCGCAATCACCTGCTATTCAGCCGTTCTTGGAGAGGGGCAGGCGCGGATCCCGTGAAATTCATAGGTGATTCATTCGCTCTGTAAGCGATTGACCGCTCTATGAATGGCTGGAAATCATTGGGCCACTTCGCCAGCCCCGCCTCAGACCCCCGTCTCCGAGGAGAGCCATGCCCACCGACCGATCCGCGCGCCTCTCGCGCCGCACCGTTCTCGTCGTCGCCCTGGCGGCGACCCTCGGCCTCACGGCATCCGCCTGTTCGTCCGGCGCCTCCTCGGCCGGCGGGGGCGGCGACTCGTTCACCTACTGGTCGATGTGGAAGCAGAACGAACCGCAGGCCAAGGTGGTCCAGGCGGCGATCGACACGTTCACCAAGGACACCGGCATCAAGGTCAGCGTCCAGTGGAAGGGCCGGCAGGTCGTCCAGCAGCTGGCGCCGACCCTGAACACCTCCAACGTCCCCGCCGACCTGGTCGACTCCGCGGACCGCTTCGCCTACGCGCAGCTCCAGGCCACCGGCCAGGCGCTCGACCTCACCTCGGTGCTCGACCAGGAGATACCCGGCGAGAGCGGCAACACCGTCGGCAGCGTCGTACCGGCCGCCTACCGCGACCTGAGCACGGAGAAGGGCGCCCTCTGGCAGATCCCCTACGAGGTGCTGACCACCCAGGTCTGGTACGACGGCAAGGCCCTGCCCGACGTGGCCGCCGAGCCGCCGGCCACCTGGGACGAGTTCACCGCCCTGCTCGCGGACCGGAAGAAGGCGCGCGGCGACGGACCCCTCGCGCTGGACTCCGACATCGCGGACTACTCCGCCTACTGGACCTACTACGCCGTCCTGCGCGCCCTCGGCCCCGGCGCCTTCGGCAAGGCCGCCGCCGACCCGACCGGGAAGGCCTTCGAGGCGCCGGAGTTCGTCGCCGCCCTGAAGCGGGTCCAGAACCTGGTCAAGGCCGGCGACTTCACCAGCGGCTACGACGGCTCCAAGTGGCCCGCGGTGCAGCAGAAATGGGCCAAGGGCAAGTCCGACTTCCTGCTGCTGGGCACCTTCGCGCCCAGCGAGACGTCGGAGTTCGCCTCGCCCGGCTTCAGCTACCGCTCGTTCCCCGTGCCGGCCGTGAACACGGACGGCGGGAAGCAGGCGCAGGACATCTCGCTCATCGGCTTCTCCATCCCGAAGAAGGCGAAGAACACCACCGCCGCCAGTAAGTTCATCGCCTACTTCCTCGCCAAGCAGCAGCTCTCCGGCATCTCCACCGAGGCCAAGAACATCACCCCGCGCGCGGACATCCCCGCCCCGGCCGAACTCGCCGACGCGCAGAAGGCCCTGACCTCCGGCACGCCCGTGAAGACGCTCGACGGGGTGAAGGAGACCGCCGCCGAGTGGTACACCAAGGTCTTCCAGCCGCTCAACACCAGCTTCATCACGGGCAAGCTGAGCGCCGAGTCGTTCGCCGGAAAGCTCAAGTCCGGCACCGCGGACTACTGGAAGAACGCCTCATGACGGCCACCGGCCTGGCAGTGGCCGAGACGACGGCCCCCGGCGCGACCGGTGGAACGCGCACCGGGAAGAAGCCGCCCGCCGCCCGCACGGCAGCCCCCCGCCCCAGCCCGCTCGCCGCCCGGCGTCGCAAGCTCTTCTGGCCTCTCCTCGCGCCGGCCGTCCTCGTCTACGTCGTCTTCTTCGCCGGTCCGTCGCTCTACACGGTGTGGCTCAGCTTCAACAAGTGGGGCGGCGCCGGCCCCATGAGCTTCGTCGGGATCGACAACTACCGCCGCCTGCTCGACGATCCGACCTTCCAGCAGTCCTTCACCAACACCCTGTGGATCATTCTGGGCGTCGGCGGACTGACCTTCCTGGTCTCCTTCGGGCTGACGATGGTGCTGCGGGACATGAAGGGCCGCAAGGCCGCCCGTTCCATCCTCTTCTTCCCCAACATCGTGCCCAGCGTGGTCCTGTCGATCCTCTGGGGCTTCCTCTTCCAGCACGACGGACTCGCCGACGCGCTCGTGGGCGCGCTGGGCATGGAGCACCCGCCGAACTGGCTCGGCCAGAGCAATATCTTTCGGGTCATCATGGTCGGCCTGGTCTGGACGTCCACCGGCTTCTACACCACCATCCTGATGGCCGCCGTGGACCAGATCCCGCCGGAACTGTACGAGGACTGCGAGCTGGCCGGCGCCAACGCGCTGCAGAAGTTCCGCCATGTGACCCTGCCCCTGATGTGGGAGGTCGTCGGGGTCTGCGCGGTGCTGTGGACCATCAGCGCCGTCAAGGTCTTCGAGTTCATCTACGCCTTCGCCGGTGCGGCCGGACAGATGCCCGACGCCGGGGTGTGGAACACCGCGCTCTACACCTACGGGGAGGCCTTCGCCTCCGGTGGCGTGCCCCGCTACGGCTCCGCCGCGGCGAGCGCCGTCGTGATGGTGACCCTGGTCGGCGTGCTCGTCGTCCTGATCCGCCGCGTCATGCGGCGGGACACCGTGCAGTTCTGACCGCACCACGCCCGATCCGCCGGAGCGCGACGCCCACCGGGGCGCCCCGCGCGCCCCCGGAACACCCCGAGAAGCCCGCGCACAGACCCACCACAGGAGGCCCCGCCGCCATGGCCGTCACCACGTCCGGTCGTCCCCCCGGCCGCCTCGCCCGCACGAGGAGCCGGCTCACCACCACCCAGGTCCTCGGCGTCCCGCTGGTCTGGATCGTCGCCGGCTTCAACATCCTCACCGGGCTGTGGCTGCTGCTCTCCTCGCTGAAGAGCGGCGACGAGATCTTCAGCTCGCCGTGGCATCTGCCGGGTGCCCTGCACTGGGACAACTACTCCCGGGCCTGGAGCGAGGGGAACTTCGGGGTGGCGGCGGTCAACACCGTCGTCGTGGTGGGCGGCACCGCCGTGATCACCCTCGTGTTCGCCGCACCCGCCGCCTACGTCCTCAGCCGGGTCACCACCCGGTTCAACGGCGGCTTCGTCCTCTTCTTCGCCCTCGGCCTCGGCATCCCGGCCCAGGTCGTGATGCTGCCGCTCTTCGTCGTCATGAACAAACTGCTCCTCGTGGACAGCCTGTTCGGTCTGATCGTGGTCTACGTGGCGACCTCGCTGCCCTTCGCCGTCTTCTTCCTCACCGGCTTCTTCTCGACCCTGCCGGTCGAGCTGGAGGAGGCCGCCGCGCTGGACGGGGCATCCGCCTTCCGTACGTTCTGGCAGGTCATGCTGCCGCTGGCGCGCGGCGGCCTGGTCACCGTGCTGATCCTCAACGTCATCCAGCACTGGGGGGAGACCGTGTTCGCCCTCGTCTTCATCCAGAACACCGACCACCAGACGCTCTCCCTGGCGCTCCTCGGGTTCCTCCAGCAGATGCAGTACAACGGCGCAGACTGGGGCGGCCTGTTCGCGGGCGTGGCCGTGGTCGTGCTCCCGGTCCTCGCCTGCTACGTATGGCTGGGCCGCCGGATCATCGAAGGCATGACCGTCGGCTCCGTCAAGTGATCTGCGAGGGAGACGACATGGCCGACAACATGCCCGCCGACGGGGCCCGCGAGACGCCCGGCCCCAGGGTCGTCGCGGCAGGACCCAAGGATCTCAAGTTCCGGCTGCTCGCGCAGGAGTTGCGACAGCAGGTGCGCGACGGGATCTGGCCGGTCGGTGGTCGGCTGCCCACCGAGAAGCAACTCGCCCTCGGCAGCGGCTCGTCGGTCTCCACCGTACGGCGCGCGGTGGACGAACTGATCGCCGAGGGGCTCGTCGTACGGAGACAGGGCTCGGGCACCTTCGTGCTGGCACCCGACGCACCCCGCGCCGCCCGCGCGCTCATCGGCGTACTCGTCCCCGACACCACCTTCTACTACCCGCAGGTCCTCCAGGGCATCGAGGAGGGGCTCTCCGCCGCCGGCGCCCGCCTGCTGCTCACCTGCTCCGGTTACGACCAGGAGCGCGAGGCCAGGGACGTGGCCGACCTGCTCGACGGGGGCGCGGACGGGCTGCTGCTCGTCCCCACCTTCAACGGCCCCGACCACCGGGCGGGTTACCTGGAGCGGATCGCCGCCCTGCCGGTCCCGGTCGTCCTGATCGAGCGGCGCGGCACCTCGCTCGGCGACACCAGTGAGTACGTCTGCACCCACCACGAGGCCGGCGCCTACGACGCCGTACGGCACCTCGCCGGGCTCGGCCACCGCTCCATCGGCCTGGTGCTGCGCGCCCCCGCCCCGACCGCCCCGCCACTGATCGAGGGCTACCGCCAGGCGGCGGCCGAACTCGGCTGCCGTACGACGGAGTTCGAGGCGACCCGGCAGGAGTGGAGCCCGGCCACCGCGGACCGCGCCCTCGCCGCGCTCCGGGCGGGCGGCGCCACCGCCGCCGTCTGCTTCGGCGACCGGCAGGCCGCACTCCTGGAGGGCGCAGCCCGCCGGGCCGGGCTCACCGTCCCCGACGACCTCGCCCTCGTCGCCTACGACGACGAGATCGCCGACCTCGCCGACATCCCGCTCACCGCGGTGGCACCCCCCAAGCACCTGCTGGGCCGTACCGCCGCCGAGACACTGCTGCGGCGGCTGCGCGAACCCGGATCGGCCCGCCACCGCATCCTGCTGCGCCCCAGCATCACCATCCGCCAGTCCTGCGGAGCCAGGCCGCCCGCCGGACCGGGAGCGCCCACCACGGTCGTACCCACCGCGGCCCCCGGCCCGGCGAAGACCCCCTCCACCCCCTCACCCAAGCAACGGGAGATCACCTCGTGACGGACATACGGCTCGGTCTGATCGGCGCCGGAGCGGTCGGCGTCCTGCACGCACAGGCCGCCGGGACCACCTCCGGGGTGCGCGTCACCGCCGTCTGCGACCTCGTGGAAGCGACCGCGCGCGGGGTCGCCGAGCCCCTGGGCGCCGCCGTTTTCGCCGACCACCGCGCGCTGATCGCCTCCGGCACCGTCGACGCCGTCGTGGTCAACACCCCGCACGCCCTGCACACCGCGATCGTGACCGACAGCGCGGCGGCCGGTCTGCACGTCCTGGTCGAGAAGCCGATGGCCACCAACTCCGCCGAGTGCACGGTCATGGAACGGGCTTGCGCGGACGCCGGAGTGGTGCTCTTCGTGGGGCACATCCAGCACTTCCTGCCGCCGATGGTGGCGGCCCGCGCGGCGCTCGACGCGGACGCCATCGGCGAACTCCTCGCCGTCAGCGACTGGCGCTCCACCGACTACCGCCCGGGCAGCCGCCCCGACTGGTTCTTCGACCCGGCCGTCTCCGGTGGCGGCGTCTTCGTCAACATCGGTACGCACTGTGTGGACCGGCTCGTCTGGCTGGCCGGCCGCCGGGTCCGCGCGGTCAGCGCCAACGCCGTGCACCGGGCCGGTGCGCTCCCCGGCATCGAGACCGACATGATGGCCCGGCTGGAACTGGAAGGCGGCCTCGTCGGGCACATCGGGGTCACCAGCACCGGGCTGCCCTCCCGCGACGAGCTGATGCTGATCGGCGAGCGCGGCGCGATCCGGGTGGCGCGCGGCTCCGGCGCAACCCTGCACACCGAGCACGTGCCCGGCGCCACCCCCACCGTGCTCGCCGCCGAGTCCCCCCAGGACGTGCCCCGGGCCTTCGCCGCGCAGCTCGCCGCGTTCGGATCGGCGGTACGCGGCGAGCGCGCGCCGGCCGTCACCGCGGACCACGGGCGGCACGTCATCGAGGTCATCGAGGCGGTCTACCGCTCCAGCGCCACCGGCGCCCGCGTCGAAACCCCGGCCCCGGTCGGCGCCCCCGCCGCCTGACCCGCCCGCCCCCGTAGCCGTACCACCAGCACCGCCGGCACGGAAAGAGCAGCACCAGCACCACCGGCACGGAAAGAGCCGCACCAGCACCACCGGAACGGACAGCATCACCGCACTTGTGGAAGCTCCGCCCCCCGAGGAGGATTCAGTGCACGAGATCACCGCTACACCGTTCGGCCGCCGCGGCTTCATGTCCGCGCTGGCGCTGGCCGTGGCCGGCGCGACGGGCGGCCTGCAGCTGCTGCCCGGCGCCACCCCGGCGGCCGCCGACGGCGACGCCTTCGACGTACTGCGCGAGGCGTGGGCGGCCCAGCTGACCGGCGGTGACATCGATGCCACCGACGCCGACTACGCCCCCGCGCTCGCCGTCCTGTCGGCCACCGCGACCGACCTGTGGAACACCATGGCGCCGGACGCGGCGGCCGGCTCCCTCTGGCCCGGCAAACCGCTCACCGTCCCCGCCAACATCACCGCCGGCTACAAGGCCCTCGCCTCGCTCGCCACCGCGTACGCCACCGAGGGCACCACCGCCGCCGACGGCAGCGGGCGCGCCCTGTACGGCTCCGCGGAGCTCGGCGCCGACATCGTGGCGGGGCTCGACTTCCTGCACGCCCAGGCGTACCACGCCGGCGCCGTGGAGAACGGCAACTGGTGGGAGTGGGAGATCGGCTGCCCCATCGCCCTGAACAACGCCGCGATCCTCGTACACCCCCTGCTCACCGAGGTCCAGCTCGCCGACTGGGCGGCGGCCGTCGACCACTTCGTGCCCGACCCCACCAAGAACCGGTACGGCGCCGACCGCACCACCTCCACCGGCGCCAACCGCGTCGACCTCTGCCAGGTCGTCGCCCTGCGCGGCGTCCTCGGCCGCAGCGACGAGCGCCTCGCCGCGGCCGTCGCCGGCCTCTCCGACGTGTTCCCGTACGTCACCTCGGACGACGGGCTCTACGCCGACGGCTCCTTCGTCCAGCACTCGTACATCCCCTACACCGGCACGTACGGAATGGTCCTGCTGCGCGGGCTCACCAACCTCTTCCAGCTGCTGCACGGCTCCGAGCACGAGATCACCGACCCCGCCGCCGCGCACATCCACACCTCGGTGGACACCGCCTTCGCGCCGTGGATCTGGAACGGCCTCTGCATGGACGCGGTCCGGGGCCGGGCCGTCAGCCGGGCCACCGAGACCGACTTCAACGACGGCAACCTCACCGCCCAGGCGGTGCTGCGTGCCGCGCTCTCCGCGCCCACCGCCGAACAGGCCACCCGGTTCCAGGGCCTGGCGAAGGGCTGGATCACCCGGGGCGACGCGTACGCCCCCTACAGCGCCGGCGCCGGCATCGCGGGGGTCGCCCTCGCCGCCCCGGTCCTCGACGACCAGAGCCTGAAGGCCCTCCCCGAACCGGTCGGGCACGTGCAGTTCCCGAACATGGACCGGGCCGTGCACCGGGGCAAGGGCTGGGCGCTCGCCCTCGCCCTCTCCTCCGCGCGCATCGCCCGGTACGAGTCGATGAACGGTGAGAACCTGCACGGCTGGCACACCGGCGACGGCATGGCCTACCTCTACCTCGCGGGCGACCCCGGTCACTTCACCGACGACTTCTGGCCCACCGCCGACCCCAAGCGGATGCCCGGCACCACCACGGACGGCCTCGCCCTCGCCGACGCGGCCGGTACGGGCACCCGCCCCGCCGCCACCTGGGCGGGCGGCGCGAGCCTCGGCGGTACGTATGGCAGCGTCGGCCTCGACTTCCGCCCGTACGGCTCCACCCTCACCGCGAAGAAGTCCTGGTTCTGCCTGGACGACTCCGTCGTCTGCCTCGGCGCGGGCATCACCGGCGGCAGCGGCGCCGAGGTCGTCACCACCGTCGAGCAGCGCAACCTCGGCGCCCCGGGCGCCCGCACCGCCCCGAAGCTGACCGTCGACGGCACCGCCCTGCCCTCCACCGCGGGCTGGTCCGACACCCTCGACGTCACCGGCTGGGCGCACCTGGCGGGGGTCGGCGGCTACCTCTTCCCCGGCGGCGCCACCGTCCGGGCCTCCCGCACCGACCGCACCGGCTCCTGGCACGACATCAACACGGGAGGCACCACCACCGCCACCACCCGGCGCTACCTCACCCTCGGCCTCTCCCACGGCACCGCCCCCGCGGGCGACGCGTACGCCTACGTCCTGCTGCCCGGCGCCACCGCCTCCCGTACGGCGGCCCGTGCCGCCAAGCCCACCGTGGAGATCCTGGCCAACACCCCGGCCGTGCAGGCGGTCCGGGAGAACTGCTCCGGAGTCGTCGCCGCCAACTTCTTCGCGGCCGGCACGGCGGCGGGCATCACGGCCGGTGCCCCCTGCTCGGTGATCCTGCGCCGTACCCGGAACACCCTGACCGTGGCGGTCTCCGACCCCACGCACACCGCGACCTCGGTCACCGTGCGCCTCGTCCACACGGGTACCGCGGTGAGCGCCGACCCCCGGATCACCGTCGACACCGCCTCGCCCACCCTCGCCTTCACCGTGAACACCGCGGGCGCCGCCGGAGCCACCGCCGAGGCCGTCTTCACCGTCACCGGAGCGGCCCTCGCCCCCGTCGCGGACGGCTACGTCCGGGACGGGGCGTACGCCTCCACCTCCTACGCCGGCGCCACCACCCTCGTGGTGAAGAACGCCTCCGGCAGCGGCTTCACCCGCCAGTCCTACCTCGCCTTCGACACCTCGGGACTCACCGGCCGGATCACCTCCGCCACCCTCTCCGTCCACGGCTTCGTCTCCGACTCCGGCGGAACCGACGCCGTGGTCACCGCGTACGGGGTCGCCGACACCGCCTGGACGGAACCCGCCCTCACCTGGAACACCCGCCCCGCCCTCGGCCCCGCCCGCGCGGACGCCGCGGCCACCGCCGTACCGTCCTGGCTCGCCTTCGACGTCACCGCCCAGGTCGCGGCAGCCTCCCCGGGCCCGGTCTCCCTCGCCCTGGCCCAGTCCGCACCCGGACTCGCCGTGGTCCTCAACTCCCGCGAGAACAAGGCGTTCCCGCCCGTGCTGACGGTGAAGTTGGGCTGACGCGAGGCCGGGCGGCGCCCGCTCCGCGCTCCGGCCGCCCCACCCGTGCGGCCGGAGCGATGTGACCAGAACATGACCCCGAACCGGTTCCTGATCGTTGGCCCGGGCATTTAATCTGACCGTTGGCCACAGGTAACGCGTGAACGCGAAACCGCGGCACGAGGTGCACCACCAGGCGCACCCGCACGACGGGGGAGTACGAAAGATGGCCAAGCGCATGCTGCGGTCCGGCACGGTGGTGCTCGGCGGCATGGGGCTGCTCGCGGTGACCCTCGCCGCGTGCGGCTCCGATCCCGACAAGCGCTGTGTGGACCGGGTGACCCAGAAGACGCTGCCGAAGTACGAGTGCAAGAGCGGCGGCCACGGCACCTACTACTACGGTGGAACCGTCAAGAACGGCAAGGTCTCCGGCGGCAGCTTCGACAAGTCCTCCGTCACGCGCGGCGGCTTCGGCTCCGACCACTCCAGCGGCGGCTGATCCCGCCGTGGAACGCCGCACCATCGACCCCCGCCCCGACTGGCAGCGCATCGTCGAGGCGCAGGGAGTGATCTACCCGCTCGCCCGCTACCCGGACGGCTCGCTGCGCCCCTACTGGGACGAGAGCGCGTACTACGTCTTCTCGCTGCCCGAGGTCGAGGCGCTGGAGGAGACCGTCGAGGAGTTGCACTCGATGTGCCTGGCCGCCGCCGCGCACATCGTGGAGCACGACCGCTTCGCCGACCTCGGCATCACCGACCCGCGGCTCGCCCGGCTCGTCGCCGAGTCCTGGCACCGCCGCGCCGAACTCCCGTCCGTGTACGGGCGGTTCGATCTGAGGTACGACGGTACGGGCCCGGCCAAGATGCTGGAGTACAACGCCGACACCCCCACCTCGCTGGTGGAGGCCGCGAGCGCGCAGTGGTTCTGGATGGAGGACCGCTTCCCGGGCGCGGACCAGTGGAACTCCCTGCACGAGCGGCTCGTCGAGACCTGGCGCCGGCAGGCCCCGCTCCTGCCGCCCGGGCCCCTGCACTTCGCGCATTCGGACGGCGACGAGCTGGGCGAGGACCTGATGACGGTCGCGTACCTGCGAGAGACTGCCCAGCAGGCGGGCATCGACACCGAGGCGCTCTCCGTCGAACGCATCGGCTGGGACTCGCTGACCGGCCGGTTCGTGGACGAGCAACTCCGCTTCATCCGCAGCTGTTTCAAGCTCTACCCGTGGGAGTGGCTGAGCACCGACGCGTTCGGCGAACACGTCCTCGAAACGCTCGACAACGGCGGCGGCACCGGCTCCACCTGCTGGATCGAGCCCGCCTGGAAGATGCTCCTCTCCAACAAGGCCCTGCTGGCGATCCTCTGGGAGCTCTACCCGGGCCACCCGAACCTGCTGCCCGCCTACGTCGACGGGCCGCGCGAACTGGCCGGGACGAAGGGTGCCGGATACGTCTCCAAGCCGCTGCTCGGCCGCGAGGGGGCCGGTGTCGATCTGTACGGCCCCGGCAGCCCGCCGGTGCTGCGCCAGGAGCCTTGCTGCTACCAGGAGTTGGCGCCGCTGCCCGACTTCGACGGCAACCGTGTGGTGCTCGGCGCCTGGGTGGTCGGGGGCGAGGCGGCGGGCCTCGGCATCCGCGAATCGGCCGGACCGGTCACGGACGAGTACGCCCGCTTCCTCCCGCACGTGATCCTCTGACGGCGAGGGCCGGGCGGGCCGCCCCCCGCCCGCCCTTCGCCCCGCCCCACCGCCCGTCCGCCCCGCCGCCCGGCGGCGGGCCGTTTTCTTTTCTGTCATGACCCTGGCGGAACCCTGCCGCCCGGCTCCAGAATGGGCCCCGCCCATGGGAGCGCTCCCACCAAGCGTTCGCTCCCCGCACCACCCGCCCGCGCTCCGTGCCCCCGCACCGCCCCGCAGCCCGCCGACGAAAGGTGTCCCGGTGAACGCCCCGCCCCCACGCCTCCGTACCTCGCGTCCCCTCCTGCCGCGCCCCCGCCCGCCGCACCTCCGTGCCCGGTCCGCCACGCGGTCCGCCTCCCGTCTGTCCGCCGCGGCGGCCGTCGCCGCCCTGCTCGCGGTGGGCCTCGCCGCACCCGGTGCGGCAGCGGACGAGCCCGCACCCGCCGAAGGCGCCGAGCAGATCACCAACGGAGACTTCTCCGCCGGTACCGCGCCCTGGTGGTGGACGGCGAACACCTCAGGGACGGTCGTCGACGGACGCCTCTGCGCCGATGTCCCGGCCGGCACGGCCAACGCCTGGGACGTGATCGTCGGGCAGAACGACGTCCCCCTCGTGGCGGGGGAGACGTACCTCCTCAGCTACACCGCGAGCTCCACCGTGCCGCTGACCGTGCAGACCCGCGTCCAGGAGGCCGTCGAGCCCTGGACCACCGAGCTCGCCACCGCCGACCCGGTCGGCACCGAAGCGGTCACGGTCACCCACGCGTTCACCGCCACCGCCGACCGCCCCGGCGCACAGGTCGCCCTCCAGATCGGCGGCGGCGAGCGGGCCACCACCTTCTGCTTCGACGACGTGTCGCTGCGCGGCGGCGCCGAACCGCCCGTGTACGTCCCCGACACCGGCTCCCCGGTCCGGATCAACCAGGTCGGCTACCTCCCGTACGGCACCAAGGCCGGCACCGTGGTCACGGACGCCGACGCGCCGCTGACCTGGACGGTGAAGAACGCGGACGGCACCGCCGCCGCCACCGGTACGACCGTCCCCGGCGGTGAGGACCCGACCTCCCGGCAGCGCGTCCACACCTTCGACTTCAGCGGACTGACCACGGTCGGCGACGGCTACACGGTGGACGTCGACGGGCAGGTCAGCGAACCGTTCTCGGTGCGCTCCGACCTCTACGACGGCCTGCGCTCCGACGCGCTGGCGTACTTCTACCACAACCGCAGCGGCATCCCGATCGAGGCGGACCTCGTCGGCGAGGAGTACGCGCGCCCCGCCGGACACGCGGGCACCTCCCCCAACCAGGGCGACACCGACGTGCCCTGCGTCCCCGGCGTCTGCGACTACCGCCTCGACGTCCGGGGCGGCTGGTACGACGCGGGCGACCACGGCAAGTACGTGGTCAACGGCGGTATCGCGGTGGCCCAGTTGATGGACACGTACGAGCGGACCCTGACCGCCGCCGACGCCGAGGGCGCCCAACTCGCCGACGGGGCCCTGCGCGTCCCGGAACGCGGCAACGACGTGCCCGACATCCTCGACGAGGCCCGCTGGGAGCTGGACTTCCTGCTGCGCATGCAGGTGCCGGCCGGCGAACCGCTGGCGGGCATGGTCCACCACAAGGTGCACGACGCCGCCTGGACCGGCATCCCCACCCGCCCCGACCAGGACCCCCAGCCCCGGCAACTGCACGCCCCGTCGACCGCCGCGACCCTCAACCTCGCCGCGACCGGCGCCCAGTGCGCCCGCCTCTACGCCCCGTACGACCAGGAGTTCGCCGACCGCTGCCTGCGGGCCGCCACCACCGCCTGGAAGGCCGCGGTCGCGCACCCCGAGGTCTACGCCGACCCGGCCGACGGCACCGGCGGCGGGACGTACAGCGACAACGACGTCTCCGACGAGTTCTACTGGGCCGCCGCCGAACTCTTCACCACCACCGGCGACCCGGCCTACCGCACCGCGCTGCTCGACTCCCCGCTGCACGGCGACGCCGACAAGATCTTCAGCGCCGGCGGCGGCATCTCCTGGGGCTCCACCGCAGGGCTCGGTGTCCTCACCCTCGCCACCGTCCCGAACGGCCTCACCGCAGCCGAACTCGCCGGTGTCCGCTCGGTCGTGACCGCCGGAGCCGACCGCTACACCGCGCAGTCGGCGGCCGAGCTCTACGGACTGCCCTACTCCCCGCCCGGCGAGGACTACGCCTGGGGCTCCAACAGCCAGGTGCTCAACAACATGGTCGTCCTCGCCGTCGCCCACGACCTCACCGGCGAACCCGCCTACCAGGACGCGATCCTGCGCGGCGCCGACTACCTCTTCGGCCGCAACCCGCTGAACCAGTCGTACGTCACCGGGTACGGCGAGCGGTACTCCGAGAACCAGCACCACCGTTTCTGGGCCCACCAGAGCAACCCCGACCTGCCCCACCCGCCTCCCGGCACCGTCGCCGGCGGCCCCAACCTGACCGCCGTCGCCGCCGGTGACCCGGCCGCCGCCGAGAAGCTCGGCGGCTGCGCCCCGGCCATGTGCTACCTCGACGACAACGGCTCCTGGGCCACCAACGAGGTCACCATCAACTGGAACGCACCGCTCGCCTACATCGCCTCCTATCTGGACGACGCGGGCGACGGACGTGACGCGGCCGACCGGGCCGACCGGGTCTGCCAGGTGTCCTACGCCTCGCACGCCTGGACCGGCGGCTCCACCGTCACCGTGCGGGTCCGCAACACCGGCACCACCCCGCTCCGCTCCTGGCAGCTGAGCTGGCTCTTCCCGGGCGGGCAGCGGATCGGCCAGACCTGGAGCGCCGACCTCGCCCAGAGCGGCCGTACGGTCACGGCGAAGCCGCTGGAGTGGAACCGTGACCTCGCCCCGGGCGCGACCGCCGACTTCGGGTTCAACACCACCACCGCGAAGACCGGCCCCGATCCGGCCGTCTTCAAGCTCGGCGGACACGCCTGCACCACCGCGTAGTTCCCCGGCGGGGGTGTCCGGCGAACCGCCGGACACCCCCGGCCCCCTACTTCTCGTCCAGCACCGCGCGCAGCCGGTCGAGCCCCCAGTCCAGGTCCTCCCGCTCGATGACCAGCGGGGGCGCGATCCGGATCGTGGAGCCGTGGGTGTCCTTCACCAGCACGCCCCGCTCCATCAGCCGCTCCGAGATCTCCCGGCCGGTGCCCAGCGCCGGGGCGACGTCCACCCCCGCCCACAGCCCCCGGCCGCGCACCGCGTCCACCGCGCCGCCGCCCACCAGCCGGCCCAGCTCGCGGTGGAGATGGGCGCCCAGCTCCGCCGCCCGCTCCTGGTACTCGCCGGTGCGCAGCATCGCGAGCACCTCCAGCGCCACCGCGCACGCCAGCGGGTTGCCGCCGAAGGTCGAACCGTGCTCGCCCGGCCGGAACACCCCCAGCACCGCCGCCGAGGACACCACCGCCGACACCGGCACCACCCCGCCGCCGAGCGCCTTGCCCAGGACGTACATGTCCGGCACCACGCCCTCGTGTTCGCAGGCGAAGGTCCGCCCGGTGCGGCCGAGGCCCGACTGGATCTCGTCCGCGACGAAGAGCACGTTCCGCTCGCGGGTCAGCTCACGGACCCCGGCGAGATAGCCCTCCGGAGGCACCAGCACCCCGGCCTCGCCCTGGATCGGCTCCAGCAGCACCGCCACGGTGTTGTCCGTCATCGCGTCGCGCATCGCGGTGAGGTCGCCGTACGGCACGATCTCGAAGCCGGGGGTGTAGGGCCCGTAGTCCGCCCGCGCCTCCGGGTCGGTGGAGAAGCTGACGATCGTGGTGGTCCGGCCGTGGAAGTTGTCCGCCGCCACGATGATCTTGGCCATGCCGTCCGGGACGCCCTTGACGGTGTAACCCCACTTCCGCACGGTCTTCACGGCGGTCTCCACCGCTTCCGCGCCGGTGTTCATCGGCAGCACCATCTCCATGCCGCACAGCTCGGCGAGTTCCGTGCAGAACGCGGCGAACCGGTCGTGGTGGAACGCCCGTGAGGTGAGCGTCACCCGGTCCAGCTGCGCCTTCGCCACGTCGATCAGACGGCGGTTGCGGTGGCCGAAATTGAGCGCCGAGTACCCGGCCAGCAGATCGAGATAGCGGTTCCCCTCCACGTCGGTCATCCAAGCCCCGTCCGCCGTCGCGACGACGACGGGCAGCGGGTGGTAGTTGTGCGCGCTGTGGGCCTCCGTGGAGGCGAGGGCGTTCTCCGTGATCGACACGGGGTCTCCGTTCGTCGTGCGGCGCGTGCGGATGCGGTGCGGACCGGGCGGGTCGCGCCCGGGGCCCGGGCGGTGTCCGGCAGACACGACCCCCGGACACCGCCCAGGACTGCGGGCGGGGTCTCGCCCACTTTGTATCGTTCCGTCGCGCCACCGCCCGGGAAACCCGTGCCGCACCGGCGTGCCCGCCCCGCCACGCACGCCGGGCCCCCGCCCGGCAACGTGTTTCTCCTCTCACCGCACCACCCGGCGGGCACGCGCACCGCTGAACTGGGCCGCCCGGGGCCCGTGCCGGATTCCCGAGTACCGGCTGCCCGGGATCGGTTGCGCACCTGAGACAATGGGCACATGGCCTCTGACCGACCTCGCGTGCTCTCCGGAATCCAGCCCACCGCAGGCTCGTTCCACCTCGGCAACTACCTGGGCGCGGTGCGCCAGTGGGTATCGCTGCAGGAGTCCCACGACGCCTTCTACATGGTGGTGGACCTGCACGCGATCACCGTGCCGCAGGACCCGAAGGAGCTGCGGGCGAACACCCGCCTCGCCGCGGCCCAGCTGCTGGCCGCGGGTCTCGACCCCGAGCGGTGCACCCTCTTCGTGCAGAGCCACGTCCCCGAGCACGCGCAGCTCGGCTGGCTGATGAACTGCCTGACCGGGTTCGGCGAGGCCTCCCGGATGACCCAGTTCAAGGACAAGGCGGCCAAGCAGGGCGCCGACCGGGCGACCGTCGGCCTCTTCACCTACCCGGTCCTCCAGGTCGCGGACATCCTGCTCTACCAGGCCAACCAGGTCCCGGTCGGCGAGGACCAGCGCCAGCACATCGAGCTGACCCGCGACCTCGCCGAGCGCTTCAACGGCCGCTTCGGCGACACCTTCACCATCCCGGCGCCGTACATCCTCAAGGAGACGGCGAAGATCTTCGACCTCCAGGACCCGTCGATCAAGATGAGCAAGTCGGCGTCCACGCCGAAGGGCCTCATCAACCTCCTGGACGACCCGAAGACCACCGCGAAGAAGGTCAAGAGCGCCGTCACCGACACCGACACGGTGATCCGGTACGACGCCGAGAACAAGCCGGGCGTCAGCAACCTCCTGACCATCTACTCGACCCTCACCGGCACCACGGTCGAGGCGCTGGAGCAGAAGTACGAGGGCCAGATGTACGGCGCGCTGAAGACGGATCTCGCCGAAGTCATGGTGGAGTTCGTCACGCCGTTCCGTACCCGCACCCAGGAGTACCTGGACGACCCGGAGACGCTGGACTCGCTGCTGGCCAAGGGAGCGGAGAAGGCGCGGACGGTCGCCGCGGAGACGCTGGCGCAGGCGTACGACCGGATGGGCCTTCTGCCCGCCAAGCACTGAGTCGAAGGACCCTGGCGGGAGCACGGGGCGGCGCGGCACACTTGCGGCGACGGCCCCGCGCGACCGCCGGTGCCGCGGCGCCCGGCGCGCGCGGTCATCGAGCATCATCGATCGACGACAGAGGAGAACGACGTGGGGACCGTAACGCTCGGCGTTTCGATCGCGGTCCCGGAGCCCTTCGGCACCCTGCTCCAGCAGCGCCGGGCCGGCTTCGGGGACCCGGCCGCGCACGGCATCCCCACGCACATCACCCTGGTACCGCCGACCGAGGCGGAGGCCGGCGACGTGCCCGCCGTCGAGGCGCACCTCGCCAGGATCGCCGCAGACTGCCGGCCCTTTCCGATGCGGCTGAGCGGGACCGGAACCTTCCGCCCGCTCTCGCCCGTCGTCTACGTCCGGGTCGCCGAGGGTGCCTCCTCCTGCGCCTGGCTCCAGAAGCGGGTCCGTGACGCGTCCGGCCCGCTCACCCGCGAGCTCCAGTTCCCCTACCACCCGCACGTCACCGTCGCGCACTCCATCGACGAGGCCGCGATGGACCGGGCGTACGAGGAACTCGCCGCGTACGAGGCCGACTGGACCTGCACCTCCTTCGCGCTCTACGAACAGGGCGGCGACAGCGTCTGGCGCAAGATCAACGAGTTCCCGTTCGGCACGGGCGGCGGCACTCCCGCCGTTCCCGTCCAGAGCGGGTTCGCCGCGGACGAGCCCTCACTGCACGGCCTGTCCTGACCCGGGGCGTCGCGGGGGCGGCGTCGGGAACGCTTCCAGGCGGTTTCCCGGCCGGAGGGACAGTGGGCCGTTCGAGTGGGAAAATTTTCCACAGGTAAGGCCGACGGCATGCCGCCGTCCCGTCATCCGTCCCTGTCGCGGAGGTGGTCCGCGTGGTCCCGCTCTCCAGCCGTGAACGCCAGATACTGGCGCAACTGGAAGCCTCGCTCGCCCGGGACTTCCCGGACGATCCCGCGGTCCAGTTCGGGCGCGACGTCGAGGGCGAGCGTGATGTCCGGGGCGAGCGCGACACTCTGGAGAAGCCGCCGGGGGAGGACCCCGGCGGTTCCGGCAGCCCCGGGAAGCCCCCGGCCTCCGGCAGGGAGCGCCACCGCAGGAGGGGCCCCGCCGGCCGGGAACCCCTCGCCGAAGAGCCCCCGGCGCCCCCGCCGCCTTCGGCCCCGCGTGGTCCCGCACCCGACGGGCTCGCCGACGTCCCGGGTGCCCCGCACCGCCCCGGCCCGTTCGGCCGGCTGATCCGGTCCCGCCGGACGTTCGCCCTGCTGGCCGTCGTCTCGTTCGTCCTGCTGGGCACCGGCATGGTCACCGGGAACCTCTGGGTGGTGGTCGCCTTCGTGGTGACCTGGGCGGCGACCTTCCTCATCGGCGCGGCCCGGATGCTCTCCTGGTCCCGCAGACAGGGGTACTGACCCCGTACCCGGCCCCCGTGCTCCGCCCCGCCCTCAGCCCGCCCGGTCCGCGGCGGGGAGCCGGCGGAAGAGCGGACGCGGCACATGGCGCAGGACCGACATCACCACCCGCAGCGCGCCGGGCACCCACACCGTCTCCGAGCCCCGCCGCAGCCCCGTGACGATCGCGTCCGCGACCTCCTCCGGGGTGGTCTCCAGGGGTGACCCGGGCGCTCCCGCCGCACGCGCGTTCCGTACGGCCCCGGGGCGCACCACCAGCACCTGCACCCCGGTGCCGTGCAGTGCGTCGCCCAGCCCCTGCGCGAACACGTCCAGGCCCGCCTTGCTGGAGCCGTAGATGAAGTCCTCGCGGCGGGCGCGCTCGGCGGCGACCGAGGAGAGCACCACCAGCGAACCGTGGCCCTGCGCCTGGAGCGCGCCCGCGCACACCAGACCGGCGGAGACCGCCCCCACGTAGTTGGTACGGGCGACGAGCGCGGCGGCCGCCGGGTCGTCCTCGTCGCGCGCCTGGTCGCCCGAGACGCCGAAGGCCAGCAGCACCGCGTCCACGTCCCCCTCCGCGAACACCTTGCCGAGCACCTGCTCGTGCGCCTCCGGGTCCAGCGCGTCGAACTCCACCGTGGAGACCTGGGCGCCCAGCTCCCGCAGTTCGTCGGCGGCCGCCTCCAGCGCGGCCGACGGCCGGCCCGCGAGACGGACGGTCCTGGTGCGCAGGCCGATCAGCCGGCGCGCGGTGGCCAGTCCGATCTCCGAGGTGCCGCCGAGGACGAGCAGGGACTGCGGGGCACCGAAGGCGTCCTTCACGGGAACACTCCTGGCTGGCGGGGTTGCGTGGGGAAGGGTTCTGGTTGCTTCTCGCGGGGCGTCGGGCGCCTCAGAGCCCGAGCCGGCGGGCGAGGTCGGAGCGGAACGCGCCGGTGGGGTCGGTCTCCGCCCGCAGCGCGCGGAACTCCGCCACCCGGGGGTACATCACGGTCAGCAGTTCCGGCCGCAGCCGGGAGTCCCGGGCCAGGCCGACGCGCCCCCCGGCTGCGGCCACCTCGTCGTCCAGCCCGTCCAGGAAGCGGCCGATGCCCGGCAGCCCGGCCGGTAGGTCCAGGGCGAGGCACCAGCCGGGCGCCGGGAACGACAGCCAGCCGGGCCCGTTCGCGCCGAGCCGTTCGAGCACCGCGACCGAGGACGGGCAGGCCCGGGTGGAGAGCCGGCGCACCACCCGGTGCAGGGTCTCCTCGCGGCCCGGGCCGACCGTGAACTGGTAGCGCACGAAGCCGCCCCGCCCGGCCGGCGAGGGCGTCCGGGGCAGTGCGTCGGGGGAGCGGAAGAACGCGTCGAAACTCCGCAGCACTCCGGTGGCGGCGCGGGGCGCCGCCCGGTGGCGCACCTCGTTGACCAGCCCCATCGCGGTGCGGCCGAGCAGGCTCGTCGGCGCGAAGGCGGGTACGGCCGGCAGCGGCGGCAGCAGCGCGGGCGCACCCAGTGGGGCCCGCCGGTCGCGCACGGGCAGCGCGTCGAGCGGGGCGTGCACGCCCCTCACCAGTACCGAGCGGCCGGTGGCCCGCCCGCGCGCCATCAGGTCGATCCAGGCGCTCTCGTAGGGCAGACGGGTGCCGTACCCCGCCATCCGGGCGAGCAGATCGTCGAGGTCCGCCGCCCGCTCGGTCGCCGCGGCGATGAGCGAGGTGGCGATCCGGCGGCAGCGCAGGGTGGCGGCGAGCACGATCCCGGTCAGCCCCAGACCGCCCGCCGTCGCCTCGAAGAGCGGGGAGCCCGGCAGCACCGTGACGACCGAGCCGTCCGCCGTCAGCAGTTCCAGCGACGTCACGTGCCGGGTGAAGGAACCGGCCGTGCGGTGGTCGTGGCCGTGCACGTCGGAGCCGATGGCCCCGCCCACGGTGATCCGGCGGTCGCCGGGCACCACCGGGAGGTACCAGCCGGATGGCCGCAGTGTTTCGGCCAGCCGGTCCAGCCGCGTCCCCGCCTCGCAGACGACGGTGCCGGTGGCCGCGTCGAAGGAGCGGACCCGGTCCAGCGCGCCCATGTCGAGCACGGAGCCGCCGGCGTTCTGCGCCGCGTCCCCCGGTGCGCGCCCGAGTCCCCGGGCGATCGCGCCCCGGGGCCCGCGCCCGCGCACGACGTCGGCCGCCTCCTCGTACGTACGCGGACGAAACCGTACGGCGGTGGTCGGGGCGGTGCGGCCGGAGCCGCTCAGGGTCACCGTGTCGACGGACATGCGGATGACCGTATCGCCCGAGAAAACCCCTTTGGGGCATTTATTACAGTGCTCACCGGAATGGGTGACGGAGCGAGTGTCAGCACCGCCGGGCGTCGAACTTCTCCCGCCGCACGGAAGTGTGCGTCCCGTCCACAGGTTTCCCGGGTCCCGGAGGGTACGCGTACGTCATGGACTGGCTGAAGAAACTTCCCGTGGTCGGCCCCCCGCTCGCCCGGCTGATGGAGACGCACGCCTGGCGCTCCTACGAGACGCTGGAGCGGGAGCACTGGGCACGGCTCGCGGCGGCCATCACCTTCATCAGCTTCCTGGCGCTCTTCCCGCTGATCGCGGTCGGCGCCGCCATCGGCGCCGCGCTCCTGACCGACGACCAGCTCGACACGATCGAGCGGAAGACCGCCGAGCAGGTGCCCGGCATCTCCGACCAGCTCGGCATCGACAACCTCGTCGCGCACGCCGGGACGGTCGGGGTCGTCGCCGGTGCGCTGCTGCTCTTCACCGGAGTCGGCTGGGTCGGCTCGCTCCGCGACTGTCTGCGCGCGGTCTGGGGGATCGACGACCAGCCCGAAGGCAACCCGGTCGTCCGCAAGCTCAAGGACGCCGTCCTGCTGGTGGGCCTCGGCGGCGCCGCGCTGCTGACGCTCGTCCTCTCCTCCGTGGGCTCCGTCGCCGTCGGCTGGACCGCGGACCGGATCGGCATCCCCGAGGACGGCGCGGGCGGGCTGCTGCTCCAGACCGCCGCCATCGCGGTCGCGGTGGTGGCCAACTTCCTGCTGCTGCTCTACCTGCTGACCCTGCTCCCCGGAGTGGAGCCGCCGCGCCGCAGGCTGGTGGTGGCCTGCCTGGTCGGCGCGGTCGGCTTCGAACTCCTCAAGCTGCTGCTCGGCAGCTACATGAGCGGCGTCGCGTCCAAGAGCATGTACGGCGCCTTCGGCGTGCCCATCGCGCTGCTCCTCTGGATCAACTTCACCGCCAAGCTGCTGCTGGTCTGCGCCGCCTGGACCGCCACCGGCAGCAAGGAGGAGGACGCGAAGAGGGAAGCGGCGGAAGCGGCCGAGGCGGCGGACGAGGCGGGCGGCGGCCCGGACGGGCCGGCCGCTACGGGCGGGGGCGGCGCAGCGGCCACCGGCGGTTGACCAGGAACACTCCGGCCGCGAGCACCACCAGCACCCCGCCGATCAGGGCCAGGGCGATGCCGACACCACCGGAGGACGCCTCGTTGCGGGCGGCCGCCTTCGCCGCGGTCTTCTGCGGCTTCGCCCCGGCGGCGGCCTGGGGACCCTTGCCCGTGGCGCTGCCGGTGTCGGTCCCGCCGTCCGTGGCGCTGCCGGTGTCCGCCGACTTCGGCGGCACCAGCTCGCCGACCGGGGTCACCTTGCCGCTCGCCGCGAAGCCCCAGTCCAGCAGCGAGGCCGCCTCCTTGTAGACGGCGTGGCTCGCGTCCGAGGACGGGTTCATGACGGTGACCAGCAGCACCCGCCCGTCGCGCTCGGCGATCCCGGTGAAGGTGTTGCCCGCGTGGCTGGTGTAGCCGTTCTTTACGCCCGCGATGCCCTTGTACGGCGAGATGCCCGCGTCACCGGTGAGCAGCCGGTTGGTGTTCTGGATCTCGAAGGTCTCGCGCTTGCCGTCGTCCTTCTCCTCGCCCGGGAAGTCGGCCGACGCGGTCGCCGCGTACTCGCGGAAGTCCTTCTTCTGCATCCCGCTGCGGGCGAAGAGCGTGAGGTCGTACGCGCTGGACACCTGGTTCTCGGCGTCGTAGCCGTCCGGCGTGACCACGGTGGTGTCGAGGGCCTGGAGCTCGACGGCGTGCTCCTGCATCGCGGTCACGGTGTTCGCGACGGCGGTCTTCTCGTCCACCTCGGCGCCCGCACCTGCCTGCTGGGCGCCGTACATCGAGGCGAGTACGTGCACCGCGTCGTTGCCGGAGCGCAGGAAGACGCCGAGCCAGAGGTCGTGGACCGTATAGGTCTGGTCCTCCTTGACGCCCACCAGGCTGCTGCCGTCGCCGAGGTCCGCGAGTTCGGCGTCGGTGACCTTGTGGGTCGTCGAGGAGGGCTGGAGCGCCGGAAGCACGGTGTCCGCGAAGAGCATCTTCAGCGTGGACGCCGGCGGCAGCCGCCAGTGGGAGTTGTGCGCCGCGAGGACGTCCCCGCTCTCGGCGTCCGCGACGATCCAGGAGCGGCCGGTCAGCTCCGCGGGAAGCACGGGGGCGCCCGGCCCCAGGTTCACCTGGGTGCCCTCCTTCGCGAGCTGCGGTCCGCCGACGCTCGACATCGGCAGGACGGGCCGCGGCTGCTTGTCGTCGCTCTTGTCCTTGTCCGCCGCGAAGGCCGGCGCGGGACCAAAGACAAAAGCGGACATCAAGGTGGCGCAGATGGCTGTCAGTACGGTCTTTTTCAGAGCAGGCACGGTCGGAAACGTACAGGGCGTTCGTGCGGATGGGGACCCGGAGCCCCTGACCCGCCGTGCGTACCGCCAGGACAGCCCACCTCGGCCACGGGTACCGCCAGGAACGCCGATCCTGGCGAATCGCCAGGATCGGGACACGCCCCGTTCCGCGGTCCGGACCGCCGGGGGAGCCGTCCGGGCCGGGGCACCCCCTGCGGGGGAACGGTAGCCGGGTGGCGATACTGGGTCCATGAAGCTCAGCCGTCCCGTCTCCTGGTTCCTGCTCGTGTTCGGTGCGTGGTCCTGGGTGATCTGGGTAACTTTCGCCAAGAATCTGTGGCAGGACAGCAGCGGACTCGCCTTCGACGACGCGGGCGGTCCGACCGCCTACTTCTGGGTCCACCTGCTCCTCACCATCACCTCCTTCCTTCTGGGGACGGCCGTGGGCGTCATCGGGTTCCGGGGAATCCGGGCGCTGCGCACCGAGCGCTCGTAAGGTCTCCGGCCCGGATCGCGCCGGGCCGCTCCGCCGCAGTCGGGGGCCCTCTCGCCGGTGATCGCCGCACCCTTAGCATGCGGGGGCGGGCCGCGCCGCATACGAGGCGCGGCGGCACGGGGCGGGGAGTACCGGTGGTCGTGGTGTTCGCGGTGGTTCTGATCGTGGTGGTGGCGCTGCTGGCCGGCGTGCACCGCTATCTGTGGCGCCGGTTCGTCGGCGACACCACCGCCCCGGGGAGCGCGCTGCGGCGCGTCGGCACGGTCGCCGCCTTCGTACTGCCGCTGCTCAGCATCGGCGCGCTCGTCTCCGGCCAGGCCGGTGCGCCCTTTTGGCTGCAACAGGTGCTCGCCTGGCCCGGATACCTCTGGCTCGCCTGTCTGCTCTACCTGACGCTCGCACTGCTCGTCGGCGAGGCGGTCCGGCCGCTGCTCCGCCGGGCGCTCGACCGCCGCCGACCGGAGCGGGCGGCGCCGGCCGGGGGTACGACGGCGGCCGGGCGCACGTCGGTGGGCGCCCCTGCGGAGGAGCGCGCCGGGGCGCTCGTGCCGGCCGGCGCCCCGGTCCGTACGACCCCCGCAGCGGTCTCCGAGGCCCCCACCGCCGCCGCGACCTCGCGGCGCGTCTTCGTCGCGCGGGCGGTCGGCGGTGCGGCGGCCGTCGCCGGGTTCGGGACGGTCGGGTACGGCACCTACGGCGTGCTGCGCGGCCCCCGTACCAAGCGGATCACCGTGCCGCTGGCCAAACTGCCGCGCTCCGCGCACGGGTTCAGGATCGCGGTCGTCAGCGACATCCACCTCGGACCGATCCTCGGCCACGCCCACACCCGGCGCGTGGTCGACGCGGTCAACGCGACCCGGCCCGACCTGATCGCGGTCGTCGGTGACCTGGTGGACGGTTCGGTCGCGGATCTCGGTCACGCCGCCGAACCCCTGGCGGACCTGGAAGCCCGGTACGGCAGCTTCTTCGTCACCGGCAACCACGAGTACTTCTCCGGCGCCGCCGAGTGGGTCGACCACGTGCGCGAACTGGGGCTGCACCCGCTGGAGAACGCCCGGGTGGAGATCGACGGCTTCGACCTGGCCGGGGTCAACGACGTGGCCGGGGAGAGCGAGGGGCAGGGGCCCGACTTCGACCGCGCGCTCGGCGACCGGGACCCGGCGCGGGCCGCCGTCCTCATGGCCCACCAGCCCGTCGTCATCGACGACGCCGTCGCGCACGGGGTGGACCTCCAGCTCTCCGGCCACACCCACGGCGGCCAGCTCTGGCCCGGCAATCTCGTCGCGGAACTCGCCAACCCGACCGTCGCCGGTCTCGAACGGTACGGCGACACCCAGCTCTACGTCTCGCGCGGTGCGGGCGCGTGGGGTCCGCCGGTCCGGGTCGGAGCGCCCTCCGACATCACCGTGGTGGAACTGGCCTCCCGGCAGGCATGACGCGTTCCCGATCCGTCCCTGATCCGCACCTTTTCGTGTGATCTCTCCGCTGTGTCCACCCGGTGGGGTTCTTCCTGGGTTCTCACCGGTGAAGTCCGTTGCGTGAAAGTCGATATGGCGATCCATCGGCACGCTCACCAACCCTCGCCCGCACCCGATTTTCGTCACTGCGCGTGATGGCTGTCCCACTCAATGGACAGGTGTGCCGGGGCTCTTGACGGCTTGGGGTTCAAGTGTCAATCAAAAGTCCATCGGTCACCCGTTTGGGCTTCCAGATGCGAAAATCGTGTGATTGAGTGAGCGCGAACATGCGGTGATGTGCGTGTATGGCGTGCGTTGACCGCAGTGGGGCTGGTAAGGGAGAGCACGGCAATGCGTTCGATCCGGGTACGGATTCTTGCGATATGCGCGGTACTGATCGTCGCAGGGGTCGGGGCCTGGCAGCTTCTCCCCTCCGGCGAGGTGGGTGGCAAGCCGATTACTGTGGGTACTGTCGACGAGGTCACCTCGCTCGACCCGGCAGGTGCGTACGACGCGGGATCCTGGGCCCTCTTCAGCAACCTGTACCAGACTCTGATGACCTTCAAGTCCGGAGCCATCGTGCCCGAGCCGGACGCCGCGGAGAGCTGCGAGTTCATCGGCCAGAAGCTCACGACGTACCGCTGCAAGCTGCGCGACGACCTGACCTTCTCCAACGGTCACAAGATCACGGCGAAGGACGTCAAGTACTCCTTCGACCGAATGATGAAGATCAATTCCGATGTCGGTCCGGCGATCCTCTTCCCGGGCCTGCGGAACGTGGTGACCGAAGGCCGGGAGATCACCTTCAACCTGTCCGCCCGTGACGCGACCTTCCCCGCGAAGCTCGCCACCGGTGCCGGAGCGATCGTCGACCCGGCGACGTACCCGAAGGAAAAGCTCCGTACGGACAACAAGGTGGACGGCTCAGGGCCGTACACCCTGAAGTCCTACGAGGACGGCGTCAAAGCCTCGATGACGCCGAACGCCCGCTACAAGGGCGTGATCAAGAACGTCAACGCGGCGATCGACGTCCGGTACTACGACACCTCCGACAAGCTGCTCGCCGCCTGGAAGGCGGGCGACCTGGACGTGACGCACCGCCAGCTGCCGCCGGCCGAGATCGCGAAGATCAACCCGGCCGACCCGAACGTGCAGATCACCGAGATGGACAGCGCGGAGATCCGCAACCTGGTCTTCAACGTCCGTCCGGGCGCGACGCTTTCGGACAAGCGCATCCGGCAGGCCATCGCCTGGACGATCGACCGCGGGCCGCTGGTCGGCGACGTGTACGACTCCACCGTCGAGCCGCTCTACTCGCTGATCCCGCAGGGCTTCATCGGTCACTCGACGCCGTTCTTCGACACCTACCCGCAGCCCGACGTGAACAAGGCGAAGGAACTGCTGCAGGAGGCCGGGGTAGAGACCCCCGTGGCGATCACCTACGCGTTCCGCCCGGACGGCGCGACCACCGTCGAGGCCGCCGAGCTCAAGCGCCAGCTGGAGAAGGACGGGCTCTTCAAGGTCACCGTGAAGCCGACGGAGTGGCAGGCGTTCCAGAAGGGCTACGCGGCCGGCAAGTACGACGCGTACACCGTCGGCTGGCTCCCCGACTTCCCGGACCCCGACACGTTCGGCCAGCCGCTCGTCGGCACCGACAACAGCCTCCACAACGGCTACTCCAACTCCAGGCTGGACGCGCTCGTCACCGACACCCAGGGGTTCGAGGACCGCAGCCGCACCTCGAACGACTTCAAGGAAATCCAGAAGATCGTCGGCGAGGACGTGCCGCTGGTGCCGCTGTGGCAGAAGAAGGACTACGTCATCGCCAAGACCGGGATCTCCGGTTCGCAGTACCTCTCCGACGGCACCGGCCTGTGGCGCCTCTGGGAGCTGAAGCGGATCTGATCCGCCGGTACTTCGCACGCCGTACACACGAGGGCCCGCCCGCGGAAGTGATTCCGCCGGCGGGCCCTCGTCGTCCGCACGGGCGCCGGTGCGCCCCGTTTCAGTGCGGGGTGCTTCCCCGGCGCAGGCCCGCCGCCGCGACGACCGCGCCGGCCAGGCAGAGGACGCCGGTGACGGTGACGGCGGTGTGCACGCCGTTCATGAACGCCTGGCCGCTGCCCTCCACGACGGCCGCACGCAACGGGGCGGACATCGAGGCGGAGACCGGGGCGACACCCATCGACACCGCGTCCCCGGCCCCGGCCAGGCCGTCCGCGATCTGCGCGGGTACCCCCGCACCGGTCAGTTCGCCGACGAGCGTGGAACCGACCCGGCCGCTGATCAACGAGACCAGCACCGAGGTGCCGAGCGCGCCGCCGATCTGCAGCGCGGTGGCCTGGAGGCCGCCCGCCACACCGCCGTCCCGGACCGGAGCCTGTCCGACGATCGCGTCCGAGGAGGCGGAGAGCACCATGCCGACCCCCAGCCCGAGCGCGACGAACGGCGGCCACATCGTCGCGTACGACGAATCGGTGTCCCAGGTCAGCATGGTGAAGGCCGCCGCCGCCTGGAGCACCATGCCCAGCGGCATGGTCAGACGCGGACCGAAGCGACCGGTCAGCGCGGCCCCCAGGGGCGCGGCCACCAGCGAGGCGAGGCTCAGCGGCAGGATGCGTACCCCGGCCTCCACCGGTGAGAAGCCCCGCACGTTCTGGAGGTAGAGCATCACGAAGAAGAGCACGCCGAGCATCACGAAGAAGTTCAGCGCGGTGACGACCGCACCGATCGTCAGGGAGCGGATGCGGAACAGCCGCATCGGCAGCAACGGGTGCTCCTGACGCGTTTCGTGGAAGCCGAAGCCCACCAGGACCAGCACGCCGGCGAGGATCGTGCCGAGCGTCCCGGCCGAACCCCAGCCCCAGGTCTCGGCCTTGACCACACCGAAGATCACGCAGATCAGGCCGGCCGCCAGCAGCACCACTCCGGGCACGTCGAAGCGATGGTGACCCGTGGAGTCCTTGCTCTGCGGCAGCACGAACGCGCTGACCAGTACCGCGATCACGCCGATGGGCGCGTTGACCCAGAAGACCGACTCCCAGCTGACGTTCTCGACCAGCAGGCCGCCGACGATCGGGCCGAGCGCCGTGGACACGGTCGAGACCATCGCCCACAGACCGACCGCCATACCGAACTTGCGCGGCGGGAAGACCGCGCGGAGCAGACCCAGGGTGTTCGGCATCAGCAGACCGCCGAAGAAGCCCTGGAGCACGCGGAAGACGACGACACTCCCGATCGAGCCCGACAGCCCGATGGCGACGGACGCGAGCGTGAAGCCGACGACCCCCGCCAGATAGTAGGTGCGCCGGCCGAACCGGTCGCCGAGCTTGCCGCCCAGGATCAGCGAGGCGGCGAGGGCCAGCAGGTAGGCGTTGGTCACCCACTGGAGCCCGGCCGTGGACGCGTCGAGGTCGCGGCCTATCTCGGGGTTGGCGATGGCCACCACCGATGCGTCGAGCTGGACCATGAACAGGCCGAAGGAGACGGCCACCAGCGTCAGCCAGGGGTTCGCGCGGCGCCCCGCCGACGTGGCCGCCGGAGGTGGGGAGGAAGCGGGCAGGGGTGAGGAATCCACGGTGGTGGACGACATGGGTGTGCCTTGTCCTTCTGAGGGAGGGGTTGCGGGGTTGCCGGAAGAGCCCGAAGTTCCCCGGGAGTACGGGGAGAGAACGGGTGTGCGCCGCGCGGGCGGTACACGGAGAACGCCGGGGACCACGGCGCCGGAAGGCGCGCGGGTGGGCCGGGAGGTGTCTCCGGGGTGTGCCAGGATCTCCAGGGATCGATCCCCGGGGATCTTCCGGCAGGGGGGGAGGTGCTACTCGGCCGCGGGCGCCGGGTGCAGCGCGTCCGTCAGCGCGTTCAGCGCGCCGAGGGCTGACCCCAGCGCGTCCTGCTCGCCATCGGTGAGGGACTCCAGCGCGCGGGCGAGGTGGACGCCCTGGAGGCGCCGTACCTCTGCCAGTTCGCGCCTGGCCCGGGAGGTCGGGTACAGATGCGCGACACGCTTGTCCGCGGGGTCGGGGCGGCGTTCCAGCAGCCCTGCCACGGTGAGCCGGGAGACCAGGGCGCTCACGTTGTTCGGCCGCATCAGCAGCGCGTCGGCCGCCTCGCGGACGGTGGAGCCCTCGTACTGCGACACGAAACGCAGCAGCGCGAGCTGCCCCTCCGGAGGCTTGGGGCCCGGGAAGTCCTGGGCGATCCGGCGGTCGAGTGCCCGGTTCAGCGCGGGCAGGACGGACGCGAGCGCGGAGGCTCGGGGGTCGTCCTGCGCGGACGCGCGGGTGGCGGGCATGGTCCGGACTTTAGGTCTGGTTCGATAGGTATGTCAAAAGAGGTGATGGGGGGTGCGGGGCGTGTGCCGCCGGGACGGACGTCAGCTCTTCTTGTTCGCGACCGCCGCCGAGGCCATCCCCGGCAGGAAGTCCGTGAACAGCTCGTGCACCTCGCGCACCAGCGGACGCAGCACCCGGAAACGGGCGAGCGCGACGCCCCGGGTGGTGAGCCGGGCGCCCCGGAGGGCGAGCCGCCGGGTGCGTTCCCGGTCCGGGGTGCGGTCGAACACCCAGTAGAGGACCAGGCCCATCTGGGAGAGCCACATCAGCTCCGGCAGGGCGTCCGCCAACTCCTCGGGGACCTTCGCCTTCGAACCCGCCAGCACCTCGCGGTGCAGGGCGATCGCCGCTTCGCGGGCGGGCTCCGACTCCGCGGAGAACGGGCTCAGCGGACTGTCCGGGTCGGCCGCGTTCTTGAAGAACTGCGCCGCGAACTCGTGGTACGGCGTGGCGACGTCGAGCCAGGCGGTCAGGACGCCCGCGAGGCGGGCCTCCAGATCGGTCTCGCGCTCCAGGACGACCCGGGCGGCGGCCCGGTGGTCGGCGCCGATGCGGTCGTAGAAGCCCTGGACCAGGTGTTCCTTGCCGGCGAAGTAGTAGTACGCGTTGCCGACCGAGACGCCCGCCTCCTGGGCGATGGCCCGCATGGTCGTCTTGTCGTAACCGCGTTCCTGGAAGAGCCGCAGAGCCGTCTCCAGGATGACCGTGCGGGTCTGCTCGCTCTTCGCGGAGCCACGGCCGGCGGCCTTCGACTCGGCGCCCGCCGCTTCGGACGCCACTTCCCCGCCCGCAGGCACCGTCACTGCCTCGCCGGGCCGCCGGCCGTCCGCCGCGCCGTCCGCGCCCCTGGTGTCCATCTCGTCCTTCGCCACGGGCCCAAGGCTATCCGTCCGTCACCTTCGGGGAGACCGCGCAGGCGGCGGACGGATCGCAGGGGGCGGCCCCCGTCACCGACCGGTACTTCGCGGCGGCCAGCACCGTCGCGCGGGCGAGCGGACGGCCCGCCGGGGTGGTGAGCCAGTGAGCCTTCGGCCGGTGGCCGGCGAGCGCCCAGAGGCAGACGATCCACGCCGCCGTCCCCCGGTACACCTGCCCCCGGTCGCCGACGACGGTGATCTCCTCCAGCGTCGCCGAGTGGTCCAGATCCGGGAACCGCCGGTGGGCCTCCTCGGACGCGGCGGGCACCAGGTCCAGCGGGACGATCTGACGCTGCCCCCGCAGCCAGTGGCGCAGGTGGACGCAGAGCGGGCACTGGGCGTCGTACAGCACGGTGAGCCGGCGGACCGCCGTCCCCACGGCCGGGGTGCCCGCCCCCGTGGTGGGCACCCCGGTTCCTTCGTGGGACATGCCGCTCACCTTCCGGCGGCGGGTGCCGTCCACGGGCCCTGCGGGCCGGTCCAGCCCTGCGGCGGTACCGGCGGGGTCTGCTCACGCTCCATCAGGCCCCGGCGGCGCATCCTGTTGAGGACGAAGACGTTGCCCAGGTGCATGGCGCCGAGCACCAGGAGGACGACGCCGATCTTCGGCGAGAGTGCGTCGAAGAGCGCACGGGCGTCCGCGATGTCGTCGGTGTTGCGCAGATAGAGCGTCACGAAGCCCAGGTTCACCAGGTAGAAGCCGACCACCAGCAGATGGTTCACGGCGTCGGCGAGCTTCTCGTTCCCCTTCAGGACGTCCGCGATGAAGATGCGCCCGTTGCGGCTCAGCGTGCGCGCCACCCAGACGGTGAGCGCCACGCTGACGACCAGATAGATGACGTACGCGACCACGGTGAGATCCATGCCCCAGCCCCCTTGAACGTGTTCAAAAACCCGTTGCCATGGACTGTAGACCTCTTCTTGAACATGTTCAAGAAGAGGTCCGGGTCTGCGTCGGCGCCACCTCGGGGGCACGGGGCGCGCCGGGGCCCGGTGCGGTCTCGAAGTGCCGGACGCCCGGCAGTGCGGCCGTGGCCAGGCAGCTCACCAGCACCGCCGCGGCGGCCACCCCGAGCGGGAGTCCGGGCCCCACCGCCGAGGCGGCCAGTGGGGCGAGTACGTACCCCAGAGGCATCGCGGCGATCGAGATCAGCCAGTCGTACGAGGTGACCCGGGCCAGGGTCTTCTCCGGGACGGCCGACATCACCGAGGTGTCCCAGACCGGGCCGAGGTACCCCAGGCCGGTGAGGGCGAGTCCGTACGCGGCGGCGGTCGCCCAGGCGGGCGCGGAGGCGGCGAGCAGTGCCAGGGGCAGGGCGTACGTCGAGAGGCCCAGGGTGGAGACCAGCACCGGGCGGCGCGGCCGGGCCCGGCCGGCCAGCAGGGAGCCTGCCAGCACTCCGGCGGAGCCGACCTGCATGAGGGTGACCCACGTGCCCTCCCCGTCGCCGTGCGTGCCGACGGTCATCGCCGGGCCGAGGGTGGCCAGCACCGCCGCGGCGCCGTTCCAGACACCGTGCGCGATCAGGGTGGACCAGTACCAGTCGCGGGCGCGCACCTCGCTCCAGCCCTCCTTGAGGTCCGCGAGGACCGGGGAGTGGAGTATCCGGACGCGCCGTACCCGGATCGCGGCCAGCAGCGCGGCGCACGCCGCGAAGCTCGCGCCGTCGAGCAGGAACGCCCACCCGGCTCCCACGGTCAGGACCAGGGTGCCTCCGAGGGCGGGTCCGCCGAGCCTCACCGCCCCGTTGACCGAGGCCATCAGGGCATTGGCGCGCAGTAGTTGGGAGTCGTCCACCGTGCCCCGGACCAGCGGGGCGGCGGTCGGCAGGGAGAAGGCCCCCGCGACGCCCCCGACCGCCTCGGCGGCCGCGATCTGCCAGAGGTGGGGGTGTCCGCCGAGGAGTTGCAGGCCGACGAAGATCTGGCCCGCCGCCCGTACCGCGTTGGTCACGAGCGCGACGGTCCTCGGGTCGAACCGGTCGCCGATCACCCCGCCGAGCGGCAGCAGTAACACCTTGGGGACCAGCGCGCAGGTCAGCACGAGAGCGAGGGCGCCGCTCGATCCGGTGGCCCGGTAGACGGCGAGGGTGAGCGCGACCGGCACGGCGGCGTCGCCGGCCAGGGAGAGGGTCTGGCCGGCGAAGAGCAGCGCGAAGGAGCGAGTGCGCAAGGGGTGGGAGGGCATGAGCGTAATCTATTTCGGTTCCGAATAATTCGCCATCGAAATGGGGGAGTTCGTGAGCGCCCCCGCGAGAACGGACGCAGTAGGGCGCGCGCCTGCGCGGGCGTACCATTCCGCCATGCAGCCACGCGACCGGGTCGACAGCCATATAGAGCGGTGGAAGCCGGTACTTCCCGGACTCGATCCGCACGTCGAGGGTGCGGTGACCCGGATGCAGAAAATCACCGCGCATCTGCGCCGGGTGCGGGAGCAGTCGCTCGCCGACGCCGACCTGGACCGCCCGGAGTTCGAGACCCTCCACGAGCTGGCCGGGCGCGGGGGCGCCGCCGCCCCGTCCGAACTGGCCGCCGCCCTCGATCTGGCGCCCGCCTCCGTCACCGGGCGGCTCGACGTGCTGGAGGGCCGAGGCTACGTACGCCGGACCCCCTCCACCACCGACCGGCGCAGGGTCGTCGTGGAACTCACCCCGCTCGGCCGGGCCACCTGGATGGGCTCCATGGACTACCTCGGCCACGAGGAGACCCGGCTGATCGACGTGCTGGACGCGGAGGAGCGCGTCCTGCTCAACTCACTGCTGCGGCGCGTCCTGCTGGCCGCCGAACACCGCCCGGAGCCGGAGGGCTCCCGCTCCTGAGCGGTGGCCCGGCGGCGGGGCCGCCGGGGCCGGGTCGTTCAGACGCTCATCGCGCGCGCGGAGTTGACCTGCGCCATGACCATCGGGAACGTGCTCATGTCCCGCGCCGGGATCATCGTCGAATGGTGACGGCCGCCGCTGGTCACCGTCACCTGTATGAAGCCGGTGGTCCGCTTCTCCTTCATCAGCAGAAAGAGCAGACCCACCAGGCAGAGCAGCGCGAAGATGATCGCCAGCACGATCGCCACCGTCGGGATCTTCTCCTCGGTGCGCGACATGTCCGTCGCCGTCCACACCGCGCCCTTGAGGGGCATCGTCCCCGACGGGGTGACGACCGAGTCGTTCGTGATCGCTATGTCGCCTATGCTCAGCATCTGCCCGCCGCCATAACCCTGGTGCGGGGCAGGGGGGTTGGCGCCCAGAGTCGGCTGCTGCCCGTGCGCCGGGTAGCCGTACGCCGGGCCCGGCTGGGCCGCCGACTCGGGCAGCGGCTGCGGATAGCCGTACGCGGGCGGGCCGCCGGCCGGGTACCCGTATCCCTGACCGTCCGCCATCGTGGGCTCGTGGGAGCCCTGTTGGGGCGGACCCCACGTGTAGGGATCGTCCGCGTACGGATTCGGCTTGCTCACCATGTTCCCCGATTCTTCTGTCCGGCACTGCGCCCATGACCGTACCGTTCCGGACCCGCGCACCGCAGGGCGTGTCGTCCCAGCAAGAGGCCCCGCCCACCGCCGCTTTCGCGTGCGGTGGACGGGGCCTCCCGTCGGGGCGTCCGGGTCAGAAACGACGCGTGATCAGCGCGCGCTTCACTTCCTGGATGGCCTTGGTGACCTCGATGCCGCGCGGGCAGGCGTCCGTGCAGTTGAAGGTCGTACGGCAACGCCACACGCCGTCACGGTCGTTGAGGATCTCCAGCCGCTGTTCGCCGGCCTCGTCGCGCGAGTCGAAGATGAAGCGGTGCGCGTTGACGATCGCCGCCGGGCCGAAGTACTGGCCGTCGTTCCAGAACACCGGGCACGAGGACGTGCACGCGGCGCACAGGATGCACTTGGTGGTGTCGTCGAAGCGCGCGCGGTCCTCGGCGGACTGCAGGCGCTCGCGGGTCGGCTCGTTCCCCTTGGTGACCAGGAACGGCATGACGTCGCGGTACGCCTGGAAGAACGGGTCCATGTCGACCACGAGGTCCTTGAGGACCGTGAGGCCCTTGATGGCCTCGACCGTGATCGGCTTCTCCGGGTTGATGTCCTTGATCAGCGTCTTGCAGGCGAGCCTGTTCTTGCCGTTGATCCGCATCGCGTCGGAGCCGCAGATGCCGTGCGCGCAGGAACGGCGGAACGTCAGCGTGCCGTCCTGCTCCCACTTGATCTTGTGAAGGGCGTCGAGGACACGCTCCTTCGGGTCGATCTCGATCTGGAAGTCCTGCCAGACCGCCGCGTCGGAGACCTCCGGGTTGAAGCGGCGGATCCGGATCGTGGCCGTGATGTACGGGGTGTCGGCGAAGCCGGGCTCGGGAGCGCTCGTCTTCTCCAGGGTCGGGGTAGCCATCAGTACTTACGCTCCATCGGCTGGTAGCGGGTCTGGACGACCGGCTTGTAGTCGAGCCGGATCGACTCGGTGCCGTCGGCCGCGACCTCGCGGTACGCCATGGTGTGGCGCATGAAGTTGACGTCGTCGCGGTTGGGGAAGTCCTCGCGGTAGTGACCGCCGCGGGACTCCTTGCGGGCCAGCGCGGACGTCGCCATGACCTCGGCCAGTTCGAGCAGGTTGCCCAGCTCGACGGCCTCCAGCAGGTCCGTGTTGAACCGCTTGCCCTTGTCCTGGATGGACACGTCTCGGTAGCGCTTGCGCAGCTCGGCGATCTTGTCGACCGCCGTCTTGATCGTCTGCTCGGTGCGGAACACCATCACGTTGGCGTCCATGCACTCCTGGAGCTCCAGGCGGATCGCCGAGACGCGCTCGGTGCCGGTGGAGTTCCGCAGGCGCTCGACCTGGTCCACGACCATCTGCGCCGGGTTCTCGGGAAGCTCGACGAAGTCGTTCTCCGCGGAGTACTCGGCGGCGGCGATGCCCGACCGGCGTCCGAAGACGTTGATGTCGAGCAGCGAGTTGGTACCCAGACGGTTGGCACCGTGCACGGACACGCACGCGACCTCGCCCGCGGCGTACAGGCCCGGGACGACGGTGGTGTTGTCCGCGAGGACCTCACCCATGACGTTGGTCGGGATGCCGCCCATGGCGTAGTGCGCGGTCGGCTGGATCGGGATCGGGTCCGTGTAGGGCTCGATGCCGAGGTACGTACGCGCGAACTCCGTGATGTCCGGGAGCTTCGCGTCCAGCTGCTCCGGCGGGAGGTGCGTGAGGTCGAGGTAGACGTGGTCGCCCTCGGGACCGCAGCCGCGGCCCTCACGGATCTCCGTGTAGATGGAGCGGGACACGACGTCACGGGACGCGAGGTCCTTCATGACCGGCGCGTACTTCTCCATGAAGCGCTCGCCGTCCTTGTTGCGGAGGATGCCGCCCTCACCGCGGGCGCCCTCCGTCAGCAGGATGCCCATGCGCCAGATGCCCGTCGGGTGGAACTGGAAGAACTCCATGTCCTCCAGCGGCAGCCCGCGACGCCACGCGGCGGCCTGGCCGTCGCCGGTCAGGGTGTGCGCGTTCGACGTCACCTTGAAGAACTTGCCGGTGCCGCCGGAGGCGAAGATGATCGCCTTCGCCTGGAAGACGTGGATCTCGCCCGTGGAGAGCTCGTACGCGACGACGCCCGCGGACTTCTTCACGCCGGTCTCGGGGTCCTCCTGGAGCAGGAGGTCCAGGACGTAGAACTCGTTGAAGAACTCCACACCCTCCTTGACGCAGTTCTGGTACAGCGTCTGGAGGATCATGTGGCCCGTACGGTCCGAGGCGTAGCAGGACCGGCGGACGGGGGCCTCACCGTGGCTGCGGGTGTGCCCGCCGAAACGGCGCTGGTCGATACGGCCCTCGGGCGTGCGGTTGAACGGCAGGCCCATCTTCTCCAGGTCGAGGACCGCGTCGATGGCCTCCTTCGCCAGGATCTCGGCGGCGTCCTGGTCGACCAGGTAGTCGCCGCCCTTGATCGTGTCGAAGGTGTGCCACTCCCAGTTGTCCTCCTCCACGTTCGCCAGCGCGGCGGCCATGCCGCCCTGCGCCGCGCCCGTGTGGGAGCGGGTGGGGTAGAGCTTCGTCAGCACCGCGGTGCGGCTGCGCTTCGTGGACTCGATGGCCGCGCGCATACCGGCGCCGCCGGCACCGACGATGACGGTGTCGTACTTGTGGATCTGCATGATTTCCTCTGGTCCTCTGGCCCGGTGCCCTAGCGGATGTTCGGGTCGAAGGTGAAGATCACCAGCGTGCCCAGCAGGACGGTGAAGACCGTGGCGGTGTACAGGAGCATCTTGAGCCAGAAACGGGTGTTCGCCCGCTCGGCGTAGTCGTTGATGACCGTACGGAGGCCGTTGGAGCCGTGGAGCATGGCGAGCCAGAGCATCGCCAGGTCCCAGACCTGCCAGAACGGAGAGGCCCAGCGGCCCGCCACGAAGGCGAAGCCGATCTTGGACACGCCACCGTCGAGCACCAGCTGGATCAGCAGGTGGCCGATGACCAGGACGACCAGCACGATGCCCGACAGGCGCATGAAGAGCCAGGCGTACATCTCGAAGTTGCCGCGCGTCGACTTCGGGGACTTGCCGGTCCGCTTGCGCGGGGGCTCGATCACCGGGGCCGGGTGGTCGACGTCGTAAAGGCTCACGCCTTCGACGTCACCGATCGCGGAAGAGGTCTCGGTCGACATGGGCCTCAGCTCCCGAAGATGACGCGGACGGCGTGACCGAGGACGGGGTAGAGAGCCCCCACCATCAGCACGATCCAGATACCGAGCACGGTCCAGAGCATCTGCTTCTGGAAACGCGGGCCCTTGGACCAGAAGTCCACGGCGACGATCCGGAGACCGTTCAGCGCGTGGAACAGGATGGCGGCGACCAGGCCGTACTCGAGCAGCGAGACGATCGGGGTCTTGTAAGTGGCCACGACGTCGTCGTACGCCTCGGGGGAGACACGGACGAGAGCGGTGTCCAGGACGTGTACGAACAGGAAGAAGAAAATGAGGACACCGGTGACTCGATGAGCCACCCAGGACCACATGCCTTCCCGGCCGCGGTACAGCGTTCCAGCCGGCACGGAAGAACCCTCCGGGAGCGGGGATTGGGGTCGGCCGGCTTGACTGTCGGTCTGACCCGGCCGGGTACGGTCCACCGGCCCCGGCCATGGTAGCGACGCTTTGTCGGTTCGTTCGCGCCGGGGCCCTCGCTGTGATCAAAGAGGCAATCGATCAGCCACGGACGGGCTAGGGGTTTCCCGGCCGCGGGCCGTGTCCGGGGAGGGTCCCGTCACCAGCTCGATGATGCGTCCCCGGGCGAGCCGCCGCATTTCCTCCGCCGTGAGCGAGCGCTCCTCGTCCGGATCGTGCGTCAGCCGGGCCCTGATGCCGGCCAGCACCTGGTCCAGCTGGCGGGAGGGCGGATGCCCGTCCAGGCAGATCACGAACGCGTGCCCGAACTTCGTCACGTACGCCGCGTGCGCGGCGTCCAGCGCCAGCCGCGCCGCGTGGGGCGCGTCCTCGCGCAGCGAGGGGGCCGCCTCGCCGGCGAGCGCCTCGGCGACATCCGTGGGAGACAGGTCGTAACCCGCTTCGTCCGAGGCGGCGAGCAAGGAGTCCAGATCGGGATACGGGCGGTGCGAGGCCATGCGGTGCGCCCAGCGGGTGCTGCCGCAGCACTCCAGCAGGGCGGCCTCGGCCACGGCGGACGGGGCCTCGTTGAACCGGGTGAGGCCGGTCCGTTCCGCTGGTTCGCTGCGTGCCGGCGGTCCGGTGCGTGCCGGTGGTCCGGTGCGTGCCGGTGTTCCTGTTCGTTCCGCTGGTTCGGTCCGGTCGGCTCGTCCGGTGTCCGGAGTGGGCGCGGACGCGGGCGCGGGGACGCGGTCGCGGACGGGACGGGCCGTCCGGCCGGTCTGCCGCACCTGCTCCGGCAGACCGGTGGTGGGCTCGCTGGACCTGGACAGCGTGAACTCCTCGGACGAATGAACATCTCCGGCCCTGGAAAGGCGCCGGAAGGCAGCGAGGTCGCACGGGGGACGAAAGTGAAGGGAGTGGCGTATGTGCCGCAACGGTAGCGAGAACAGGCGACACCCGTCCGGCGGAACCCAGAAAACCACTCGAACGAGAGAGTTTCGGAACGTTTGACTGACAACGCGCCCGGTCAGCCGATCGCTCGATCGGGCTAAGGGCTGTCCCGTGATCCGTGGTGGATCAGTGCGCGGCGTCAGATGCGGTGCATCGCAAGGCGGAGGAGCGTCCGCATACTGGATGTATGTGGACGTTCCGACGACGCGGCGAGGTGCCGTAGCTGTCGTCGCGCACCCACCAGGGATTGCGGGACAGCCCTTGAGTGTCGGTCAGGGACCGGATTTCCCGGCTTGCCGCGCGTATCTCTGCGGCGTGCGCTTCTCCCTCACGTCCCTCCTGTCCCGCCCTCCACGCCCCCCACGCCCCGGAGGTATTCACTCCATGTTCCCCCCACGCGGTTCCCTCGTCACCGGAGCGGCCCTCACCGCCGCCGTGATGGCCCTCGTCTCCTGCGGCTCGGGCGACGGCGGCGGCTCCGAGCCCACCGGGGACGCCGCCTCGTCACCCGCCATATCCCCGTCGAGCCCGGACGCCGACCCGCCCTCCCCGTCCCCCACCCGCAGCTACCCCCTCTCCTCGGCGCCCCGCACCATCCCGGCGGTACGCGAGCACACCGCCGCACGGGGCCCCGGGTGGAAGCCGTCCTCCTCCGGCGGAGTGGTCCTCGCGGACGGCAGCGGGGCCCTCGCGGACGAGGCCCGGCTGCTCGCCAAGGAGCTGCGGCTGCACTACCGGGGCGAAGAGACCCCCCGTTCGGGTGACGTCGAACTCTCCCTGGACAAGGGAGCGAAGAGTGGGGCGGAGTCGTACACCCTCACCACGCGGGACGGCCGGGTGACCATCAGTGGACCCGACGAGGCCGGTGTCTTCTGGGGCACCCGCACCCTCAAGCAGGCCGTCGCCGCCGACGGCACTTTCCCCGAGGGGGTCGTCAACGACCGACCGGACCGGCCGCAGCGGGGGTTCAACCTGGACATCGCGCGCAAGCCGTACAGCGTCGACTGGATCGAGGACCGGCTCCGCGAGATGGCCGACCTCAAGATGAACCAGTTCGGCCTGCACTTCTCCGACGACCAGGCGTTCCGCATCGAATCCCGCACCCACCCCGAGGTGGTCTCCCAGGACCACCTGAGCCAGGCCCAGGTGAAGGAGATCCTGGCGCTGGCGAAGAGCCTGCACATCGAGGTGGTCCCCGAGATCGACTCGCCCGGACACCTCGGAGCCGTACTCCGGGCCCACCCCGACCTCCAGCTCCACAGCGTCTCCGGGACGGCGTCCAAGGGGTCCCTCGACATCTCGAAGCCGGGAGCGGCGAAGCTGATCGACGAACTGCTCGACGAGTTCACCGGCCTCTTCGGCGGGAAGTTCTGGCACCTGGGCGCCGACGAGTACCAGGCGCTCACCGTCCCGGACCCCGGCGCCTCGTACCCGCAACTCCTCGCCGCCGCGCGGCGGAAGTACGGCGACGGAGCCACCATCGAGGACCTCGCCACCGGCTGGCTCAACGACCGCGCCGCCGTGGTCCGCCCCGAGGGGATGACCGCGAAGGCGTGGAACGACGGCCTCTTCAGCGGCGGCTCCGTCCAGGCGGACAAGCGGATCGAGATCGAGTACTGGACGGGCAAGGAGATCGGCGCCCGCGAACCGGAGGCGTACCTGGCCGAGGGACGCCCGGTGGTCAACCTCAACGACGAGTTCCTCTATTACGTACTCGGCCAGCCGAACACCTTCGTCTACCCGACCGGCAAGCGGATCTACGAGCAGTGGACCCCGCTCGTGCTGCGCGGCACCCGGCCGGTCCCGGCGAAGTACTCCGACCAGATCCTCGGCGGACGGTTCGCCGTCTGGGGCGACTTCCCGAACGCCCAGACGCAGACGGAGGTGGCCGCGGGCATCCGGCTGCCCCTGGCGGCCACGGCGCAGAAGCTCTGGGTACCGGGGAAGCCGGCACTGAGCTGGGCGGAGTTCACCGCTCTCGCGGCGGAGATCGACGGCTGGGGGTGAGGGCCGGCGGCGGGATACGGGTGGAGGCGGGGCTGGGTGCTTGCGGGAGTGGGGCGAGGAACAAACGGAATCAAGCCATCCGGCGGGAGGGATACGGGCCTGCGTCCTTGAACCCCTCCCGGGTTTCTCCCGGTTCTCTCCCGGCTCTCTCCCGGATTCCTCCCTCAACATCACGCCGAACCGGAGTCATTTTTCCTACTTTCTGGGATTGTTGTGGCCGGTGGGGCGCTTTGGCGGCGCCCCGGCGCGCGTGTACCAGCGGGCGTGCGGTGACGAATTCGCGCCAACCGGCGCTGTAAGCGACAAAGAAGACCTGGGGGTACGTCATGAACCTGTGGGATCTCATCGCCCGCGCCGACGCGCGTGCACTGGCCGCGAGCGGGCTCGCCTGCCTCGACCGCTGTCTGCCCCCGGCCCCGGAGGGCGAGGGCCCGGAACCGCTGCGACCGCTCTGGGCGAGCTGCGAGGACGGCACCGCCTGGGCCGCCCGCCTCACCGCCGCACGCGGGACCGTCGCGGCCCTGGACGAGCCGGCCGGTGCCGGAGAAGCCCCCGGAGAGCCCCTCGCACGCATCCGCGCGGTGCTGGACGCGGCCCCGGAGACCTTCGAGGCGGGCCCTCTGCGCGCCTGGGCCGACGCCTGCTCCCTCCTCTCCCTGGAGATCCACCGCCGCGCCGACCAGCCGCCCGCACCGGAAGCGGGTGCCCCGGCGACGGACGCGGCGGGTCCGTGGGAGGCGCCGGAGGGCGGCGAACGGGAGGCGCTGGAGCTGCTGAGGATCGGCTCCGCCGGGGCCGAGGCCGACGCGGGCCCGCTCGTCTCGGGCGAACTGCGCCGCCAGCGCGAGCTGCTGGAGATCCTCGCCGAGACCGCCGGCTCGCCCGGCAGCGGCGCCGGGCTGCGGCGGGCCCTCGACCACTCCACGGAGGGCCGCCGGGTGCTGCGCGCGGTCATGTCCCGCAGGGCGCGCCACCAGGCGTGACGGCGTCCGGGTGAGCGGCCGGTCCGGTCAGGAGCGCCGGACCGGCTGACGGGCGGCGGCCCGCGGGCCGCCCCGCCGCAGTGGATTCGGCCGCTCCCCGGGAAACCGCGTCGACGCCGTCGTGGCCCGGCCGCTACTCTCCGCCGGGGGCTGGAACGACCACGCCGCCGGAAATCGGCCGTCGTACCGGAGCGGAGAAGACGTGGAGTTGCCCGTAGCGATCCACCGGGTCCGGGCAGGGGCCGAGGAGTTCAGGGTCGTCCGGCCCGGCCGGCCACCGACCCACGCCGTTCTCCTCGACCACGACCGGCATCTCGACCTGTACCTCGACGCGAGTGCCGCCCGGACCCTTGCCGCACTGTGGATGCTCGCCGCCCGCTCGCCGCACTCGCTGATCCACCTCCCGGTGCGGGCCAACCGCCTGCCGGCCCACGGGGTACCGGACGACGTCGGCTTCCCGCTCGACCTCGTACTCCTGCACCACTCGCTCCAGTTCGCCCCCGCGCGATGGAAGGGACTGCGGCGCCGCCTCGGTCCCGGTCTCCCGCAGACCGCGAGTCTGCCCGAAGTCGAGCGCGAGCAGACCGCGGTGGCCGGCGCGGCGCGCCACCACCGGGAGAACCACGATCTGTTCCACCAGCACCTGCACGCCGAGACGCTCTTCATGACCGGCAGCGCGAAGGTGTTCCGGGAGACCGCGCGACACTTCCTCGACGTCGCCCGCGAGGGGCCGGTATACGTCCCGACCCATCCCCGTCGACCGTGCTACGAAACGGTGTTCCACTCCAACGACGGCATTCTCGGCAACGCCCGCGAGATCCGTGTCGAGTACTGCGACCAGTGGCTCCCCTGAGCCGCATCCGCGCGGCGGGGGCCCGGGAGCGCACGGTCGGGGCCTAGCGGGAAAAGGAAAACGACCGGGGCCGCCACCCCCCACAGGAGAGGCCCCGGCCGTCTTCCGCGAAGCCGCAGTGCGGCCCCGTATCTCACTCAGCGCCGTGACATCGTTTTCTGTCACACCGGCATGTGCCGACGGTTTGTTGCGACTTGTACAAGCCATGGACGCGACACCCGCCGAGCACGTAGCGTGCTGATCGCGCAGGGTGGCGCAAGCGGCGGTGACCAGCCGCGATTCAGGACAGCAGGGCGGTTGAGGGGTGCTGGGGGACGACGCGGAGCTGACCGCCGCGGTGCTCGCGGCACAGGGCGGGAGCGAGGAAGCCTTCCGCGTTGTGTACCGCGCTGTGCAGCCGCGGCTGTTGGGGTACATACGCACACTGGTGGGGGAGGCGGACGCGGAGGACGTGGCGTCCGAGACGTGGTTCCAGATAGCCCGTGATCTGGGCCGGTTCAGTGGTGACGCCGACCGGTTCCGGGGGTGGGCCGCCCGGATCGCGCGCAACCGGTCCCTGGACCATCTGCGGATGCGCGGCCGGCGCCCCGCGATCGGCGGTGACGAGACCGAGTTGACGGGGCGTCCGGCCGAATCGGACACCGCGGGCGAGGCCCTGGAGTCCATGGGGACCGACCGGGCCATGGCGCTCATAGCGAGGCTTCCGCAGGACCAGGCCGAGGCGGTCGTGCTGCGGGTGGTCGTCGGCCTCGACGCCAAGAGCGCCGCGCAGACGCTGGGGAAGCGGCCCGGTGCCGTACGCACCGCCGCGCACCGCGGGCTCAAGCGGCTCGCGGAGGTGCTGGGCGGGGAGCAGCGGGAAGCGGAATGGGCCGGTACGGTCCCTCAGGGGCCGCGGAACGACGGGACGGAGCGCGGTGCGGGGGTCCGGGACGGGCCCGGACCGGAACTCGGTGCCGTACCCGCGCAACGCCTGGGGCGGGGTGGTGTGGCGGCACCCGCGGGAGGGGTTCCCGCAGTGACGCATTCGCGTCCGTGGACGCAGAAGGACATGTGATGGCCGACGAGCAGGACGAGTGGCTCGACAGGGACGCGGCGGAGAAACTGCTCCGCGGCGAACCGGTCGTGCCTCCCGGGGCTCAGGCACGTTCGACCGCACGGAGCCTCGCAGAGACGCTGGACGCGGCCCGGTCGGCGCCGCCGTCCGAGAATGAACTCGCAGGTGAGGAAAGCGCGTTGGCGGCCTTCCGGCAGGTCGGCCCGGCGCGCGGGGCGGCCGGTACGGGGCGCCACCGGCGGCCCGTCGGGTCCGCCGCGGAAGCCGGTACGGACGCGGATGCGGGCACCCTCGATCCGGTGCGGCTCGGTACCCCGCCCTCTTTGCCCCGCCGCCGGGAGCGCCCGCGCTTCGGCCGCCCGGTGCGCATCGGCCTGGTGGCCTCGCTCGCGGGCTGCGCGCTCGGCGGCGTCGCGGTGGCGGCCGGTACGGGTGCGTTGGCCGGGGCGTTCGGCGGCGCGGAACACGGTCCCGCGAACACCGTCTCGGTGGCCGCCTCGCCCGATGCCTCCGCCTCCCGGCCGTCCGGTACGGGCGGCCCTTCCGGCACTCCGGAGGGTACCGGTGCCCCCTCCGGCTCGGGCGCCGGCACGACCTCCGGGGCGGAGGGCGACGGGAAAGCCACCCCGGGCACCGGCGTACCGGACGGCCACGACGGTACCGGCGGCGCGGGCGGCTTTGACGGCCGCACGGGCGGATACGGGTTCTCCGACCGGGGTGCGTCCGGCGCTCCGGACGGTTACGGCGACTCCGCCTCCGGCAGCGGCTGGTTCGCCGCCGTGGTGGAGGACTGCCACGACTACCGGGACGGGCACCTGGGCGACCGGGAGCGTCGCCGCCTGGCCCAACTGGCCCGGGGCGAGAGGAACATTCCGGAGTACTGCGCGACTCTCACGGACTCGTCCTCCAAGGGGTCCGGTGCGGGCGACGGACCGGACGGGGCGGACACCAACGGCGCGGGCGACGGTTCCGGCCGCACCGGTGGCGGCACGTACGAGGGGGACCAGGACACCGATCAGCCGGGCCAGTTCTCGTCCTCTTCGCTCCGGAAGGCACCTGCGGACGGTGCCGGGGGCGACAGGGGGGCCGGTCCTGCGGTGGGTCCTGTCACCACCTTGGCCGCGGCCTCGGGGCCCGCGCCGGCCACCACCCCGGCCGCGACCCCCGCGAAGAGCGCGACGAAGTCCACGGCGAAGTCCGTGACGACGGCGGACGTGCCCGGTGGGGCGTGGTCGACGGCCCCCGGCGCGGGAGCCCCCACCCCGGCGGAGGCCGGGCGGGACGGGCTGACCGTGCGGGGCGGAACGGGCAGCCACTGCGGTTTCGCCGGGTACGCGGCGCCCGCTGAGGGGACCTCCGATCCGGCCGCTTCCGGCTGGATCTGACCGTTGGTCCGCCGGGCCGCCTGTGGGGCCGGTCACATCCGGCCGCCCGCTGTGACGTTTTTCGGGCCGGCGGCGCAGTAGGAAGTGAGCCGACTGGTCATCGGCGGCGCATCGAGCCGGGGTTCCCCCCGTACCTTCGGCTCCGCGCATCGGCGCGGGCGGGACTCGTTCCCCCCGGTCCCGCCCGCGCCCCTTCCACCTTCACCTCCCTCGCCGGTGCGGCCCCCGGTCCCGGGCCCCGGTGCGGCTTCCCGGACGGCTCGCGCACGGCGCCTCAGTGGTAGATCACGACCTTGTCGCCGTTCTTCACCTGCTCGTAGAGCGCGGAGATCTTCTTCTCGTCGCGGACGTTGACGCAGCCGTGGGACGCGCCTCCGTAGCCGCGCGCGGCGAAGTCGGCGGAGTAGTGCACCGCTTGTCCGCCGCTGAAGAACATCGCGTACGGCATCGCGGAGCCGTACAGCGTGGAGACGTGGTGGCGCGACTTCCAGTAGACGGAGAAGACGCCCTCGCGCGTCGGCGTGTACTCCGAGCCGAACCGCACGTCCATCACCGAGACCACCCGGCCGTCGATCATCCACGCCAGGGTCCGGCTCTCCTTGCTGACGCAGAGCACCCGGCCCTTCAGGCAGCGCGGATCCGGTGCCGCCACCGGGAGTTCGGTGGGCGGGTCGAGTTCGGACGCCGTGGGCGTACGGGTGGCGGCCAGCAGCCGCTGCCAGGTGACCGTGTCCGTACGGCCCGTCGCCTCGATGCCCAGCCCTCGCTGGAACGCCTCCACCGCCTGGGCGGTGAGCGTCCCGTAGTAGCCGGTGGGGTTGCGGGCGAAGTGCTTCGTCTGCCGCAGCCGGGCCTGGAGTTCGCGCACCCGCGCCCCCTCCGAGCCGACCTTCATCAGGACCCGGGCGGACGGCGAGGGCGCCGGAGCCGCCGGGGAGGTGCGCGTCGGGGCCGGTGCCGCCGGCTTGTCGTCGGAGGACCGGGACGGCGAGGGCGAGGACGGTGCGACGGGCGCCGTGGGCGTGGTGGGTGCGGTGGTCACGCGGGGTACGGGCGAGGCGCCCGTACCGCCGGTCGCCTCCACCGGCTCGCACCCGGTCGCCAGGACCGCCCCGACGAGCAGCACGGCGACGGAGCCGCCCAGTCTCCGCGCGGACCGGCCGCGTCCGGAGGCCGGGAGTGACCGAGGAGTCGGTGGAGTGGTCGATGCCGGATCCGGAGCCGATGCCGGACCCGGTCGTGGAGTCGTCGTCGAGGGTGAACGTGTCGCTCGTGTACGTCTCACTTCGGCCTCCCCGTGGCCCGTGAGGCAGGCGTGGCCCGCAATGCCCCGCGTACCGTGTCACTGGGGACGCGTTCCCGCCCCGCGCGGTTGCCGAACCCTCGCACGGCTGGACAGGGCCCCGACAGCGCGTGCGAAACTCCGTCCATGCTGGGTGTCACTGATCTGCCGACCTACCTCGTCGGCCTCGTTCTCATCGTTCTGCTGCCGGGGCCGAACTCGCTCTACGTGCTCTCCGTCGCCGCCCGTCGGGGCGTGCGCACCGGATACGTCGCGGCGGCCGGGGTCTGGACCGGTGACACGGTCCTGATGACCCTGTCCGCCCTCGGCGCCGCCTCCCTGCTCCAGACGACGCCGCTGCTCTTCGCCATCGTCAAGTACGCGGGCGCCGGCTATCTGACCTGGCTGGCGTTCGGGATGCTCCGCACCGCCCGTGAGCTGTGGCGGGAGCGCACCCGGCGGGTCGCCGAACTCACCGCGGACGCCCCGGCCGACGGGGTGCCGGGGACCGAGGGGGTGCGCGAGCGGCCCTACCGCCGGGCGCTGGTCGTCAGCATCTTCAACCCGAAGGCCATTCTCTTCCTGATTTCGTTCTTCGTTCAGTTCGTGGATCCCGACTACGCCTACCCGGCAGTGTCGTTCCTGGTGCTGGGCGGGCTCCTGCAGCTGGCGAGCTTCCTCTACCTCTCCGCGCTGATCTTCGGCGGCACCCGCCTCGCCGCCGCCTTCCGCCGCCGCAAGCGGCTCTCGGCCACCGCCACTTCGGCAGCCGGCCTGCTCTTCCTCGGCTTCGCCGCGAAGCTCTCGCTCAGCGGGATCTGAGGCGCGTACGGGCGCCGGCCCCCTCGTCCGGCGCCCGTACCGCGTCAGGGGCGTACCGCGTCCGGCGCCCGTACCGCGTCAGGGGCGTACCGCGTCAGAGGGCGTCGGGCTCCGGGAGCGTGATGCCCAGCCGGGCGGCATAGTCGCCCAGGCCCTCGGCGGTGGTGGACGCCCAGCCGACGCACCCGTCCGGGCGGACCAGGAACAGCCCGGCGCCGTACGCCTCCGAGAGCGGCGCGCGGTGCACCCGGACCATGACGTTGTCCGGCACCGGCAGCGGGGCGTCCGTGCCGACCGCCAGCAGGGTGAAGTGCGGGCCCCGGAACACGTCGAAGAGCCGTCGGCCGTCTCCCGCGTCCCCGTCGGGCGCCCGGTCGCCCGCCCGCAGGACACCCGCCGCGCCCTCGGAGAGCGGACTCTCCCGGTACCCGATCCCCAACTGCTGTGCTTCCTTGCCGCGTTGCTGCTCACCCCGGTGGACGCGGGTGGAGAAACCGAGCATGTCGGCCGCGATCGGGCGGCGTTCCTGCTCGTACGTCTCCAAGAGGGCTCCGGGCGCGCCGTGCAGCAGTACCTGGCCGAGCTTCCAGCCGAGGTTGTAGGCGTCCTGGACGCTGGTGTTCAGCCCCTGGCCACCCGCGGGGGAGTGCACATGGGCGGCGTCCCCGGCGAGCAGCACCCGCCCCTGGGCGAAGCGGTCGGCGAGCGCCGCGCGGGGGCGGAAGTCCGAGGCCCAGCGCACCTCGGTCACCGCGTCGGGCCCGAGCGGGGTACGGGCGGCGACGAGCGCGCGGACGCCCTCGGCGGAGGTGTCGAAGGCGGGGGTGTCGAAGGCGGAGGCCTCGGCCGTGGGAGCGTCGGCCGGGGCCGTACCGGGAACGGCGGAGGCGAAGAGCTGGAAGTCCTCGGTACCCGGGAGCGGGCAGAGCGAGGCCATCGCGGACCCGCCCACGAAGACGTGCCAGTGATCGCGGCCGAGCGAGCCGGGGGCCAGCGTCACGTCGGCGACGAGCGTCGGCGCCGGGTCCAGCGTCTCGCCCGCCATGTCGATGCCCAGTGCGCGGCGGACGGTGGAGCGTCCGCCGTCCGTCGCGACCAGGTGGCGGGCGCGGACCGGCCCGGTGGAGAGGTGCGCGGTGACGCCCCCGTCGTCCTGGGCGAGGCCGGTGAGGGCGGTGGAGAACGCCACCGAGCCGCCCAGCTCCCGCAGCCGGGCGAGCAGGATCTCCTGCGTCCGCCACTGCGGCAGCAGCCAGGGCTCTCCGTACGGCTCCGCGTCGGTCGGCGCGGCCCGGTGGAACATGTCCCGCTCGCCCTGTTCCGCACCGTCCACCACGAGGAGCCCGACCGGTGCCGGGCCGCCCCACTCCCGCACGGCGTCGCCGACGCCGAGGTCGTCCAGCACCTCGCGGGTACGCGGCTGGATGCCCTTGCCGCGGGAGCCGGTGAAGAGAGCCTCGGAGCGTTCGACGAGGAGGTGGCTCACCCCGCGCCGGGCCAGGTCGCAGGCGAGCGCGAGCCCGCAGGGCCCCGCCCCGACGATCAGCACGTCCACGTCCACGTCCACGTCCGCGGCCGCCTTCTCGTCCTCGGGGGCACTTTCCTTAACGCTGTTAAGTTCCATGGGGCGAGTGTGCGCTTAATGCCGTTAAGGAGTCAAGCGGTACAGTCGGCCGGGTGGGCACGACGAAGATCGACCGGACGAAGGTCGCGGAGACCGCGCTGCGGCTGCTGAACGAGACGGGGCTGGACGGGCTGACGCTGCGCGCCATCGCCCGGGAGCTGGACGTCAAGGCGCCCGCTCTCTACTGGCACTTCAAGAACAAGCAGGAACTGCTCGACGAGATGGCCACGGCGATGTACCGCCGGATGCTGGTCGAGGAGACGGCGGACCTCGTCGGCCGGAGCTGGCGGGAGCGGATCGTCGCTTCGCAGACCGCCCTGCGGACCGCCCTGCTGCGCTACCGCGACGGCGCGAAGGTCTTCGGCGGGGCACGCTTCACCGGCGTCGACCACGCGCCGGGCATGGAGGAGCACCTGCGCGTGATGGTCGACGCCGGATTCGACCTGCGGCAGGCCGCACGCGCCGCCGCCACCGTCAACGCCTACACGATGGGCTTCGTCACCGAGGAACAGGGCGTCCAGCCCATGCCCGGCGAACGCCGCGACGGCTACGACGTGTCCGAGCGGGCCGCGCGGATGGCGGACTTCCCGCTGGTCGCCGCGTCCGGCGCCGAGCTCTTCACCGGCTACGACGAGTTGTTCGCGGAAGGGCTCGCGATCCTCGTCGCGGGCATCGGCGCGCGCTACGGAGTGGAGTGACCGGACTGGGTGACCGGGCGGAGTGACCGGACGGGGCGACCGGGCGGGGTGACCGGGCGGGGTGACCGGGCGGGGTGACCGGGCGGGGTGACCGAGTGGGTCGACCTTCCGCCCGCGCCCGGTGTGCCGGAACACGGGAACGGCGGGCCGTCCCGTGCCCCGGACACATCGTCCGGGAGAGGGAACGGCCCGCCGTCCGGGCCGGGTTCGGGGCCTTCGGCGAGGCCCGGGCCCGCTACAGCTTGGTGAGCAGCACGTTGCGCAGCTTCGGGGTGAAGGGCCGCTCGACCAGGCGGTGGATGATCCACGCGAGGACGAGCATCGACACGATGGTCAAACCCATGGTGGCCGCGGACGGGATGCCCAGGTGCCGGTGGAGGAAGTCCACCTCCACCCAGCCCAGATGCTCGTGGACCAGGTAGAACGGATAGGTCAACGCCCCCGCCACGGTCAGCCACTTCCAGTTCATCCAGTTCAGCAGCCCGAGACCGATCGCCGCCACGGCGACGAAGCCGAACGCGACGATGAGCACGATGACCAGCGCCGAGCGGTTGGAGAAGGCATCGGGGTTGGACGGGCGCCAGAGGTCCGCCACCGCGTAGTGCTGGCCGAGCAGCAGGCTCACGCCGGCGATGCCCCAGCCCAGGGCGTCCCGGCGGTCGCGGTGGACGAGGTAGAGCCCTACGCCGCCGATGAAGAACGGGGCGTATTCGGGCATGAGCACCACGTCGAGGAACGAGGCGTTGGCCGCGTCCGTCATCACCGCGGCCATCGTCCACACCGCGCAGAAGAGCACCACCCGGCGGCGGGTGGCCCCGGGGAGCACGACGAAGAGGGCGAAGAGAGCGTAGAAGCGGATCTCGGCCCAGAGGGTCCAGCAGACCCCGAGCACCCGGTCCGCGCCGACCGGCATCTGGAACAGCGTCATGTTGAGCAGGGCGTCACTGAGGGAGACCGTCTTGTACGCCACCATCGGCAGCGCGAACACGGCCGTCACCAGGATCACCGCGAACCAGTACGCGGGCATCAGCCGGGAGACCCGGGAGGCGAAGAACGAGATCAGCGGGCGGCCCCAGCCGCTCATGCAGATCACGAACCCGCTGATCACGAAGAAGACCTGCACCCCGAGGCAGCCGTAGGCGAACCAGTGGTGGGCGGTGGGGAACTGGCCCTGGGCCGAACCGCCCCACGCCTTGGTGATGTCGCCGCCACGCCCGCCGTAGTGGTAGCAGGCGACCATCAGCGCGGCCACCAGACGCAGCCCGTCCAGGGCGCGCAGCCGCACCTTCGGCGCGGGCTTGGAGCCGGTCGGAACCTCGGGAGCGACCGCCGGCGCGTGCGGGCCGGCCTCCTCGGGGAGCGACGGGCTGGGTATCGGGGAGACGCGGGAGGCGTGATCCGCGTCCGCTGGGGTAATGGTCAAGGCCACTCCAATTCGGCATGTGCGCCGCGTCAGCGTAGGCGCGGGAAAACCCGGACACGGCCGGGAACGCGAGGTGTTCGCCCCTGCTTCGGCTGGAATTCACCGAGCGGGCGCCGGCCCCGCGCGCTCCGGAGCCTCGCGGGTGACGGAGGTCCCGCCCGGATCCGAGACCGCGGGCGGGACCTCCCGGAACGACTACCGCGCCACGCTCCGCCGCAGCGAGCGCGCCCGCTTCGCCACCCTGCGGACCGTCGTGTTGCGCGGCAGGAACGCGAACTGGGCCGGCACACCGCCCGGCAGGCCGAGCGAGGTCAGCCGGCGCCGCTTGAAGTACCGCCAGGTCGTCCGGTTCAACCGGGCCGAGAGGTACGCCTCGGCCTGGGAGCGCAGGGCCGGGTAGATCTTCGGCTGCATGGCGAAGCCCACCGCCCTGACCAGCGCGGAGATCTCGGTCTCGGAGCCCTCGCCCGGCCGCCCGGCCTTCACGGCCTCGGTGTCCGTGAGCTCCGGGAGCAGCGCGTCCACCAGGGTCACCGGGACCCGGTTGCTGTTCTCGTACGGGGTGAGCCGCTCCAGCAGCAGTTCGGTGCCGACCCGCGCCGCCGGCAGCCCGTAGAACGCCGAAGCGGTCAGCAGGGCGGTCGAGAAGCAGCCCACGACGAGGGCCGGCCGCATCCGCTCGTAGAGCACCTCCGCGAGCACCGGTGCGGTGAGCAGGCCGTCGTCGAGGACGGTCAGTTCGGCGCCGAGCTTCCCGGCCTGCTCCCGCATGGCCTGCGACCACTGCGCGGGAGCCGTCGGGTGCGGCTTGAAGACCAGCCGGGTGTGGCCGAGGGCCACCGCGCCCCGCATCATCCGCAGGTGCAGTTCCTCCTCCTCGGCCGCCGAGATCAGGCCGAGCGCGGAGAGGTACTGGCCGAGCAGCAGGGCCGGGGACTCCACGGCGGGCACCGAGGGCGCCGCGTCCGAGAGCTCGCCGAGCACCTTCCGGAAGGCCTCGGTACGCACGATCTCGGGTTTCACGCCGAACTCGGAGAGCAGCACGGGCTCCAGGCCCGGCACCAGGTCCAGGTGGAGCAGGCGCCGCACCCGGGTCCCGATCAGCGGGTCGATCTTGTTGCGGGTGGGGCCGTAACTCATCAGCCCGTCCGCGTAGACGTCCACCGTGGCGCCGGTGAAGACGGTGGCGATCGCCTGGGCGGGGTTGACCTGGATCGACTCCACCGTGAGTTCGATCTGGTCGTCGCCGAGCTTCCACAGGAGGCGCAGGTAGCGCTCCCACAGGGGGGCGTCGTCCGGGCGAGGGGCCCAGCCGCTCGGGTGGAAGGGCGCGATGGTCTCGTTCCACGAGATCACGTCGTCGAACCGGTCGCGGAGTCGCTCGAACCCGGGCATCCGGTCGAGGGACACGGTCGTTTCCGGGACGCCCGCGTTGTTGCAGACGAGCAGGATGCGGCGGTCGGCGGGGCCGTAGCAGTCGGTGTCCAGGGCCGCCGCGAGAGTGGCCACTCCGTAGAGGGTGGAGGCCACGAAGATCTGCGTGGTGCGCCGCGGGGTGGGGAAGGTCCTCATGCTGCCGTCTTCTCCTTCGAGGTCGCCGGCCGGCGCCGCAGACGGCGGAGCAGCGTGGCGCGTTCCAGGTCCATGGAGTCGAGTGCGTCGTCCAGCACCTGCTGGGGCATCCGGCGCAGCGCGGCGCCGCTCATCGACTTCAGGGCACGTGCGACGGGCGGCTCGAACCGCTCGATCGACTTCATGTGGTGCGAGATGATGGCGCAGTAGGTGCGCACGGCCTTCGGCAGCAGCGCGTCCGCGTCCTTGTCCTCTGCCGTCTCCCGGACGACCTGGTCGAAGGAGCGGATGAAGTCCAGCTGGCGCACGTCGCCGATCTGGGTGAGCGAGGACGTGACCCCGCGCCGGTAGAAGAGCCCCAGGATGTCCAGCACGGCGAAGGACTCCGCCTCGCGGTGGAGGCGCCAGATCCAGGGCCGGTCCTCCGCGGTGCGCAGCCCGTCGGTGAAGTGGAGGAGCCCCTTGTCCAGCAGGCGGCGGTGGTACACCCCCGCCCAGGCGTACGGGTAGTCCACCGAGGTGGACCGCTCGGCGGGCAGGATCGCGTCCCGGGGGTTCATCACCTCGTCGCGCCGGCCGTGCGGGACCCGGCGCACGGTGCGTGCCGCACGCTCCGACTCGACGTGGTCCGTGCGGACGAAGTCGCAGCCCAGCGCCTCGGTGCGGGAGACGAGCTCCTCGTAGTAACCGGGCGCGAGCCAGTCGTCGCCGTCCAGGAACGTGACGTACTCGCCGCGTGCGGCGTTGAGCCCCGTGTTGCGGGCAGTGGCCAGTCCACCGTTCTGCTCGTGTCGGAGTACGACCACCCCGGGAATGTCCTCCTGGGCTCGGTCGAGAATTCTCGCGGTTCCGTCCGTCGAGCAATCGTCGACGAGAAGGAACTCGAAATCCTCGCGGGTATTGGCCCGCAGACTTCTGAGGGTGTCGGGCGCGTATGTCTGCACGTTGTAGAACGGCACGATGACGGAGAGCTTGACCACGTCGTCACGCTAGATGCGGTCCCGTCCCATTCCTCGTCCAGAGGGAGTACAGGGGGTGAACGCCGCGTGTCGAGACCATGAATGGCGCCGATTTGCACGGGAGTTCGGCCGCATGCGGATCACGCCCCCAAGCGGCTCCCCGCTGTTAACCATCTGTTGCACGCGTGTTGGGCCGCTGAACGAAATGGCTTCCTACCTTCTAGGACGTGCCTCCTCGTACCAATGACCCGGCCGAACCCGCCGCAGCCCCCGCGAATTCCGCGGCGCTCCGGGTGGCCGTCCTCGCAGATTCCGACACCCGGTGGAAATGGGGTGCGCTCACCGCGCGCCGGCTGACCGCCGCGGGCGAAACCTCCGTCGCGGAGCGCCCCGTCGAGATCAGCGGGCTCCTGCTGCGCGGCCGGGCCACCCCCACCGCGCGCCAGCTCGCCGAGGTCGGCGACGTCGGCGTGGACGCCGGACGGGTCCGCGAGGTCACGGCCGTCGAGTTCCTGCACACCGTGCGCGAGGAGAAGTACGACGTCGTCGTGCTCGCCCTCGTCGGCGGCGGCGTCCAGGCGATGCTGCACGGCCTCGCCGCCCTCGACCTGCCCCGCAGGCCCGTCGTCGTCACCGGCTACGTCGGGGTCGTCTACGAGAAGCTCGCCGACGGACTGCTGCTCCGCCACGGCGCGGACGTCGTCCTCGCCAACTCGGCCCACGACGCGGAGCGCTTCCGCGCCGTGTACGAAGGGGTCGGCGCCGACGCGGGCGCCGTCACCGAGGCGGCGCTGCCGTTCCTCGGCGGCGCCCCGCACACCCCCGAACCCGGGCGCGACACCGTCGTGTTCGCCGCGCAGCCCTCCGTACCTGCGTCCCGCGCCGACCGTACGTACCTGCTGCGCCGGCTCGTCGAGCACGCCCGCAAGCACCCCGACCGCGAGGTGCTGCTCAAGCTCCGCTCCAAGCCGGGCGAGCACACCACGCACATCGAGGAGCTGCCCTACCAGCGCCTCGCCGAGCGGCTGCCCGGCGGACTGCCCGCCAACTTCCAGCTGGTGTACGGGCACATGGGTGAGGTGCTCGACCGCACCGACCTGCTCGTCACCGTCTCCTCCACCGCCGCACTGGAGTCGCTGCACCGGTCCATCCCGACCGCGATCCTCAGCGACCTCGGCGTCCGCGAGACGCTCGGCAACCACCACTTCGTCGGCTCCGGTCTCATCACCTCCTGGGACCGGCTGGACGACGGGCTGCACCCCGTGCCGGACCCCGAGTGGCTGGCCGGCCAGGGCGTCGCCGCCGACGGCACGTACGCCACCGCCTACGACGGCGCCCGCGACAAGGTCGGCGCGCTGCTCTCGGCGGGCGAACTGCCGCCGCTGGCCCCCTACTACACCCCCGCCACCGCGCCGGGATACCTCCCCGGCATCCTCGCCCGCCACCACCTCGGCCCCGACGGCCGGCCGCTGCCCGGTGCGGCGGCCCCGGTCGCCACCGGCCGCATCAGGGGCGCGGTGCGCGAGACCGTCCGCAACGCCGCGCGCGGCGCCTACCGGCAGGGCGTCCAGCGCGTCGCGCCCGTGATCCGGCGGATGGGCGAACTGTGACCACCACTTCAGGAGCATCGATGCCGACACCCACCGTCCTCGCGGTCATCCCCGCCCGGGGCGGATCCAAGGGCGTACCCGCCAAGAACCTCGCCCAGGTCGGCGGCGTCCCGCTGGTGTCCCGCGCGGTCCGCGCCTGCCTCGGTTCCGCCGAGGTCACCGACGTCGTCGTCACCACCGACGACGCGGCCATCGCCGAGGCCGCCCGGCTCGCCGGCGAGAGCGCGGGCGCGGCCGGCCGGGTGCACGTCGTGCAGCGCCCCGCGGACATCTCCGGGGACACCGCGACGAGCGAGGCCGCCGTGCTGCACGCGCTCGACGCCTACGAGGCGCTGCGCGGCGCCGCCGCCGACGTGGTGCTGCTCGTCCAGTGCACCAGCCCCTTCCTCTCCCGCGAGGACGTCGACGGGGTGGCCCGCGCGGTCGCCCGCGAAGGCGCCGACACGGCCGTCACCGTCGCCCCGTTCCACGGCTTCGTGTGGCGCGACGGCGAAGCGGTCGAGGAGAGCAGCTACGGCGTCAACCACGACAAGGCCGTCCGCCCCCGCCGCCAGGACCGTCCGCAGGACCTGCTGGAGACCGGCGCCGCGTACGCCATGGACGTGGCCGGCTTCCGTACCCACCGCCACCGCTTCTTCGGCCACACCGCCCTGGTCCGCACGGACCCGGCGCGGGTGCTGGAGATCGACGACCCGCACGACCTGGCCCGCGCCCGCGCGCTCGCCCCGCTCCTCGACCCGTCGGCGCTGCCGACCCTCGCGGACGTGGACGCCGTGGTGCTCGACTTCGACGGCACCCAGACCGACGACCGCGTCATGGTCGACCAGGACGGCCACGAGACGGTCTCCGTCCACCGCGGCGACGGCCTCGGCATCGCGGCCATGCGCCGTGCCGGACTGGACGTCCTCATCCTGTCGACCGAGCAGAACCCGGTGGTCGCCGCCCGCGCCCGCAAGCTCCAGGTCCCCGTGCTGCACGGCATCGACCGCAAGGACCTCGCGCTCAAGCAGTGGTGCGACGAGAACGGCGTCAGCCCCGACCGGGTCCTCTACGCCGGCAACGACGTCAACGACCTGGCCTGCTTCGCCCTGGCGGGCTGGCCCGTCGCGGTGGCGAGCGCCCACGACGCGGTACGCACCGCGGCGCGAGCCGTCACCCGTACCCCCGGCGGCCTGGGAGCCGTCCGCGAGATCGCGGGCTGGCTCCTGGGCCCCGAACTGACCCGCACCCGGGGCGGTTCGGCTCCGGCCCCCACCAGCACCACCCCCGCTGTCAACACCCCCACGATCACCACCAAGTAAGGAACACCCTCATCATGAGCGACTCCCGTCTGCGCCAGTTCGGTACCCGCACCGCAGGCCCCGGCCAGCCCGTGTACATCACCGGCGAGATCGGTATCAACCACAACGGCGAGCTGGACAACGCCCTCGCCCTGATCGACGTCGCCGCCGACGCCGGCTGCGACGCCGTCAAGTTCCAGAAGCGCACCCCGGAGATCTGCACCCCGCGCGACCAGTGGGACATCGAGCGTGACACCCCCTGGGGCCGGATGACGTACATCGACTACCGCCACCGCGTCGAGTTCGGCGAGGACGAGTACCGCACCATCGCCGAGCACTGCGCCAAGCGCGGCATCGACTGGTTCGCCTCCCCGTGGGACACCGAGGCCGTCGCCTTCCTGGAGAAGTTCGACGTCCCGGCCCACAAGGTCGCCTCCGCCTCGCTCACCGACGACGAGCTGCTCCGCGCCCTGCGCGCCACCGGCCGCACGGTCATCCTCTCCACCGGAATGTCGACCCCGAAGCAGATCCGCCACGCGGTCGAGGTCCTCGGCAGCGACAACATCCTGATGTGCCACGCCACGTCGACGTACCCGTCGGTCGCCGAGGAGCTCAACCTCCGCGTCATCAACACCCTGCAGGCCGAGTACCCGAACGTCCCGATCGGTTACAGCGGCCACGAGACCGGCCTCCAGACCACGCTGGCCGCGGTCGCGCTCGGCGCCACGTTCGTCGAGCGCCACATCACCCTGGACCGCGCCATGTGGGGCTCCGACCAGGCCGCTTCCGTCGAGCCGCAGGGCCTCGCCCGCCTCGTCCGCGACATCCGCACCATCGAGGCCTCCCTCGGTGACGGCGTCAAGAAGGTCTACGAGTCGGAGCTCGGCCCGATGAAGAAGCTCCGCCGCGTCGCGGGCGTCGTCGCCGAGACCGAGAGCGCGACGGCCGCCGAGCCGGCCGCGGTCTGAGACGACATCCGGTGAACCTCGCCTTCGTCGAGAGCCCGGTCCAGCTCCTGAACGTCCTGGAGTGGACCCACGCCAAGGGGGAGGAGACGCCGGCCGTCACCACGGTCGTCGTCCTCCCCCCGGTCGACCCGATGTCGCGCGGCCAGCTGCGAAGGATGGCCGACCTGGCCCGCGACGAGGGCATCACCGTGCGCTGGCAGGAGGCGCGCGGCGAACAGGGCACCCCGCTCAAGACGCTGCGCGCCCTGGTGGCGCTGGTGCGCAGGGCCGACCACGTCGTGATCGGTGACCCGTTCTCGCGCTACGTCCAGCTCCTGCTGAGTATCGTGCGCACCGGCGGCCTCACGGTGGTCGACGACGGCACCGCCACGATGGAGTTCGTGGCACAGCTCGCCCGCGGCGAGCGTCTGGTGCGCTGGCACCGCAAGGGGAACAAGGGGCCGCGCGAGCTGCTGCTCGCACCGGTCACCGCCGCCGCCCGCCGCCGGTTCGTCCCGTCGGCCGGGCGCCGCGTCGAAGTGTTCACCGCGATGCCGGTGGAGGCCCCCGAGGGGGTCGAGGTCACCGCCAACACCTTCTCCTGGACCCGTGCGCGCTTCGGCCCGCCCCGTCTCACCAAGGGCGCCGACATCGTCGGCACCTCCCTGGTGGAGACGGGCGTGGTCGAGCCGGCGCCGTATCTGGAAGCGGTGGCGGCCCTCGCCCGTACGCACGGCGCCACCCGTTACTTCGCGCACCGCCGCGAGGCGACGGACAAGCTCCACGCCCTGGAGGCCGCCACCGGTCTGGAGATCGTCCGGCCGGACCTGCCGCTGGAGCTCATCGCCCGGCGTGGCCCCATCGGCCGTACCGTGCTGAGCTTCCCCTCCACCGTGGTGCACACGCTGCCCCTCGCGCTGGCGGGCACCGGGGTCAAGGTCGCGGTCTGCGACATCGACCCCGAGTGGCTGCGGGACACGGCGTCCTCGCGTGCGCAGGGGTTCCTCTCCGGGGTCACCGAGACCGCCCGGGACGTGCACCGGCTGGCCTTCGCCCCGCTGGCCCCGCCCGCGGGGTCCTGACCGGGAGCACGGAGCCGGACGGATCGAGCCGGACGCACGGAGCCGGACGCACCGAGCCGGACGCACCGAGCCGGACGCACCGAGCCGGACGCACCGAGCCGGGAGGCCCGGGTCCCGCGGCGAAGTCCGCGCGACCCGGGCCTCCGTGCGTACGGCCCGAACACCCCACCCGTACGGCGCAGTCGGGAAAAACGGCGCAGTCTACCCACCGTGCGTACGCCCCACACGTTTCGGCGCCGTTTCATGTTCATCCGAGGTGCTGAAGTTTTGTTGATCCATGTCCGGTCGGGGGGTCCGTAGGCATACCCTTCGATGGGTGAACCAGTTGAAGTCCCGCGCGTCCCTCGTCCACGCCGACGGTGAACCGGCCGGTCGCTCACCGGCCCGGGCGGTCTCCCTGCCCGGCACCCTCTCCGAAGAGCTCCGGGCCGAGCTGATCGCCTTCCGCCGCGATCTCCACATGCACCCCGAGCTCGGCAACCAGGAGTTCCGCACCACCGCCGCCATCAAGGCCCGGCTGGAGCAGGCCGGACTCGCCCCCCGGGTCCTCTCCACCGGCACCGGCCTGATGTGCGACGTGGGGCGGTGGGACGGGGAGACGCCGATGCTGGCGCTGCGCGCGGACATCGACGCGCTGCCCATCCCGGACGTCAAGACGGGCGTTCCCTACCGCTCGACCGTCCCCGACCGCGCGCACGCCTGTGGCCACGATGTGCACACCACCACGGTCCTCGGCGCGGGGCTGGTCCTCGCCGAGCTCGACCGCCGGGGCGAGCTTCCGCACGCCGTCCGGCTGATCTTCCAGCCCGCCGAGGAGGTACTGCCCGGCGGCGCCCCCGACGCCATCGAGTCCGGGGTCCTGGAGAACGTCGGCCGGATCATCGGCGTGCACTGCGACCCCAAGGTGGACGTCGGCAAGATCGGGCTGCGGGTCGGGGCCATCACCTCCGCCTGCGACCGGCTGGAGGTCACCCTGGACGGGGCGGGCGGCCACACCGCGCGCCCGCACCTCACCACGGACCTGGTCACCGCCGCCGCCCGGGTCGCCGTCGACGTGCCCGCGCTGCTCGCCCGCCGGGTGGACGCGCGCTCCGGCCTCGCCGTCACCTGGGGCCGGCTGCACACCGGCCACGCCTGCAACGTGATCCCGCAGCACGCGGAGATGTCCGGCACGGTCCGCTGCCTCGACCTGAAGGCATGGCGGGACGCCCCCGACCTGGTGCACGCGGCCGTCGACGAGGTCGCGACCACGCACGGCGCCAAGACCGTCATCAACTACGTCCGGGGCGTGCCGCCCGTCGTCAACGACGCGGCCTCCATCGGCCTGCTCGACGCCGCCATGACCGAGCGCCGCGGACCGTATGCGATCGAGGACACCGAGCAGAGCCTCGGCGGCGAGGACTTCTCCTGGTACCTGGAGCACGTGCCGGGCGCCATGGCCCGCCTCGGGGTCCGGGCGCACGGTGACACCCGCGGTCTCGACCTGCACCGGGGCGACTTCGACGTGGACGAGGAGGCCATCACCGTCGGGGTCGAGCTGTTCACCGCCGCCGCCCTGCTCAACGGCGCGAGGTAGTGATCGCGGGCGCCGCCCCGGGGGGACGTGAGGCTCGTGCCACGTCCCCTTTTCGGGGGTGTTACCCCCTGATGTCCGCCATGGAGGACATCGGATGCCGGGCGGAGGCGCCAGGGAGGCCGGGCACAGGCCGCACACGGACCGGACGCAGTACCTCCGCCCGAAATGTGGCGGAGTGTCAGGTGGTGCGATGTGACCAAAACTCTTCACGACGATCCGATAACGACTGGTGAACGTGTCTTTAACTGACATCTACGCGCGTTACGATCGCGGCGAACCCAGCGCCGGAGTGGCGCTTTCGGTCAGGTTTTTAAGGAGCCTCCCAGTGCGCCGGATCACCAGGATCGCCACCGTGGGCATTGCGTCCGCGGCTTTCGCGCTGTCCGTCACGGCTTGTGGCGGTAAGACGTCCTCCGAGGGCAGCAGCAGCGACAGCAGCAGCAGCTCGTCCTCCGGCGGCAAGACCGCCCTCGCCTACGACATCGGTGGCCGCGGCGACCAGTCGTTCAACGACGCCGCCTACGCGGGCCTGGAGAAGGCCACGAAGGAGCTCGGCTACAAGGGCGTCGAGGCGGAGCCCTCCGAGGGCGAGAGCGACGCGGACAAGATCCAGCGCCTGACCGAGCTCGCGCGCGGCGGCAACAACCCGGTCATCGGTGTCGGCTTCGTCTACGCCAACGCCATCGCCGAGGTCGCCGCGAAGTTCCCGAACACCACGTTCGGGATCATCGACGACAGCTCGAAGCCCACCAAGAACACCGCGAACCTGGTCTTCAGCGAGGAGCAGGGCTCGTACCTCGCCGGCGTCGCCGCCGCCAAGGTCACCAAGACCGACACGGTCGGCTTCATCGGTGGTGTCGAGACCCCGCTGATCAAGAAGTTCGAGGCCGGCTTCGTCCAGGGCGTCAAGGACACCAAGGCGGGCGTCAACGTCAAGGTCCAGTACCTGACCCAGCCGCCGGACTTCACGGGCTTCTCCAAGCCCGACCTCGGCAAGGCCGCCGCGCAGGGCCAGCTCGACGCCGGCGCCGACGTGATCTACTCCGCCGCCGGTCTCGCCGGTTCCGGCGCGATCGAGGTCACCTCGAAGGCCAAGAAGTGGTCCATCGGCGTCGACTCCGACCAGTACAACCAGGCCGGCCTCGCCGACTACAAGGACTACATCCTGACCTCGGTCACCAAGGACGTCGCCGACTCGGTCTTCAACCTGATCAAGTCGGTCAAGGACGGCAAGCCCGAGACCGGTGAGATCCGCGCCGGCCTGGACACCGACGGTGTCGGCCTCGCGACCTCCAACCCGGCCTTCACCGCGATGACGGACGTCACCGCCGCGATCGACAAGGCCAAGGCCGCCATCATCGCCGGCACGATCACGGTCAAGACCGCCCCGTAACACCCCACCCCCGTGAGGGGCGGCGGCCTCCGCCGCCCCTCACGGGTGCGGTCGCGGGTACCCGGACGCGGAACCCTATGATTCCGGGACCAGGGAGAACGGCCTACGCCGAACTCCCCGGTCCCGGACGGTGTTCCGCCGTCTGGTTCTTTCTATTCGGCAACGCTACGCGTGTAGAGGCCCCTCGGGCGCGGTAGCTTCGCCCCGGCCCCTGCTCGTACGGCCCCATCCCCGGCAGCCGTGCTCCGCTCCTTCCCCGCCAAGGAGAGTGCGTCATCAACGCGTCCAGCCCTCCTGCCGTAGAAATCCGCGGCATCACCAAGCGCTTCCCCGGCGTCGTCGCCAACCACGACATCGACATCACCGTCGCCAAGGGCACCGTGCACGCGCTCATCGGCGAGAACGGCGCCGGCAAGTCGACCCTGATGAAGATCCTCTACGGCATGCAGAAGCCGGACGAGGGCACCATCACGATCGACGGCGAGACCGTCACCTTCGCCAGCCCCGCCGACGCCATCGCGCGCGGAGTCGGCATGGTCCACCAGCACTTCATGCTCGCCGACAACCTCTCCGTCCTGGAGAACGTCGTCCTCGGCGCGGAGAAGCTGCACGGCATCGGCGGCGCGGCCCGGAAGAAGATCCTGGAGATCTCCGACGCCTACGGTCTCGGCGTCCGCCCCGACGTCCTCGTCGAGGACCTCGGCGTCGCCGACCGCCAGCGTGTGGAGATCCTCAAGGTCCTCTACCGCGGCGCCCGCACCCTCATCCTCGACGAGCCCACCGCGGTGCTCGTCCCGCAGGAGGTCGACGCGCTCTTCGACAACCTCCGCGAGCTCAAGGCCGAGGGCCTGACCGTCATCTTCATCTCGCACAAGCTCGGCGAAGTGCTCTCCGTGGCCGACGAGATCACCGTCATCCGCCGGGGCACCACCGTCGGCACCGCCGACCCGCGCACCGCGACGACCAAGCAGCTCGCCGAGCTGATGGTCGGCAGCGAGCTGCCCTCGCCGGAGACCCGCGAGTCGACCGTCACCGACGTGCCCATGCTCACCGTGGACGCGCTGCGCCTCACCGCGACCGACTCCGACGGCGTCGTCCGCGAGGTCCTCGACGGCATCGGCTTCACCATCCACAAGGGCGAGGTCCTCGGCATCGCCGGTGTCGAGGGCAACGGCCAGAGCGAGCTGATCGAGGCGCTCACCGGCCTGCGCGACCCGGACGGCGGCACCATCTCCCTGGACGGCGCGGACATCTCGCACGTCTCCACCCGCAAGCGCCGCGAGGGCGGCCTCGGTGTCATCCCCGAGGACCGTCACCGCCACGGGCTGCTGCTGGAGTCCCCGCTCTGGGAGAACCGCATCCTCGGCCACGTCACCGAGAAGCCCAACAGCCGGGGCGTGTTCCTCGACCTGAAGGCGGCCCGCGCCGACACCGAGCGGATCGTGCGCGAGTACGACGTCCGCACCCCCGGGATCGACGTCACCGCGGCCTCCCTCTCCGGCGGCAACCAGCAGAAGCTGATCGTCGGCCGCGAGATGAGCCACAAGCCGAAGCTGCTCATCGCCGCCCACCCCACCCGGGGCGTGGACGTCGGCGCGCAGGCGCAGATCTGGGACCAGATCCGCGAAGCGCGCCGCGAGGGCCTCGCCGTGCTGCTCATCTCGGCCGACCTGGACGAGCTGATCGGCCTGTCCGACACGCTGCGCGTCATGTACCGGGGCCGGCTGGTCGCGGACGCCGACCCCGCGAGCATCACGCCGGAGGAGCTGGGCACCGCCATGACCGGCGCGGCCTCCGGTCACATCGCGCACGACGACACCAGCGCGCACGACGAGAACGGTGAGAGCCGATGAAGAAGTTCGACAGGGACCGGCTGCTCCTGGGCGCCGCCGGCCCGGCACTCGCCCTGGTGGTGGCGTTCCTGCTCACCGCGGTGGTGCTGCTGCTCTCCGGCAACAGCCCCTTCGAGCCGTTCCGGCTGATGTTCGACAACGCCCAGTACGTCGACGTACAGGTGCTGATCGTCAACCAGACCGGCACGTACTACCTTGCCGCGCTCGCCGTCGCGGTCGGGTTCCGGATGAACCTGTTCAACATCGGCGTCGACGGTCAGTACCGGCTCGCCGCGATGATCGCGGCCGTGGTCGGCGCCTCCGTGACGCTGCCGGGCCCGCTGCACGTCCTGCTGATCCTGGTCACCGCGATGGCGGTCGGCGCGTTCTGGTCCGGCATCGCCGGTCTGCTGAAGACCCTCCGGGGTGTCAGCGAGGTCGTCTCCACGATCATGCTGAACGCCATCGCGACCAGCCTGATCGCCTGGCTGATCCTGACGGACAACTTCGGTGTCCAGCCGGCGGGTTCCAACGACCTCAACACCGGCGAGATCGCCTCCTCCGGCTGGTTCCCCGGCCTGGACGCCGGTGACGGCGGCACGATCTACGGCTTCACCTTCGTCGCCTTCGCCCTCGGCATCGTCTACTGGTTCACCCTGGGCCGCACCCGCTTCGGCTTCGACCTGCGCGCCACCGGCGCCAGCGAGTCCGCCGCCCGGGCCAGCGGCGTCGACGCCAAGCGCATGGTGCTGACGGCGATGCTGATCTCCGGCGCCGTCGCCGGTCTGGTCGGCATGCCGATCCTGCTCGGCCAGAGCCACACGTACAACCTCAGCTTCCCCGCCGGCGTCGGCTTCATGGGAATCACCGTCGCCCTGCTCGGCCGGAACAACCCGGTCGGCATGTTCTTCGCGGCCCTGCTGATGTCCTTCCTGGAGAAGACCTCCGCGTCGCTGGACCAGTACGGGTACCCGCAGGAGATCGCCATGATCATGCAGGGGCTGATCGTGATCTCCGTCGTCGTCTCCTACGAACTTGTCCGCCAGTACGGGCTCCGCCGACAGCAGCAGAAGGTCGGCGAGGAACTCGCCGCCCAGGCCCGCGAGAACCGTGAGGGAGCAGCGGCATGAGCACCGTCCCGACGACGTCCACCGCCACCACCGCGCCCGGGAAGGGCGGCGGCCGGAGCAGGCTGAGCCTGCCGGTCGTCCTGCTGATCGCCGCGGCCGGTCTGGCGCTGTTCTCGCTGACCCGCGTCATCAGTGGCGCGAACGACCTGACCTCCGTCGGTCAGGTGTCCGGCGCGCTCCAGCTCGCCGTCCCGATCGGCCTCGCCGGCCTCGGCGGCCTGTGGGCCGAACGCGCCGGCGTGGTCAACATCGGTCTCGAAGGCATGATGATCCTCGGCACCTGGTTCGGTGCCTGGGCCGGTTACCAGTGGGGCCCGTGGACCGGTGTCCTGATGGGCATCGTGGGCGGCGCCCTCGGTGGCCTGCTGCACGCCGTGATGACCGTGACCTTCAAGGTCAACCACATCGTCTCCGGTGTGGCGATCAACATCCTCGCGGTGGGCGTCACCCGCTACCTGTCGAACTACACCTTCGCCGAGGCGGAGGGCGGTTCCTCCAAGCAGTCGCCCCGCATCGGCGAGATCACCGACATCACGATCCCCGGGCTCTCGGACTGGATGGCCGACCTCCAGGCCCACCACTGGTTCTTCGTCTCGGACCTCGCCGGGATCATCGGCGGTGTGGTCACCCACCTCTCGCTGCTGACCGTGGTCGCGATCCTGCTGATCCCCGGCACCTGGTGGGTGCTCTGGCGCACCGCGTTCGGCCTGCGCCTGCGCTCCTGCGGCGAGAACCCGGTGGCCGCCGAATCGCTCGGCGTCAACGTCTACACGTACAAGTACGTCGCCGTCGCCGTCTCCGGCGGTCTGGCCGGTCTGGCGGGCGCGTTCCTCGCGATCGTCTCCACCGGCATCTACCAGGAGGGCCAGACCGGCGGGCGCGGTTACATCGGTCTCGCCGCGATGATCTTCGGCAACTGGATGCCCGGCGGCATGGCGCTCGGCGCCGGCCTCTTCGGCTTCACCGACAGCCTGAAGCTGCGCGGCGGCGCGGAGAACGTCCACGCGGTGCTGCTCTTCCTGGCGATCCTGCTGGTCGCCGCGGTGATCTGGCAGCTCGTGCGCCGCAAGTACATCGGTGCGGCCGTCTCGGCGGTCTTCTCCGCGCTGCTCTTCGTCTGGTACGCGCTCACCGACGAGGTGCCCAGCCAGTTCGTGGACGCCGCCCCGTACGTGGCGACGCTGCTGGTCCTCGCGCTCTCCGCTCAGCGGCTGCGGATGCCGAAGGCGGACGGCATGCCGTACTTCAAGGGCCAGGGCAAGTGACGACCCCGGCGGCCGCGGCCGACTGGGAAGGGCTGCGGAAGGTGGCCCGGGAGGCGATGTCCCGGGCGTACGCCCCGTACTCCGGCTACCCGGTCGGCGCCGCCGCCCTGGTCGACGACGGCCGTACCGTCGCCGGCTGCAACGTGGAGAACGCCTCGTACGGCATCGGCCTGTGCGCCGAGTGCGGGCTGGTCTCCGAACTCGTGGCCACCGGCGGCGGCCGGCTCACCCACTTCACCTGCGTGGACGGGTCGGGCGAGATCCTGGTGCCGTGCGGCCGCTGCCGCCAGCTGCTGTACGAGTTCGGGGGCCCGGACCTCGTCCTGGAGACCCCGGACGGACTGCGTACCCTCGACGAGATGCTGCCCCAGGCCTTCGGTCCGCAGAACCTGGCCTGAGCCGGTATTCCTCGACTCCGGTGGCCCTCCCGCGCGTCGGGAGGGCCACCTCCGCGTTCTTCCTCTATGCGCGTAGAGTTCGGGCCGGTCCGCCCTCTTGCCCGGCGCTACCCGCGCCCTCATCATCGAGCTCCCTGCCGGAAGGAATCCCATGGACGCCATCTCCGTCATCCGCACCAAGCGGGACCGCGGCGAACTGACCCCCGAACAGATCGACTGGGTCATCGACGCGTACACGCGCGGCGTGGTCGCGGACGAGCAGATGTCCGCCCTGGCCATGGCGATCCTGCTGAACGGCATGAACCGTACCGAGATCGCGCGCTGGACCGCCGCGATGATCGCCTCCGGCGAGCGGATGGACTTCGCGGCGCTCTCCCGCCCCACCACCGACAAGCACTCCACCGGTGGCGTCGGCGACAAGATCACCCTGCCGCTCGCCCCGCTGGTCGCCGCCTGCGGCGCGGCCGTCCCGCAGCTCAGCGGCCGGGGCCTCGGTCACACCGGCGGCACCCTCGACAAGCTGGAGTCCATCCCCGGCTGGCGCGCCCACCTCTCCAACGAGGAGATGCTGAGCGTCCTCGACACCACCGGCGCCGTCATCTGCGCGGCCGGCGACGGCCTCGCGCCGGCCGACAAGAAGCTCTACGCGCTCCGCGACGTCACCGGCACCGTCGAGGCGATCCCGCTGATCGCCAGCTCGATCATGTCGAAGAAGATCGCCGAGGGCACCGGGGCACTCGTCCTCGACGTGAAGGTCGGCAGCGGCGCCTTCATGAAGACCATCGAGGACGCCCGCGAACTCGCCTCCACCATGGTCGCCCTCGGCACCGACAGCGGGGTGCGCACGGTCGCCCTGCTCACCGACATGTCCACCCCCCTCGGCCTCACGGCGGGCAACGCCCTGGAGGTGCGCGAGTCGGTCGAGGTGCTGGCCGGCGGAGGCCCCCGGGACGTCGTCGAACTGACCCTGGCGCTCGCCCGCGAGATGCTGGACGCGGCGGGCCTCAAGGACGCCGACCCCGAGAAGGCGCTCTCCGACGGCTCCGCGATGGACGTCTGGCGCCGCATGGTCTCCGCCCAGGGCGGCGACCCGGACGCGGCCCTCCCGGTCGCCCGCGAGCGCCACGTGGTCACCGCCCCGGCCTCCGGTGTGCTGACCCGGCTGGACGCGTACGACATCGGCGTCGCCGCCTGGCGCCTCGGCGCGGGCCGCGCCCGCAAGGAGGACGCGGTGCAGGCGGGGGCCGGCGTCGAGCTGCACGCCAAGCCCGGCGACACCGTCATCGCGGGCCGGCCGCTGCTGACCCTGCACACGGACACCCCGGAGAAGTTCTCCTACGCCCTCGACGCGCTGCCGGGCGCCTGGGACATCGCCCCGGCCGGCACGGACTTCACCGCCCCGCCGGTGGTGCGCGAGCGCATCGCGTAACCGTCTGCCGTCCGGCGGCGCGCGCGCCGATGAGTTACGGGGCCGGGGACGGTCTCATGGGTGTGGAAGCAGCCGCACCCGAGACCGTCCTCGTCCTCACCGGCCGGATCACCCGCGCCGACGTGCCGGAACTCCGCGCCGCGCTGGAGCGGCTGCTGGCCGACCCCGGCCGCGGCCCCGGCCCGGCCGAGTGTGACCTCGCGGGAGTGGTCCGCCCGGATCTCACCACCGTGGAGGCGCTCGCCCGGCTCTCCCTCACCGCCCGCCGGGCGGGCCGGGGCCCGTTGCGGCTGCGCGGCGTACCGCCCGAACTGCGCACCCTGCTGGAGCTGGTGGGCCTGACCGACCTGGCCGGACTGGCGGTCGAGGCCGGACCTGTGGCGGAAGCCGGACCTGCGGTCGAGGCCGGACCGGAGCGGCGGGCCTGAATCGGGCCCGCACGCCCCCGGCGGTCACTTCCCGTCGGCGTCCAGGCTGTCCGGCAGCCCGAACAGCGGGAACCAGCGCTGGGTGTCCAGGAAGCAGTGCATCGCCGTGATGGCGCCGTCCTGGATGTCGATGATCTGCACCGCCCACGGCAGGTAGCCGGGCCCGTCCGGGTTCGGCTTGTAGTGGGCGAAGGCCGGGGTTCCGTTGGCGGCGGTGGCCACCAGCCGGGAGCCCTCGCAGCTCGCGCCGATGGAGAGCATGAAGCCGGTGATGTCGTCGTGCCCCTGGAGCCAGAGGTCGAACGGCGGCATGGTCATCACGGCGTCCTCGTGGAGGAGCGCGGTGAGCGCCTTCATGTCGTACCCCTCGAAGGCGGCGACGTACCGCTCCAGGAGTCTGCGCTGCTCCTCGTCGAGCGGGTCGGCGGTGTCGGGGCCGCGCTCCCCTGCCTCGGACAGGGTGGCCCGGGCCCGCTGGAGGGCGCTGTTCACCGAGGCGACGGAGGTGTCGAGGAGTTCGGCGACCTCGGACGCCTTCCACGCGAGGACCTCGCGCAGGATGAGCACCACCCGCTGCTTGGGAGGCAGATGCTGGAGCGCCGCCACGAACGCCAGGCGTACCGACTCGCGCGCCACGGCCGCCTCCGCGGGGTCGGCGGGGGAGGGGAGGACACGGCCGTCCGGCATCGGCTCCAGCCAGACGTTCTCCGGCAGCGGGTTGAGCGCGGCCTGCGCGAGCGGGGTGGGCCCGGACAGGTCGACGGGGCGGGCCCGTTTGTTGCCCGCCGTCAGCATGTCCAGACAGACGTTGGTCGCGATCCGGTACAGCCACGAGCGCAGCGACGAACGCCCTTCGAACTTCTCGAAGTTGCGCCAGGCGCGCACCATGGTGTCCTGGACCGCGTCCTCCGCCTCGAAGGCCGAGCCGAGCATCCGGTAGCAGTACCCGGTCAACTCGACCCGGTGCCCCTCCAGTCGGCTCTCGACGCTGCCCGCCTCCGCGTCCCCGCTCCCGGCCTCCGCGTCCCCGGTCGCGCTCTCCGCCACGTTGAGATCACTCATCGCCCTACCCCTGTCGCGCTGTGACACCGCCCCCGCCGTCAGGAAGCTACCGCAGCGCACGGACAAGCGGGCGGGAAGCGCACAACCGCTCAGGTCCCGGGCTTGCGCCCGTACACGTAGACGTCGTCGCCGTTCCTCAGCAGCTTCCAGTATGCCTTCGCGTCGGTGGGCCGCATGTTGACGCAACCGCCCGATCCGGGCGGGTTCCACATGGACTTGGTGACCGAGTGGAACGCCTGACCGCCGTCGAAGAACTGCGAGTACGGCATCCAGACGTGGTAGATCGTCGACCAGTGGTTCTGGTGCCGCCAGTAGATCTTCTTGGCGCCGGTACGCGTCTCCGCGCCGTCACGGCCGGTCCGTACCGGCACGGGTCCCCGGACGAGCTTCGCCCCGTCCTGGATCCAGCTCAGCTGCCGGGTGAGGTCCACGCAGGCGATGCGCCCCTTGTTGGTGGGGCACTTCTTCGCCTTGTTCGGGTTCTTCCCCGCCGCCTTCTGGGCCAGCATGGTGTTCATCGTGCGCCAGGTGATGGGCCCGGCGTAGCCGATGGTGGGCGTGATCCCGTGCGTCTTCTGGAACTTCTGGATCGCCTTGCAGTCGGTGGTGGACTGCTTGCCGTCGACCGGCCGCCCGAGGAACTTCTCGACCTGCTTCTGGTACGGCCCCTTCGACGTGGTGCACGAGGCGGCCTCGGCGGCCGTCCCCGTCGTGAGCACCAGTGCGGGGGCGGCCACCAGCCCGGCGACCGAGAGCACCCCCACGCGCCTCAGCCGGGTCTGTCTCCGCGGGGCCTTCGGCGTGGCGGCGGTACTCGTGGGTGGTGTGGTTCCTGATGTTCCCGTGTGGTCCATGTGCGCCAACTCCCCTTCACGCGCAGCAGGTTGGTCACATGCTGGACGAACGAAGGGGAGCCGGGGTTGTCCGCGGGACGGTCTCGTTACGAGAACGGCGGCCGGGTACAGGCGGGTTCGGCGGGCTCTCGCCCACAGGGTCAGCGCGCGACGGCCATCCCCGCGTGCCGCTGGTGCGCCTTGCGCTCGACCCGCGCGCACCGCGACCCGTACAGCGTCACGGAGACGACACCGGCCACCGCGAGGAGACCGAGCCCGACCGTGCCGGTCCAGCCGCCCGCGTGGAAGGCGACCGCGCCGAGCGTGCCGCCCGCGCTGGAGCCGAGGTAGTACGCGGACTGGTAGAGCGCCGACGCCTGGGCGCGCCCCGTGGTGGCCGTACGGCTCACCGAGGAGGAGGCGACCGCGTGACCGGCGAAGAAGCCCGCCGTGATCAGGACCAGGCCCAGCAGCACAGCGGCCAGCTGGTCGGCGAGCGAGAGCAGCAGCCCGGCGGCGGTGGTGGAGACGGCGAGGTAGAGCGCGCCCCGTCGGCCGAGCCGGCCGACCAGGCGGCCCGCCGCGGCGGAGGAGACCGTGCCGACCAGGTAGACGAGGAAGATCGAACCGACCACGCCCTGCGGCAGGTCGAACGGGGCCGCCACCAGCCGGTAGCCGATCGCCGTGTAGACGGCGCCGAACACCGTCATGAAGAGCCCGCCGATGAGGAACAGCCGGCGCAGCAGCGGATCGGCCAGGTGCCCGCCGACCGTGCGCGCCAGCGCCTTCGGGTTCAGCGTGCCCGGGACGAAGTGGCGCGCGCGGGGCATCAGCAGCTGGAAGGCGACCGCGCAGCCCACCGCCAGCAGCCCTACCGCCCCGAGGGCGACCCGCCAGCCCCAGAGCTGGGTGATCCAGCCGGTCAGGATGCGGCCGCTCATGCCGCCGATGCTGTTGCCCGCCACGAACAGGCCGATCGCGGCGACCAGCGCCTTGGGCCGGACCTCCTCCGCGAGGAAGGCCATCGCGGAGGCGGGCAGCCCCGCCAGTGCCGCGCCCTGCACCGCGCGCAGGGCGATCAGCCAGCCGAGCGAGGGGGCGAACGGCACCAGCATGCCGATGGTGACGGCGATGGCCAGCGAGGCGGTCATCATCTGCCGGCGGCCGAAGCGCTCGGAGAGCGCGCTCAGCGGCAGCACGGTGAGCGCCAGTGCCCCGGTGGCGGCGGAGACCGTCCAGCTCGCCTGCCCGGCCGTGGCGCCGAACGACGCGGAGACCGAGGGCAGCAGGGCCTGGGTGGAGTAGAGGAGGGCGAACGTCGCGACCCCGGCGGCGAAGAGCCCGAAGCTCATGCGGCGGTAGCCGGGCCGGCCGGGTTCGAGCCGCGCGTCGGCGGGAGCGGCAGGCGGGACGGCCGCCGCGGGAGGGGACGCGACGGCCGGAGCGGACGCGTGCGGAACGGGCTGTGCGGAGGCATCCACCGCGACGGTGGATGCCCCGGTACTGGCAGGAGGCATACCGCGACCGTAGGCCGGAGCGTTTGATGCGTCCAATGCATGAAACCGCGATAATCGTTCCCATGGCGCATGACCGCAGCTCACAGCCCCGACTGTCACCGAGCAGTTACGAAGAAGACATTCGCGCGGTCCTCGCGCCCCGGCTCGCGTACTTCGAGGCGGTCGCCCGCCACGAGCACGTCACCCGGGCCGCACAGGAGCTCGGGGTGCCGCAGTCCACCCTGTCGCGGGCCATGGTCCGCCTCGAACAGGACCTCGGTGTCGACCTGTTCGCCCGCCGGGGCCGTACCGTCTCCCTCACCCCCGCCGGGCGCACCTTCCTCGGCTCCGCCGAACGCGCGCTGGCCGAGGTGGAGAAGGCCGCCGACTCCGTCCGGGCCGACGCCGACCCGGCCTCCGGGAAGGTCGCCTTCGGGTTCCTGCACACCATGGGCTCGGAGACCGTACCCGCCCTGATCCGGGCCTTCCGCGTCGACCACCCGGGCGTCCGCTTCCAGCTGGTGCAGAACTACGGCGAGGCGATGATCGAACGGCTGCGGGCGGGGAGGCTGGACCTCTGCCTCACCTCGCCCGTCCCGGACGCGCCCGATCTGGTGGCCCGCCGGCTGGACGAGCAGCGGCTGCGGCTGGTGGTCCCCGACGACCACCGGCTGGCGGGCCGCCGCCGGGTCCGGCTCGCGGAGGCCGCCGAGGAGACCTTCGTGACGTTGGAGCCGGGGTACGGCCTTCGGCGGATCACCGACGACCTCTGCGCGGAAGCCGGGTTCGTGCCCAGGGTCGCGTTCGAGGGCGAGGAGGCGGAGACCCTGCGCGGCCTGGTCGCCGCCGGACTCGGCGTCGCCCTGCTGCCCCCGCCCGCCGTCGCCCGCCCCGGAGTCGTCGAGCTGACGGTCACCGCCCCGCGCGCGGTCCGCGAGATCGGCGTCGCCTGGCTGGACGGCCACCCGGACACCCCGCCGGTCGCCGCCTTCAAGCAGTTCCTCATCTCCCGCCGGGGGCATCTGCTGCCGGACTGACCCGGGAGCCTTCGCACCTCAGTGCCGCAGCGACCGTCCGAAGCCGGCGGCGAGCGGCATCCGCAGCCCCAGCGGCGGGGGTGCGGCCAGCGCGTCGGCGACCGGCCGGGCGTAGGAGCGGTCGAAGAGCGAGCCCTGGACGAAGTCGGAGGCCAGCGCGACCACTTCGGCCCGGTGCTGGCGCAGCGAGTGCCCGTCCGAGTGGACCTCGAAGCGGCAGATGTCCCGGTTGGCCTTCTTGGCGCGGGAGGCCAGCCGGAAGGAGAGCTCGGGGTCGGTGCGGGCGTCGTTGGTGCCGTGCACGATGAGCACCCGGCGCCCCGCGAGCTGCTTCACCGGCTCGGCCGCCGTCTCCGGCCCCGTACGCGCGGGGGGACCGGCCTGCCCCGGCAGCCAGGGGGCCATCGCCAGGACGGCGGAGACCGCGGGGTGCCCGGCGGCCCGCAGGGCGGCCCGGCCGCCCATGCCGTGGCCGAGGAGGCAGACCGGCACGTCGCCGTAGCGGCGCACCACCTCGTCCGCGGCCCACTCGGCGTCCGCCGCCGGGTCGTCGTCCCCGGCGTTCCAGCCGCGGTGGCGGTAGTGCACGACGTGCGCGGTCAGCCCGTCCTCGCGGCCGGCTCTCGCCAGGGCGCGGGCGAACGGGAGCTGGCCGGCGTAGGTGAAGGGGGACGGCCGGCGGTGGGACTCGACGGCTCCGTCGGGGAGCAGCAGGACGACGCCACCGACCTCCGGGGAGGTTCCCGCGGCCCGGACGGGCCGTCCGAGCCGGGCGGTGGGCAGGGGAAGCGCGCGCGTTGCCATGACAGAACATTCTCAGAAGCCCGGGTGTACTCCACCTGTCCGCACGGTCTCTGTTACGTATCTTCACTCGGCGATCTACGCGCGTAGGTATTAGAGTGCGCAGATGATGAGCCAGCTCCGCGCCGTCCCTGACGCCGAACAGATCCGCCGCGCCCCGAAGGTGCTCCTCCACGACCACCTCGACGGGGGGCTGCGCCCCGGAACCATCGTCGAACTCGCCCTGGCACAGGGGTACGAGGACCTCCCGGAGACCGACCCCGCGAAGCTGGGCACCTGGTTCCGCGAGGCGGCCGACTCCGGTTCGCTGGAGCGCTACCTGGAGACCTTCGCCCACACCTGCGCCGTCATGCAGACCCGTGAGGCGCTCTTCCGGGTCGCCTCCGAGTGCGCCCAGGACCTCGCCGAGGACGGCGTCGTCTACGCCGAGGTGCGGTACGCCCCCGAGCAGCACCTGACCGGCGGGCTCACCCTCGAAGAGGTCGTGGAGGCGGTCAACGACGGCTTCCGCGAAGGGGAGCGGCTGGCCCGCGAGGCGGGCCGGCGCATCCGGGTGGGCGCGCTGCTCACCGCGATGCGGCATGCGGCCCGTTCGCTGGAGATCGCCGAACTCGCCAACCGCTACCGGGACTCCGGGGTCGTGGGCTTCGACATCGCGGGCGCCGAGGCCGGCTTCCCTCCCACCCGCCACCTCGACGCCTTCGAGTACCTCAAGCGGGAGAACAACCACTTCACCATCCACGCGGGCGAGGCGTTCGGCCTCCCGTCGATCTGGCAGGCCCTCCAGTGGTGCGGCGCGGACCGGCTCGGCCACGGGGTCCGGATCATCGACGACATCGAGGTCGCCGAGGACGGCTCGGTCAAGCTCGGCCGCCTCGCGAGTTACGTCCGCGACAAGCGCATCCCGCTGGAGCTCTGCCCCACCTCGAACCTCCAGACCGGTGCCGCCGCCTCCTACGCGGAGCATCCGATCGGGCTGCTGCGTACCCTGCACTTCCGCGCCACGGTCAACACCGACAATCGCCTGATGAGTGGGACCAGCATGAGCCAGGAATTCGAGCGACTGACCGAGACATTCGGATACACGCTCGACGACATGCAGTGGTTCACCGTCAATGCGATGAAATCAGCATTCATTCCTTTCGATGAACGTCTCGCGATGATCAACGACGTGGTCAAGCCGGGATACGCCGAACTGAAGTCCGCATGGCTGTTCAGTCAGACCGCTGCGACCAGCGTCTCCTCGCTCGAACAGAACTGAACACGCATGTCCCGAAAGGGGCCGGGGAACACATTTCCCGGCCCTTTTCAGCGTGTCGCGCCATTTGCGGAGCGGGGAGCGGGGTGGCTAGTTTGCAGAGCCGCTCGCATCCCCTTTCCCCAAGGATGAATGTCATGAAGCTCTACTCCGCCCGCATTCTCGGTGTCGCCGCTCTCGGTGCCGCTTTCGCCGCTGCCGCCGCCGGCACCGCGTCCGCCGCCCCGGCGCTGCCGCTCGACACGGGCTCCGCCCTGCCCGTCTCCACCGACGCGCTGGCGAACCTCGGCCAGACCGCCTCGACCCTCCCGGTCAAGGAGACCACCGGCAGCCTCCTCGGCGGCAAGGCCACCGACGCCGCCAAGCCGGTCACCCAGCTGCTCGGCGGTCTGCCGACCAAGGGCCTGACCGCGAACGGCCTCCCGATCGGCGGCTGACCCCGCGCCCGCGAGGGCCGAGCACGCACGTGGGGCACCCGGCCTGACAGGCCGGGTGCCCCACGTGCGTGCTCGGTGCCGCTGCCGTAAAAGCTGTTCCCCCGTCGAACCCGCGTCACCAGGCCGTCGCGGACGTGGTGCCCGACGGGGACTTCTCCCCGGGCAGCAGGATCCACAGCGCCAGGTAGAGCAGGAACTGCGGACCGGGCAGCAGGCACGAGACGAGGAAGATGACGCGCATGGTCGTCGCGGAGGTGCCGAAGCGCTGTGCCAGCGCCGCGCAGACTCCACCGATCATGCGTCCGTCCCGGGGGCGGATCAATCCGGCCATGGTGGGCTCCTTGGTGAGACCGTCTGGGGAGCAGCCGCCGCGGCGCTCCCGATGTATCCATGGTCGCTCCGCCCCCGCACCGAAGCCTCCCTCTACGGTGCGACCCCGACCCTGGTAATCGTCGGGGTGGCGCCCTGAGGGGTCCCGCCGTCCGCCGGCTCCGCGCCCTGCGACCCGACGGTTGCGGGGCGCGTGCGCCGCTGCCGCAGCCGGGCCCGTACGAACGGCACCACCAGCAGATGCGTCAGCAGCACCCCGGCCGTGTTCAGCAGCAGCGAGTCGATGTCGACCACCTGCCCGGGCACCCCGGTCTGCCCCAGCTCGATGGCGAGGGATATCAGCGCGCCCGCGGCGGTCGTACGGATCAGGGACGCCCACGGAGAGACGGTCAGCCGTGCGTCGGCCATCGGCAGCAGGAACCCGAGCGGCGCCAGCAACAGCAGTCCCGCGCCGATGCGCCGCACCGCCGCCGCCGGGCCGAGCGCGAGGTCGGCCTTGATGCCGTCCAGCGGCGTGAAGTTCGCGGCGGTGATCCAGGGGACGTCCAGGGGGCGCAGCGTCAGCCACCCGACGACCGCGAGATGCGCGAGGAGAAGCGTGAACCCCACCACGCGGAACAGGGTGACGGCCTTACCGCCGGGACCTTGACGCACGCCCCCCTAGACGTCCCGCCACGAGGGAACGGTTCCGGGCAAACGGCGGGAAGTGGCGCAGACCACGGAACGCGCGCCCCCGGCACGCCCCACCCGTCCCGCACCTCCCGGCGTTCCCACCGGCCTCAGGGCGCCGCCGGGACGCGCCACCGGCGTACTCACCGGGCGGAGGCGGAGGGGGAGGGCGTGCTCAGGGTCGGTACGTTCTGCGGCCGGGCCTTCGTCTCCTCGGTGCAGAGGTACCCCCGGGGGGCGTAGTCGTCGCTCGGGCCCCCGAGCAGCACCCCGCCGTCGGTGACGAGGGTGCTCTCCTCCGCGTACGTGCACACCACCTGGGCCAGCGCCTCGGCGGACAGGTCCTCCGGCTGGGCGCTCAGCCGCAGCGTGCCGGCCGGATCGCCCTCGGAGCCCTCCCCGACGGTCAGGTCCGAGGGGACCGCGGTGGTGAAACCGGCCCGTCGCTCGACCGCCAGCGGCGTCTGCCGGATCTGCGCCAGCAGCGCCCGCGCCATCCCCAGACGGCCACCGAGCCGGTCGCCGTCATCGATCGTCCGGTCGGCCGCCACCAGCTCGGACGCGCAGACCAGGTACACCCGTACCCGGTCGTCGGCCGTCCGCGCCCCGGAGTCCGAACCGGCGGTGCGGCACGGCACCCGGGAGGGCGCCGCACCCGCGTCGACCGGCACCGAGGTGGACCGGATGCCGCACCCCGCCAGTGCGCCGGCCGCCACGACGAGGAGCAGCGCGGCGAGCGGGCGCCGCACGCCTTCCCGGCGCGGCAGGTCTCCCTGGCGCCGTACGCCTTCCCGCGTCACGCGGCCCGTGCGCCGCCTCACGACTCCTCGCCGTCCGTGCCGTCGCCGGCACCGTTCACGTCGTTCGTGACACTCTCGTCCTCGGCGTCGCGGGGGAGCCGCAGGACGAAGACCGCGCCGTCCCCGTCGGGGGAGTTGGCCGCGGAGATGGTGCCGCCGTGGATGAGCGCGTTCTCCATGGCGATCGACAGCCCGAGGCCGCTGCCCTCGGAGCGAGGACGGGACGCGCTCGCCTTGTAGAACCGGTCGAAGACGTGCGGCAGCACGTCCGCGGGAATCCCCGGCCCGTGATCGCGTACCTCGATGACCAGTTCCTCGCCCTCGGTGCGTACACGCACCCGCACCGGTGAACCACCGTGCTTGAGCGCGTTGCCGATCAGATTCGCCAGGATCACGTCGAGCCGCCGCGGGTCGAGCCGCACCATCATGCCGCGCTCCGCGTCCAGTTCCACCGCGTCCAGCCAGGCCCGGGCGTCGATGCAGGCGGTGACCTGGTCGGCGACGTCCACCGTGTCCAGGACCAGCCGGGCCGTGCCCGCGTCGAAGCGGGTGACCTCCATGAGGTTCTCCACCAGGTCGTTCAGCCGCCGGGTCTCGCTCACCACCAGATGCACGGCGGGCGCGATCATCGGGTCCAGGTTGTCGGCCTCGTCCTCCAGCACCTCCGCCACGGCGGTGATCGCGGTGAGCGGGGTGCGCAGTTCGTGCGACATGTCGGCGACGAACCTGCGGGAGGACTCCTCCCGCGCGCTCATGTCGGCGACCTTCTTCTCCAGCGAACCGGCCGCCCTGTTGAACGTACGGGAGAGCTCGGCGAGTTCGTCCGTACCGGAGACCACGAGGCGGGTGTCGAGTTTCCCCTCGCCCAGCTTGCGCGCCGCCTCGCCGAGCCGCTGCACCGGCCGCAGCACGGTCGTCGCCGCCGCCTGCGCGAGCAGCGCCGCGCCGATCAGCGCCAGCGTGGTGGCGATACCCAGCGACCAGGCCAGCGAGTTGAGGTCCTGGCGCTCCTGGTCGAGGGACTTCAGCATGTAGCCGGTCGGGCCACCGCCGATGATCCGCGTCCCGGCCACCAGGTACGGGGTGCCGTCGATGCTCGTACGCTGCCAGAACAGGTGGTACTCGTCGCTGTTGCCCGAGGTCAGCCGCTGCTGCGCGGTCACCTGACGCTCCAGCTGGTCCGGCACGTCCACCTTGGTGAAGGAGTCCAGGTCCGAGTAGCCGACGATCGGCTTCCCGCCGTCGCGTTCGTCCTCCAGCAGCACCGCGTAACCCGGCCCGCTGTCCGCCATCTGCACGGCGGCGGACTGGAGATCGTCCTTGGTCGGCTGCAACGGCAGCGACGCGGCCCGGTTCTGCATCTGCCGCCGGAAGTCCCCGAGCGCCGCGTCCTGAGTACGCGTCAGCACCGCCTCGCGGTTCAGCCAGTACGCGATCCCCGACGCGGACACCGCCGCCGTCAGGGCCACCAGGCCGAACACCACGACCAGTCGCAGCCGCAGGCTGCTCCAGCGGAGTCCCGCACGGACCCCGCGCCCGGCACGTCCACTCACTGAGGCGAGTCCAGCCGGTAGCCCACGCCCCGCACCGTACGGATCAGCGTCGGCGAGGACGGCACGTCCTCCACCTTCGCCCGGAGCCGCTGCACGCAGGCGTCCACGAGCCGCGAGTCACCGAGGTAGTCGTGTTCCCACACCAGCCGCAGCAACTGCTGCCGGGACAGGGCCTGTCCGGGCCTGCGGCTCAGCTCCAGCAGCAGCCGCAGCTCGGTCGGGGTCAGCTGGAGGTCGGCCCCGTCCTTGGTGACCGTCATGGCGGAACGGTCGATGACCACGTTCCCGAAGGTCGCCGAGTCCGTCGACTCCCGTTCCCCGCGCCGGAGTACCGCGCGGATGCGCGCGTCCAGCACCCGGCCCTGCACGGGCTTCACCACGTAGTCGTCGGCACCCGACTCCAGACCCACCACGACGTCGATGTCGTCGCTGCGCGCGGTCAGCAGGATGATCGGCAGCTGGTCGGTGCGGCGGATGCGCCGGCATACCTCGAAACCGTCGATGCCCGGCAGCATCACGTCGAGCACGACCAGGTCGGGCCGCTGCTCCCGGAGAAGGTTCAGGCCGTCCTCTCCCGTCGCCGCGGTGGCCACTCGGTGGCCCTGGCGTGACAGCGAGAGTTCGAGGGCCGTGCGGATGGCGTCGTCGTCCTCGATCAGCAACAGGAAAGGCACGGACGCCATTCTGTCCCATGGGGTGCCCCAGTTCGACCGCCGGGAGGCACTTCCTGTGCGTGAGCGGCCCCGGACGCTGCGCAGTTGTGGCGGTTACGACCCCACGAGGCCTGTGACAGCTCTGTGACAGTCGGCGGACAACGGCGTGAAACTGCCCGGCCAGACTCAAGGGCACACGGTTCGAACGGACTCCACCGACGGGGAGGCGCACGATGAACGCACTGCAACTGCAACGCACCGGCTCAAGCGCGGTTGTCACGCGTCTCCACGACATCGGACGGGGTCCGGAGAAGTCCGGTGCGGTGAACGCACGGGGGTGCGTTCGCGGCACCGGGCGTCAGCATCCGGCCACGACGGCGGCTGCCGATGTCACGGGGGACGAACCGGGCACGTACGGGGGAACGTACGGGGGACACGGGGGAAGCGCGTACGGGGAGGGCATCACGGGGGAGCGGACGCCCCGGACGGAGACCGAGGACGCCGAAGCGGCGTTCACGGCCTACGTCCAGGAGCGCCGCGCCTCCCTGTACGCGACCGCCTACCACCTGACCGGCGACCGGTTCGAGGCCGAGGACCTGCTGCAGAGCGCCCTCTTCTCGACCTACCGGGCGTGGGACAGGATCAGCGACAAGGCGGCCGTCGGCGGCTACCTGCGCCGCACGATGACCAACCTGCACATCAGCGCCTGGCGCCGGCGCAAGCTCAACGAGTACCCGACCGAGGAACTGCCGGAGACGGTCGGCGACTCGGACGCGATGCGCGGCACGGAACTGCGCGCGGTGCTCTGGCAGGCGCTCGCCAGGCTGCCCGAACTCCAGCGCACCATGCTGGTCCTGCGCTACTACGAGGGGCGCACCGACCCGGAGATCGCGGCCATACTCGACATCAGTGTCGGCACGGTGAAGTCCAGCATCTGGCGGTCGCTCCGCCGGCTGCGCGAGGACGAGGTCCTCAGCTTCGGACGTGACGAGAAGGAGTCCTTCGGCGAGCTGGTGGCCTGAGGGCAGGGGGAAACGGGGGAACGACGGGGCCCGCCGCTCCGGGGGGAAACGGCGGGCAACGGGGTACGGGGGGAACGGGGGAAATACGGAGCTCGCCGCTCCGGGGGGAAGCGGCGGGCGACGGGGGAACGGCGGGGTCGTACGGGCCGGGGGGCCTGTACGACCCCGTTCGTCGTTCCCGCCGGTCCGCCGCCGAGGACTCCCTACGCCGCGCCGCTTCCCGCCGGAGTGCGGCGGCAACGGCCCGCCGCCGCGGCGGCCAGGCGGCCGAGCGCCTCCTCCTTGCCGCACGGGTGGGCGCCGAGTGCCGCCTGACGGGCCACGATCCGGCGCTCCGCCCGCATCAGCCGCCAGCCGCGCCGCAGCAGGAACGGCACCGACTTGCGGCCCTCGCGCAGATCCCGCAGCAGCCGCCTGCGGAACGTCGTCGAAGGGCGCCCGCGCAGACAGATCGCGTCCGCGAGCAGCCCCAGCTCCTGGCAGCGCCCGACGATGTCCGCGGCGAAGATGCCCTCGGCCACGAAGAGCGGCGAGCGCTCGATGTGCAGCACCTCGGCCCCCGTACGGGAGCTGGTGGCGAGGTCATACACCGGTACCCGCGTGCGGCCGGTGCGGCAGAGGTCCGCGACGGCGGCGACCGCCGCCTCCGTGTCCCAGGACGCCGGGGAGTCCCAGTCGATGTCCGTGCTGCCGGTGACCAAGGGCAGGGTCGGGTCGTTGCCCTCCTTGTAGAAGTCGTCCAGCCGCAGCACCGGGAGACCGGTGAGGGCGGCGAGGGAGGACTTACCGGAGCCGGAGGGTCCTGTCAGCAGGACGACGCGCGTCGGGATCGGTTGGGAACTCACAGAACAAAAGTGTGAGGCATGACCCGGGCAGGGGACCCCCGGGAGGTCCTGTTGGTATCGAGCATCACATCTCCACTACTCTGCGCGCACGTACGACTACCGAGACGAAGTCGATCAGGTGGGAAAAATGGCACGTCATGCACGATCCAAGCCCTCGCGGCACGTCCTGCTGCGCGCCGGGCTGACCGTCGGCGCACTGGGCGCCGCCCTCGGCGCGGGCACCGCGTCCGCGCAGGCGGCCGCGCCCCCGGCCGTGACCGAGGCCGGTGACAGCGCCGAGGCGGCCGTGTCGGCGGTGACCGACGCCGCGCTGCCCGCGCTGACCGGCGCGCTGTCGAACAGCCTCGCCCCCGTCACCGCGCTCCAGCTCGACCCGCTCGCCAAGACCGGGACGGACCCGCTGGACAATGCCGTCGGCACGCAGGTCGCCGACTTCAAGCCGGTCTCCACCGCCCTGGTCACCGACCACCTCACGGACGGCGGCGCGCTCCGCGACCTGCCCCTGATCGGTCCGGTCACGGGGCTGATCACCGGCGCGCACTGACCACGTACGCGCGACGGCGGGCCGTGGCACACCGGCGGGGGCCGGTCCTCGCGCATCCGTGAGGACCGGCCCCCGCCGTGCGGACCCCGTACGTGCGCCTGTGCGTGTGCCCGTGGGTGCGTGTGCGTGTGGGTGCCTGTGCGTGTGGGGCGGCGTCAGTAGGACGACCCGGAGACGCCCAGCGCCCCCGTGGGGTGCCAGACCGTCTTGGTCTCCAGGAACGCCGTCAGACGGTGCGTACCCGGGTCGGCGGTCCAGTCGGGCTCCGCGTTGCCGTCCACAGGCTGTGGACGCAGGACGCGCTTCAGGTTGTCGGCGGCCGCGATCTCCAGCTCCTTCGCCAGCGCCGCGTCCGCGCCGGTGAGGTCGATGGCGTTGACGTCCTGGTGGGCGGCGAGCGGGGCCGCCAGCTCGGCGGTGGCACCGGAGAGCAGGTTCACCACGCCGCCCGGTACGTCCGAGGTGGCCAGCACCTCGCCCAGCGAGAGCGCGGGCAGCGGGGCGTCGGCGGAGGCGACCACCACGGCCGTGTTGCCCGTCGCGATCACCGGGGCGAGCACCGAGACCAGCCCGAGGAACGACGAGCGCTGCGGCGCCAGCACCGCGACCACACCGGTCGGCTCCGGCGTCGACAGGTTGAAGAAGGGGCCCGCGACCGGGTTGGCCCCGCCCACGACCTGGCCGATCTTGTCGGTCCAGCCCGCGTACCAGACCCAGCGGTCCACCGCCGCGTCCACCGCGGCCGCGGCCTTGGACTTCGACAGCCCCTCGGCGTCCGCCACTTCGCGGACGAACTGCTCCCGGCGGCCCTCCAGTATCTCGGCGACGCGGTAGAGGACCTGGCCGCGGTTGTACGCGGTCGCGCCGGACCAGCCGCCGAAGGCCTTGCGGGCCGCGACGACCGCGTCCCGCGCGTCCTTGCGGGACGACTGGGGGGCGTTCGCCAGCCACGTGCCCTTGGAGTCGGTCACCTCGTACACCCGGCCGCTCTCGGAACGGGGGAACTTGCCCCCGACGTACAGCTTGTAGGTCTTGAAGACGCTCAGGCGCCGCGGTGCGGAGCCGTTGGTCGATCCGTGCTCAGACATCGAGGTACGCCTCCAGGCCGTGGCGGCCGCCCTCGCGGCCGTAGCCCGACTCCTTGTACCCGCCGAACGGCGAGGTGGGGTCGAACTTGTTGAACGTGTTGGCCCAGACGACGCCCGCCCGGAGCTTGTTCGCCACCGCGAGGATGCGGGAGCCCTTCTCCGTCCAGATGCCCGCCGACAGGCCGTACTGGGTGTTGTTGGCCTTCGCGACGGCCTCGTCGGGGGTGCGGAAGGTCAGCACGGAGAGCACCGGGCCGAAGATCTCGTCCCGGGCGACCGTGTGGGCCTGGGTGACACCGGTGAAGAGCGTCGGGGCGAACCAGTAGCCCGAGGAGGGCAGTTCGCACGGGGCGGTCCAGCGCTCGGCGCCCTCCGCCTCGCCCGTGTCGGCCAGCGCGGTGATCCGGGAGAGCTGCTCCGCGGAGTTGATCGCGCCGATGTCGGTGTTCTTGTCCAGGGGGTCGCCGAGGCGCAGCGTGGACAGCCGCCGCTTCAGCGCGTCCAGCACCTCGTCGTGCACCGACTCCTGCACCAGGAGGCGGGAGCCCGCGCAGCAGACCTGGCCCTGGTTGAAGAAGATGCCGGTGACGATCCCCTCGACCGCCTGGTCGACCGGGGCGTCGTCGAAGACGATGTTGGCGCCCTTGCCGCCCAGTTCCAGGGTGACCTTCTTGTCCGTCCCCGCGACCTGCCGGGCGATGGCCTTGCCCACGGCGGTCGAACCGGTGAAGGCGACCTTGTTCACGTCCGGGTGCGCGACCAGGGCCGCGCCCGCGTCGCCGTACCCCGTGAGGATGTTGACGACGCCCTTCGGCAGACCCGCCTGGCGGCAGATGTCCGCGAAGAACAGGGCGGAGAGCGGGGTCGTCTCGGCGGGCTTGAGGACCACCGTGTTGCCCGCGGCGAGGGCCGGGGCGATCTTCCACGCCAGCATCAGCAGCGGGAAGTTCCACGGGATGACCTGGCCGGCCACGCCCAGCGGACGCGGGTTCGCGCCGAAACCGGCGTGGTCGAGCTTGTCGGCCCAGCCCGCGTAGTAGAAGAAGTGCGCCGCGACGAGCGGGAGGTCCGCGTCGCGGGTCTCCCGGATCGGCTTGCCGTTGTCCAGCGTCTCCAGGACCGCCAGCTCACGGCTGCGCTCCTGGACGATCCGGGCGATCCGGAAGAGGTACTTGGCGCGCTCGGAGCCCGGCAGCGCCGACCACTTCTCGAACGCCTTCCTGGCCGCCCGGACCGCGCGGTCCACGTCCGCCTCGCCCGCGCGGGCGACCTCGGAGAGGACCTCCTCGCTGCTCGGCGAGACGGTCTTGAACACCTTGCCGTCGGCGGCCTCGGTGAACTCGCCGTCGATGAACAGGCCGTACGAGGGCGCGATGTCGACGACCGACCGCGACTCGGGGGCGGGCGCGTACTCGAATGCAGATGCCATGGGGATCAGTCCACCGTCACGTAATCGGGGCCGGAGTAACGGCCTGTGCTGAGCTTCTGGCGCTGCATCAGCAGGTCGTTCAGCAGGCCGGAGGCGCCGAACCGGAACCAGTGGTTGTCCAGCCAGTCCTCGCCCGCGGTCTCGTTGACCAGGACCAGGAACTTGACCGCGTCCTTGGTCGTACGGATGCCGCCCGCGGGCTTCACCCCGACCTGGACACCGGTCTGGAGACGGAAGTCGCGGACGGCCTCCAGCATCAGCAGGGTGTTCGCGGGGGTGGCGTTGGTCGCGACCTTGCCGGTCGACGTCTTGATGAAGTCGGCACCGGCCAGCATCCCGAGCCAGGAGGCGCGGCGGATGTTGTCGTACGTGGAGAGCTCGCCGGTCTCGAAGATGACCTTGAGACGGGCGGTGCCGCACTCGGCCTTCACGGCCGTGATCTCCTCGTACACCTTGAGGTAGTGGCCGGCCAGGAACGCGCCCCGGTCGATCACCATGTCGATCTCGTCGGCCCCGGCCGCCACCGCGTCGCGGACGTCCGCGAGTTTGACGGGGAGCGCCGCGCGGCCGGCCGGGAAGGCCGTCGCCACGGACGCCACCTTCACGTCGGAGCCGGCCAGCGCGGCGACGGCGGTCGCCGCCATGTCGGGGTAGACGCAGACCGCGGCGGTACGCGGGGTCGTCCGGTCGGTCGGGTCGGGATGCAGGGCCTTGGCGCACAGCGCCCGGACCTTGCCCGGGGTGTCCGCGCCTTCCAGCGTCGTCAGGTCGATCATCGAGATGGCGAGATCGATGGCGTACGCCTTGGCCGTCGTCTTGATCGACCGGGTGCCGAGCGAGGCGGCGCGCGCTTCCAGGCCGACGGCGTCGACGCCGGGCAGCCCGTGCAGGAAGCGGCGCAACGCACCGTCGGACGCGGTCGCGCCGGAGAATGCGGGTGCAGTGGTGGGCATGGTCACCAGAGGAGCATATCTACGCGCGTAGCAGCCTGTACAGGGGGGTGCGGCCCGTCACACACTCCGCGCGGGAGCCCCGTGCGCCGGGGTGGCACCCGGCCGCTCCGCATCCCGCCCCCGGCGTCAGGCACAATCGGGCCATGACGAGCTCCACGCCTTCCGACGAACCCACCTACGCCGACCGGACCTACCGGTCCGGTGCCTCCATGGTGGCCGGCGTACTCCTGCTCCTGCTGATCGCCTGGTTGGTGATCGACGCGCTCTTCACCGGCGCCGGGCGCGCCCCGTGGCAGGCGCTCGCCGCGGGGGTGTTCCTGGTCCCGCTGGTCGTCGCCCTCACCCTGCGGCCGGCCGTGATGGCCGGAGCGCGCCGCGTCCTGGTCCGCAACCCGTTCCGCACGATCCGGCTGCCGTGGTCGGAGGTGGAGGGTCTCCGCGCCGCGTACTCGACCGAGCTGTCCACCACGGGCGGCGCGAAGTACCAGGTGTGGGCGCTGCCCGTATCGCTGCGCGACCGGAAGCGGGCGCTGCGCCAGACGTCGGCCGCGCTGCGCGAGGGCCAGGGCGCCCAGGGCCACGTGCGTCCCGCGGCGGCGGACCAGGCGGTCTCGGAGCTGAGGCAGCTCGCCCAGGACGACGCCGAGCTGAGGGCGGCCGCCGAGGCACAGGGCGTGCCGGTGCCCGGCGCCCAGGAGGTGACCTCCTCGGTGCGCTGGGCCTGGGAGATCATCGTTCCCGCCGTCGTGGGCGCGATCGCCCTGGTGGTGCTGTTCGCCACCGCCTGACGATCGGCCGCGTACGCGAGCGGGCCGGTACCTCCCCGGGGAGGTACCGGCCCGCTCGCGTACGCGTGTCAGATACCGGCCGCGGCGGAGAGGTCCCGCCTGATCCCGGCCAGCAGCTCCGCCGCCCGGGCCCGCGCGGCCGGCAGCCCGTCCGCCGAGGCGACCGGCACGACGACCTCCAGGTAGCACTTCAGCTTCGGCTCGGTGCCGCTGGGCCGGACGATCACCCGGGCGCCGTCCAGCCGGTAGCGCAGCCCGTCCGTGGGCGGCAGCTCGGCGGATCCTTTCGCCAGGTCCTCGGCCGAGGTGACCGCCAGCCCCGCCAGCTCGGCCGGCGGCCGCTCGCGGAGCCGGTGCATGGCGTCGGCGATGACGGAGAGATCCTCCACCCGGACCGAGAGCTGGTCGGTGGCGTGCAGGCCGTGCGCGAGGGCGAGGTCGTCCAGCAGGTCGAGCAGGGTGCGGCCGCGCTCCTTGAGCACCGAGGCCAGCTCGGTGACGAGCAGGGCCGCGGTGATGCCGTCCTTGTCCCGTACCCCGTCCGGGTCGACGCAGTAGCCGAGCGCCTCCTCGTAGCCGTAGCGCAGCCCGTCCACGCGGGCGATCCACTTGAAGCCGGTCAGCGTCTCCTCGTACCCGAGGCCGGCCCGGTCGGCGATCCGGCCGAGCAGCGAGGAGGAGACGATCGAGGCGGCGAGCACGCCCTCGGCGCCCCGGTCCACCAGGTGCGCGGCGAGCAGCGCGCCGACCTCGTCGCCGCGCAGCATCCGCCAGCCGCCCTCGGACGCCGGGTCCGGGACGGCGACGGCGCAGCGGTCCGCGTCCGGGTCGTTGGCGATGATCAGGTCCGGGTCGCACCGGCGGGCGGTCGCGAAGGAGAGGTCCATCGCGCCCGGCTCCTCCGGGTTCGGGAACGCGACGGTCGGGAACGCCGGGTCGGGTTCGGCCTGCTCGGCGACGAGCACCGGCGCGGGGAAGCCGGCCCGCTCGAACGCGGCGGTCAGCACCGAGGTACCGACGCCGTGCATCGCCGTGTAGACGGTCTGGGCGGTACGCGGGGAGCCGGCCAGGAGCACGGCGTCGGTACGCGCCAGATAGGCCTCCAGGACCTCCTCGCCGAGGACCTCCCAGCCGTCCTCGGGCCGGTCCACCCCGGCGAGCGGGCCGACGGCCGCGATGGCGGACGCGATCTCCGCGTCGGCCGGGGGCACGATCTGCGAGCCGTCGCCGAGGTAGACCTTGTAGCCGTTGTCGCGCGGCGGGTTGTGGCTCGCGGTGACCTCGACACCCGCGACGGCTCCCAGGTGCCGTATGGCGTACGCCAGAACGGGGGTGGGCAGCGGGCGCGGCAGCACGGCGGCGCGGAGTCCGGCGCCGGTCATCACGGCGGCGGTGTCCCGGGCGAAGTCGGCCGAGCGGTAGCGGGCGTCGTAGCCGACCACCACCAGCCCGGCGGCCTGCCCGGGGGACGCCTGGGCCTTGAGGTACGCGGCGAGACCCGCGGCGGCCCGGATCACGACGGCGCGGTTCATCCGCATCGGACCCGCGCCCAGCTCCCCGCGCAGACCGGCGGTGCCGAACTGGAGGGTGCCGGCGAAACGCGCGGCGAGCTCGTCGAGGGCTCCGGGGGCGTCGGAGCCGATCAGCCGCCCCAGCTCCTCCCGCGTCTCGGGGTCCGGGTCCTCGGCCTGCCAGGCCCTGGCCCGTTCGAGGAGGTCGTCGTCGTGCACGGGGGTCCACCTTTCGGGGAAGACGGAGGGTGCCGGTGGTGCGGGCGGTGCCGGTGGTGCTGGTGGTGCTGGTGGTGCGGGCGGTGCTGGTGGTGCGGGCGGTGCTGGTGGTGCGGGCGGTGCCGGTGGTGCGGGCGGTGGCGGTGGCGGCCCGGCCCGTGAGGGACGGGGCCGCCACCGGTGCCGTCGCGCGGGCTCCAGGCCGTGTTGCGAAAGGAGCGCCGTCCGCCCGGAGGGCGGGTCAGCCCTCAGATGCGGTCGAGGACGCGGGCCAGCAGGTCGCCCATGCGCGCGGCCGAGTCCCGGCCGGCCTGGAGGACCTCTTCGTGGTTGAGCGGTTCACCGGAGAGACCGGCGGCGAGGTTGGTCACCAGCGAGATGCCCAGCACCTCCGCGCCCGCCTCGCGCGCGGCGATGGCCTCCAGCACGGTGGACATGCCCACCAGGTCGCCGCCCATCGCGCGGACCATGCCGATCTCGGCCGGGGTCTCGTAGTGCGGGCCGGGGAACTGGACGTACACGCCCTCCTCCAGCGAGGAGTCGATCTCCTGGCAGAGCGCCCGCAGCCGGGGGGAGTACAGGTCGGTCAGGTCGACGAAGTTGGCGCCGATGATCGGGGAGGTGGCCGTGAGGTTGATGTGGTCGGAGATCAGCACCGGCTGGCCGGGGCGCATGCCCTCGCGCAGACCGCCGCAGCCGTTGGTCAGCACGACGGTGCGGCAGCCGGCGGCCACGGCCGTACGGACCCCGTGGGCGACGGCGGCGACGCCGCGGCCCTCGTAGAAGTGGGTGCGGCCGAGGAAGACCAGTACGCGCTTCTCGCCGATGCGGTACGAGCGGACGGTGCCGCCGTGGCCCTCGACGGCCGGGGGCGGGAATCCGGGAAGGTGCGTCACCGGGAACTCGGCGTCCGGGACACCCAGCGCATCGCCGGCGGGCCCCCACCCGGACCCCATCACGAGGACCACGTCGTGGGTCTCGGCGCCGGTCAGCTCCCGCAGCCTGGCGGCGGCCTCCGCGGCCACCGCGTGCGGGTCGTCCTGGATGTTGTCCGGAATAACAGATGCGTTCACCGGACGAGGGTAACCGCTGAATCCCTACGCGCGTAGATGGACCGGCACACAGTCTGTCCGGTCCTTTCGTATTTTCATACGACCATTCCTGCGATCGAAGGCCGGGAGGCCTTGTCCCACACGGGTCCAGCGGGGTGTGTGAGCCCCCTGGGGCCGGTGCGCCCACCGGGGGTGCCCGGGTCGGCGGTCAGCAGGGGCGCTTGCGCAGTTCCATGACGTAGTCGTGCGGGGCCCCGGCGGACTCCGCGGCGTCGGCCACCTCGCCGAGGTAGCGGGCGGAGGGCAGACCGCCCTCGTAACCGTTGAGCACGTACATCCAGGCCGGCTCCTCGCCGTCCAGGGTGTGCACGCGCACCCGCATCCGCCGGTAAATGTCGAGCCCGACACCCTCCCAGCGGTCCATGGAGTCCTCGTCCATCGGCGCCACGTCGTACAGGGCGACGAAAACCTGGGAGCGCGGCGCCTCGACGACCGTCGCCAGCGCCCCTTCCCAGCCCATCTGCTCCCCGCCGAAGGTCAGCCGCCAGCCGTTGAGCCAGCCCGTGCCGCGCAGCGGGGAATGCGGTGCGCGGCGCGTCATCAGCCGCGCGTCGAGGTTGCCGGCGTACGCGGCGTAGAGCGACATGTGTCCGAGGGTACGGGAGATGCGGAGCGGCGTGCCGAACTCCGGGCAGGAACAGCCCGGGAGAGGGAACGGCGGCGGACGGCGGGTCCGCGTCCGCGCCACCCCGTCCGAGCTGCGAGGACGGCCCCGGTGCCCGGATGGAGGGCCCCGGGGGGAAGCCACTTGGCGGGTGCGGGACAATGGAGGGCGTACTGCATTCCCCCGGGGCGATCCCCCGGACCCCCGGCCGGGACGGCAGACGGCCGTGGGATGACACCACGCGAGGCGGACATTTCGTGACCAGGATCGTGATCATCGGCGGCGGCCCCGGCGGCTACGAGGCGGCACTGGTCGGCACCCAGCTCGGGGCGGAGGTCACCGTCGTCGACTGCGACGGCCTCGGCGGAGCCTCCGTACTCACCGACTGCGTCCCCTCGAAGACCCTGATCGCCACCGCCGAGGTGATGACGACCTTCGACTCCTCCTACGAGGAGCTGGGCATCATCGTCGCCGACGACACCCCGCACCTGGAGCAGGCCGCCCGGGTCGTCGGGGTCGACCTCGGCAAGGTCAACCGGCGGGTCAAGCGCCTCGCGCTCGCCCAGTCCCACGACATCACCGCCTCCGTCACCCGGGCCGGCGCCCGCGTGATGCGCGGACGCGGCCGGCTGGAGGGCCTCCAGGCCGCCGACGGCTCCCGCCAGGTCGTGGTGACCGCGGCCGACGGCTCCGAGGAGCGGCTCACCGCCGACGCGGTGCTGATCGCCACCGGCGGCCACCCCCGCGAGATCCCGGACGCGCAGCCCGACGGCGAGCGCATCCTGAACTGGACCCAGGTCTACGACCTCGACGAACTCCCCGAGGAGCTCATCGTGGTCGGCTCCGGCGTCACCGGCGCCGAGTTCGCCGGCGCCTACCAGGCGCTCGGCTCCCGGGTCACCCTCGTCTCCTCCCGCGACCGGGTGCTGCCGGGCGAGGACCCGGACGCCGCCGCCGTGCTGGAGGACGTGTTCCGCCGCCGCGGCATGAACGTCATGGCCCGCTCCCGCGCCCAGGCCGCCAAGCGCGTCGGCGACCGCGTCGAGGTCACCCTCGCGGACGGCCGCGTCATCTCCGGCACGCACTGCCTGATGGCGGTCGGTGCGATCCCGAACACCGAGGGCATGGGCCTGGAGGAGGCCGGCGTCCACCTCAAGGAGTCCGGCCACATCAAGACCGACAAGGTCTCCCGCACCAGCGCCCCGGGCGTCTACGCCGCCGGTGACGTCACCGGAGTCTTCGCGCTGGCCTCGGTCGCCGCGATGCAGGGCCGGATCGCGATGTACCACTTCCTCGGCGACGCGGTGGCCCCGCTGAACCTGAAGACCGTCTCCTCCAACGTCTTCACCGACCCGGAGATCGCCACCGTCGGCTACACCCAGGCCGACGTGGACGCCGGCAAGATCGAGGCCCGGGTCGTCAAGCTCCCGCTGCTGCGCAACCCGCGCGCGAAGATGCTCGGCATCCGCGACGGCTTCGTCAAGATCTTCTGCCGTCCCGGTACCGGCATCGTGGTCGGCGGCTGCGTCGTCGCGCCGCGCGCCAGCGAACTCATTCATCCGATTTCGGTCGCGGTCGACAACAACTTGACGGTGGAACAGATCGCGAACGCGTTCACCGTGTACCCGTCCCTGTCGGGTTCGATCGCCGAGGTGGCGCGCCAGCTGCACACCCGGAAGCTCGACGGCGAAGCGTAGTCACCCCGCGCAACCGGCCCCGCGCATCGGCAACTGCCGCTGCTGCGGGGCCTGTTGGTATCACGGGCGGGTAACGGGCGGACCGCATCCGATCGCTCCTCGACCAGTTGTGTGCATGTCCCAGCCAATCCGGCGGCAACTGGCGGCGACTCCGCGGGCAAGTCTGACAACATCGCTTTCGCGTATATCACTTGGTGACCCACTTCGTTGCCAACTTCTGCAATTCGGCCCAATGCGCTGAAAACGCGCGCGGGTCAGGTTACTGTCAGTTCTGTGTTCGCTGCAGAACGTCGTCAATTGATCCTCGAAATGGTGCGCGCCAACGGGGCGGTATCGCTCCGTGAGCTCGCCCGCGTCGTCCAGACCTCCGAAGTGACCGTACGGCGGGACGTGCGGGCACTGGAGGCAGAAGGACTCCTCGACCGCCGGCACGGCGGTGCGGTCTTGCCGGGCGGTTTTACGCGGGAGTCCGGCTTTCCGCAGAAATCCCATCTCTCGTCCGCGGAGAAGACGGCCATCGCCGATGTGGCGGCCGGCCTGGTCGGTGAGGGCGAAGCCATCGTCGTCGGGGCCGGTACCACCACGCAGGAGCTGGCCCGCCGGCTCGCCCGGGTACCCGGCCTCACCGTCGTGACCAACTCCCTGCTGGTCGCCCAGGCCCTGGCCCACGCCAACCGCGTGGAGGTCGTGATGACCGGAGGCACCCTGCGCGGGAGCAACTACGCCTTGGTCGGCAGCGGAGCCGAGCAGTCCCTCCAGGGGCTGCGGGTGTCCCGGGCCTTCCTCTCCGGGAGCGGGCTGACCGCGGAGCGCGGGCTCTCCACGTCCAACATGCTCTCGGCCAGCGTCGACCGGGCCCTGGTGCAGGCCGCCGCCGAGGTGGTCGTACTCGCCGACCACACCAAGCTGGGCGCCGACACCATGTTCCAGACGGTGCCGACGGAGCTGGTCACCCGACTGGTCACGGACGAACCCCCGCTGCACGACGAGCGGGCCGCCGCCGAGATCCAGGCCCTGGCCGATCAGGGCGTGGAGATCACCCTCGCGGGCGGTGACGCCGACTCCGGTGTCTCCGGTGGTTCCGGGGTTTCCGGCCCGGAAGGCGTCCCGCCGGGCGGCAGACAGCGGCGCGAGATGCCGCTGCCGGGTCAGCGCCGTACGCAGAACGGCGGCCTGGGGCAGCAGTTGCGGAGTGCGGCCGTGATGGCCGATCCCGGGCCCGAGCGTGCCAGGGTGGCGGACCTGCGCCGCCGTTGAGCGACCGGGCCTTCGGGCGGAGCGCTGCCGGGCCGATCAGGACGCGGGCGCGGTCTCGGGCCTGTTCTTGAGCCCCTGGAGCGTCAGCAGGAGCAGCCGGTCGGACAGCCCGGGGTCCTCGGGGTTCTGCTCGGCGGCCAGGGCGATGGCGTTCGTCAGCTGCATCAGATCGTCGATCGACGCGTCCGCCCGCACGGCCCCGCTCTCCTGCGCCCGTGCCAGCAGCCGGGCCCCCGCCTCGCGCAGCGGGACGTGACAGGGGGCCAGGGCCGAGGTGTCGTCCCGCGAGGCGGTGAGCAGCGCCCGGGCCAGTCCCCGGTACTCGCCCGCGTGCCGGACGATGCAGCCGAGCCACTCCACCAGGGCATGGCAGGGCTGGTCGGCCCGTGCCAGGGCGTACGAGCGGTCGAGCAGGTCCGCCAGCGCGTCCTGGAAGACCGCGTTCATCAGCGCGGGCCGGGTGGGGAAGTGCCGGTACAGCGTGCCGATCCCGACGCCGGCGCGCCGGGCGAGGTCCTCCAGCGAGGCGTCGGTGCCTTGTTCGGCGAAGAGCGTGCGGGCCTCGCCGACCAGCCGGTCGTGGTTGCGGCGGGCGTCGGCGCGCATCGGCCGTCCGGGCGCGGGGGCGCGCACGGGTGAACCCGGACCGGCCCCGTCGGGGTCCGGAGTCGGTGCCGTGCTCGGCGGCGTCACGCTGGCCATGGTTGGGTCGTCCTCCCGGGTCTCCTCGGCTCCAGGATGCCACCGCCTTCCGGCGGCCCCGCCCCCGGACCGGTTCCTGGGCCCTTTGCCCTGCGTGCGGGGCCGGTACGCACCAGGGCCCCGCCGGGTCCGTACGCGGTGGGCGTACGGACCCGGCGGGGCCCTGACGGGAGAGCCCGAGGGCAGTCCCGCGGCGTCAGTCCTTGATCTCGCAGATCGCGGCGCCGGACGACAGCGAGCTGCCGACCTCGGCGGTGAGGCCCTTGATCGTGCCGGAGCGGTGCGCGTTGAGGGGCTGCTCCATCTTCATGGCCTCCAGGACGACGACGAGGTCGCCCTCCTTGACCTCCTGGCCCTCTTCCACGGCCACCTTGACGATGGTGCCCTGCATGGGGGAGGCGAGGGTGTCGCCCGAGGCGGCGGAGCCGGCCTTCTTCGCCGCGCGGCGCTTCGGCTTCGCACCGGCCGCCAGGCCCGTACGGGCGAGGCTCATGCCCAGCGACGAGGGGAGCGAGACTTCCAGGCGCCGGCCGCCGACCTCGACGACGACGATCTCCCGGTTGCCCTCGTCCTCGTCCGCCTCGGCGGGAGTGGTGAAGGGCTTGATCTCGTTGACGAACTCGGTCTCGATCCAGCGGGTGTGGATGGTGAACGGGTCCGAGGTGAACGCCGGGTCCACCACGACCGCGCGGTGGAACGGGATGGCCGTGGCCATCCCCTCGACGGTGAACTCGCCGAGCGCGCGGGCGGCGCGCTGGAGCGCCTGCTCACGGGTGGCGCCGGTGACGATCAGCTTGGCCAGGAGCGAGTCCCAGGCCGGGCCGATGACGCTGCCGGACTCGACGCCCGCGTCCAGCCGGACACCGGGGCCGGTCGGGGCGTTGAAGGTGGTGACGGTGCCCGGGGCGGGCAGGAAGCCCCGGCCCGGGTCCTCGCCGTTGATACGGAACTCGAACGAGTGACCGCGCAGCGTCGGGTCGCCGTATCCCAGCTCCTCGCCGTCGGCGATCCGGAACATCTCACGGACCAGGTCGATGCCGGAGACCTCTTCGGTGACCGGGTGCTCCACCTGGAGGCGGGTGTTGACCTCCAGGAAGGAGATCGTGCCGTCCGTGCCGACGAGGAACTCGACCGTGCCGGCGCCGACGTAGCCGGCCTCCTTCAGGATCGCCTTCGAAGCGGCGTACAGCTGGGCGTTCTGCTCCTCGGAGAGGAAGGGGGCCGGGGCCTCCTCGACCAGCTTCTGGTGGCGGCGCTGGAGCGAGCAGTCGCGGGTGGAGACGACGACGACGTTGCCGTGCTGGTCGGCGAGGCACTGGGTCTCGACGTGGCGCGGCTTGTCGAGGTAGCGCTCGACGAAGCACTCGCCCCGGCCGAACGCGGCGACCGCCTCGCGGACCGCGGAGTCGTACAGCTCCGGGACCTCTTCGAGAGTGCGGGCGACCTTCAGGCCGCGTCCGCCACCGCCGAAGGCGGCCTTGATGGCGATGGGCAGACCGTGCTCCCGCGCGAACGCCACGACCTCCTCGGAGCCCGAGACCGGGTCCGGGGTACCGGCGACGAGCGGGGCACCGGCGCGCTGCGCGATGTGCCGGGCCGCGACCTTGTCGCCGAGGTCGCGGATCGCCTGCGGCGGCGGGCCGATCCAGGTCAGACCGGCGTCCAGCACCGCCTGCGCGAACTCCGCGTTCTCGGACAGGAATCCGTACCCCGGGTGGATCGCGTCGGCGCCGGAATCGGCGGCGGCGCGCAGTACCTTGGCGATGTCCAGGTAGCTGGTGGCCGGGGTGTCACCGCCCAGGGCGAACGCCTCGTCGGCCGCGCGGACGTGCAGAGCGTCCCGGTCCGGATCGGCGTAGACGGCGACGCTGGCGATCCCGGCGTCCCGGCAGGCCCGAGCGACGCGGACAGCGATTTCGCCACGGTTGGCGATGAGCACCTTGCGCACGATGACTCCCTCCTAGGAACAAGCTGAGTTTAGGGACTACCAACACGGCCGTACGACCCGTCCCCATGGGTGAGCTTGCCCACACGGAGCGTGATTTCTAGGCTTCCGGAGTCGCAAAATCCCTTGTCGGACCACGGTACGCCGCGATCCTCAACCGCACAGTAGCCACGAGGTGTGGTCCAGGTCTCTGTCCGTAGGCGCAACGACCGATGGCTTTTCTTTGTCGGGTCCCCACGAACGGGTGATGAATTCCTTGCCGCGCGGCCGAACCCCGACGGACGTGCAAGGGCTCTTGTCCAGATGTTTACCCGACAGTAGGGTCCGCGGTGTCGGGTAACTATGGGTAACAGGGGGTGGCGCCGTGGTGCGCAGACCGGTGGCCGTCGTGACCGCGCTCGTTCTCCTCGCCGAGGCGGTGGGCGTGGCGATCGTCAACGTCGTCCTCGCCACGGTGGCGGAGAACCAGAACATGTCGCTGGCGGGCCTGGAGCCCGGGGCGATGAGCACCGGCGCCTGGGCGATGGGCGGTGTCTCGACCGTTCTGCTGGCGGCCGTCGCGCTGATCGCGCTGACCGCCGCGGTGCGCGACCGCTCCCCGGGCCGGGTGGGACGGTTCGCGCTGATCGCCACCGCGGTCGTGCACGGGGTGCTCGGCGCCCTGGTGGTGGGGCTGGTCGGATGGTCCGCCTTCGTCGTCCTGATGGTCGCGCTGGCACTGATCGTCGGCACCCTGATCGGTTACGGCCCCGAGCGCCGCAAGCCCGCGGCGGCCGCGGGGAACCCCGGCGCGGGGGGAGCGCCCGAGACAGCGGGGCCCCCGGCGCCTCCGGCGATCAGCCCCACAACTCCGTGACCGACACGCCCAGTTCGCCGAGGAGGCGGCGCAGCAGCGGCAACGAGAGCCCGATCACGTTGGAGTGGTCGCCCTCGATGGAGTCGATGAACGGACCCGAGAGGCCGTCCAGGGTGAACGCCCCGGCGACGTACAGCGGTTCGCCCGTGGCGACGTAGGCGGCGACCTCGGTGTCGGTGGGCTCACCGAAGCGCACGACCGTGGACGCGGTCGCGGACGCCGTGCGCCCGCTCGCCGTGTCGATCACGCTGTGGCCGGTCCGCAGCACTCCGGCGCGGCCCCGCATCGCCTGCCAGCGGGCCGTGGCCTCCTCGGCGTCGGCGGGCTTGCCGAGCGCCTCCCCGTCCAGGTCGAGCACCGAATCGCACCCCACCACCAGGGCGTCCGCCGCCTCGGGGAGCGCCGCCACGGCGGCGGCCTTCGCCTGCGCGAGGACCAGTGCCAGTTCGCCGGGGGTCGGTGCGGAGAGCGCGTCCTCGTCCACCCCGCTGACGATCTTCTCGGGGGTGAAGCCCGCCTGCCGCAGCAGGCCGAGACGGGCGGGGGAGGCGGAGGCGAGCACGAGCCGGCGCTTGGCAGTCATGCGCGCCATCGTAGGTCGCCGGCCGGTCCGGGCCGCCCGGGTTCCCGGCGCGGCCGGCTCCGTGCGGCGGTCGCGGGGTGCCGGGGCTCCCCGGGCGGCCCGCCGGCCCGGGCCGCGCGGGCGGTGTGACGGCGGGAGGCGCGGCCCGGGCGGCCGGGGTGGGCCGGCCAGGGGGCGGGAGTTCAGGGGCGGGGCGCGGGCGGGCGGGGGTGCGTGTCCTGATCGGCCAAGTGGCCGTCCATGGTGGCGTTCAGGTCCGCCATGAACGCTTCGACCTGTCCCAGGAACCGGGGCGAGTGGTGCGACATCGTGGCGTCGAGGCGCTGGGCGAGCGGTCCGAAGAACTCGTCCGCCCTCTCCTGGATGTGCGATCCGCTGCGCAGGGTGACGATGCGCCGGTCGGAGTGCTCGCGGGCGCGGGTGATGTGCCCTGCCGATTCGAGGCGGTTCAGGAGTGCGGTGGTGGCGCCCGTGGAGAGGGGGATCCGCTCGCTCAGTCTCGCCGGTGACAGGGGGGTGCCGCGCTCCTCGGCGGCGGCGATCTCCAGGACCGCGGTGGCGTCGGTGGAATGCAGGCCGAGCCAGGAGGCGAAGCGCCGGCTGAGCTCGGCGTAGTGGCTGCCGTAGATCCTCAGCGATTCCATCAGCCGCTCGCGCTGCTCCGCGACGCCGTCGTCCACGGCTTCCTCCATGCCGGTCCTCCACCCTTTGTCCACTGCCGCTGTCTTCTGCCGTGCGATCCGCGTGGGCCAATCCGCTCCGACTCCGCTTTGACAACCTACCGCCACCACTTTACCTTCATGATGGAATTACTTCACCATGGAGGTATCTGGCGTGCGTGAACCGTCTCCCACTCCCGACGGGGCGACCGGGCCCCACCGATGGCTGATCCTGGCGGTGATGATCGTCGCGGAGATCATGGATCTCCTGGACGCCTCGATCGTCAACGTCGCCGGACCGGACCTGGAAGAGTCGCTCGGTGCCGGTTCGGCCGGACTGCAATGGGTGATCGGCGGCTACGCCCTCACCCTGGGCGCCGGGCTCGTGCTGGGCGGCCGGCTCGGCGACCGCTACGGCCGGCGCCGGATGTTCCTGATCGGACTCGCGGCTTTCACCGCGTGCTCCCTGCTGTGTGCGGCCGCGCCCGGCATCGGTTCGCTGATCGCCTTCCGCCTGCTGCAGGGCGCAGCCGGGGCCGTGCTGCTGCCCCAGGGGCTGGGCCTGCTGCGGGAGAACTTCTCCGGCCCCGAGCTCACCAAGGTCTTCGCCGTCTTCGGGCCCGTCCTGGGGCTGGGCGGCATCATCGGCCCCGTTCTGGGCGGCTTCCTCATCGAGGGCGACTTCTTCGGGCTCGGCTGGCGCTCGGTGTTCCTGATCAACCTGCCCATCGGCGTCGTGGCGCTGATCGTCGCCGCCAGGTTCGTGCCCAGGAAGGCGGGCGACCGCTCGGTCCGGGTCGATGCGGCCGGTGCCGTGCTGGTCGTGATCGCCTGCGCCCTGCTGGTGCTGCCGCTCAATCAGGGGCAGGAGGAGGGCTGGCCGCTGTGGACGTGGGTGTCCATGGCCGCATCGGTGGCCGGATTCGCCCTCTTCGCCCTTCAGCAGCGCCGTACGGCCAACGGGGGGAGGGAGCCGTTGGTGACTCCGAGCCTGCTGCGCAAGCCGGCCTTCACCGTCGGACTCGGCGGCATCGCCCTGTTCTTCGGCGGGCTGATCGGCACGCAGCTCGTACTGACCCTGTTCCTCCAGATCGGCCGGCACTTCACCGCCGGCGAGGCGGGGCTGGGCAACCTGCCCCTCGCCGTGGGGACCGCGATCGGCGGCGCGGTCAGCGGCGCGTTCCTCGCCGACAGGATCGGCCGCAAGGTGCTGCAGGCCGGACCACTGGTCCAGCTGGCCGGCGCTGCCGTGCTGTGGTTCGAGCTCGACGGCCTCGACGCGTCCTCGTTCTCGGTCTGGGACATCGTTCCCGGCGTGGCGGTGGCGGGTGTCGGCGCCGGCATGGTGATCGCCGCACTGTTCGGTTTCATCCTGGCCGCGGTCGACGACGACGAGATCGGGTCCGCCTCCGGTGTCCTTTCGGCGGTCCAGGCGGTCGGTGGCTCCATCGGCGTCGCGGTCTTCGGCTCGGTGTTCTTCGCCCGGGTCGAGGCCGGTGACTTCACCGGCGGTTTCCGTCGCGCGCTGATCGTCCAGGCGTGCCTGCTGGTGGCCTTCTTCGCGAGCACCTTCCTGTTGCCGAGGAAGGGGCGCCCCGAAGAGGACCAGCACGCCGTCACCACCGGGGCGGCGGTCGACGGCTCCGGCCCCGAGCGGAATCTCGCCGTCTGAGATCCGGCCCGGAGCGTGCGCGCGGCGGCCTCGGCCGGTTGGGACGGAACGCCCGTTCCGTTTGGCCGGCCCGTCCGTGTCCGCCCGGCCGACGATCGCCCGTGGAGGTGATACCTCAATGCGCCTTGACGTGCCCGGACGGCTCAATGCATCATTGGACTAGTTCATTGGTTCTACGGGAGGTGAAGCCATGGGGTTCGCCTTCCGTATCGATCGGCGCGGTGGCGTCCCGAACTACGTCCAGATCATCCAGCAGGTCCAGCAGGCACTCCGGCTGGGTCTGCTGAAGCCGGGTGACCGGCTGCCCACCGCGCGGGCGGTGGTGGAAGCGACCGCGCTCAACCCCAACACCGTGCTCAAGGCGTACCGCGAGCTGGAGTCCCAGGGACTCGTCGAGACCCGGCGCAGACACGGGACCTTCGTGACCGGCACCCTCGGCGCCTCCTCGGCCGACTCGCCCTGGCGGGTGGAGCTCGCGGACGTGGCCGCCCGGGCCGCCGCCGAGGGAGCCGAACGCGACGACCTCGCCGCCCTGTTCAACGACGTGCTGGACGACCTCTACCTCCCGAAGGAGCCCGATGACGTTCCCCACCGGCAGCCCTGACACGGCGCTCGCGGCCCACGGGGTCACCCAGAGATACGGGCGCAGGGGCAGGAACGTCCTCGACCGGTGCACCTTCGGCGTCCCCGCAGGCGTCGTCTCCGCTCTCGTGGGTCCCAACGGATCCGGAAAAACTACCCTGTTGGAACTCGCGGCCGGCGTGCGTCGGCCCGCGTCCGGGACGGTCGAAGTCCTGGGCGGACCGCCGGGAGCCGGACACCCCCGGGTCGCCTACCTGGCCCAACACCGGCCGTTGTTCAACGGGTTCACGGTCGGCGAGATGCTGCGCGTGGGCGCCCGGACCAACGGGTCCAACTGGGACGCCGAGCTGGCCGGGCGGATCGCCCGGCCGCTGCGCGACGACCGGGTCGGCGCCCTGTCCGGCGGCCAGCGCACCCGCCTGGCCCTGGCCCTCGCCCTCGGCAAACGCGCCGACCTGCTGCTGCTGGACGAGCCGATGGCCGATCTCGACGTGCTGGCGCGGCAGGAGTTGATGGGGCTGCTCATGGCGCACGTCGCCGACACCGGCACCACCGTGGTGATGTCCTCCCACATCATCTCCGAGCTGGCCGACGTCTGCGACCACCTGCTCCTGCTCGACCGGGGCACGGTCAGGCTCTGCGGCGACATCGACGAACTGACCGCGTCTCACGCCGTGGTCGCGGTGACCGGCGGCCCCGACCGCCTCGGCGGGCACACCGTCGTGGAGTCCCGCCCGGCCGGACGCGGCACCAGCGCGCTCATCCGTCCCGCCGGGCCGCTGCCCGCCGCCTGGGACGCCCGGACCCCCTCGCTGGAGGAACTGGTCCTCGCCCACCTCACCCCCGCCGCCGCGGGTCACACGGCCGCTCCGGCCACTCTCAGCAAGGAAGACGCCGCATGAGCGCCCCCGCCGCCGCCTCGCCCGCCCTGCCCACCCGGGCCGGACGCGGTCTGCCGCTCGTGCGCATCGCCGTACGGCAGTACCGGTGGGTCGCGCTCGTCCTCCTGCTGCCGGCCGCGTACGTCTGCGCCGCGATCCTCCACCACTACGCCAGTTGGGCCGACGCCCTGGCCCTGCGTGACCATGTCGGAAGCCAGGCCTACCACTTCGGGCGCTACACGGACGACGCCCACCAGGTGACCGGGCGGCTCGTGGACGACGGCTCGTCACTCGCCTTCCGGCCCGCTCTGCTCGCCGCGCTCGTCACCGCCGTGCTGACCGCGCGGGAGTGGGAGACCCGCCGGGTCGTCCTCGCGCTGACCCAGTCGGTCACGCCCCGGCGGTGGTTCACCGTCCGCTGGGCGGTCCAGGCGGCGTTCCTCGCGGCGGTGACCGTCCCCGGGGTTGCGCTGTACCGGATCAGCGCCGTGCACGGCTTCCGCCTCGGCCTGCTCACCTACGGCGCCGAACGGCAGAACGCGTACTACACGATCGGCCCGGTGACCGTCGCCCACGTCCTTCTCGGAGTCGCGGCCGGAGCGCTGTGCGGCACCCTCCTGCGCCGCACCCTGCCGGCCCTCGTCGCGGCGCCCGTCCTCACCTGGCTGGTCGCCGGAGCGGTGGTCCGCTCCCGGGCCGTGCTGCTGGTCGACTTCCCGCTGTTCTCCAAGGTCCACGGCTTCCACCCGGGCGGAGTGGCCGGACTCCAGTTCTACGACGCCCTGCCCCAGGACAGCTACCTCATGAACGCCCTCGAACCCGGTGACTACTGGGGCTTCCAGATCGCCTCCAGCGCGCTGGTGCTCGCCGCCGCGGCCCTGCTCGCCGTCGCCGCGCTCCGCGTACTGCGCCGCCGCACCGCTCAGTACTGACCGACGCGGACCTCTCCGCCCCACGCGCTGCCGGAGTCGTCGGCAGCGGCTCCGCCCTGCCCCGCCGCTCTTCGCTCCACCGCTCTTCGCCCGCTCTTCCCCCGAGAAAGCAGCCACCATGACGACGCACGCCACCGGCCACCAGGACACCGACGGCCAAGAGGTTCGCCGGTACCTCGACGCCGTCGAGCAGGCCGTCTCGGCCCTGCCGGCACGTCGACGCAAGGAGACGGTCGGGGGCGTCGCCGAACGCGTCGCCGTCGCCCTCGCCGAACGTCCCGGGCAGCTCGCGCGGATCCTCGCCGAACTCGGCGCCCCGGAGCAGGTCGGCGCGGCAGCCGTGGACGCGTACCAGGCGGACGTGGAGGCCCCCTGGTGGAGCAGCCCCCGCCTGATCGTGTGGGGTCTCGCGGCGGGCAGCCTGGTGAGCGTCCTCGGCCGGCTCCCGTCCGGCGACGGGGTTCAGGAGATCTTCGCCCTCCCGGTCTTCTTCCTGACCTTCGGAGCCTGCGTCGCGCTGTGCCTGTCCCCGTGGTGGAGCCGGGGCCGCAGGTGCGCCGCCCTCGCCTGGCTCCTGGTGCCGAACCTCTTCCTCAGCCTCGCGATGGGGGCCACCGACAGCCACGGGATACGGATCACGCTGAGCGTCGTGTCGGTCGCCGTGCGCGCCGGAGTGCTCTGGTGGATGTGGAGCGGCCGGACCACCCCCGAGCCCGACCGTCACCGCTTCCCGCGCTGGGCCAAGGTGCTGAGCTGGATCGCCGTGGGCGCCGTGGCCGCGGGCGAGACCGTCCTGTGGGCCGTCACGCTGTAGGCGCGAGCGCTCAGCGCAGGCCGAGCACGAACATCCCGACCACCATGGCCAGCGCGAGGAGGATCCCCGCGCGCCGCAGCATCTCCTGGGCGTCGCGCAGTTCCTTCGGCGGGCGGTTGTCGGGATCGGACCAGAGCATGCGTCCGATCCTGCTCCGCCCGCCGGGGTCCTGCCTGAGTACGAGTACTCAACCACCCGAAAGCGGGACCACGGTCACTCTCGGCGACCGGGTGGCCGGGGTGGCTCAGGCGGGCCAGTAGGTGCGCGCCCACGCCGTCGGCCCCGGCAGGGCCCGCGTGGTGCGGGCGATCCGCGCCGGGTCGGACCACTGCGCGGGCGGCGCCGGCGCGGTGTCCGGCGTCGCCGCCGCCGAAGCGGCGCGCGCCCGGACCACCGCCAGGGCGGCGGCGAGTTCCTCGGGGGTCGGGTTGCCCCGGACGACCTTGATCATGGCGGGCTCCAATCCGTCGGTGTACAGCTGCGCGGGGCCTACAGCGGGATGTTGCCGTGCTTCTTCGGCGGCAGGGACTCGCGCTTGGTGCGCAGCTGGCGCAGCGCCTTCACGACGTGCTTGCGGGTGTCCGAGGGCATGATCACCGCGTCGACGTAGCCGCGTTCGGCCGCGACGTACGGGTTGAGCAGCGCGTCCTCGTACTCCGTCATCAGCTGCGCGCGGGTCGCGTCGGGGTCCTCGGCGGCGGCGATCGTGCGGCGGTGCAGGATGTTGACCGCGCCCTGCGCGCCCATCACGGCGATCTGGGCGGTCGGCCAGGCGAGGTTGACGTCGGCGCCCAGGTGCTTGGAGCCCATGACGTCGTACGCCCCGCCGAACGCCTTGCGGGTGATGACCGTGATCAGCGGGACGGTCGCCTCGGCGTAGGCGTAGATCAGTTTGGCGCCCCGGCGGATGATGCCGCCGTACTCCTGGTCCACGCCCGGCAGGAAGCCCGGCACGTCCACGAAGGTCAGCACCGGCACGTTGAACGCGTCGCAGGTACGGACGAAACGCGCGGCCTTCTCGCTGGCGTCGATGTCGAGGCAACCGGCGAACTGCATCGGCTGGTTGGCGACGACACCGACCGGCCGGCCCTCCACGCGGCCGAAGCCGGTGATGATGTTCGGCGCGAACAGCGCCTGGGTCTCCAGGAACTCGGCGTCGTCCAGCACGTGCTCGATGGCGGTGTGCATGTCGTACGGCTGGTTCGCCGAGTCGGGGATCAGTGTGTCGAGCTCGCGGTCCTCGTCGGTCGTCTCCAGGTCCGCCTCCTCCGGGAAGGCCGGCGGCTCGGAGAGGTTGTTCGAAGGCAGGTACGACAGCAGGGACTTGACGTACTCGATGGCGTCCTTCTCGTCGCCCGCGAGGTGGTGGGCCACACCGGAGGTGGAGTTGTGGGTGCGCGCCCCGCCCAGCTCCTCGAAGCCCACGTCCTCACCGGTGACGGTCTTGATGACGTCGGGCCCGGTGATGAACATGTGCGAGGTCTGGTCGACCATGACCGTGAAGTCGGTGATCGCGGGGGAGTAGACCGCACCGCCCGCGCAGGGACCGACGATCAGCGAGATCTGCGGCACCACGCCGGACGCGTGCACGTTGCGCCGGAAGATCTCGGCGAACAGCCCGAGCGCCGCCACCCCTTCCTGGATGCGGGCGCCGCCGCCGTCGTTGATGCCGATGACCGGGCAGCCGGTCTTCAGCGCGAAGTCCATGACCTTGACGATCTTCTCGCCGTAGACCTCGCCCAGGGAACCGCCGAAGATCGTGAAGTCCTGGGAGTACACGCACACCGGACGGCCGTCGACCGTGCCGTACCCGGTCACCACCCCGTCCCCGTAGGGACGGTTCTTCTCGATGCCGAAGTTGGTGGAGCGGTGACGGGCGAACTCGTCCAGCTCCACGAAGGAACCCTCGTCCAGGAGCAGGTCCACCCGCTCCCGCGCGGTGAGTTTGCCCTTCGCGTGCTGCTTCTCGACCGCGCGCTCGGAACCCGCGTGCGTGGCTTCGCCGATACGGCGCTGCAGGTCCGCGAGCTTGCCCGCGGTGGTGTGGATGTCGCTCTGCGGCTCGGACATCGGGTGGCGGCTCCCTGCCTGGTCACGGGACATGACGGGGGCTCGGTCCGCGGCGACGGGCCCGGCACGCACCCACGGGAAGCCCTCGTTCCTGTACAGCTACTGCCTCGTAGCGTATCGGCGGGCCCGTCGATCGGCAGTGCGTCCTCGTGCGTCCTTTGCCACACCTAGGGTGGCTTGTATGACACCCCCGGATGCGCTTTCGAACCGCTGGTCGGACCTGGACCGGCCGCCCCTGAACACCGCCGCGCTCCGCCGCGGACTGCTGCGGCCGGGCGCGCTGTGGACCTCGCTCGACGTGGTGGAGGAGACCGGCTCCACCAACACCGACCTCGCCGCCCGGGCCGCCCGGCCCGCCGCCCCGGATTCGGGGCGTCCG